>NZ_WJNG01000029.1 GCF_009649745.1 Aquibacillus halophilus | reverse complement strand
CGAAGACCCCGGAAGAATCGTTCTTTGATTCTGAGGAGGCTGAGGTCGTGCCCATGGAAAGCGAAGTATTCTGCCGAAACGTTAGTATAGCGCGATTTAACTAGAGTGAAAGAGAGCAAATCAATGCAGAAGTTACGACGGATTTTACATCAAGTTCGAAGAAAAGAGCCAAAAAAAAGGAAGTTGGATAACTTTCATCCAATTTCCTTATTGTTTTAATTTAAGTAAACTGTTTAGATTTCCCATTACGTGATTGTTGGATAAAGTGTCCAATTTTTTCTAACACTGGTTCAATAGAACTTTCATCCTTTAAAAGATCATAATCTGCTATATTTAAACGAAGAATTGGACAAGAGTTGAAATTATTAATCCATTCCTCATAACGGTTAAACATTTCGTTCCAATAGCTAACTGGTGTTTGTTGTTCCATTGGTCGCCCACGCTCTTTAATCCGTCCAACTACGTCATCAAATGTTCCTTCTAAATAAATGAGCAAATCTGGATGCGGAAAATAAGGTGTCATAACCATTGCATCGAAAAGACTACGATATGTTTCATAATCAATTTTAGACATGGTACCTTTTTCATAGTGCATTTTTGCAAAGATACCTGTATCTTCATAAATCGATCGATCTTGGATAAATCCACCACCGTATTCAAAAATCCGTTTTTGTTCCTTAAATCGTTCGGCCAAAAAATAAATTTGTAAATGAAAACTCCATCTCTCAAAATCACCGTAAAATTGATCAAGATAAGGATTAGTGTCTACCTTCTCAAATGATGTTTGAAAGTTTAATGCATTTGCTAGTGAGTTAGTCATTGTTGATTTGCCGACGCCGACTGTCCCCGCAATAGTGATAATACTATCGTGAGGGATATTATAGCGTTCTCTTGAATTCATAGGATAACTTCCCCTTCTTTTACATACTCTTTAACCTGCTCAATAATCAGTTTTAAATCTTGTTGCTCTTTGACAAAATCCATTTCGTCTCCATTTATTCTAATAACTGGTATAGTTGGATTCATTCGTTCAAATTCAGCCATAAACACCTGATAATCCTGTGATAATTGGGCTAAGTAAGCAGGTTGTATATTTTTTTCAACTTCTCGTCCTCTTAGATGAATCCGATCTAGAAGTGTTTCTAAGCTTGCATCTATATAGATCATTACATTAGGTTTTGGCATATCTTGAGTTAAGATATGATAGATCTCTGAATACTTGTTAAATTGCTTTTCAGGTAATGTACGTTTTGCAAAAATCATATTTTTGGATATATGATAATCAGCAATCACTGATTTTTTAAGTTTTAAATATTTCTTTTCTATTTCCTCTAACTGCTTATATCTGTTGCAAAGAAAGAACATCTCTGTTTGAAAGCTCCATTCATCTATATCATCATAGAACTTACCTAAAAATGGGTTCTCTTCAACAATTTCTTTGAGTAGATGAAGTTCAAAATAGGAGGCAAGCTTTTTAGATAACGATGATTTTCCTACCCCGATGGGTCCTTCCACAGCAATAAACGGTATCTGATTCATTTCTTCTCCTCCAATCATTTACAATATTCGATAGATAATGACAGATAAATTTTATTTTACCATATAAAAGTAGCAATCGGACAGTAGGAATCGTCGAAATAACCAACTAAACTATTTCCATTTAGTTTAGTTGGTTAGGGTGAAGGATTAAGTAGGTGTCCACAGAAGTTCGGGGCTAATTTTAAAATTCAAATGATACAGAGCCAGCTCGATGAGTTTACTAGAGAAGTTAACTCAACCCTTAAGATTTTGAATGAATTAACTTTCTAAGCACAAACTATATGTATATATCCGAGGTTGTGTAATTAATAACTTTCACAATAATTGTTTAGTTAATAAAGATATAGGGAAATGAATATTACAGAAGTTAAATATAAATGAGAGGTTGATAGCAAATGGCTAAAGTAATTCGTAGTTATTTTAAAAGTGAAAATGATGCAGAATCTGCTAAAGCGATATTGAATAAGCTAAAGATAAACAATCCTTACATTGATAAAATACCAGAAGACTCAGAGTCAACAATTTTGGTTCCTTTAGGGAACGTAAGCACCAATACAAATATTGTTTCTACTCCCTCAGCAATTGCCCCCCTAAAGGGTTATAATGGAAAAGAGGATTTAGCTGTTCGCAAGTATCTACTTGAGTTTGAAGTGGATGAAGAGGACCATCAAGATGCATTAGCTATTCTAATGGATAGTGATGGTTTTGTGGATCCAAACCATTTCGAATAAGTAATATTGGAAGAAGACACTTACTAATGTTAGTAAGTGTCTTCTTCGTTAATCATTAGACTTTTAATTATTTAACGTCTCTTGTATAATAAACAAGCGTCGTAAAATTAATGATCTTTATGGCTCCATAGCTCAGGGGATAGAGCATTGGTTTCCTAAACCATGTGTCGTAGGTTCGAATCCTACTGGGGCCACTATGAAGCGCCAACTATTGTGTTGACGCTTTTAAATTTGTAGAAATAGATAGTAATGTAATAAGAATACATTCCTTTACACAAACGACAGACAATCATCATAAATAATAAGCTCATACAAAGCATTCATTATCGACCAAAGAAAAAAATAAACGGAGAAGATAGTGATAGCATGACCATCAAGAAGTAAGCAGTAGCTGCGGATTTATTTCCATTTTTAACATATGTTTTTCCATATGAAAAACAATAAGCAGCAACATAAATAGATAGGATTGAAAGAAAAAGAATCCCCATTAGTCCCTCACCTCATTAAGTTTCGTATCATCTATCGCTTTCCCAAACTCTAACTTTATAAGATGATACTCAATGTTTATTTCAGCAGTCGGAAATATTTTCTTATTCCAATCTGCTTGCTCATATTCTTTTACCGTTTTAAAATTATCTCGAACATATAAGGACCAATAGAAAGGTTCACTACCATACTCCTCTTGGCTTTTCTTAATCAAAACTTTTGCATTTTCCTCCAGTTCATCTTCGATACTTTTCCTTAATATTTCTTTATTTTTTTCATTTCGAGAATAGTCGACCAAACTAGGTACTGAAAAAATTTCCAATTCAAACGGTACTAAAATGTCTATTTTTGTAGTGCCGTTTTTTTTGTAGTCTATATTTACTTCCGTATTTCGTTTTTTCCCGAATGATCCAGCAACTCGGTATTTTGGTTTTATCGGATCTTTATATGTAGAATATATATCAGTTAATTCAATCGTATTATCAAGTGTTAAGGCAATTCGTGTTTCAGCGCCATTTAGAACATCAATCATTGTTCCCTCTTTAAGGACAGCGGAGCCCATAAACTGAGAACTACTACCACCTTGTTGTGGTACGTTACCAGCAATATAGTCATCTTCAGTAGTACCTTTTTTTTGTTCTTCAATTTCTGTTGTAGCATAGGGAGCTAAAAATAAATCTGCATCTCCTTCTGTTATTTGAAAGAAGCGATGGACATCAGCATCTGGTATAATACCAATTTCCGATGCGCGATTGAGCATTAATTGATAATACTTATGTGGTCTTGTTTCCATTTTAGGTTTGTTATTATTTAAGAATTCTTGGGCAGGCTCCTTTGTCACAATGATTTGTACCCCTCTCCTTATTTGATTTGTGCGAGTAGCAGCTTGGATTACACGTAAGAACTCACCAGAACGAGCCAATTCCTCTGAAATAACAATTGCTTTTGTGTGGTCAAGCTTCAACTCTTTTGATACAAATGCATTAGCAGTAGTAGTAGCAGAAATTATGTCCGTACCGGTAAGCGTTACGGTTTCCTTGGGTTCTTCACCTTCACCACCTCCACCAGGTGTAGATCCAACTTCTGGGTTCGCTATTTGGAAGGTGACATCAACTAGGCCCTCCTCATCAGTTTTATCAATACCAATTGCAATCACATAGGACTGCTGTTCTAATTCAATCCGGTCATAGCAACCAACGAGAGTAGAGAAACAAAAAAGGTAAAGTAAGAGAGAAAGTCGGTTCATTGTTTTTTTAAATCTCCTTTCGCTTTTGCTGTAACCCATAAAATAAGAGGTAATAGGATGAAGATAGGAGTTGCAATTATAAATAGGCTATTTCGCCAAACGAGTTCGTTTAGAATGGTGTTTTCTACTAGTAAACTAAAAGGAAATATGAAAAATGTAAGTGGTAGGATAAAAGGTTCAAATTCATCCATGTATAAGACTTCACCTAGTATCCAACTGGCTAAATAGACAAGAATAATAAAGCGTAGAAAGGCTGCACCAAGCCAAAAAACCATAAAGAATGTTTCAACATTTGTAAAAAATTCGCCGAAGTTTACATATTGCGTAATATCGTGAAAGGGAAATGCCGTTTTATCTATCGAGTTATAGTCATATAGGGTTGTATATAACAAAAAGAAGAAAACAATTTCAAATAAAGCAAAGAGCGCCCCAAAATAAATACCTTTTGAGAAGGTTTTGCCATTTTTGAAAGCTGTGTAGGCAATGGTAATAATGAAAAGATCGGAAAATGTTGCACCACGCTTTGCTCCTTCCCATAATATTGTTCCAAGTCCTTCACCGAAAATAGGGAAGATGCGTAGCCAAACAACCTTTTGAATAATTAATACAGCTAACATAAATACTGATAATTTTAGATAGGGAAGGGTCACAAAGGTTGATGTTCCAATTGCTTGAAAGCCTCTTTTTGCACCAAAGAAGGTAACAATCAAAAAAATCACTAAAATAACTGGTGTTGGTGATTCAGGAAAGTAAAGCAACTTGGTTTGATCAGCATAGTTTCTAGCATCAAATATTAACAAACCATAAGCAATAAAAAAAACAACCAATCCAGTTATAGTGCCAAGAGGCCTACCTAAAATAATCATCATTAGCTGAATTAAATTTTTATCTTTGTACTTTTTTAATAAGTACATTAGTAATAAAAAAGAAGGAAAAATGACTAAAAATGAAATGATTGGCATCAACCAAAATGCATTTTGGCCTTCTTGGGCATATTGGGCTGGTGTTGTATCAGCAAGTTTAAAGCCAACTACTACTACAACGATGGCAAATAGTTCCCTAGATTTTAATCTTGTTTTTTTCATAAAGGAATCACTCTTTTTTAATTAGGTTAATTGCTTTTTCTTTTATCCTTAGGTTTAATTTGTCCAGGCCTCCAGAATTCGTGCTTGATAACATTTCGAAAGTATATGTCACCCCTTGACTTGAAATGAGGTGATAATGGTGCAAAAAATGGGACACCAAATGATTTTATGGAAGACATATAAAGAACCCATATTACAAGTGCTGCTACTAGACTAAGCATTCCAAAAAAGGATGCACAGAATATAAATAAGAATCTAGAGAGACGGACAGAGGGATTCAGGCTCGTATTTTGTATAGCAAAGGAAGTTAGCCCTGATAAGGCAGCAACAATAACAATAATCGGGCTAATTACCCCTGCTTCTACAGCTGCTTGTCCAAGGATTAGTGCACCAACAATTCCAATCGTTGGACCAAGTGGATTTGGAATTCGAATACCTGCTTCCCTTATTAATTCAAAGGCGACTTCCATGATGATCACTTCAAGAAAAAGAGGAATTGGCACACGTTCCCGAGCAGAAGTGATAGCTAATAACAAGTCTGGTGGTATCATTTCACTATGAAAGTTGGTTACTGCAATATAGGTAGCAGAGCTAAGAAGGGTAATAGCAAAGGCCAACATTCGGATAATTCTGGTGAAATTACCAAAAAGAAAACGTGCATAGCGATCCTCAGATGAATGAAAAAAAGACCAGAATGTTGCGGGTAGTACTAATGCTGCCGAAGAATTGTTCATAAGAAGAACGATATATCCATCCTCAATAAATTGAGCAGCATAGTCTGGCCGTTCTGTGTACAATATTGTCGGGAATATAGAATAGGGACGCTCCTCTATGTACTGTTCCAATAGTTCAATACTAGAAACATTATCTGCAGATATATTCTCTAATCTTTCCCTTACATTTTTTAAGATGTCTTGGTCAACTAAGTCATTTACATACATAAGACTTACTTCTAATTTCGATCTTGTTCCTATAAGAGCTGTTTCTGCAATTAAACTGTGATTATGGAATCTTTTTCTCAGTAGAGATACGTTGACTCCAAGTGCTTCTGTAAACCCTTCTTTTGGTCCTTTTACTACCCTTTCATTCTCCGGTTTTTCTACTCCTCGTGCTTGAAATTCTGCTACATCAATCGAGTATGCCGTAGTGTCGCCATCAATAAAAATAACCGCTTTTCCGCTATTGATTTGATTAACTACTTGATCGAAGTCTTTAATCTCAGTTAAACTTTCAATTGTAATAACGTCTTTAATTGATTGTCCATCGGCTTCTAATAACGGGCGAATAATCCCGTTATAGATTTTTTCGCTATTAACAATAGAAGAGTAGAAAAATATGTGCACCTTTTTTTGAATATATTTAGCAGTCAACGTGCGGAAAGAAAAATCTTTGTTTTTTTCTGCAAAGAATAACTGCCGTATATATTCATTATTTTTTTCTACCTCTTTATAAATAAGCACTTTTTGTGAATTGTCTTTATTATTATCTTTAGTCTGATTTTTTGACTTAAGAAAAGGAAACACGAGTTCACCTCTATTACTGATGTTAGTTTCTATTATCTGTAAAATAAGAAATATTATTAAAAAATTTAGTGAATCCCATTATGGATATGTTATTTTTCTATAAATTAAATAATCTATCCATAGAGAAGTTTATTACTGGCATGAAATTTCCAAATTATGTATAATTGTAGTTAAATCTAAAAAGGGGTGATGAGAATGGCTAGTCTTTATAAAAAAGAATATTTTTCAAGGCTTCCAGAATTAGGGGAGTTGGCACCAGACGTATTTAAAAAATTCATGGCATTCAATGATGCATCAGTAGCTGAAGGTAAACTTTCCCATCCATTGAAGGAAGTAATTGCTGTAGCGGTAGCACATACAACAGGTTGTCCATATTGTATTGATCTACATGTAGGAAATGCTAAAAAAGCAGGAATAACTAAAGAACAGTTAGCAGAGAGTATTTTTGTAGCGACTGCACTTAAAGCGGGCTCTTCGATAGCTCATGGTGTAAATGCATTAAATACATATGATGGCACCGGTGATGATGAACTGTATAAATCGGAATACTTTAATAGGCTTAAAGAGTTTTCTGAACTATCAGGGGCTACATTTAAAACATTTGTTGATTTCGATAGTCAGTCTATGAAAGAAGGCGCTCTAACAGCAAAGGAAAAGGAACTTGTAGCTGTAGCGGTAGCACATACAACAGGATGTCCATATTGTATTGCTATTCATACAAAAGGGGCCAAAAAACAAGGAGTTTGTAAAGAGGAGTTAGCTGAAAGTATTTTTGTGGCGACTTCATTAAAAGCGGGATCGGCAATTGCGCATGCAGTTAATGCATTAAATGCCTATGATGAAAATTAAATTAAATAAAAAAGCATGAGCGGGTAAACCCACTCATGCTTTTTCTAATACTATTATGCTTCTTTCTTAACTTGAAGATCGATAGAAATATTTACGTCTTTACCTACAAGAACACCGCCGGTTTCTAAATTAGCGTTCCAAGTTAAACCGTATTTCTCACGATTTAATTTGCCGTCAGCTGTGAAACCAAATACTTGATTACCCCAAGGGTCTTGGCCTTGACCTTCAAATACTACTTTAAACGTCTCTTTATTTGTTACACCCTTAATTGTTAAATCACCAGTGACATCATATTCATCGTCAGAAGTTTTCAAGATGTTCGTTGTTTTAAAATTCATTTCTTTGTTGTTTTCTACGTCAAAGAAATCTGCAGATTTTAAGTGATTATCACGATCTTCGTTACCAGTGTCAATACTTGCTAATGCAATATTAAATTCAATGTCAGCCGTTGTTAAGTCTTCAGGGTCTGCCACGATTGATGTATCAAATTCGTTGAATGAACCCTTAACCTTAGTAACCATCATGTGTTTTACAGAAAAATCAATACTGCTGTGGGCAGGATCTGCCACTAATTTTGTTTTTGCCATTATAAAATACCTCCAAAAAATTATTGTTATCATTTATAACTAAGTTACTTTATGTAAGTTAGTATATTATAGTAAATAACTAACGTCAAGAAATTTACCTCGAAACTAGGATATTTTTTAAAAATTATCCTTATAGGCTATATAACACAATTTGTAAGTGATAAAACATAAATAGATTTTTAATTTTATCGTATAAAATTGGTAGCAAAATAATTAAGGTCAAATCCTTTTAATATTTTTCCTAATCATATAAAATAGGGAATGAATTAGCAAAATATTTATAAAATTTAAAATAAAACTAAACGGTTTTTAATTATCTAAAAAGAAGATGTTTTTGTATTTATTGAAACCGTTTACAAATATTTAATGAGGTGATTAGATGGATATGCAGCCAATCCCAGCAAGAGAAGGGAACCATAATTTAAAAGACTATCAAGCAAAGCGTAAGGCATTTAGTTGGGAGGAAGTCAAAAAGAATTTTAGTTGGTATCACACTGGAAAGGTTAATATAGCCTATGAGACGATTGATCGTCATGCTGAAAATCCGGATAAGAAAAACCAAACTGCATTAATTTATTCAGCTCCTGATCGTGAGGAAAAGCTTACTTTTTCAGATTTAAAAAATGAGAGTAATAAATTTGCCAATATCTTAAAGAAACAGGGAGTAAAAAAGGGAGATCGTGTATTTCTCTTTATGCCTCGTAGTCCAGAATTTTATGCTAGTTTTTTTGGTATTTTGAAAGTAGGAGCTATCGCCGGACCGCTATTTGAGGCATTTATGGAACAGGCCGTTAAGGATCGATTAGAAGACAGTGAAGCTAGTATGTTAATTACGACTCCTGAACTTCTAGAAAGAATCCCACAAGATGATCTACCAGATCTGAAAAAGATTGTCCTAGTTGGTGATTATGATGAAAAATCTGATAATTACGTAGATTACTATAAAGAAATGGAGAATAGTTCAGATCAATTTGAAATTGAATGGGTTGATTTAGAAGATGGTATGTTACTGCATTATACATCTGGCTCTACAGGCAAACCAAAGGGAGTCTACCATGTTCATAATGCGATGATACAGCATTATGCAACCGGTGAATGGGTGATTGATTTAAAACCGGACGATATCTATTGGTGTACTGCTGATCCGGGCTGGGTAACAGGAACTAGCTATGGTATCTTTGCACCTTGGTTACATGGAGTTACAAATGTAATCCGAGGGGGTCGCTTCACCCCAGAGTCTTGGTACGGGACAATCGATCAAAATAACGTTACTGTATGGTATACAGCTCCGACAGCGTTAAGAAAATTAGTCAGCTCCGGAGACAAAGTTGTTAATCAATTTGACATGTCTTCATTAAGACATGTGATGAGTGTCGGTGAACCATTAAATCCTGAAGTTATCACTTGGGCTGTAGATGCATTTGGCTTACGCATTCATGATACGTGGTGGATGACGGAAACCGGTGCTATGCTGATAGTAAATTATCCTGTCATGGATATACGACCAGGATCAATGGGTAAACCAATACCTGGTGTAGAAGCGGGTATAGTTGATAATGAAGGTAATGAGTTACCTCCAAATCAAATGGGTAACCTCGCCATTAAACAAGGCTGGCCGTCGATGATGCGTGCCATATGGAAGAATCCTGGTAAATTTGAAAGTTACTTTATAAATGGCTGGTATGTTTCAGGCGATAGTGCTTATATGGATGAAGATGGCTATTTCTGGTTCCAAGGTCGCTTAGATGACGTAATTAATACATCTGGTGAAAGGGTTGGGCCATTTGAGGTTGAAAGTAAGTTAATTGAACATCCAGCTGTTGCCGAAGCAGGGGTAATCGGTAAACCAGATCCTGAACGCGGAGAAATAATTAAAGCCTTCATTACATTAAACGAGGGATATGAGGCTTCTGATGAATTAGTAGAAGAAATTCGTCAATTTGTTAAACTAGGATTAAGTGCTCATGCTGCACCACGAGAAATAGAAATTAAAGATACCATCCCTAAAACCCGTAGTGGTAAAATTATGAGACGCTTATTAAAATCATGGGAACTAGGATTACCAACAGGTGACACATCAACATTAGAAGAATAATAACAAGACCAGAGTCAGCAAGTGACTCTGGTCTTTTAAGTGTAGGTTATTTTTAAGGATGAAGGAAAGAATAGTTTAGGAGCATTGGCGAGGAGGAAGGTATCAAAATGATAATTAGGCACACACCTAAGTATTTGGAATTAACCAATCAACATGAACATGCATATATCTCATATGAAATTGCGCAACATTGGAAGACTGATTATTATCCTTATCCCAAACGTAAATCAGAAGTCAACTATGCAATAAGGAATCATGATTGTGCATGGATTCCATTAGATAAACATTTATTATGGAACAAAGAAAAAAATGAACCATATGACTTTGTTAGTTTTCCACTTCACACAAAATTAAATGCCTATCATAACGGAATTAGGGAGGTAGAAAAAGAAACAAAATATGGAGCAATTCTATGCAGTTTACATTATACCTCTTTTTTATCGAAAGAATCAGATGATAACGGTATAAATAAGTTTCTAGAAAAAGAACAGCAATACCGTATGTATTTGTTACAGCAGCTTAATTTAAATCAAACGGATGAACAAATTCTTCAACATCTCGATTTACTTCAGTTCTGTGATGATCTTTCCTTATACATTTGTTTGAATAAACCTGGAGCTAGAAAAGAAGAAGAATTCCCATGGTTTCGTGATGGATTTAGGCAGAAATTTCTGTTTGCAGCGAATGGAATGAAGGCTGATTGGATAAGTGAAGATAAGATCAAATTAGACCCCTTTCCATTTGAAATACCTTTTACATTGTCATACCGATATTCTACTATGGAATATAGCAATCAAAATGGTGAAGTTTCTCAACATTTCAGGTTAATTACCTTTGTTTAGTTAGCTTTATTGCAAATAATCAGGGTGTTCGCTTTTATGATTAGACTTAATTTCATCAAATATCTGATCATTACTCTGTTGCTGATCATTATTAGGATAGAGTGGAAGCTGTGATGGATTTAGCATACTAGGATGAATCATTTTTTTTAGATCACCAATGGTAACTGGACGAGCGTCTTCTTTTAGTTCATAGCCAAGTTTTCCTTTGGGTTCTAAGGTTGCAGTTTTCACATCACTAATTTTACTAATTCCTTTTTCTCTAACAAACATTTCCAATTGGTCTGCAGTTAAGCGACGTTTTCTAAGTTGATCATATTGGATTTGCCCATCTTGGATAACAATCTTTGACTTTCCGGTGACAAGTTTTTCGATAAAATTAAATTTAATTTGTAACCATTCAGTTAAGATGAGTGAAAAAATAAAGATACCGGTAGCTATTAAGGTACGTACTACACTCGTTTCCACAATTGGTTGAATGATAATCGATCCAATCGAAATCATGATAACTGTTTGAGCTAGAGTCATTTGAGAAATTGATTTTCTACCAGCTACACGGAGTAAGAAGATTCCAGCAAAAACTAGTAAGAAGCAGTTTGCGATAAACCTTAAATCAACATCCATTCTAATTCATCTCCTTATCCATATTAATCATAGTTTTAACTTCATTTTAATTTTTACTCAATTTATTAATAGAGTGACTTAGTTTAGATGATATATACTATTCATTGATAATCTGAAAAAGGGAATATCTACTAGATACTCCCCATGTGTATTATCCTCGTTTTTTAATGTTAAAGTTGCCTTCTAGCAGTAGCCAATTTTGCGGAAATGCTAATCCTAGCTTCCAATAACTTATTCCTCTGAGATTTAATTCTTTAATTAAATCAAATTTTGCTTGAATGGATCTAGCATCCTCAAACCAAACCTCATGACGGTTACCTTCAGCATCAGTGTAAAAGAAAAATGGAGCTTGTGATTCATAATCGTATTCAATTGCCACATTTTGTTCTCTAGCTAATGCAATAGCTTGTTGAGGGCTAAGTGCTTTAGCATATTCACCACCTGCTACATAAGGAAGAGTCCAATCATAGCCATATAAATTCTGCCCTAACATTATTTTATTGGCAGGCATTTCGGTTAAAGCATATTCAACGACTTGGCGTACAGGGTCTATCGGGGAAACTGCCATTGCTGGACCACCGCTATATCCCCACTCATAAGTCATTAGAACGACAAAGTCGGCTATCTCACCATGTGCTCCATAATCATGAGCCTCATACCATTCCCCTTCTTGAGTGGCACTTGTTTTAGGTGCGAGTGCAGTCGACATAAGCAAGCCTGCATTTGACAAGCGTTCTTTTGCTTTTCTAAGGAATTGATTATAGTCTTCTTTATTCTCTGGAGGTAAAAACTCGAAATCAAAGTGTACATCTCTAAAACCGACGCTCTCAGCAGTCGTAATAATATTATCTAGTAGTGTATTTTGTACAGTTTCATTTGTAACTAGTATCCCCCCGAGCTCAGCACTAAATGCTCCTTCTTCTAAATTACTTACAACTAGCATTAATGTGGCTTGGTTATTTGCTGCTATTGTTGCAAAATTGTTTAAAGGTGGCGCAATTAATTCACCACTACGGGTAATCCGATAATTAAATGGTGCAAGATAGGTTAGGTAAGGTGCATTTTTTCGTGCTGAATTTTCCAATGTTTCTGATACAGTCTCACCATAGGGTTCAACATACGCATTAGTTTCAATGGTTGGTTCTGGTTGTTCAGGAATATATAGTCTAAACCCCACGGATAAAGGTTGATCGACTGATATATTGTTCACCCTTGCTAGTTCTTGATAGTTAATACCAAATCGTTGTGCAATAGAATAAAGACTATCACCTGGTTGGACAAAATAAAATTGACCTGTAATTGGTACTACCAATGCCTGCCCGATTACTAGTTGCTCTGGAGCATCTAGTTCGTTTGCTGCAACTAAGGCTTCTGTAGTTGTACCATACGTGTTTGCAATGGAATATAAAGATTGCCCTTGTTTTACTACATGAATTTGCAAACGTGTTCCTCCTCTCAAAAAATCAACATGATCCATCGTTAAATAGCCTATGACCTATAAGTAAAAAAGGTGCAATAATCTTAATGAAATTGGATAGAAAAAGCTGGTTTTGTTACAATTAAAAAAATAATCTCAAACAATCCTTAAAAAGAGCGTGATAAAATGATGAATGATCAACAATTTATGAGTTTAGCATTAGAAGAAGCAAAAAAAGCTGAGGCATTAGGAGAGGTACCTATTGGTGCAATTATTGTTTATCAAGGAAAGGTCATAGCTTCTGGATTTAATTTAAGGGAGTCCTTACAAACAACCGCCTCTCATGCAGAATTAATTGTAATTGATAAAGCAAATGAACAAATAAGTAGCTGGAGGTTAGAGGATTGTACTTTATATGTCACCTTGGAACCATGTCCGATGTGTGCAGGTGCCATCTTACAGTCTAGAATTCCTAGAGTAGTATTTGGGGCCTATGATCCAAAGGCTGGATGTGTCGGATCACTAATGAATTTACTCGAGGATTCAAGATTTAATCATAAATCTGAGGTTATTGGTGGTATGTTAGAAGAAGAATGTGGTCAATTACTAACCAATTTTTTTAGGAACTTAAGAGAAAGTAAAAAGATAAATAGTAAAAAAGGCAACTAGTGAATTATTATAGTGCTTAGGAAAACAACGAAGAAACAGATGCATAGTTGAACATAAGGGCTTTTACAATCAATTAAATCTGTTGTATTTTTGGCTAAACTGGCTATTAACCCTCAAAAATTAGTGCAGAAAATATTAACAGTTTATCACCATTGCAATTTTAGATAAAACTAGTTATACTAAGACATGCGCTTATAAAGCGTACTAAAAATAGTTAGCAAATTTGCCGTGCTAGGCGGGGAGGTAGCGGTGCCCTGTACTCGCAATCCGCTATAGCGAGGCTGAATTCCTATCTGAGGTGGAACGATTTTAAGGTCTGCCTTAAGGGATTGGTGTTGACACTCGGGTCCTGCGCAATGGGAACCTGTGAATTCTGTCAGGTCCGGAAGGAAGCAGCAGTAAGCAGTTATTCTTGTGTGCCGCGGGGAAGCCTGAGTCGAGCCATGAACTTAAGTAACGCTTAGGGTCGTTTCATCGAAGATAGGTGCACGGTGTTAAATTTAATAATTATAAATGTTAACCTCTTGTCATTGATTGACAAGAGGTTTTTACATATTAATTTAAATAATTACGAAAACAATCATTTTTAGTAATATTTTTGAGGTCTACTGTTCACATCGCTATCGGAATTCAGTTATAATAGAAAAGAATTCTGGAGAGGGGATCGTGGTGAAAAATGAGCTATCAGGCACTGTATCGCGTATGGCGGCCAAAAAGCTTTTCTGATGTTGTAGGACAAACACATATAACTCGTACCTTGCAGAATGCAATTACGCAGGAAAAATTTTCTCATGCCTATTTGTTTTCTGGCCCAAGAGGTACAGGGAAAACAAGTGCAGCTAAAATATTTGCAAAAACAATTAACTGCGAGAACGCCCCTACCAAAGAGCCATGCAATCAGTGTTCAGCATGCCTTGGTATTCAAGATGGTTCCATATCTGATGTGATTGAGATTGATGCTGCGTCTAATAACGGTGTGGAACAAATTCGCGATATTAGAGATAAAGTGAAATATGCACCTAGTTCTGTAACTTATAAGGTGTATATTATTGATGAAGTGCATATGCTTTCAATTGGAGCATTTAATGCTTTACTCAAAACTTTAGAAGAACCACCAAAGCACGTATTATTTATTTTAGCAACAACCGAACCTCATAAAATCCCATTAACAATTATTTCGCGCTGCCAGCGCTTTGATTTTAAACGCATTTCACAGCAAGCTATGGTTGAAAGAATGCAGGAAATTACGGATTCAGAAAAAATCTCTGTTACTAGAGAAGCACTAGAATCGGTTGCCTTAGCTGCTGAAGGCGGAATGCGTGATGCATTGAGTTTGTTAGATCAAGCCATTTCATATAGCGAAGACCAAGTAGAGATAAATGATGTACTCGCGGTAACTGGAGCTGTTTCTCAAGAAAAATTAATAAAAACTATTGAAGCGATGTACGACTCTAATGTTCAACAAGCTTTACGTTATGTTGATGAAATTATACAAAATGGTAAGGATCCGAGTCGTTTTGTATTTGATTTGATCTATTATCTTCGAGACCTATTAATGCACCAAAGTGCTCCGGGGTTAGATGGTATATTAGAAAGAGCAATTTTAAATGATGAGTTTATCCAATTGTCTGAACGAATCGAAGCTACTTGGATTCAAGAAGCGATAACACAATTAAATCAATGCCAACAGGAAATCAAGTGGACCAACAGTCCAAAAGTGTTTATAGAAATAGCTATTCTTACTATCACTGAACATAAACAGACCTCTGCCAAACTAGAGGACTCAAGCATATTAGAAAAATTATCGCGTAAAATAGACCAGTTAGAAAAAGAATTAACTTCTATGAAAGAAAATTATTCGGCCGGTAATACGAATAGGCAACCAGAAAATGTAACGCCTAAACGGACACCAGCTCGCTCTAATAAAAATAGCTATAAGGTTCCATACGAGAAAATAAGACAAGTACTGAGTGAAGCATCAAAGTCTGAATTAAAGCAAGTCCATTCACAATGGGCTAACTTTATGGATGCACTGAAGAAAAAAAACGCTCCGGCACATGCTACTATTCAAAATAGTAAGCCAAGTGCGGCATCTGAACAAGCGTTAGTTGTGGCATTTCGTTATGAAATACACTGTTCACTTGCGTTGGACCATAAACAAACGATAGAATCATTATTAGCGGAAGTTTTGGGAAAACAATTAACAATAATCCCAATCCCTGAAGCAGAATGGCAAGATGTTAGAGAAGACTATGTGAAAAAACAGCGAGAACAAGAGGATCCAGGTGAGAATAATGAACAGCAAGAGGATCCTTTGGTAGATGAAGCTAGAAAACTTGTTGGTGATGATTTATTAGAGATTCATGATTAACTTGAAAATATAAGGAGGAATTACCATGCGTGGTGGTGGAGCAAACATGAACAAAATGATGAAACAAATGCAAAAAATGCAAAAGGATATGGCGAAGGCGCAAGAGGAGTTACAAGAAATGACCTTCGAAGCAACTGCTGGTGGAGGAATGGTAAAGGTTACTGCTAATGGTAATAAGACTATAACGGATATTGAAATAAATGAAGAAGTTGTAGATCCTGATGATGTTGAAATGCTACAGGATTTAATCTTAGCAGCAACAAATGATGTAATTAAGCAAGTAGATGATAAAACGAATGATACGATGGGACAATTCACTAAGGGTATGAATTTACCTGGGGGAATGTTCTAGGAGGCTACTTAATGTATTATCCAGAACCGATTTCAAAGCTGATTGATAGCTTTACAAAATTGCCGGGAATTGGGCCGAAAACGGCTGTTCGCCTGGCTTTCTTTGTGTTAAATATGAAAGAGGATGACGTGTTAGATTTTGCAAAATCCTTAGTGAACGCTAAAAGAGAATTAACGCACTGTACTGTTTGTGGCCATATTACTGATCAAGATCCATGTGCCATTTGTCAAGATGATCATAGAGATCGCTCACTTATATGTGTAGTTCAGGATCCAAAAGACGTAATAGCTATGGAGAAAATGAGAGAGTTTAATGGCAAATACCATGTGCTTCATGGTGCGATATCACCTATGGATGGCATAGGTCCAGAAGATATCAACGTCCCAAGTCTTTTAAACAGGCTCAAAGATGAAGAAGTAGAAGAGTTGATTCTTGCAACTAATCCTAATATTGAAGGAGAAGCAACAGCAATGTATATTTCTAGACTTATTAAACCTTCAGGTATTAAGATTACGAGAATTGCTCATGGATTACCTATGGGTGGCGACTTAGAATATGCTGACGAAGTAACACTTTCAAAAGCACTAGAGGGAAGAAGAGAATTATAAAGAAAATGATTAGGTGCAATTAACTACTCGTTTAGACGGGACAAAAGCAGGTGGTATGATGTTAGGTAACAAAAAGATGAGACGAAAAGAAATAGATGAAAACTTATTAGAAGAGCTATTTAGATTGAAAAATGAATGGATGAATCTAAAGTCTATTTTAGAACGTAGTATAGAGCCAAGTGAAATAGGTTTGTATGATCTTTCTGTATCAGAAGCGAAATACTTCTTTCTATTAAGAGAAGCTCGTAAAAGAAAAATAAGTGCTCTACGGTAATATCTGAATCCGAGTTCTTTTTTTCTCTCTACTTTCATAGTTTATAGAAAAGAAAGTAGAAGGGGGAACTAGGGTGGACTCAACAGTTATTATCACTAGTATGATTGTGTTAATAGCCTTACTCTTAATAGTAGGGGCACCGCTAAGGCCGATGCGGTTCTTGGCACAGGGTACTGTAAAGGTAGTTATCGGGGTTTTGTTTTTATTCTTCTTTAATGTTTTTGGAGCCTCAATCGGATTGCACTTACCTATTAATGTCTACACAGCAATTATTGCAGGATTCTTAGGAATACCGGGAATAGCATCACTGACTGCATTGCACATATTCGTATTTGTATAGAAAAGAGCTATCAAAAAAGATAGCTCTTTTCTATTGCGTTACTACTTAATACATGTTATATTAAGTATTCGCTTCTATTGATTCGACAAATTTCGACAATAGTTGTTGACTTTGTTTAGACAACATGGTATATTAATTAAGTCGCCATTTTGAAAGGCGCAGAACAACAAGAAAAATATTATAAAAAGTTGTTGACTTTATCAAATTAACTTGATATAATATATAAGCTGTCGCAAAAACGACCGCAACTATTGATCCTTGAAAACTGAACGAAACAACCAGTATGTGAAGTAAGAAATTAAGCTAGTTTTTTGAACGA
>NZ_WJNG01000028.1 GCF_009649745.1 Aquibacillus halophilus | reverse complement strand
TTTCAGCCTGGTTGTATTGTTACTAGAAATATTGACGTTTGATTCCTATGTGATACCTCTGATTTGATTAGGAATCCATTTTCGTGATAGTTGGTGGCTACGAGAAGCGTAGCCGTGGACGTTTCGTGCGATGCAATGCTGCCGAAGCCTTCCTTGTCCTGCGGGAAAAGCGACGGCTGAAAATCCCGGAGGAAGCGGTTTTCTTCCGAGGAAGTTGAAGCGTTGCCCGCGGAAAGCAACTGCCCGGAGCGCAAATCAACATATTAGTTACGTCGGTGTCTATAGCTTTTGTGTCAACAATAATCTTTTAGAAAACAGCCTTAATTTTAATTTTTTATAAACTCATGCACCCAATCTACACAATCCTTCTTGTTGTAGCCAAAGTATAATTCACTAGAAAGACGTACCGGGTCACCAAAGAAGTAACGTTCATACTGTGTTTGACGAGTACCAAATCCACTCATAGTTAAGTCCCATGCCAATCGAAACAGCTTTACACGGTCTTTCGCGTTTAAAGTTGCACTTTGTAAGTATCGCTCCAAATCATTACTGATTTCTGATTGAAATGCCTGATCAGTAGGAATAGATAATAACCCACTAGTACCTAATTGCTGTATTATTTCTATCATTCTTGGATATATTTTCGGAAAAGTGTTTATAGCTACAAATAAGGGTGTGGGGTTGGGGCGCATTAAACCGAATTCATCTATTTGAGCCTCTTCCTCTGCTTTTGATAATAATGCCTTTAGTGTTTCTAGTGAGATGATAATCTCAGATAATTTTTCTTGAACATGCTGGTATTCCCCACTGTTAATCGTTTGTACAATGGATTGGGCAACTCCCAATACAAACTCAGATTTTACTATTTGCCTTGAAAGAACTTGGTGTAATGTGAATGGCATAAAAGCACTTGAATTCTTAAAGGAGTTAGCCACCTTTAGATTTTTATGGAAAAATACACGTTCCCAAGGGACTAGTACATTATCGAATACGACAATTGAATCTATCTCTTCAAATCGAGAGCTTAGAGGATAGTTAAATGAGGATTCTCCATTGACGAATGATTCACGGCAAATAAACTTTAGACCCTCTGTGTTACTTGGAATTGAAAAGGCAAATGCATTGGATTGATCAGTTATTCCACCAGGGGAAAAGACTAAAATTTCATCTGTCATTCCTCCTTGTGTTGCTAAAAGACGTGCTCCTTTAACAATCAACCCGTCCTTCGTTTCATGCATAACTTTTGCTGCAATTGGTTCTTCAGATTCCTCAAAATATAGTTGTGATCGGTTTACCTGTGGATTAATAAATGTATGACTAAAAGATAAGTCATTTTCTCTCGCTTCTTCATAAAACTTGATTAGGTTATCAGGAAAGCAGTTATCCTTATCGCGTAGAAAACCCACCGAAGCTGCAAGTGACATTAATACGGTGTTCATATAATCTGGACTTCTTCCCATCATTCCACCATGTGCTTTCGCCCAGTATTGAATCATTTGTCTTCTTTTGACTAAATCATCTTTTGTTTTTGGGGGCATGTAGGATGTCCCCACTTGATGCCCAGAAGTAGGCGATTTATAGGTCATTATCTTTTTAGTTTGGTCGTCATGTTGCATATCATATAATTTAGCTTGGCTCTTTATAACCCCCTTAAAAGCAGGGTGTTCGGAAATATTTCCTTTCACTTTTACACCGTCTACCCAAATATTCGAGTTAAGCTTATTAATTCGATTTATATATTCATTTCCAGTAATTGCTGGCATTTTATCCCCCCTAAATATAAGGTATAGTCCTATATTATTTTGGTTAATACTGCGTTGTTACTAAAATGGGAGATTAGTTCCTGAAAATCAATTGTAGTGAGATGAAAATGAATAAGATCGAGGAAATAAAAGCTAGAATTAGTTAGATTTATTTTATTAGAAACCATTAAAGCAGGCAAAAATTTACAACTACTTCTCTATTGGCTCCCAGTTATACTCCATTCGCTTAGCAGTAGTCTGGGCTGTTTCAGGATTGAGTAAATTTTTAATAATATGAAACGACATATCGATACCAGCAGAAATTCCTGCTGAGGTTATGATGTCTCCCGTATCCACAAATTTAACATTTCTTTCAACTATTATGTGTGGAAATTCATCTTCAAGTCGATCTACGTCCATCCAATGGGTCGTTGCTTTTTTACCATCAAGTACTCCTGCTTTTGCTAAGAGTAGGGCTCCAGTACAAATCGATGTAAGTAACGTTACTTTCTGTTTTTGTTCTTTTATCCAACTAATGACTCTGTCATTGTTGATTTGAATATGTTCTGCTCCGTATCCACCAGGGATAATTACGATATCAAAGGCTGGCATCGTTGCAAAGCTAAAGTTTGGTTGGACGATTAGTCCATTACGAGCAGTGATCATTTTACCTGTTTCAGATACTGTTTTTACAATAAATGGTTTTTTAAACGTGTCTAAATCGTCGGTTATAGAAAATACTTCGAAAGGACCAGCAAAATCTAATACTTCTACCTCGTCAAATAGCAATATACCCACGACCCATTGTTTGTCCATCGTTTCCACTCCCTAATAGTAATCTACTCCTATCATAATGGTATTTACGAATTTATGAAACCGTTTTCAGTATATTGATTTAAAAAACAAAAGTTATCTCTATTTTGGGGAAAAATGTATAGGAAGTGGTGAGGCTATATTTGTAAAGAAAAAGTTTTCGACAAAAAAAGATAAAATTTTGTTGCATAGATTATAAACGGTTGTTATAATATTAAACATCACTTCTTTTAAACAAAAAAAGAAGTACATTATAAATGCGGGTGTAGTTTAGTGGTAAAACCTCAGCCTTCCAAGCTGATGTCGAGGGTTCGATTCCCTTCACCCGCTCCATACTTATGTGAGAAACGCAGTGTTTCGTTGATTGGCAACGAAACATTGCGTTTATTTATGTCCTTTTGACTTCGAAAGTCTAATCCTCTTTACCCCATTCACCAATTTTCTACTTGTTTTTTTCTTTATTAGTGAAGCCATCGCTTGAAACTATGTCTTATCAGGTTGTATTCTATTGGGGGAGACGTAAAAAAGTCTAACTTATAGAAAATGTTTTATCGGATCTTTAATTTAGATCTTAAAAAGGTGGTAAAAAAATGAAAGAATTACAAAGTTCACTTCAACAAATAGATGGAAAAAGCTATAAAGCATATAAGACTATACAAGGTAGATATTCTTTTCATCGTTACGAAATCATGATTGATTATGTTCAAGGAGATCCTTTTGCTGCTCCTTCAAAAATAAGAGTAATTATTCCGAATGCCTATCGGAAAGTAAAAGAGCACTGGAAGGATAACTACTATCGTCGAACATATGCAGAAGATATCATTGCACGGTCTGTTGCACATGCGATTAACAACAATACAATCCATGGTAAAGGAACAGGTAAAAGTGGAATGATTGCAGTTGACGCGCCAGGTCAGGAGATTATTGAACGAAGCGCTGTTTCGCTTGATCCTAATCATGTCACGATTTGTTTATCTATCGGATTACCGGCCAATGGTCGTCGTATCAATGGAAAAGAAGCTGAAAAATTATTTTTCAAAGCAATTCCAACGATACTAGGTAATTCGATTTTCACTATTACAGATGATGAGATAGAAGCTGCAACGCAACTAGCTGATCAGCATCAAGCGATTCGGGAGCAAATGAAGGAAAATAATTGGATTTCCTTTATCGCTGAGGGATCTATTCTACCAAGACAAAGTGGAGTTAGTAATAAACCATTAAAAGACTCAGTCCCTTTTAAAAGTACAAAAGACAATCTTGTGTCGATAGATATTCCCCATCAACAGGAGCCTGTAACAGGTATGGCTCTTAAAAAAGGGATTGTTCTAATCGTTGGTGGTGGTTATCATGGAAAAAGTACCCTGTTGAATGCCATTGAGCGAGGGGTGTATCATCATATAAGAGGTGATGGTAGAGAATTTGTTTTAACTGATCCAAACGCAGTCAAGGTACGCGCTGAGGATGGCAGACAGGTTACAACAGTTAACATATCCTCTTTTATTAATGATTTACCACACAAGCAGAATACAAAACGATTCACAACTGAAAATGCTAGTGGAAGCACATCCCAAGCTGCTAATGTTGTTGAAGCTCTTGAGGTAGGAGCAAAGACAATTTTGATAGATGAGGATACCAGTGCGACTAACTTCATGATTCGTGACCAGCGAATGCAGGAATTGGTTGCTAAAGAAAAAGAACCAATCACACCTTTTATTGATAAAATAAAGCAAATGAAAAATGAATTAGATGTATCAACTATTTTAGTTATGGGTGGTTCTGGTGATTACTTTGATACTGCTGATCAAGTAATTATGATGGATCAATACCAACCTTTTAATGTAACAGTAAAGGCAAAGGAAATTGCCGGTAAACACCCAAGAGCTACTACTATAGAAAGTAATGAAAAGTTTGGTATGTTGCCAAACCGTCAATTCCTACCAGAAAGTATTCAAACAAAACGTGGGAATAAAACCAAAGTTCAGTCAAAGAGTAGAACAACAATTGTTATGGGTAAAACTGATATCTCCTTACATTATGTGGAGCAGCTAGTAGATAGCTCTCAAACAAGGATGATTGCTGATATTATAAGATATATAGATGAAGAAAAGTGGTTACGCAAAGATTACACTTTATCCCAATTGATGGATGCAATTGAAACTCAATTTGACGAGAAAGGTATAAAGTCTTTTGCTCCTTTTCCAAACCAACATCCAGGGGATATAGCAAGACCGCGGCGATTTGAACTCGCTGCGACATTAAACCGGTTGCGAACCGCAAAAGTAAAAGATATGTCGTAGAATTAATTGATGTTAGGCTGGGTTGGTTAATTCTCCTAACCTTCAAAATACTAAAACAAACAATAAACACTTAAACAGAAAGGAGGGGAATGGGATGGCATATGAAACGTTGAAACAAGAAATCATAGAGTACAGTAAAAGTATTGGCGTCGATAAGATAGGTTTTGCCCCAGCTAATGAATTTGCAGAACTTAAATCAAAGCTGAAGCTTCAGGAGGATTCTGGATTCAAATCTGGTTTTGAAAAGGGTAGTATCGCTGAGCGGACAGAGCCTGCAAGATTAATGTCAGAGGCACAATCAATTATTGCAATTGCAATTGCATACCCATCTAGGCTTAAAAATGCACCTAAAAGTGTTAAAGGAGATCGCCGTGGCCTTTTTTGTAGAGCTTCTTGGGGAAAGGACTACCACCATGTTCTGCGAGAAAAATTAGAACTCTTAGGGACCTTTATTAAAGAAAAAGTCGAAGGATTTGACTATAAACCTATGGTTGATACAGGTGAGCTATCCGACCGGGCTGTTGCAGAACGGGCTGGTATTGGTTTCAGTGGAAAAAACTGCGCGATTATTACACCTGAGTTTGGGTCATATGTTTATCTTGGTGAAATGATTACCAACATTCCTTTCCCATCTGATCAGCCAGTTGATGACGGTTGTGGAGAGTGTACAAAGTGTATTGATAATTGTCCCACAGGTGCATTAGTAGAAGGTGGAAGACTAAATGCTCAAAAATGTATTGCCTTTCTAACTCAAACGAAAGGCTTTCTTGATGATGAATATCGTGGTATTATTGGCAATCAACTTTATGGATTCGACACTTGCCAGGTTGTTTGTCCCAAAAATAAGCATGTTGATTTTCATCTGCACGCTGAACTCGAACCGGATCCAGAATTAGTTAAACCGAAATTGATCCCGCTATTGTCTATGTCTAACCGGGAGTTTAAAGAAAAGTTTGGTGATATGGCCGGTTCTTGGCGTGGAAAAAAGCCGATTCAAAGAAATGCAATCATTGCTTTAGCGCACTATAAAGAGATATCAGCTGTTGCGGATTTAATACGAGTTATGCAAAAAGATCCCCGACCTGTAATAAGAGGAACTGCTGCCTGGGCTCTTGGAAAGATTGGTACTAGAGAAGCTTTTGATGCAATTAAAGTTGCAAGGGAGATAGAGTTGGATGAAGAAGTAATTATTGAAATGGAAAAAGGCTTGAATTTTCAATACGTTTCCAACTAATTTGAGAAAATTTTCCAAAAGTACTTCTTCTTGTGTAGGTACTCTTGTACAATTAGAGAAAAGGGAAGAAGGGATGTCTATGGGGAAGCGTTCCCTCCTGTTTTATGATGAGATGGAAACTCCAATAGGCCCAATCACACTTTTAATGACAGATGAAGGGCTTTGTCGGATTGATTTTGGAAGTGTTAAAGATTTAAGAACATTACATGCCTCCTGGAGCCAACGATATTTTTTATGTCCGGAGTTTAAAGAAGATCATATTAAAGTAAACGATATTAAACAACAGTTAAAAGAATATTTCAATGGAGAGAGGAAACAATTTTCCATTAAATATCGGTTTAATGGTACACCTTTCCAACAAAAGGTGTGGCAGGCGCTCTACCAGGATATTTCTTATGGAGAAATATTGTCATATAAGGATATAGCGAAAAAAATTCAAGCTCCTAAAGCAATCCGTGCAGTTGGTGGTGCAATCAATAAAAATCCATTATCTATTATCGTGCCTTGTCATCGAGTTATTGGTAGTAATGGATCCTTAGTTGGCTATAATGGTGGAATGGACAAAAAAAAATATTTGTTACAACTAGAGAAAGCTCCAATTGATATTAGCTAATGTCAATTGGAGCTTTCTATTTTTTGAATTTTTTCTGTACCCAAATATCTTCCTATTAGCAGATAATCAGTTTAGCCAATTTTTTATTCATTCCCTTAACTATCTATTCATATGTTTTAAGTGAGGAGTGGATACATGTGGAAATTGGTATGCAAATTCAAAAGTATTGGATAGATCAACTAAAACCCAATAGAAGTCCCGATTGGCCAAATTGGGTGGCTGATAAAAAGCAACTTCATAAACAAAGAGGGAATAGTGTGGTGCGAATTACCGGCAAAGGGGAAATTTATCGGAGCCATGAGGCAGGCCCACACGAATTGAAAGTTGATTATAAATTAGGTGTCGTATTTTTTGTTAAAAAAGGCCAATCCTTTTATCATGAAGAGGAAGAAAGAAAACATCGAGCATTATTCTACAAAGGAAAGTTGATTGAAGATGAAGCTGTTGAGGATCTTTTCAACAGTGAGCCACTGCCAGTTATTGAATCAATCGGTGAGGAGGATAAGAGATCCGTCCGGTTTGAGTATGATCGACGTGCTGCTGTTCAGTATGCGGAAAGATGGTGGAACGATTACAATCCTGAATATAGGAGATTTGATAATGACTGTACAAACTATGTTTCACAGTGTTTGCGTGCTGGTGGAGCACCAATGCGAGGGGCAGCTAGTAAAAGTGTTGGTTGGTGGTATCAAAATGGGCAGTATAGCTATAGTTGGGCTGTGGCTCACTCGTTACGTTGGTATTTAAGTGGCTCTAATCAAGGATTGAAGGGTAAAGAATTAGAAAGTCCGAAGGAACTGCTACCAGGAGACGTTATTTGTTATGATTTTGAAGGAGATGGTAAGTGGGATCATAATACAATCGTAGTAAATAAAGATAGCGATGGAATGCCCCTTGTAAACGCTCATACAAATAATAGTCGTCAAAGGTATTGGTCTTATGAAGATTCATATGCATGGACATCTGACTGTAAATATAGGTTTTTTAGAATAGGAAACTAACGCTATTAATTTTTTATTATGTATATATGCGTCATATAGAGGAATTTCTATATAAATAGAAACTATTCTATTTATAATTCATTCGTGTTAAAAACATATATGCTATACTAGTCAAGTTAATTATGTAATTCGAGGTGAAAGAAGTGACTATACATGTTGTATTGTTCCAACCAGAAATTCCAGCAAATACAGGGAATATTGCGCGTACGTGCCTTGCGACGAACACAGTGCTTCATCTAATTCGACCGCTTGGTTTTTCGACAGAGGATAAAATGCTTCGGAGAGCCGGACTTGATTATTGGCATAATGTAGATATTCGTTATTATGATTCCTTAGATGAGTTATACGTAGAAAATCCACTGGGGGATTTCTATTATATTGAAAATTTTGGTACGAAGTATTATACCGATTATGATTTTGGTGATTCTGAGAAGGATCTGTTTTTTGTGTTTGGTAGAGAAACAAATGGAATCCCAAAGGAATTATTGGAAGGGAAAGAAGATAAGTGTTTACGAATCCACATGGCTAACAATGATAAGGTTAGGTCGTTAAACCTGTCTAATACAGCGGCAATTATAATTTATGATGTTCTAAAACAACAAGGATTTCCAGGTTTACACTAATACTTACATTGATAAAGAAAAAGGGTTTCAAGGAAAATGTCAAATGACATTCCTTGAAACCCTTTTATAATAAATTATTTTTTTGGTATCTGTTTTGTATCATAGCCAGCAGAAAATATTGCTGATAAAAATACAATGCTAACACCTATTATTAATGTTATTCCCATAAAAAAATCCTCCCTATACTGATATAAGTTAGTAGTATTATGTAAAATTTACAGTTATTTTATGCTATCAGAATAACAACCTGATTCCTTCACGTATCGCATGCCTTACCAAGTTTCTTATATTATAACTAATTATTTGATTGTTGTGAAGGATGTTTGCTCAGAAAATATTGTTGTTGATCCAAAAAAACTCAAAACGCGTTTTTAATCATAAATATAACTATTTCCTCGTGTTAACCATCTAAATCGTTCCTATTCAGTTATTCTATCCATTCATTTTCCTTTCCATTGTTACATAGATTGTATTAATAGCTTTATGCTACACATTTTTATGGGAGGTCACCCTATGGATATTTTAAATAAAGTCCAAAGCTATCGAGAAGAACAAGAAAAACTTAAGTGGGAAGGCACATTAGCTGACTATTTAAAGTTATTAGAAGAACGTCCCTATTTAGCTCAATCGGCTCATTCTAGAGTGTACAACATGATAAAACATCAGGGCGTAGAAGAAGTTGATGGTCGAAAGACATATAAATTTTTTGGAGATGAACTATTCGGTTTAGAAGAGGCCTTGGAGAAATTAGTTGATGAGTATTTTCATCCTGCAGCTAAAAGATTGGATGTTAAAAAAAGAATACTATTGTTGATGGGTCCTGTGAGTGGTGGAAAATCTACACTAGTTACCTTACTGAAAAGAGGACTGGAGCAATATACACTGCTTGATGAAGGTGGAGTTTATGCGATTAAAGGCTGTCCGATGCATGAGGACCCACTACACTTAATTCCTCAGCATTTACGTCCAGAATTTGAAGAACAGTATGGAATACGGATTGAGGGTAATTTGTCACCACTGAATGTAATGCGTCTTGAAAAAGAGTATGGAGATCGAATTGAGGACGTGTTAGTCGAAAGAATATTCTTCTCGGAGGATAAGCGAACAGGGATAGGAACATTTAGTCCGTCGGATCCTAAATCACAGGATATCGCTGATTTAACAGGATCGATTGACTTCTCTACCATTGCTGAGTTCGGCTCTGAATCAGATCCCAGGGCATATCGTTTTGATGGTGAGTTGAACAAGGCGAATCGTGGCATGATGGAATTTCAAGAGATGCTTAAATGTGATGAAAAGTTTCTTTGGCATTTGTTGTCATTGACACAGGAAGGTAATTTTAAAGCAGGTAGATTTGCGCTTATTTCTGCAGATGAATTAATAGTTGCACATACAAATGAATCGGAATACCGTTCATTTATTTCTAACAAAAAAAATGAGGCGCTACATTCTCGAATGATTGTTATGCCAGTCCCTTATAATTTGAAAGTTAGTGAAGAGGAACGAATTTATCAAAAAATGATTGGGGAAAGTGACATTAAAGATGTTCATATAGCACCCCATACGCTGAAAGTAGCCGCCATGTTTACTGTACTGACTCGATTAAAAGAATCCACTCAAGCTAATATTAATCCACTCAAAAAAATGTACTTGTATGACGGACAGAATGTTGAGGGATTTAGTGATGCAGATGTAAAGGAAATGAGACGGGAACATTCTGATGAGGGAATGAGTGGGATTGATCCGAGGTATGTGATCAATCGAATATCCTCTACTATTATAAAAAAAGAAATTACTTCAATTAATGCTCTAGATGTTTTGAGATCACTAAAAGATGGACTTGATAGCCATCCTTCGATTTCAAAGGATGATCAAGAGAAGTACTTAAACTTCATTTCCATTGCACGTAAGGAATACGATGAAATAGCGAAAAAAGAAGTACAGAAGGCTTTTGTTTACTCTTATGAGGAATCGGCTAAAACACTCATGGACAATTACCTGGACAATGTTGAAGCATTTTGTAACAAGTCAAAACTTCACGATCCATTAACTGGGGATGAGATGCATCCGGATGAAAAGCTAATGCGCTCGATTGAAGAACAAATAGGAATTTCAGAAAATGCAAAAAAAGCCTTTAGAGAAGAGATTTTGATACGTATTTCAGCTTACGCTAGAAAAGGAAAGAAATTTGACTATCAATCTCATGAACGCCTACGTGAGGCAATTCAGAAGAAACTGTTTGCTGATTTGAAGGACGTAGTAAAAATAACAACGTCTACAAAAACACCAGATGAACAACATTTAAAGAAAATAAATGAGGTGGTAGCAACTCTTGTTGATGAGTACGGCTACAATTCTTCATCAGCCAATGAATTGTTACGATACGTTGGAAGCTTATTAAATCGATAACTATATAGAATATCAAAAGATGGCTCATGTTACGTGAGCCATCTTTTGATATTCTGGGAGGAATGTTATAATGGAAAAACTTGGACCATAAATGTTTTAGGAGTGAATCAAATGAGCGGTTTAATTATATTTTTGATAGTTTTATTCATAATCACAATTGGTGGAACATTGTTGGTAGGTTTACAAGAAAGCAAAACTCTCGCCAAGCATAAAGAAGAAGGTGACTCTTCCGAGAATCAATTGGAGCGATCACTTAAATATGAATCATCTTCTTTAAAATCCAATCTACCTATTTTAGGAATTATTTATCTTATTACTTTCATTGCATCGATAGTTGGAATTTTAATTTACTTGTTTTAAAGGGAAAGGGTTTAATTTTAAAAAAAGAGCTCTGAGTAAACGTAAATGTGTACTAAAATGCGGTGAAAATTATAGGTGATTTGTAACCATTTTTTGTGTGTCGAGGTATATTTAACCTAAGAAATAAACGTCGGTTAAACAAAGTGTGATAGATGAAAAGAACCCACATGTAGCTTACCGGATTTAATTACCTAATTAAAGGTGGGGTTTAATTGTTTGATAAAATAAAAATGTTATTTAAAAAAGGGGATTTGCTTACATTAGAATTGGAAGATTGGTATAAATGGTACAAAGAACCTCAGAACTATCATAATGCAGTTGTTGCACATTTAAAAAACGAAGGATATAAAGTTGAGACAATTTCAGTTGTCGATAATCTCAATAGTAATAAGATTTCTACCCTATTTATCGATGGAATCAAATACGAACTACGAGCCCCGAAAATTGTAGGTCCGACTCAAACAGTAATCTTGAAAAAAACAAAAGATTTTGATGCTAGAGGAAAAAAGTGAAATGGTTTCCCTTTCTAATAAAACAAACATTTTAGAAGATAAGTTACCAAAGTAAAACTTCTGAATAAATGTTTTGAAAACAACGTAGAATGGTTGATTCAGAAGACTGGGTGTATTTTGGGTTAATAAAAGTCAACAAACTTTATTATACCAGTAAAAAATGAGCATCAAATTGGCTTTGCAATTTAACGCTCATTTTACTATGCATTTAGATTGTTTGTACTCTAAATCTGAAATGCTTATTTGAATAGCTTTGTTTTATTTAGAATGAAATCTTCATCATGGCGATAAAGGATTTCATTTTTTATATTTGTTTACATAATAATTAAAGCAATAACGATAGCTAAAACAATCCGATAGATGGCGAATGGAATTAGCTTCACACGGTTGATTAGCTTAAGGAAAAATCGAATGGAGATCAGTGCAAAAATAAAGGCACTAATAAACCCAACTGTAAAGAAAGGAAGCACGTCGATCGAAAAATACTGCCAGTTTTTAATTAAGGACAACCCACTGGCACCCGCCATAATAGGAACGGCCATAATAAATGTAAAGTCTGCTGCTGCCCTGTGGTTAATTCCAAGTAAAACTCCACCTGAGATAGTCGAACCGGACCTGGAGAAGCCGGGCCATAAGGCAAAACATTGGAACAATCCAATCAGGAATGCTTGTTTATAAGTTATTTGGTCGACAGTTTGAACCTTAGCAACCTTAGGACGGAAAAGATCAGCGGCTATCATTAATAAAGCACCAACAACTAACCCAACAAGAACCGTTTCGATAGAAAATAAGTTTTCATCGATAAAATCTTCAAAAAGAAAGCCGAAAATTCCAGCGGGTAAGATACCAACAATAACTTGTTTAATAGATAATCGTTTTGCTGGAATTTTGTCGGTCTTGTTTAGTCCTAATAGTTCTATAAATCTATTTTTAAATATAACGACAACTGCCAAGATTGAACCAAGTTGAATTACAATTTTAAACGTGTTCGCTACCTCTTGAGAGAATAGTTCTTTCGATTTGAATAATATATCATCAAAAATGATCATGTGTCCCGTTGATGAAATAGGGGCAAATTCCGTTAAGCCTTCAACAATTCCTAAAATAAATGCAACAAATAACTCCCACAAAGTAGTATTCTCCTTAAAGTTTTATCATAACAATTAGATTGTACAACGAATTAATTTATTTTGATATAAAAAAATAATCGACTATTCCTTATTTTTAAACTACAATATATTTCTTGGCGAAAGGATGAGAAAACGAGTGGAAGAATGGATTATATTTATCATTGAAAAATATGGTTATTTTGGTGTTTTTTTTATTATGGTTATTGAGAATTTGTTTCCACCGATACCTTCAGAAATAGTTCTGCCATTTAGTGGATTTATGACGACAAAAACAAACCTGTCCTTTACAGGAATGATAGTTACATCAACAATGGGCTCAATTACTGGAGCTTTAGTTTTGTATTGGATAGGGAACAAATTAAGTGCAGAAAAACTAGAACAGATAATTGAAAAATGGGGACGGGTTTTACGGCTAAAAAAAGAAGATGTTAGAAAAGCAGATAGATGGTTTCTTCGATATGGTGTTTGGACAGTGTTCTTTGGTCGGATGATTCCATTAATAAGAAGTTTGATTTCTATACCAGCGGGTATGTCAAAGATGAGGCTCAATACTTTTTTACTTTTCACATCACTGGGAACACTTATATGGAATAGTATATTAATTAGTATTGGAATGAGATTAGGAGAATCCTGGCACGATATTCTAAATGTAATGAGTTTATATTCTAACTTGATTTACTTGGGATTAGGAATCTTGATTTTATTAGGAATTATTTATTTTACTAGACGAAAATAATTTCAGAAAACTATTATGGTAAATAGGATAAGCATCTGTTGTGGATAATTGTTATATGCAACATAGAGAAAATGGCTTTAAATAATTGTAATCTGTTCGAATTATCGTAGAGATGTTATTGTTTCATATTAAAAAATAGAGTATATTAGTTGAAGTAGTATAAGCTCAGTCCTATAATGTTATAATGGATGGGTAATTGTAAAAGATTCAGAAAGAAAGCGAACTTCTAATGGGGGTATAAACGTGACACAGAAAGAATCTAGCGAAAGATTCTGGAAAAATTTTCATGGTCCAAACATGGGGTATTTGGAAGAACAATATGAAACATATTTGGAAGACCCAGAAGCAGTAGATGTAACTTTAAAAGAAATTTTTGAAGAACATGGGGCTCCAGAATGGATAAATCAAGCAGGAGTTGAGTCTAAGCCTGCAGCACATACAACGTCATCTAAGGATATTAAAAAGCTAACCTCAGCGATGAAACTTGTTGAGGCTATTCGACGTTATGGTCATTTAGAGGCATATATATATCCTGTTGGTGCAGATAAGGTGAGGAAAACGCCATTAGTAGACCCGAAAACATATGGTTTAACTAATAGTGATTTGGAAGCGATTCCTTCATCCTGGATATGGGAAGAGGCACCAGAAGACGTCAAAACGGCATTAGATGCTGTTAATTTACTAAAACAGAATTATGCCGGAACCATATCATTTGAGTATGATCATGTAAACAATGACAAAGAGCGAAGATGGCTACAGGATAAAATTGATACTGGTTCATACAAAGTATCTTTTAGTGAAGAAGAGAAAAAGCAATTATTACAAAAATTGGCAGATGTCGAAGGATTTGAAAATTTCCTTGCTAAAACATTTGTCGCACAAAAGCGTTTTTCAATTGAGGGACTAGAAATGATGGTTCCAATGCTTGACCGTATTGTTCAAAATTCATTCTATGATAAAACAGAAGAGATTTTAATGGGAATGGCTCATCGTGGTCGTTTAAGTGTGTTAACTCATATTTTAGGAAAACCATTTGATAAAGTTTTTTCTGAGTTTCACCATTCTTCAGACAAAGAGTTGTTGCCTTCCGCAGGTTCAAGATCAATTACTTATGGATGGACTGGTGATGTAAAATATCACTTCGGTGCTGAACGAAGAGCTGGAGAAGAAAAACCTTCACCAACTCGTATTTCTCTTGCACACAATCCGTCTCACCTTGAGTTTGTTAATCCTGTTGTTCAAGGTGTAACAAGAGCTGCACAGGACTATCGTTTCCAAGCGGGCAAACCTAAACAGAACCAAGACAAAGCACTCAGTATTATGATACATGGAGACGCTGCGTTTATTGGAGAAGGTGTAGTTGCAGAAACGTTAAATATGAGTTCATTGCCTGGTTATCATACAGGTGGAACCCTTCATTTGATTGCAAATAATCTTGTTGGATTTACAACAGGTCAACAGCAAGGTAGATCAACAAGGTATGCAAGTGATTTGGCAAAAGGTTTTGAAATACCAATTATTCATGTCAACGCGGATGATCCAGAGGCATGTATATCAGCAGTAATGCTTGCATATGAATATCGGACGAAGTTCCACAAGGACGTCTTAATCGATTTAGTTGGTTATCGCCGTTATGGACATAATGAGATGGATGAACCACGTGCTACTCAGCCGCATTTATATAAAGATATTGATAATCACCCAACTGTTACTTTCTTATATGCTAAGAAGCTACAGGAACAAGGGATAATAGAGAATGACACGCATGAAATAATGATAGAAGCTTTTCAGAAAAAGCTTAAAGATATTTATAGTAATATGAAAGAAAATAGTACTGGTGAGGTTGAAACGAAGCCTGTACCACAAGCTTTGAGAAATGGTCTTAGTGATATTGAAACTGCTGTTCCACTTGATCAACTAAAAGCTCTAAACAAAGGTTTACTAAAACGTCCCGACGGATTTAATGGCTTTAAAAAGTTAGAGAAAATTCTTAACAAACGTGGCGAAGCTTTAGAAGAAGGTAACAAAGCTGATTGGGCAACTGCTGAGACATTAGCTTATGCCTCTATTCTGCAGGATGGTATTCCGATAAGATTAACTGGTCAAGACACTGAGCGTGGAACATTCGCACACAGACATCTTGTCCTTCATGATGTAGAAACTGGTGAAACATATTGTCCAATGCATGGATTAGATCAAGCAAAGGCAACCTTTGATATTCATAATAGTCCATTATCTGAAGCGGCAGTATTAGGTTTTGAGTATGGCTATAGCGTGCAAGCTCCCAAAACGCTTGTACTATGGGAAGCTCAGTTTGGAGATTTCGCAAATGCCGGACAGGTAATATTTGACCAGTTCATCTCTGCTGGACGTGCGAAATGGGGCGAAAAATCTAACATGGTTGCTTTATTGCCTCATGGTCAAGAAGGCCAAGGACCAGAGCACTCTAGTGCAAGATTAGAACGTTTCTTATCATCTGCAGCGGAAAATAACTGGATTGTTGCCAATGTAACTACTAGTGCGCAATACTTCCATTTATTAAGACGTCAAGCAGCACTTGTAGATAGTGAGTCTGCTCGACCACTAATTGTTATGACTCCGAAAAGTTTACTAAGAAATCAACGGGTAGCTTCAGAAGCAAAGGAATTTACTTCAGGCAAATTCCGTCCGTTAATACCGCAACCTGGATTGCCAAAGACAACAAAGAAGGCTGAAAGGTTAGTAATCGGTAGTGGTAAAGTTATGGTAGATATTGAAGAAGCAATGGGCCAATCAGATAAGAATTACGACTCTATTCATGTAGTAAGATTAGAACAGATTTACCCATTCCCATTGGGTGAAATTGAGAAGGTTTTAAAGGGATGTCCAAATATTAAAGAGGTTATTTGGGTCCAAGAAGAACCGAGAAATATGGGAAGCTGGAACTTTGTTAAAGAGCCTCTCTTTAAATTGTTGAATGGGGAAAAAGAACTTCATTATGTTGGCCGATGTGAACGTTCATCACCAGCAGTTGGCGAACCAAATATACACAAATCAGAACAAAATAGGATTGTTCAAGAAGCCTTAGAGCTGTCTAAAGGAGGAGATTCCAGTGAAGGAAATTAAAGTCCCAGAATTAGCAGAATCTATTACAGAAGGCACGATTGCCGAGTGGCTTGTTAAAGAAGGGGATCAAGTAGAAAAAGGAGATCCCGTTTTAGAATTAGAAACAGACAAAGTAAATGTAGAAGTAAACTCTGAGTACTCTGGCATTATCTCTGAAATTATAAAAGAAGCAGGAGAAGATGTTGAAGTTGGTGATGTAATTGCCAAGGTAGATGAAAATGGTGAAGCTGGTGGTTCTACTGACAATAGTTCATCAGATTCTGAGTCTACTAAAGAAAAGAAAGAAGAGCCCAAGGATGAAGCTAAGCAAGAAGGAAAATCAGCTGAATCCGATGAGAAATCAAAAGGATCTGAAGAACCTAAAGAAACAAATGAAAGTGAATCTTCAGATAAAAAACAATCTGTTGTTGCTTCACCAGCAGCACGTAAGCGTGCGCGAGAGCTTGGAATTGATCTAAGTGATATTTCATCACGCGATCCGCTTGGTCGAATTCGCCCAGAAGATGTTGATGCACATGCAGAAGGAGCATCAAAACAAAGCGAGGCACCTAAGAAAGAAAAGAAAAAAGAGAGTAAGTCTTCCGAAAAGTCGGAGTTTGACAAGCCAGTTGAACGTGTTAAAATGTCTCGTCGACGCCAGACAATTGCAAACCGACTCGTTGAAGCACAACATACTGCAGCAATGCTTACAACCTTTAATGAAGTTGATATGACTGCTGTAATGAAGCTTCGAAGTGAACGTAAAGATAAGTTTCTTGATAAGCACGGTGTAAAACTAGGCTTTATGTCATTCTTCACGAAAGCAGTTGTTGGAGCATTAAAAGAATTTCCGTATATTAATGCTGAAATTCAAGACAACGAGATTGTAATGAAGAAATTTTACGATATCGGTATTGCGGTATCTACTGATGATGGACTTGTTGTACCAGTTGTCCGTGATGCAGATCGCTTAGATTTTGCCGGTGTCGAGTCAGAAATTGCAAATCTTGGTAAGAAGGCGAAAAATAAAGACTTACAGCTTAGCGACCTTCAGGGTGGATCATTCACTATTACTAATGGCGGAATTTTTGGGTCATTACTATCAACACCAATCCTTAACACTCCACAGGTGGGTATTCTAGGAATGCATACTATCCAGAAACGACCGATTGCTATGCCGGATGATTCAATTGAAGTACGACCAATGATGTACATTGCTATGTCATACGACCACAGAATTGTGGATGGTAAAGATGCGGTGCAATTCCTTGTTCGAATCAAACAGTTACTTGAAGATCCATATGATTTATTGTTAGAAGGATAATAAAATTAATAACGCTGGTATTTAGTATTTTTACTAAATACCAGCGTTTTTTATGTTGGCTGCTTTCTAAAAGATTGTTGTTTTAGACAGAGTATCTATAGACTACGAAGTAGTATCTTTTATCTCTGACAGTAATTAAAATTGAATGCTTATATGCCGTTCCGGCAGAATACTTCGCTTTCCATGGGCACGGCCTCAGCCCAATGTCATCAAGGTATATAGCCAATAAATACCATTTTATTTTGTTTGATCAAAGATGTCATAAATATTATCACCACCTGCTAGAAAGTGTTTTAAAAAAGGCAATAGGATGCCCGGTCCTTGAGTTATAGTCTTCT
>NZ_WJNG01000027.1 GCF_009649745.1 Aquibacillus halophilus | reverse complement strand
CATTTTGATACACCTAAAAAGTAGTGTTCAAAACGATTATTGGGGTGCTTTTGAAAAGTCAAGTGCTTTTCAGCCTAATTCAGAATAATAATAACTAATTAACTACCATAATTTGTAAGACTACCTTGATGACATTGGGCTGAGGCCGTGCCCATGGAAAGCGAAGTATTCTGACGGAACGGCATATAAGCATTCAACTTTAATTAGTGTAAGTGATAAAAGATACTACTTCGTAGTTTATAGATTTTGCGTCAAAACAACAATCTATTAGAAAACAGCTTTCCTATTAATTAAAATAAACAGATAAATCTCGTGATATTTTTTCATACTTCTCATATATTGCTTTATATGTTTCATGATTGCTGTGATTTGGCTGAATTATTTTTCCAGTTGGAATATTCTCCTTAATCGCTTCAAAAGAGTCAACCTTATCAATCCCAACTAAAGCAGTCCACGCTGCTCCCCATGCTGCATTGTGGTGGGTATCCGAAAGGTGAATTTCCTTACCGAATACATCAGCCATTATTTGAACCCATACTGGGGACTTAGATAATCCACCGTTCACACTTATTCTTTCAGGCTTGCCCGCTACTTCTTCTAATGATTTGCCAATTTGATATAGATTAAATGTTATTCCTTCAAGTACAGCACGTGCCAAATGCTCTTTTTTATGGCCAATGCTTAGCCCAAAAAAGTTCCCTTTTGCTTTTTGGTTCCATAATGGAGCTCTTTCGCCATTTACATATGGCAGGAAAAGAATGCCATTAGCGCCGACCTCAATGTTCTCTACGTCAGCAAGAAACTCATCATGACTTCCATCAAACTCTAAGAGATCTTTCAACCACTGTAAAGCAATACCACCATTATTGGTTGCTCCACCGATAATAGAAGTATCAGCCGTAAATGCATAAGTAAACGTTTCCTGTTTTTCATTTATCGGTGCACCATTGGTGAATTGTCTGATTGCACCGCTTGTCCCGACAGATACAGCCACTTCACCTGGTGAAATCGCACCATTTCCGAGGTTTGCCAATTGACCATCAGCAGCTCCAATTACAAACGGCAAGTCTAAAGATATGTTCATTTCAGCAGCAATAGCTTCATCTATCCCTGTTAGTATTTCCGTTGGAGGTACAATCCTAGACAGTTGGTCTACGTTAACACCTACTAATTCCAACACTTCTTCATCCCATTCCAACTTCTTTACGTTCATTAGACCAGATGCAGAAGCCATTGAATAGTCAATCACTCTTTCGCCGAACCATTTCTGCAATAAAAATTCTTTCATCGACATAAAAAAAGCAGCATTTCGATATGGCTCGTAATTTGTTTCCTTCATCCAAAGTAGCTTAAGCATAGGGGACATTGGGTGAATTGGAGTACCTGTTTTCATATAAATATCTTTTCCAATTGTTTTGTTAAGCTTTTCTGCTTGTTCACTACTTCTACCATCTGCCCAAATGATCATCTGTGAGAGTGGGTCATTATTTTCATCCACACAAATAAGTGAGTGCATTGCACATGAAATTCCTAGTCCTAATAATTCATTTTTATCTACACCAGCTTTTGCCACGACATCCTTTATTGCAGCCAGTGACTGCCTTTCAATTTCAATTGGGTCCTGTTCAACCCAATCGGGCTCAGGATAAAAAGAGGTGATCATTTTTTCCGCTTCTTCAACTAGGTTTCCGTCTAAATCAAATATAACTGCTTTGACACTGGTTGTACCCATATCAAGGCCAATAACTAATTCTTTCAAGGTAGTAACCCCCTTAGCATTTTTTCTATTAAAAAGGCCTTGAGCTTTTAGCCCAAAGCCTTACTTCCCGATTCAGCTTGACAATATTTTGTTCATACTACCGCTCTTATAGCCAATCAAGTCCATCGTTATATATTTGTATCCAAATTCCTGAAGTTTTTCCGATATAGTTCCGTGATTCGTTAACACGATAGTCATATCCTTCGGTTCCACTTCTATTCTAGCAATTTCTTCATGAGTTCTCACTCTCACTTGACGAATACCTAGCGATTTCAAATATGCTTCTGATTTATCTACCTTTGTTAGTTTTGCTTGAGTAATCGTTTCTCCATAGGCAATCCTGGAAGATAGACAAGCAAATGAAGGTTTATCCCATGTCGGTAAACCTCTTTCTTTGGAAAGTTGTCTTATTTCCTCTTTGAATAAATTAGCCTCTTGTAAAGGCCCCCTAACCCCTTGCTCTTTTGCCGCTTTCATACCAGGGCGATATTCACTCAGGTCATCGGCTATCACACCATAGATAACGTTACGGAAACCCTTTTCAGACATAATCGGAATTAAATGATCAAATAAACTGTTTTTACAGAAATAGCAGCGATTCTTATCATTTTCTGTATAACCCGGAATCGCAAGCTCTGATGTTTCAACTACTTGGTGATTAGCGCCAATCAGTTCAGCTAATTCTTTGGCTTCTAATAATTCACTAGTTGGATAGGTCTCAGAATCGGCAGTGACAGCTAACACGTTAGCTTTGCCTAATGTATCTACTGCTACTTTAAGCAAGAAAGTGCTATCCACCCCTCCTGAAAAGGCTACAACCACCTGGTTCATATCTTGTAGAATAGATGTTAATTTTTCATATTTTTCATTAATCATCGCTTTCATTTCCTTCCATCCTGAAAACTTCTATCTACAAACATATATATGATAAGTTAGATTGTCATACTACCAAATCCGCCATCAACTCTTAGAAGTGATCCTGTTACAAAGCCTGATGCTTTATCAGATGCAAGGTAAACTGCTGCCCCTTGTAATTCCTCGGGGTCACCAAAACGGTCCATTGGTGTATGATTCATGATGGATTCAATCCGTTCTTCACTTAAAATCTTACGGTTTTGTTCAGCTGGGAAAAACCCAGGAATAATTGCATTAACTCGAATTCCGTGCGGAGCAAATTCTTTTGCTAAGAATTGTGTCACACTATTTACACCCGCTTTTGATGCTGAATAGGTAAACACTTTTGACAGTGGTGTAGTTGAAGATACAGATGATATGTTAATAAAATTTCCTTTTCTTCCTAGCTCAATCATTCTTTTAGCAAAGGCTTGTGTAGTAAAGACAAGTCCCTTTAAGTTAACGTCCATGATATTATCCCATTCCTCCATCTCTAATTCCAAGAATGGTGTTGCGCTATTTGTACCAGGCGCATTAAGAACAATGTCCCATCCTCCTGACCAAGTTTCAATTGCTTCTACAAGCTTATTGATTGATTCACGAGAACTTACATCTGCTTGGAAAGACTTTGCTGTTCCCCCATTTGCCTCAATTTCTTTCGTTACCATTTCCGCTTTTTCCATATTACGTCCAACTATAGCTACTTTTGCACCATGCTCGGAAAGTCCTTTAGCCATAGAACTACCAAGCACACCATTTCCCCCTAGAACTACTGCTGTTTTACCTGTTAAGTCAAATAGATTATTCATCTTATCTTCCCCCTATTATTTAATTCAAATTACCGTCACTATCAACGTTTATCTCATAGATATTGGAGACCTGTGTCATATTTGGATGTTCTTTAACATGGTCAAGCAATGATTCTGACACTTCAATTTCACCTATATCTAATGTGTTTTTAATCCGCACCATTTTCACTTTAGTAAAATCTAGAATATTACAAGTTTTGATTGCAGCTTGGATTGCTTGGTAATCATTAGGTAATGTTGTCGATATATGAGTCGGTCCTACAACCGTTGAAGTAAGGCCATTCGCATAGGTTGCTTCTCGGTCCATTTTATCGACGAGACGCTGAGTCGTGAAATCCGCTGTGCCAACTCCATTGGCATTTCCCTCAGTCTCCTCGGTTAAGTCAAGTACAATCATTTTTGTGACATCTGGGCCTCCATATGCATAAGGAGTTGGGTAACGTCCGGTGATGTTTGGATCCATGCCATCACCTGAGATGTTTTTCCCTATTTCATCAATGACAAGTACGTCTATTTTTTCAAAGAAGAGCTTTGGTAGAGACTCTTTAGCAAGCTTCTGTAACTCAATTTCTTTTTCTTCAATTTCATCAGGAAGCAATACGTCTATTTTTGCAACCTTATCAAACGCATTTTCTACCGTTGCGACAGCAAATAGAATAGGCATTTTATCTATGATTATTTTGGCCATCGCCGGTACATGTTCAGCCATATGCTTGAATCCTAATTGGTGACATGCTTCTGCACCTTTTTGTTTCCCCAAACCGATACTAATCATTTTCATAATTCCACTTTCAACAGGCCCTCGAAATGCAGTATGCGGTTTCACTCTGTTGATAACGACAATCCCATCAGCCTCTGATGCAATCTTGTCAATATAGATAGGTAAACCATTAGATAATTCATCAATTTTAATTACTTCCATTGAAGAGCGTATCTCTGCATTAACACTCTCTTTTGTGACACCCAGATGTTCCAGTACAGCTTTTTGTCCTTCATCTGAGGCGCCACCATGACTCCCCATACATGGGACAATGAAAGGTTTTGCACCTAAATCTTGCAGGTATTTTACCGTAACGGCAGTCGTTTCAACGAGACGATCCAATCCTCGACTACCTACTGCAACAGCGATTTCCATGCCTGGTCTAACCGTCTTTTTAATTTGTTCTTTGTCTAAACCAGCTCTTAAGACATCACCAAGATTGTCCACTTGAGAGTCATCAAACTCCTGTTTAACTTTAGCCATTTTTGGAACGGGAATATCTTTTAAAAGTTCTTGAATAATACCCATAAAATATCCACTCCGTTTCTGTACTTTTTATTATTATCCTTACTATATCACTTGAACTAAAATATTATTTGATAATCTTCTTTTAATCACAGACTTATTAATTTGTTTAGTAAACAAATTAATAAGTTAAGAATATCATTTTAAACTATTTGAGTCAATGAAGTTTCCCCATATTTATATGGTTCATCTAATTTTGAAGATAATATTAAAGTCAGAAAGAGAGTTATCTCTTTTCCGAGATAACTCTTAAGAATCTTAGCTAGTCACATCTATTGCTTTTTCTTGTGCAATTAAACACAACTCGGCTGCTTTAAATGCATGGTCTTGGGTCATTGCGTTTTCTGTTCGATTAATACAATCCTTAATCAGTTCTCCAAAGAATGGAAAACCTACTTTACCCGATAATTCGTAATGTTTTTCGCCTTCTTTATTCACTAAATACAGATGATCACCTGTATCTTGTCGTGCTACATCGACATATTTGCGAATCTCGATTGTTCCTTCTGTTCCAGTAATAAAGGTTCTTCCGTCTCCCCACGTGCTCAATCCATCCGGTGTAAACCAATCTACTTTAAATATTTGGGTGGCACCATTATCACCAACTAAAGTTGCATCTCCATAATCTTCTAGCTCTGGGTGATCAGGATTATTATAATTTCCTACTTTACTATGCAAAATTTCCGCATCCTCGCAACCTGCATAATGCAAAAATTGTTCAATTTGGTGGCTACCAATATCACATAAAATCCCACCATATTGCTCTTTGTTAAAAAACCAATCCGGACGACTTGCTGCATTTAATCGGTGTGGTCCGAAACCAGTCACTTGAATCACACGTCCGATGGCACCATCCTTAATAAGGTCCCCGGCAAATACAGCACCTTCCACGTGAAGACGTTCACTGAAATACACCATATACTTTTGACCGGTTCGTTCTACCACGCGTTTTGTCTCTGCCAATTGAGTCATCGTTGTAAAAGGAGTCTTATCAGTAAAATAATCTTTTCCGGATTCCATTACTTTATTCCCTAGAGCACTCCGTTCAGATGGTATCGCCGCTGCCGCCACTAATTTTATTGAACTATCCTCTAAGATTTGTGCTAATGACTCGGCAACTTGGACATTAGGAAACATTCCAAGAAATTCCTCTACCTTCTTTGGATTAGGGTCATAGACCCATTTCAATGTTGCACCAGCTTCTATTAATCCATTACACATGCCATTAATGTGTCCATGATCTAGTGCAGTCACCGCAACTGGGAATTCTCCTTCTTTTACAACTGGATTCGGTTTACCCTTTGGCGCATAATTCATGCCATCATTACTCATAAGCTAGTCCCCCTTGATGTTTTTTGAATGATACATAGTTTTTTTATCTTATCTAATTGTCCTTTAGAACCAATCTGCGTAACCTAATTCCCGTAAGTTGTTAGCAGAGATTTCTAAACAATCAAACGGGTCCACGCCGTACGTATCATCTTGTTCCACTAAGAAGTATTGTGCTCCACTGTCAAGACCCGCTTCAATTATCGCTGTCATATCAAGGTTTCCTTCACCAACTTCAGCAAACTCAATCAGGTTGGTAAATTTCCCGAAGAATTTGCCCATGTCTTCAAGATCTTCATCTGTAATATCTAAACTCCCTATTCGGTAATCTTTTAAATGTAATAGAGAAATACGGTTTTTATACTTTTTGATAAACTCTACTGGATTCACACCTGCTCTTTGAATCCAGTGAACATCTAGTTCAAAACCAAGTCTAGTTGTATTATTTTTGATAAGGTCTAATAAATATTCCCCATCATATCTCTGAAATTCGATATGGTGAGTATGGTAATATAATTCAATTCCATGCTCAGCTAAACGATCGGCCATTACTTCCGCTTTACTAATGAAATCCATAATTTTTTCTTTATCTCCCATTACGGTTAAAGGCAACATACCTATACGCAAGAAATTACAATCCAACTCCTTGCAATCACTAACAAATTTGTCGAAGTTATCAACTAAGGTTTCTCCAGGTGCACCAGGTAGCATTGGTTCTAAAGCCGCAGAAAGAGCAGCAATTTTAATATCAAAATCTTTACTAGCTCGCTTTAACTCGCCTACATTTTCTTTGGTCATCGGAATCTGTGAAACTTCGACAGCGTGGTAACCAAGTTCACTTATCTTTTTCATTGTTTGATAGGCACCGATTTCTTCGACCTTTTGTTTAAGCATCATCATTTGAACCCCAATTTTACCTTTTTTCATTTTTCAAACCTCCATCATAATTTCTTGTTTTATTTTAGACGAATTACAAATTGCATCAATCATCTGCATCGCTGGGAGTCCATCTCTAACATGGATATAATCATCTGTATCATTCTCTATACATCTATAAAAGTGATTAATTAATTTTGAATGGCTTGCCCCATAATAAAACTTTGAACCAGATAACTTTGAGTCTTCGATAATTTGTTCCTTTTGACCGAGATGATTGATTGCTGTTAAAACGCTATCTTTTATCGTAAACTTTCCTTTTTCTAATAGTATTTGAAGTTCGACACTTGAGTTGGAGGCGTTTGTTATCGTGGCAAAAAATAGCCCTCTCGCCCCATTAGCAAACTGAATATTAGCTGTGGCTGTATCTTCTACCTCAATATCATAGTCTAGTAATTTATCGATTGATCCTCTGATTTTTTCAATCCTACCACCGATTAGTTGCATTAAATCTAACGTATGAATGGATTGATTAATCATTACTCCACCACCGGCCTTCTCCATTTTCCCACGCCATGGTTTTTCGGCATAGTAGGACTTTGGTCGGTACCACGTTACTAACCCTTTCAGGCCTGTAACGTTACCGTATTTACCACTTTCAACTAGTTCTTGCAATTTAACAAATGTTTCATTGAAACGGTTTTGAAACGACATACAAATCTTTACATCCTTGTTTGATTCCTCTAACTGTACTAGTTTGATAGAGTTTTCCAAATCTTTATCTAAGGGCTTTTCCTGGAAAACATGTACTCCCTTTTCCACACAAGCTTTTGTTGCTAAGTAGTGGAGGTGATGTGGTAAACAAACGTGTACGCAATCTAAACTTTCTTTAGCTAACATTTCGTGATAATCAGCATAAAACACTGTCCCAGTATCTATCCAATTATCTCTCATCGATTCTTCACTATCACATACAGCTACCAATTCAACATTGGGATTCGCTTCGATAACGGGAAGGTGTATGTTGGAAATATCTCCAAGACCTACAACTGCAACTTTAATCAATATACTAACCCCCCTTTTAAACGAGTTAATCACATTTAAGTTAAGTAAAGTAAAGGGATTCTTAGATAATAGTTGCTTATCTTCCTGAATCCCTTTAACCTTTTAAATGAACAAAATTTTATCTATTTTTCAATTGGAGTACGTTTTTCTTCCTCTATCTTTTTATTTAACTCGGCCAAATACAGGTCTTCATCAACTGGAAGCTCTACTTCTTTACCTAACCAACTAGATAGATGAATTGCATTTGCAAATGCAACACCATGAATTCCATCACTACCTGGAGCAATTAGTGGTGTACCATCTAAAACGTTAGCAGCAAAGTTCTTAAGCACTGCGGTGTGTTGTGCACCCCATACACTCTCAAACTCAATAACTTCTTCATCATATAATTCTCCAGGACCTTTGCCCATAAAGATTTCCATCACATCTTGCATACTCATATTCGAACTCATCTCTGACTCTGGTTGCTTAAGGCGCTTTATCGTTACTTTCTTACTATCATCTACAACAATTTTTCCTTTATCACCTAGTATTTCAAAGCGATCTGTCCCCATAACATCATGTGTACATGTAATAAACACACCTGTTGCCCCATTACCATAGTCAAGTATTGTCGTAACTTCATCTTCTACCGCTATATCTCTTTGATAGCCATACTTAACATTTGAGTAAACTTTTTTCGGCATTCCACAAATCCATTGAAGCAAATCTAGTTGATGGGGGGCTTGGTTGACAAGAACGCCACCACCTTCACCTTCCCAGGTAGCTCTCCATGCACTTTGGTCATAATAACCTTGTGGTCTCCACCATGTAGTAATAATCCAATTTGTTCGACGGATATCACCAATTTCGCCATTATCAACGATCTCTTTCACTTTTTGGTAAAGTTCATTTGTCCGTTGATTAAACATAATGCCAAAGGTTAATTCTGGTTTAGTATCGGCAAATTCATTTAATTCCCTAACTTGCTTTGTATAGACACCAGCAGGTTTTTCTACTAGTGCATGAATATTTGCTTTAAGTGCGGCAATACCCATTTCTGGATGTAAGTAATGTGGAACACAAGTAACAATTGCGTCAACATTGCCACTTTCGATCATTTCCGTGTAGTTATCATAAAAAGGTGCATCTGGATGTTTTTCTGTGGCGAGTGCTTTTTTGTCAGGATCAATGTCACAAATAGCACCTACCTCCATGTTTTCAACTTTACCTTCTGCAATAAAGCCTGCATAGGCACTACCTTGTGCACCAAAACCAATAATTCCTAGTTTCACTTTTTTCATAATTAATTCTCCCCTAATTGCTTATTTTTGAACGAACACTGCGATATTCTTTCGCTGTAACGCCAACTTTTTCTTTAAAATACCGACTAAAATGTGAAACGCTTTCAAAACCACTTTCATATGCCACATCTTTTAAGGGTTTGTTCGGCTCCATTTCAAGCAAAAACTTCACTTGAGTTAACCGACATCCCATCAGGAATTCCATCACTGTAAATCCTGTCATCTCCTTAAATACATGGGAGACATATGACTTACTTAGGTTAAGTGCTTCCGCTAATTCGTCTAACGTCAATTTCTCCATAAAATGGTTTTGGATATAGGCTGCTATATTTTCTGCATGCTCTGTTTTTTCAGTTCTACTGCTTAAAATCTTCTTTGAATCGACTTGACCAATTCTATTTACGATTATTAGCATTTCGATTACTAACACTTTCATTTCAGCTTCTACCTGTGTATTGTAGCGTTTAAAATTGTTTTGTAACTCTGTCAGTCGCCAAATGATATGCTCTAAACGTTTTGATTCTTCATTTTCATTGGTGCGAATTAAACAATGGTGTAGTTTTTCAAAAACTTCTAATAAATTTAAACTCTTCAATTCAGTTAATACACCTTGGATCCATTGTGGTGAAAAATGAACGACACTGCGAACATATTCACTACTTGGATCAACATTTGGTTTATGAAGTGTCTTGCCATCCATTAACAAAATATCCCCAGGACTCAAATCATAAATTTGATTGTTAATTAAATATCGACATGAACCAGCATGAAAAAAGTAAATCTCATAATGTTCTAGATGACTATGATAATTTATATCAAACTTATTTCCTCGAAAGCGATATCCTACAACTAATGGTTCATTCACACAGGCCATTCCTTTCTGTGAAGCTGTTTTAAGTATATAAGGATGGAATACAAAAATCATTACTTCAAATTGTTTACTTTAGAAGATTAATTTACTGAGAGTGCTTTTCTATTTATATTTTGAGATAATTTCTTGCATATATAACAGAAAATCACCCGATTTATTAGTTTGGATTACACTACTAGAACGGGTGATTGTTCTTTCATATTTAGTTGGTACCAACTTCTAACGCCTTTGAATCAAAGATTAGGGTATCCACATCTGAAATAATCCCTCTGTAATCCCAAGATTATATATATAATAGACACCAAATAAAAAACTGACTGCTCCTGCTGTCTTGGTAAGGAATCTGTTAACTCCTAACTTGCCTTTACTAATTACAAATGGTACTCCAAGTAAAGTAGTAAACCCTAGCATTCCGATAATAGTACCAACACCAAATATTAAGATAAACAACGAACCTTCCCACACAGTAGAGACCGAAGACATGGTTAGTAAAATCATAGCTGCACTGCCTGCTAATCCATGGACTAATCCGATAAACATGGATTTAAATAGTGACGTTTTATCGCCATCTTGGTGTTTATCTAGATAACTTTTATAAAAAAACATACTTGATATACCTAGATAAACCAACATAATTCCAACAACAAACTCTAGTGACATCGCCCACACCGTTGAGAATTCTCCTTTTGCAAGAATGAAGATGATTCCGATAATAAAGAGCGTAATTGTATGTCCTATTCCCCAATAAACTCCTGCTAATGTTGATTGCCAAAGCTTTTTACTTTTACTTGCAATTGTTGATACAGCAATAACATGATCAGGCTCTAACGAATGTTTTATACCTAGTATAAAACCTAAAAACAATACAGATAAATAGCTTGTTGTCATAATTGTTCAAACCTTCCCTTGCTCGTCCTATTTTAACCTTAACCGGCTCATTGTTGATAAAAATATATCTTTTTTACCTTCGCAGTAGATGTGAATTGCGACGTAGTGTAGCTACTAGTTGATTTACGCTCTAGGCAGTCGCTTTCCGCGGGCAACGCTTCAACTTCCTCCGGGATTTCAGCCGTCGCTTTTCCCGCTGGAGTCGACTGCCCTCCACTCCATCACCATCTTGTAGTTAGTTTAGTTCTACATCTTAGAATAGCTTTATGTTTAAGGGAAAAATCCTTTCCACAGAAAACCATAGGCTTTACTCCTCGATAATTAGAACACTAATACCAGTGTAGTCAGAATACGTAGACTCCTTGAAAATACGCATCCATTTTCTTCGTGCGATGTTGATTTCAAGAAGTAAAATTCAAGTCCTGCGCGATGGAAAGGCATAGGTAAGACCCGGAGTGCGCAGCGTGAGGAGGCTCAACAGCCGTCCGCGTAAAGCGCAGTGTATTTCTGAAGTGGTCTTGGTTAAGTCGCACTTTATAGATTTTGCGTCACACTAAAACAAAACTAAATTACTTCTTCGCCAATAATTACTCGAAGAACATTCGGGTGCATTGGAAATGTTTTAGTTCCCGCTCCATAGCCAATTGATTTTACTTCCATAGAAGGAATGGTTCCAAATTCCTCAGCCAAGACAGCTACTATCGCTGCTCCTGTAGGCGTTGCTAGTTCTGCTTTCAACTCACTATGCTGAATAGGAATCCCTTTTAAAATTTCGAGCGTTGCAGGAGCTGGCACCGGATATACTCCGTGATCAATATGTATCTTTCCAGAACCAACCGCCACTGGTGATGATTTAATAACTTCTATCTCTAATTCATTAATTAAGATAGCCGTTCCGACAATATCAACAATTGAATCAACTGCTCCTACCTCGTGAAAATGTACTGTTTCCAACGGTAATCCGTGAATATGGCCTTCAGCTTCTCCAATTTTCTTGAAAATCTTCAAAGCCATCGTTTCAACCTGTTCAGTAAAACCAGCCTGTTTTATGATAGCTACTATATCTTGATAGGAACGATGAGAATGGTCATGGTTCCCGTCATGATCGTGATGATGTGAGTGTTCATGGTGACCATCATCATGATGGTGATGGGTATGTGAATGTTGATGTCCGGCTTCATCAGAATGAGTATGTGTATGAGTATGGCTATGGGTATGTGCATGACTGTGCGAATGCTTATGGTCGGCCTCTTCAGAGTGACTATGTCCATGATGGTACGGCTGATTTTTATCGCTTAAGACAACGTCAAATTTTGTACTTGTAATACCGTTCTTCACCACTTTACTTTGTTGTAACTTATACTCTTCTTCTATTTCGAGTTTCTTTAATTCCTTTTCTAATCTACCAAAGTCTGCACCTGCATCTAAAAGCGCACCGATAACCATGTCACCACTGATTCCAGAGAAGCAATCAAAATAGAGTGTCTTCATGTGTTTACCTCTTTTCCGTATATATAATTGTTATTTTTATTTTTCAATTTACAACTTAGCATAAGTCTAACCCTAACCTTAATAAAGTTGTGAATTAAAGTATGTTATTATAAAATAAGTTATGATGTGACATAAAAGGAATGAAACCCCTTTCAGCACTTACGATGTTCTTTTTTTCATCATTGTAATTGCTAATTCTATAAAACTTCAGAGTCATGGCTTCTAATAAGGTAGTCTCTGGGTTAGTCACATCTAACCTACACTTGTAGCTAATTATTCTCTCTTTCATTCATTTATAAATACGATTAACATTAATTTCTTTTAACTTTTCTAAAACAAAGGGGGATAACCATGGTCACTGGCGATGGTGCATATATAAAAAAATTAAACAGAAATTTTATTCTAGGTAAAATTGTCGAACATGGCATGATATCTAGAGCAGAATTATCTAAGGTCACCGGATTAAACAAAGCAACCATTTCTGTTCAAGTTGCTGAATTATTAGACACAGAGCTTATTTTTGAAACCCAACAAGAACATAACGTTGTAGGAAGACGACCAATTATGCTTTCCCTTAATCGCAAAGTGGGCTGTGTATTAGGCATTGATCTAGATTATAAAGAAATAACCTATACACTTTCTGATTTATTAGGATTCCCATTGTTTTCAGATACTTATGAACTAAATTCCTCAAACTACGATGAGATCCGTGAATTAATAGCAAATCAAATCAAAAGTTACCAAATAAAATCTGCTGACAGACGATACGGGTTGGTTAGCGTCGTAATTGCAATCCATGGCACTGTTGGTAAGGACGAAACTATTTTCTTTATTCCCCAACACCAATGGCGGAATAAGAACTTAAAGGCTGACCTTGAAAAAGATATAGAAATCAGTGTACATATTGAAAACAATGCGAACCTGTGCGCATTTGCAGAGAAAATTTTCAAACACCACCATTCAGATAATCTGTTATGCATCAGCATGTATTCCGGGATAGGTCTTGGAATCATCATGGATGGCGAAGTGATTAAAGGTTACCATGGATACGCCGGAGAAATGGGACACATGGTGTTATTCCCTGATGGCTTGCCTTGTAAGTGTGGAAATAAAGGGTGTTGGGAACTATACGCATCGGAAGCCAGCCTGTTCTCCTTATTATCTCAGAAAATGAATAAAAAGGATATTGGCTATCAAGATATCCAACACTGGATTAACACAAGGGAACCTGAAGTATGCGAACACATGAACAGGTTTATAAAACACTTATCTATTGGACTCAATAACATCATTAACTTATATAATCCTGAAACAATTGTGCTTAACAGTGAACTATTACACCTATATCCTAATGCAATTGAAGAAATCAAAGCGAATCTAACTTCTTCAGTGAGTCAATACCGTGAATTAGTAATCTCAGACCTTGGTAAAAATGCATCTATTATGGGTGCTTGTGCCTTTGGTATAAAAAAATTCTTAGAAATACCAGAACTAAGTTTAGAGCTTTCTGATAGACTTCTACCGATTGAAACTAAATAACAACATCATTAGTAAAATATCCCCCTGATGGGGGATATTTTATTTTAATGGGAGTATTTTGAGCTCCGAATCCCTTTACATACTTCAACTTACATCCAGTTTGTATGGAAAACTCCATCTTTATCGATACGTTGGTACGTATGGGCACCAAAGTAATCACGTTGGGCTTGAATTAAGTTAGCTGGCAACGTTTCAGTACGATAACTATCATAATATGCGATAGCACTTGAGAATCCTGGTACCGGAATACCTTGGTCAATTGCTACTTTTAGTACTTCACGCAATGAAGATTGATAGTTCTGGGCAATATCTTTGAAATAAGAATCTAATAAAAGATTAGCTATCTTAGGCTCACGATCATATGCTTCTTTAATCTTTTGTAAAAATTGTGCCCGAATAATACAGCCGCCTCGGAAAATCATAGCAATGTCTCCATAACGAAGATTCCAATCATTTTCATCAGAGGCAGCACGCATTTGCGCAAAGCCTTGAGCATAAGAAACAATTTTACTCAGATAAAGTCCTTTTCGTACCGCTTCGATTAACTCTTCTTTGTTCCCCTCAAACTTAGTCGTTTTTGGACCAGTTAAAATCTTGCTAGCCTTTACACGTTCTTCTTTCATAGCAGAAATAAAGCGAGCAAATACGGATTCAGTAATAATTGGAAGTGGAACACCTAAATCTAGCGAATCTTGACTTGTCCATTTACCAGTACCCTTTTGTCCTGCTGTGTCTAATATAACATCCACAAGTGGCTTACCTGTTTCTTCATCGATTTTGGTAAAGATGTTAGCTGTAATCTCAATCAAATAGCTGTCTAGCTCTCCCTTATTCCATTCAGAGAACACTTCATGAAGTTCGGCAGCATTTAAGCCTAGAACATTTTTCAAAATGAAATATGCTTCAGAAATCAATTGCATGTCGCCATATTCAATTCCATTATGAACCATTTTCACATAATGACCGGCTCCATTTGACCCGATATAAGTTGAACAAGCTTCACCTTCAACCTTTGCAGAAATGGCAGTTAATATCGGTTCAACAAGATCATAGGCTTCCTTCTGACCACCAGGCATAATTGAAGGACCTTTTAACGCGCCTTCCTCTCCTCCTGATACACCGGTACCAATAAAGTGAATGCCACTTTCATCTAATTCTTGATTACGTCTAATTGTGTCTTTGTAGAATGTGTTTCCACCATCAATAAGAATATCACCTTTATCAAGATATGGCTTTAATGATTCAATCGTTGCATCTGTTGCTGCACCAGCTTTTACCATCAACAAGATCTTGCGTGGTTTTTCTAAAGAATGAACAAACTCTTCAATCGTGTTTGCACCAAAGAAATTCTTTCCAGCAGCTTCATTAGCTAAAAAGTTCTCCGTTTTCTCAAATGAGCGATTAAACACAGAAACCGAATTACCTCTACTTTCAATGTTAAGTGCTAAGTTTTTCCCCATAACGGCTAAGCCGACTACACCAATTTGTTGTTTTGACATAACTGATTTCCTCTCTTTATATTAAATTGTGATTATAATTAACTTAAAGCTGTTTCTTGTTAGATAGTAAAATAACGTTCTGCGTTAGAATAACAGATATTTTTCACATAAGTTTCAAGAAGTTCCTTGTCATTTGGTACTTTGCCTTCTTCCACCCAAGTTCCAATCAAGTTACATAGTATTCTTCTGAAATATTCATGACGTGAAAATGAAAGAAAGCTTCTTGAGTCTGTCAACATACCAATAAAGTTACTGATTAAACCTGTATTAGCTAGTGTTTTTAGCTGGTCTTCCATCCCGTCAATATGATCATTGAACCACCATGCGGTTCCGAATTGAACTTTACCTGGTATCTCATCATTTTGATAATTTCCTGCCATTGCCGCTAACACATTGTTATCTCTAGAGTTTAGAGAATATAATACTGTTTTTGGCAATTTATCTTTTACCTCTAATGCATCTAAGAAGTTGGATAACGGCTCAGCAAGAAGACGATCTCCGATTGAATCAAAGCCACTGTCAGGGCCAACCTTATTGAACATGCGCGTATTATTATTACGAAGCGGGTTCATGTGTAATTGCATGACCCAACCTTTATCTGCGTACAACTCACCAAGAGATACCAATGTATAGGTTCTAAATTGATCTATTTCTTTTTCAGATAGCTCCTCCCCATTTAAACGCTTTTGGAAGATGGATGCTACTTCATTCTTTGTTCCTTCTTGATAGAACATAACATTAATCCCGTGGTCGGAACTTCGACAGCCTTGTTGATCGAAATAATCCACACGCTGTGCTAAGGCATCAAGAAAAGTATCGTAATTATCAATAGAGGTATTGGCAGCTTCCGCTAGCTTTTTCACCCAATCAAGAAAGTCGTCTTTCTCAATGTTTAATCCTTTATCAGGTCGGAACGAAGGAGATACTTTAGTCGCAAACTCTTCGTCTCGAAGTTGAATGTGATACTGCAGATCATCAGTAGGATCGTCGGTTGTACCAACAAAAACGACCTTATCTTTTTCCAAAATTGAACGAACTGACAATTCAGGAGTTGCCAATTTACGATTTGCTTCCTCCCAAATGGCTGGTGCAGTTTCTTCATTTAAGATTTCATCAATTCCAAAATATCTAAGTAATTCTAAATGAGTCCAGTGGTATAATGGGTTCCCCATTGTATTAGGAACTGTTTTAGCCCAAGCTAAAAATTTCTCGTAGTCACTCTTGTCCCCAGTTATATAATCCTCAGCAATGCCATTAGCTCTCATTGCTCTCCATTTATAATGATCACCTGCAAGCCAAATTTCTGATATGTTGTTATAATTCTTATTTTGTAGAATTTCTTCTTGATTTAAGTGATTATGATAATCTATAATCGGCATTTTTTTCGCAACGTTGTGATAGAGTTCTTTTGCGGTTTCACTATACAATAAAAAGTCTTCGGTTATAAAAGTTTTCATCGTTCATCCACCCTTTGCAACAGATTTTTAAAGCGTAATTATGAATTTTCATTTCATCGATTCGAATCAATTTAATTATTTTGTTTACTAAACAAACTATTACATATATTATGATATAGGTAAACGAATTACTTTTCAAGTGAATTATTAGATTAAATTAAATTAATCTGTAAGGGGATTTTATATTGGATACTGGAGACGCAAGCTATATAAAAAAATTAAATAGAAAAATACTAATTGAAGAAATCATTAAAAATAGATCCTTATCAAGAAGCACTCTAGCCAGGATAACCGGGCTAAATAAAGCAACTGTATCTGCCCAAATAAGCGGCCTTCTTCATGAGAATATTGTAATTGAAAAAAGTGAAGGAGAATTGGTGACGCGAGGAAGAAAACCGATTCTATTGGAAATTAATGGTGATGCCGGATATAGCATCGGTATAGATATTGATGAAGATAACATCAACATTATATTTACAACGTTAAAGGGAAAGCCATTTCATAAAATGGTATTAGTAAAGGATTCCCAACTCGGACAAATTACCAACCAATTAATAGATGAAATTAATCCTATTATAAATAAATTTAACCGAATCTATCAGCCAATTGGACTTGTAGGTGTTGGAGTGGGTATTCACGGAATTGTTAACAATAAAAATGACATCATTTTTACTCCGAATCAACAATGGTCCAATATAAATATCACTGAGAAACTAGTAGAGGCATTTGAGACAACAGTTTCCGTTGATAATAACGCTAATTTTTCGGTCTTCGCGGAACAGGTTTATGAAAATAACTTAGCTGATTTATTTTGCATCACTTTACACTCGGGAATTGGTTTAGGCATTATCAATGAAAATAAAATTTATCGTGGTTATCAAGGATTTGCAGGTGAAATCGGACATATGATTATCGAATCCAATGGGGATTTTTGTGCTTGTGGTAATCAGGGTTGTTGGGAGTTATATGCATCTGAAAAAATTTTAACAACGAAACTACTGGAAAGGTTCCCTACTCTTTCTCTACCAGACGGAATCAAAGAACTAGATCAAGATGAAACTTACCATGCTATATTAGACGACTACCTCGACTATTTGGCTATTGGTTTAAATAATGTTATTAATATCTTTAATCCAGAAAAAATAATTTTAAATGGTTCAATCATAAATGGAAATTCACCTTATATTAGTAAAATAGAAGATAGATTAACTTCAAAAATAAATAACTACCGTGAAATCAGTGCCTCAAGACTAGGACCAGATGCATCTGCACTAGGCGGAGCTGCGTCCGCACTCAAGAGTTTCTATGGGGTAAATATGATTAATTTTAACGATTACAATTACGTTAAAAATATTAGTTAAACCTGAGATCAAATCTGGCAAAAACATCCGATTTTTTATCAATTGCCTAACCACTGTCATCGAAGAATATGATGTTTTTATTTTCAATTATTCAATAAAATAAAATTTACTTTATAACGTCACTTGTAAAGCCTTTTCTATCTATTAACAAATAAATAATCTGATATGGTTATATTGTTCTGTCACTCATAATCATGCCCCTTTTGCTATTTCTAAACGAATAAAGGGAACATGAGTAACGTTCTCTAATTATCCTGTCACACGATTTCATTCAAAGTATAGCCCTAAATACAAACAAAAACGCTGATTTTACTTTATGTAAAGTAAAATCAGCGTTAAATTAATATTTATATTTTTTTTATGATACCGGTGGCCGGGGTCGAACCGGCACTCCAGAGGAACACGATTTTGAGTCGTGCGCGTCTGCCAATTCCGCCACACCGGCATAATATGGAGGCGGTAACCGGATTTGAACCGGTGATAAAGGTTTTGCAGACCTCTGCCTTACCACTTGGCTATACCGCCTTAAATGGAGCGGAAGACGGGATTCGAACCCGCGACCCCCACCTTGGCAAGGTGGTGTTCTACCACTGAACTACTTCCGCTAATAAATGGTAAATGGCTGGGCTAGCTGGATTCGAACCAGCGCGTGACGGTACCAAAAACCGTTGCCTTACCGCTTGGCTATAGCCCAATAAAATGGGGCGACCGATGGGAATTGAACCCACGTATGCCGGAATCACAATCCGGTGCGTTAACCCCTTCGCCACGATCGCCACAATATAAAAAAAGATAAAGCAGGGGTAGTAGGAATCGAACCCACACTGGAGGTTTTGGAGACCTCAGTTCTACCTTTAAACTATACCCCTATAATACTATGAAATAGTTTATGAATAAATGATTGGTGGAGGGAGTAGGACTCGAACCTACGAACCCGATGGGAGCGGATTTACAGTCCGCCGCGTTTGGCCAACTTCGCTATCCCTCCACTATATAAAAGTGGTGGCTCAGGACGGAATCGAACCGCCGACACACGGATTTTCAGTCCGTTGCTCTACCGACTGAGCTACTGAGCCATATTGTTATTAAATAAAAGTGGCGGTCCGGACGGGACTCGAACCCGCGACCTCCTGCGTGACAGGCAGGCATTCTAACCAACTGAACTACCGGACCATAAACTAAATGTTTGAACTCTTGGTATTACTTTTTTCTAACGATGGTGTCACTCAACGTCTTAGAAAATAAATTGGTTGCGGGGGCAGGATTTGAACCTGCGACCTTCGGGTTATGAGCCCGACGAGCTACCGAACTGCTCCACCCCGCGACAATATAGGAATAATCCTATTATAAAAAATGGTGGAGGATGCAGGGCTCGAACCTGCGACCCCCTGCTTGTAAGGCAGGTGCTCTCCCAGCTGAGCTAATCCTCCATATTAAATTGGTGACCCGTACGGGATTCGAACCCGTGATACCGCCGTGAAAGGGCGGTGTCTTAACCACTTGACCAACGGGCCCCTTATATATAAATCCAAAGTGGCGGAGAGCGAGGGATTCGAACCCTCGAAACCGCGGTAACGGTTTACACGATTTCCAATCGTGCTCCTTCGGCCACTCGGACAGCTCTCCATATGGCTCCACAGGTAGGACTCGAACCTACGACCGATCGGTTAACAGCCGATTGCTCTACCACTGAGCTACTGTGGAATGGATAAATGCCTGGCGACGTCCTACTCTCGCAGGGGCAATGCCCCAACTACCATGGGCGCTGGAAAGCTTAACTACTGTGTTCGGCATGGGAACAGGTGTGACCTCTCCGCTATTGCCACCAGACCTACTATATAAAATTTAGGGACAAGGTATATTATATTCACATTGCATCAAAAATGCAAGTACTTTTTAAACAGTATTATATGAATATACCTTCAAAACTAGATAAGCAATGGGGACATCAAGTTATTCAACGAACGACTTTTTTCTTTGATTCATAAAACTCATATCATTTTAGTTAAGTCCTCGATCGATTAGTATTCGTCAGCTACACGTGTCACCACGCTTCCACCTCGAACCTATCAACCTCATCGTC
>NZ_WJNG01000026.1 GCF_009649745.1 Aquibacillus halophilus | reverse complement strand
GATACATCTGCTAAAGCAATTGATTTTAACCGTAAGCATAGAGCGATTGCAGGTCTGTCCATGGGTGGAATGCAAGCTTTAAATTTGATTTTAGGTGGTTTTCGATGTGATTCTGTCGTTTATACCGGTACAGAAACAAGTTGGAAGAATGGGCTTGATACCACCGTCCATGCCCCAGGAATGGAGGACTTATTTGCTTATGTTGGTGCTTTTTCTAATGCTCCGACATCGAGTGATGGTAAAACGTTAGGAACTACCATCTCATCATCGAGTCACAGGATTGATTTACTATACATGACGTGTGGGGACGCTGATGAAGTTGCAATCGAAAGAGGATATAAAATAGCGACAACAGAGCTATCACAAGCTGCTGGAGACAAGCTGTTGGATTACTATGAAGTAATAATCAAGGATGGTCTACATGATTTTAATGTATGGAATAATGGTGCCTATAACTTTATCCGTTTGGCTTTTGAGAAACAACGGAGGGAAGCATGTCGTGGTTCCTTTAATTTGTTGTTCTAGATTAAAAGATACTTTTTCCAATCTACTAGAATAGAGGTTTTTTAGCACCTTGAAAATCCACATTTCTATCATTAAATTAAAAGAATCAGATAGACGAATTATAAATGGTGCCTGCTGCAACGTATTTAAAAGCACCCTGAAGCAAACGTAATCGTGGGGAGTACACCGAAGCAGAGGTAATGCATCAATACCTTGTCAATGAAGGAATCGACGCTGAACGTATTTATCAAGAAAATCGCGCGCAAAGTACAAAAGAAAACTTTATTTTTTCCAAAGAGATCATCCAAGCAGAAAATTTGTCGGAGCAGATCCTATCCTATCCGTATCGGACAACTATCATCAGATGCGCGCTTCTATGTATGCGGAACAAAACGGAATTAACGTAAAGACTTTATCTGCACCAACAACCTGGTACATGCTGTTTCCACTTTCAGAAAGAGAACGCTATATTATTTTGACTGAATGGTTAGGCTTAACTCCAGACTTAGTGAACAAATATCAGGAGATATAGGAGACTTAAATTTTAAGAGATTCATTGGTTCTGGGTACCAAGTGTGGACAAGTGTCTGTACGAGGTAGTCGCACTATTTTTTTGAGCATCATTTATTTGTGTGGAATTTGAAAGACGAAATCTCAATGGCTAAAAAAATTACGACTAAACAAGAGATTGTCCCCCTTTGTGTGAACAGCTAAAAGGACGGTGATTACGACCATTAGAATGTACCACATTATATAACATAAGGTTTCAGCTTTCGAGCATTAAATATTTATTTACATATGTCTTATTATGATGTTATTAAACTTTATTAGAGTTCAAACTTGTACTGTGGAAGAAAAATCAAGAGTTCACTCACCTCATTGTTTTTCTATTGGATTGTAAGTTAATTTTAGTAATCGGAACTTCTTTCTAGTTATATGAAGAAGTGTAATAATATAAGAAGATCATTAAATTTTCAAATAATTTAGCCTTTAATAAGAAAGGTGAGTTAAATGTCTAAAGAAATATTTCAGATAGACCTTAATACTGAAGTTCTAGACGAGTTAAGAAATAAAGTCAACGAGGAGCAATATATATCCTATAATAAAAGGCATGGTAACCACCGTGCATGGGATAAAATTTGTGCGATCATGGATAGACTTGATGATACCGTTCTTTTCTTGAATGCTCTTAAACTAAATACTGGTAAGCATACAAGAAGCGCATTTGATTTTTTTAATTTTATGAATAATGCCTCTGTGGTTGTTGAGTGTATAAAAGAACTAGCAAAAATTTTTAATGTTCCCGAAGATCAAATTACTAAATCAGTAGACACTTTTAATCAACTTGGTAATGATGGTAAGGGAACTGATGAAAGATATTTCAAATACTTGAGATCATTATGTTCCGTTCATCCAGTAGAAACAAGTCACCATCAAACATATCAGGATAATGATTTTGAATGTAGTCCATTTGTAGTTTGGAATAATCAAGGGATATATAACGATGATTGTGATATATACGTAGTTGTTTACACAAGTAAAGATGGAGACCTCAATAAAAGAATCCCGATATACATGTCACAAATTTTTGAATATGTAAAAAGTAGGTTAGATTTTGTTAAAGAAATAACAAGTGAAATTGCGCAATATCAAAAGAAAGTTATTTCAAACTTCATTAAAAGACCTATAAAAATGAAAAATGCGTTTGAGGATTATATTGATTATTTAGAGAATCTCAATAAAGAAATAGCAGAACGCTATGGATCAGAATACACTTATCGACTTGATTACATTATAAAGCTATTTTCACTTAAATTATCAAATTCAAAAAACAAAGATAAGATGAGTTTATATCTTAATTCATTAAAGTATTCAATTGAATTTTTACATAATAGCATGCAAAATATGAGTCTAGAAGGATTTGAAAACACCGGACTACTATATTCTGGAGAAAATGTTGATGCCTCCTTATATGATGAGTTATATGTACCTCATAGCGGTAGTGATGAAAAGAAAAAATTCAGTTATAATTTTGAAAAAATTCATTATTTAAAGTATGATTCTGGGTATAACAATAAGCAATGGGCGTATATTCAACTAGAAAATGTAAAAATATTTCTGGAAAAGTATGTTTCGTTTCATGACACTAAAAGTGATTTTGAACATTATGCATTAGTTAATTTAGCATTGTACTTAGAATGCTTAGAAAAAAAATGCTTAATAAATAAGAATATCCCAAATGACTTCAAATACCGTGAAAGATTACTCTTTAATAATGAATTAGAGGAATTGTTTTATAATAAGTGATTTGCTTCAGTATATTTAAGTTTACTGAAGCAAAGATAATTACAAATCCCTAATCAAACTAAACTAGATTCATTAAGTTGTTTTATTTTGCTATTTATAGATACATATAGAAATAGTTAATCAACGCTAATTGTGGTGGTGGAAAAATGAAAGTAAACTTATCGGCAACAGGTTTTTGGAGGATTAACAATATAGTTGGAAAATATACAGGGGATTTATATTTAAATGAAGATGAAGGTGGCATTTTATTATATATTCGTATACCAAATAGTGGTTCAATCATGAGTTACTTAGAACTTCCTCTTGAAATTCCTTTTATTACTGGTACTACAATTAATGGTGCCGAAATGACTCTTGTTAATTGCTCAAGAATAAGTACTAATAGTAGAGTAGGGTCAGAAGAAATATTTGGATATAAGGCTCATTTCATGTTTAATGGTGTGAATTTCAATGAAGAAGAGGATATCAAATTCTCTAAAATGACAATATGCATACCAGGGATAATTCAATGGGGGGATGTTTCAAACTATGTAAGACCTGATTTGGACAAAAAAGAAGATTCTCTTATAGATTTAAAGATTGTAGAGCCAGTCGAAATATACTCAAATGAAACCTACAGTATATCCTACTATTTAACCTTTAGTGATCCATTTCATCTCATGAAAGAGGAGATAACATTAAAGCAAACGCCTCATCTCATAATTGAAGCCCAATCCATACAAACAATAGAATGGTTTATGAAAACAGCTAATCAAATGAAAAGACTTATAGAGATAGCTGTAGGTATCCCTTTAAACTATGGGGAGATGACCGTTGAGAGCCCCGAGGTTTACTATGAATTTGAAGATGATGAGAAACATATTCGACCACTTGAAGTTTTCCATTCTTATAAACACGATGTAAGTATTAAAAATAGCACTAAGCGATTAATAAAACATGATTACCTTTTTAGCCTGAGTGAATTAAGACAAGCAAATTTCTCACAATGGCAAGAAGTAGCAACTATAATGGAACCTTTAATAGAACTCTATATTGACAGTTTATACAATCAAGATTTGTCAGTTAGCCGGCATTTTTTAAGCATGGTACAAGCATTGGAAACCTACCATTCTCGAAGAATTGCTTATTCTATCCATGATTTTAAAAAAAGAGTAGAAAAGTTATTAGAAGTCAGGCCTGAACCCTTTCGCAAACAAGATAGGGAGTTCTTATTGGACGGGTGCAAAGGTTTTGTTATATTAAGAAGTCGCCTGGCAGATTTATTACTAACAGACTATAGATTCATCTTTCATACCGGAGAATTCAAATTATTAGAATTCCCTCAGATAATTACTAACACAAGAAATTACTACACACACTATAATCAAAAACTAGAAAATAAAGCTCTAAAAGGTGAAGAATTAATAATTGCTTTCCACATCCTGCGTAACATATTAGAATTCTATTTACTAAAAGAATTAGGATTTAAGGAAGATTTTATCCATGAAAGAACAAGAGAGAGGATAACTCCAATTATGACTAGTAACGATATAAGAAAAGCCGATAAGAGAAAAAATCATCAATAATCCTTAATGCACCTCTGACTAAACGCTAGGTGTTTATTATAATTTAACAATGTGGAGCCTGTCATTCCCCTTTTTTGTCGGTCTCGACATATTACGGGGAGTGACAGGCACCCTACTTAACGATTGCAAGGTTTTTTGTTTACTGATATGAATCATTTAAACTACAACATCCTTCAGATTCTATCATATTCATTTTCACTCCCAAAATTGACTGTAGGCGCATACAAATGATACTAAAATAAGAAGACAAATAATAAATATTGTAATAAAAGAGAGAATCCAGTATTATTTCTACCCACCTACATGTCTCTTCAAAATTCATTTCCAGATTTTAATAGATTTGATAAATTGCATTTTCGATCGATAGCAGCAACTTTAAAACCTTACTTCTTCAATTGATGAACTTCTACAATCACTTCTAATATCAAATCCTTTCTTATCCCCCAATCCATAGTTATTTTTATATTTTCTATTTATAACAGATTGGAGTTAAATTCGAGCAGAAAGTGTTCAGTTTTATCGAGCAAAAACTGTCCATTTTTGTTTAGCAGTTACACACGCCCATATGTCCTATGCTAAAGGTAAATAATTCTAAATATAAAAATTTATCATTTCCTCAAATCTGATGCAATACGCAAGTCAAAAGTAACCCTTTGTTAGGGTTACTTTTTTTCGTGCAGATGGTGCCTTTCTCTATATTGTTTGGGAGTTATTCCTACACCCTTTTTGAATACCTTAGTAAAGTAACTTTGATCGTTATAGTTGAGAAGTGAACAAATCTCTGAAATTGGGGTTTTGCTGTAAGCAAGTAATTTTTTTGCCTCGTCAATTTTTGCCTGTTGAATATATTCGTTAACAGTCATTCCTACTTCTTTCTTAAAGAGACGCGACAAGTATTTAGGGTTCAAGTCAACCTTATTTGCTATATCATCATGGCTAATCTCTTCATAGATATGTCTAAAAATATAATCTCTGCACAGTGTAATAGTCCTAGAAAAACGTTCATCTTTCACTTGTTTGACCTTTTCAGCGTAAGTATAAAGAACGTCTTTCGCTAAGCTTCTAATGTCATCTAATCGATTCAATTCCTCAAGTTGTAGAATAAACTTATCATGTAAAGAAAAGGCAATCTCTTCGTGTAGTCCACCTTCAATAGAAGCTCTGGAAACTAAGGTGATTAAAGTGATAATATGATATTTTATTGAGCGAAGATAGCTAGTTTTAGAAAGAAGATTATAATCCTCTTCTTCTTTCACAATAGGAAATACTTTTAGGTCCTCAACTCTCCCTTCCCTGATGATATAAAGAATTCTCTTTTCAAATAAATGGTCGTGATGAAATACGTTGGATTGCAAATTCTCGGATACAGCTAAGTCAATTTGCTGATTTTTTTCGTTATCTACCGTAGCTTCAGCAATCTCAGTCATAACCACAGATTGGGGAGAAAGTAGTTCATTATTAAACAAGAGATTGGCAAAGATACTTATATTTACCAGCTTGTCTGTACCAATAATTGGTAAGTTTTTGAAATATTGCAACACTTTTTCTTGATAAAAAAAAGCTTCCCAGTCATTAACAATACCACTTATTACACCCTCGGATAATGGAAAGGGAAGAGAGGGACCAATAAGCAGGGATCCCTGAAATACTTCATCTTGAATCACACTTATTAATACCACTTTCTCAGAAAACACAGATTTTTTTATTACTGGAAAACTGAATTCTTCACTTGGTTTTAAACTCAATGGGTTAAAGAGCTTATCTTTTCTATTTTCATATAGAGGATTTGGACCATGACCAGTCTGATCTTCATGAATTAATTTGCCTTCAGGATTGACGAAAAAAATAGACAAATCAAATGTCTCTTTTAAGAGGGTGCACTTGTCTTCTATCGAGTAATTAGTGATATTTATATGAACCATCCCCTAAAAAAATCTTATTTGTTATTAATAATACTAAAATAGTCACCAAAATACCATATCCGTTTAAAAAGTGGTGTTATTATTATATTGAAATAGTTGATGACCAATCAGGTTATTAAGGATTATGGTAATAGAACAAAGTAAAATATGTAACCGTTTCATTTAGTAATAATCTGTTAAGGAGACTTGTCAGTATGAAATATAATAATCCAGTAATTAAAGGTTTTCATCCAGATCCTAGTGTTTGTAAAGTTGGTGAAGATTTTTATTTAGTCACTAGCTCCTTTGAATATTTCCCAGGGATACCAATTTTTCATAGTAGGGATTTAGTTAATTGGGAGCAAATTGGTCATGTATTAACGCGTGAAAGTCAGTTACCGCTAAAACGTGTCCATTCTTATACCACATCACAGGGGATATATGCTCCAACCATCCGTCATCATGATGGGCGATTCTATGTGATTGCAATGAATGTATCAAATCACAAAACTTTCTATGTGTGGTCTGATCAACCAAATGGTCCGTGGTCAGAGCCAATTATAGTTGAAGGTCTTGCAGGGTTTGATCCATCTTTGTTTTTTGACAAAGATGGAAAAGTATATTTAACTGCCGGTGCATTTCCTGGTTTTGGACCTGAAGGGATTATCCAAGCAGAATTGGATATTGAGTCCGGACAACTTATAACTGAGAGTAAGTTTATCTGGAAAGGAACAGGTGGAAGCTCACCAGAAGGTCCTCATTTATATAAAATCAATGATTGGTATTACTTATTGGTAGCTGAAGGGGGAACGGAATATGGACACATGGTGACCGTTGCAAGAAGTAAAAATCCATATGGTCCATTTGAAAGCAATCCTCATAATCCGATCCTATCCAACCGGAGCACGAAGCTACCGATTCAAGCAACCGGTCATGCTGATATAGTGCAGGCCTGCGATGGATCTTGGTGGTCAGTCTTCTTAGGTTTTAGACCAGTTAAAAGTACAAAGGTTCATCATCTAGGTCGGGAAACTAATCTAGCACCGGTAGAATGGTCAGAAGACAATTGGCCGATCATCGGAAATAATGGAAGAGCTGAAATACAACACAATGGTAAATCACTTCCATTAGGAGAGCCTATTCCATGGCAAGGAAAAGAAGAGTTTGATGATGAATCACTCACATCAGTTTGGAATTTTTACCGCAATCCACAAAAGGGTTCTTGGTCACTAACTATTAAGCAAGGATCATTAACCCTCTACGGTCAATCCAGTACATTAAATGATTATGAATCTCCTGCATTTGTTGGGCGCAGGCAGCAACACTTCAACTGCGAAATTTCAACGTTAATGGAGTTCTCTCCTAAAGAAGAAGGAGAGGAAGCGGGTTTAACCGTTTTTATGAACGAAAATCACCACTATGAAGTTGCAAAAACCATGAAACAAGGTAAATCTATTATTCTATTTCGTCGCTGTGTCGGAAGTCTATGGAAGGTCGAAAACGAAACGGAATATGACGAATCGATAGTCGTATTTACAATCAAGGCAACGGAAACGGATTTTACTTTCAGCTACACAAAAACAAATGGTGAACTGGAAGTCATCGGTAGTGGTGAAACTTCCTTATTATCTACTCAAGTTGCCGGAGGGTTTACTGGATTATATTTCGGCCTGTATGCAACTGGTAATGGGAAAGTTTCGACTTCACCTGCCCACTTTGAATACTTTCACTATTTACCTGGTGATGAGTAGTGCCAAAGCAGATCATTATTAAAAGATAAATAGGGTTAAGTCTTTAATAGAAGTGGGGGTGAGGATATGGAGGTAACATCAAATATAAATAAAAATCCAACTGTTAATGGGGATAGAAGACTTACCATTCAGGAGAAGATAGCGGCTGCTCTTGGAGGAATGACTGGAGTAATCCATACACAAATGATTTCAATGTTTATCCTATTCTATTACACAGATGTTATGCAAATTAACCCTGGCTATGTAGCAGGATTGTTATTAATTAGTCGCATAATTGGAGCTTCTTTGATTCCGGCGTTTGGGATTGTAGTAGATAAGGTAACAACACCTTGGGGAAAGTACGTCCCATGGTTCATGATATTAGGTGTGCCAATTGCTATTTTTGGCTGGTTAACTTTTACTGATTTCAACTTTGGTCCGACTGGAACGTTAATATATGCAACGGTTACTTACTTGATTTATAGTATATTAGTTTCCATCAAGGCTGCGCCGTTTAATGCCGTTGCTCCTGCTATTACAAAACGTGTCGATGACAGGATTTCCTTAGGACAATTTTCATATATTGCTATCATGATCGCTGCCATTGTCGTTACAACAATAGCTCAACCCGCCTATAAAGCTTTAGGTGGAGGGAATGATGCTAGAGGTTTTTCTATTTTGATGGCATTGATTGCAATATTTTGCATCCTAGCATCTATATATCAAGTTTTGATCTTAAAGGAAAGATATGTGGTTAAGCCTAAAGAGGATGAGAAAAATGCATCTATTAAAGAAATGTTCAAAGTTGTGTTTACCAATAAGAACGCTGTGGTCGTGTATGTATATATATTAGCGATATCACTAGCAACCGGAATACGATCGGCAATTATGATTCACTACTTTAAATACTATTTTCATAATGAAAGTTTAGTAGTCGTATTTGGAGTGATGAGTTTAATACCAACTATTATAGGTGTTATGATCAGTGGAAAATTAGTCAAACGCTTTGGTATTAAATCCATCATTCTTACTTGTACCGCTGTTAATGTAGTTAGTACTGCTGTAGTTATGGTTATTCCAGCTACTAATATTGGTGTAGTAATCTTTTTTGCAACACTTGCACTTGCAAATTTATTTATGGGGCTGGCTAATCCAGCTCAGGCTACTATGTTACCTGCTGCAATGGATTATACAGAATGGAAGACTGGAAAAAATATTAATGGATTTATGGGTTCCTTCCAAGGAGTTATGCAGACACTTGCGATTGCAGTTTCAGGTTCGCTAGCAGCAATAGCCTTGTCAGTGATTGGGTATGTACCGGGGGCAGAGCAAAGTAACGAGACGATTTTTGGCTTGAAAATTTTAATGGGACTTCTACCTGCAATTATCTTTCTATTCACAGCATCTGTTGCATGGTTTGATATCACTGAAGAAAAGCAAAATCAAATTGCGAAGGAACTGGCCGAACGGAGAAGTGAAGCGGAAGGTAATTAGAATGAAAGGATGATAATTATGAAAAAATTTAATAATGATTTTATGATGGGAGCTGCTACTGCTGCCCATCAAGTAGAAGGAAACAATATCTATAGTGATTTTTGGACAATGGAGCAAGTTCCACACTCGATGTACAAAGAACCCTCGTTAGAGGCAGTTGATCATTACAACAAGTTTAAAGAGGATATTCAGTTGTTGGTCGATGTAGGACTAAACACATATAGATTTTCAATTGAATGGGCACGGATAGAGCCTACTAAAGGTGACTTTGATAAGAAAGAGATTGAACATTACAGAGAAGTTCTAGAATTTTGTCATCAAAAGAATGTAACGCCTATTGTTACATTACACCACTTTTCTTCACCAAAGTGGTTAATTATCGAGGGTGGATGGGAAAGTGAATCAACGATTAATTACTTCGAAAACTATAGTCGTTATGTAGTTTCTGAATTAGGCGATTTAATTCCTTATATTTGTACAATTAATGAAGCGAATATGGGTAAGCAAATAGCTAAGATTATAAAAAGAATGACAGATACCAATGGAACTAACCAAACACAAAAAGTAGATAGTGGGGATATCCAAGTTGGCCTTAATGTCGATATGAAAGAGAAAATGGAAAACTATTATCGAGCTCTAGGTGAAGCTTTTGGAATGGATCCTAGAAATATACAGACGTTTCATAATCCTCGAACTGATAATGGTGAACGTATTATTATGGAATGCCATGAAAAAGCAAGAAGTGTAATCAAAGAAATAAATCCAGCAATTAAAGTAGGGATCACATTTTCCCTTTATGATCATCAAGCGTTACATGGTGGCGAGGCATTTGTAGAACAAGAGCAGCACGAAGATTTTCTTAACTACCTACCTTACCTTCAAGAAGATGACTTTTTAGGTGTTCAGAATTATTCACGGAAGATTCACGGACCAGAAGGGGTTATAAAACCAGATGAAGGTACGAGGTTAACAAAAATGGGTTATGAATATTATCCAGAAGCACTAGGAAATGTTATACGATTTGTTTCTAAACATTGGGATAAACCGATTATTGTTACAGAAAATGGCTTATCAACAGATCATGATGAAGAAAGAGTAGAGTTTATCGAACGAGCATTAACTGGTGTCCATCAATGTATGGATGAAGGCATAGACGTGATTGGATATACCTATTGGTCATTATTAGATAATTTCGAATGGCAATTAGGCTATGATCAAACCTTTGGCCTTATCGCTGTTGATCGTACTACACAAACGAGACATCCAAAGGAGAGTTTATCTTTTTTAGGGAATGTTAAAAAGTCTGGATTAAATAGATAAGAGAATACTTTGTTCGGATATCAAAAAATACACCATTAATATAATAAAAAAAATGGGGGTTAAAAAAAATGAGAGTTCTAGATAAGGTAATTGTGGTTACAGGAGCTGGAGGAGGAATCGGACGAGAATTAGTCCTTAACCTCCTTTCCAAAGGTGCCAGTGTAGCTGCAGTAGATATTAATAAAGATGCTCTTGAGGAAACAGTCAAGCAAGCTGGAGAGAAGGGTGACAAACTTTCTACACATATCGTGAATTTAACAGATAGAGAAGCTGTTGAAGCATTACCAAAGGAAGTAATTGCTTTCCATGGGGCAGTAGATGGCATCCTTAACAATGCAGGGATCATTCATTCTTTTTTAACTATCAACGAACTTGATTATGACAAAATTAAACAAGTAATGGATATCAATTTCTACGGCACTCTTTATATGACAAAAACATTTCTTCCTTATCTGTTAGAAAGGCCAGTTGCGCACATCACCAACGTTTCTAGTATGGGGGGATTCTTACCTGTTCCTGGTCAATCAATTTACGGAGCATCAAAGGCGGCTGTGAAACTAATGACCGAAGGACTGTATGCTGAGCTTAAGGATACAAACGTTAACGTAACGGTTGTTTTCCCAGGTGGTGTAGGAACAGATATAATGAAGAATTCTGGAGTTGAAAGTGCATTAATCACGGATGAAAATGATCAAGATATGTCAAAAATATTAACTCCCAAAGAAGCTTCAGAGATCATTATCAAAGGAATGGAAACGGATCAATACCGCGTTCTTGCCGGTAAAGACTCAAAAATGATGGATAAGCTATATCGGTTGAGTCCGAAACTAGCAGTTGGAATTATCGCTAAGCAAATGAAAAAACTACTAAACAAGTAATCCAAAAAACATAAATTTAAGAAATAGGTGCTTTTAAAGGATCTTAAAAAAAGATTTATCAACAATGGATATAGATCTTTACTGTGAGGAAAAAAGGAGGTAAATCATGACGGATTTTTCAAGTGTGAAAGATAGAATTGTAATAGTTACTGGAGCAGCAGATGGTTTAGGGAAAGCGATTGCTAAATGTTATAGCGGCAATGGGATGAAGGTAATTGTATCGGATGTTAATGTTGAAAAAGGAACAGAAACTGTACTTGAAATAAAAGAGCAGGGTGGACAAGTAGAATTCTTCTCAGCAGATGTAAGTAATGAAAAACAAGTGAAAGAACTTATTAGCTTTGCTATAAAAAAGTATGGTCGGCTAGATGGTATCGTTAATAATGCGGGTATATCGGCAGATAATAGACCTTTGCATGAATATTCATTAGATGAATATGAACGTTTAATGAGTATTAATTTAAAAGGTGTCTTTTTAGGGATGAAATATGGTATTGAAGCTATATTAAAATCAAAATCCTCTTCAGGTTTTGTGATCAACATTGCATCGATGGCTGGAATTGAAGGGAACAGCGCCATGGGGACATATGTTGGATCAAAACATGGTGTAGTAGGTTTTACAAAAACAGCGGCATTAGATTATGCGAAATATAATATTACGGTAAATGCAATCTGCCCTGGAACTTTTCGTACTTCTATTTGGGGGGACGCATCAGAAGAAATAATCCAGCAGTATGCAAATATATTCTCTCCAAATGGTAGATTGGGAGATCCTAATGAAGTAGGTTACCTAACTTTATTCCTTGCATCAGATTTAGCTAGATATATTAACGGGGCAGTGATTCCTATTGATGCAGGATCTGGTGTAGGTAAAGTAACACCTGTGAAATGGGAACATCCAGAAATATTGGATTAAAAAATAGAATCAACAATCTATCACATAATAGTGAAGTTAAAGATAGATAAAGTATGATGGTATTTTTTAAGAAGCTAACTAGTCGACTCTTGTTAGACTTAAGATAATGATGAAAGAAAATGAGGTGGAATCTATGTCAACTAGATTGAATGAAGTTCTAAATGGTAACGAAGATAATTATATATTACCGTTTTTCTGGCAACATGGAGAAGAAGAAGAAGTGCTTCGAGAGGAAATGGCTCGGATAGATGAAGCAAACATAAAGGCAGTATGTGTAGAGGCACGTCCACATCCTGATTTTCTTGGTCCTAAATGGTGGAAAGACATGGACATAATTATGGAAGAAGCAAAGAATCGTAACATGCGTGTATGGATCCTTGATGACGATCATTTTCCAACTGGTCATGCAGCAGGTCGGATAAAAGATGCTCCTAGAGAATTACGTCGTCTTTTTTTGTCGGTTGATCATGTAGATGCCCTGGGTCCACGTAACAATTCATCTTTCAATGTTGAGCCACCTCCTTATATACCCGGTTATTATGAAACTGGTGGCGGAACAATTATAGCAGTAATTGCTATAAAGCGAGATTCTCTAACAGGTGAGTTAACAGAGATATCAGAAGATTTAACAACAAAGGTCGACAATGGAAAGCTATACTGGGATATTCCTGAGGGGTATTGGCGGATATTTACTGTAGTTGAAAATGAAAGAGGCGGAGATCTTAAGAAAAATGACTATCTAAATCCGCTAGTTAAGGAATCAGTTAAAGTTCTAATTGATACGGTATATGAAGCATTTTATGAGCGATACCGTGATGATTTCGGTGATACAATAGCAGGTTTTTTCTCCGATGAACCTGGATTCTATAATGACAATGAAGGGGCTTACTATGATTCAAAGCTCGGTAAACCAAAGGTATCACTTCCTTGGAGTGCAGATTTGTATAAAAAATTTGAAAATGACTTCGGACCGGACTACAAGAAGTTTTTACCATTTCTTTGGCACGATGGCGGAAAAGCAATGTCGGAAATTCGCTATTACTATATGGACCTAGTAACCAAGCTGTATGCTGAAAACTTCACCGACCAAATTGGAGATTGGTGCCGAGAGCACGACGTCGAATATATTGGGCATGTTTTAGAGGACAACAACGTCCATGCTCGTCTTGGAAGTGGCGCAGGTCATTTTTTCAGAGCCCTAGGTGGACAAGATATGTCTGGATTGGATGTAGTACTCTGGCAACTAAATCCAGGTTTTGATGAAATTCCTTCAAGAATGTTCGCTGGAGAAGCTGATAACGAGTTTTTTAATTATGGAATGGCGAAAATGGCAACGTCACTTGCACATATGGATCCGAAAAAGAAAGGTCGTACAATGGCAGAAGTTTTCGGTGCCTATGGCTGGGTTGAAGGGTTAAAACTTATGAAATGGATAACGGATCATATGCTGGTTCGGGGCGTCAATCATTTTGTACCGCATGCCTTCTCACCTAAAGAATACCCAGATTATGATTGTCCGCCACACATGTATGCAAGAGGGAAAAATCCTCAGTATCGTTATTACAAATTTCTAAATCAGTACACGAATCGGATGAGTCATTTATTGTCGGAAGGTACACATGTTGCTTCAGCAGCTGTTTTATACCATGCAGAAGCTGAATGGTCAGAAGGCGATTATATGTATTTTCAAAAACCAGTAAAGGAATTAATGAAAAATCAAATAGACTGCGATATTCTTCCTTGTGATGCCATCATCGAGGATGTAGAAGTTCAAAATGGAAAACTAGTATTAAATGAGGAGACATTTGACTGTTTAATCATTCCTTATTCTGAAGCCTTACCAGCTAGAGCGATTAATCGATTTGCTGATCTTGCGGATGAAGGTTTACCGGTTTTCTTTATTGAAGGGCTTCCTCAACGTTCATGTGAAGGTGAATCTATCAATGATGTCCTAGAACTTTTAGATTCGAGTCAAAAAGTTAAAACTATTCCACTTGCTGATCTTATTGAAACAATGAAAAGTGCTGGATACTATGATATTCAAGTTAAAGAACAACAGCCTTATTTACGCTATTACCATGTTAAGCATCAGGATATGGATGTTTATATGTTTTTTAACGAGCATCCATTGTATGAAATAGAGACTGAGGTTCAACTTCCAGTTACTGGTAGACTCTTCTTTTATGATGCATTCGACAATAGTGTTAGGAAGGCTCAAGTGGTTGAAAAGGGTGAAAATTCACTCGTATCAATCAAGCTTTCCCCGTTTGAAACAGTAGTAGTTGTATCTGGTTCGTTAGATGAAACACTGGAGCTTAGCCCTGAATTGAGAACGCTACAACAGGCAGCTACAATAGAAGGACCTTGGACACTTTCAACTGCAACGTCTGAACAATATCCTACATTTGATTCTTGGGGCAAACTTGAGTCATTATCTGATTTAAGCCGTATGGAAGGTTTAAAATCTTTTTCCGGAACGATGCAATATGAAACAGAGTTAAAATGGGCTTCTAATGGGGAGCGTCTATGGATTGATCTGGGTGATGCATTTGAAACAGCTGAAGTATTCGTAAATGGTGAATCTGTAGGAGTACGTATACAAGCGCCATATCAGTTTGAATTAAGTGGCTATCTCCGAGAAGGTAAAAATTCACTACAGATTGAAGTTACCAACACCCTTGTGAAGGAAGCTAATGATATGCTTTCACGTATTGGGCACCATGAACCAAGCGGTCTTTTGGGACCAGTTAAACTATTGGTAGAAGAGTAATCAAGGGGCATTTGGTAAAGTGTTGTCTCAAGTTCTACTTATTTAAACATTAGGATAGATCCTCCTATTTCAAATAGTAACCAATAATGCAGTATTCAAAAATGACCTGTACCTTAAAGAAACATTGCTAGGTTTGTGTATTTATAGAATCGATGATTTGTGGTTCTTTGAAAATTTTTATTTAAGGAGGTAAGAAATAATGAGGTATGTATGTAACCCTATTAACATGGAATATAAATATCAATTTATTTCTTTTAACGGTCAAATGGCTATATGTAGAGAAGCTGCGGACCCTTCAATGATAATGTTTAAAGGAAAATACTATCTTTTCCCTTCGATGACTGCTGGTTTTCTTACTAGTGACAATCTTATAGATTGGGAGTTTTATCCATTAAATGATGTTCCGATTTACGACTATGCTCCGGATGTACGGGTAATAGGTGAGTATGTCTATTTTTCAGCATCAAAGAAAGAAATCAATTGTTCCTTTTTCAGAAGTAAAGATCCTATTAATGAAGGGTTTGAGGAAATAGAAGGTACTTTTCCGTTTTGGGATCCGAATCTATTTGTGGATGACGATGGAAGAATATACTTTTATTGGGGTTGTTCTAATGAGACCCCCTTATATGGTGTGGAATTAAATGCTGAGGATTTGAAACCAAAGGGTAAGCCAAAAGAACTAATATTTGAAAACGAAAAATCACATGGTTTTGAAAGGGCCGGAGAAAACCATGTTCCATCAACTTCACCTGATGAGGCAGAGGAAATCATCAAGAATTACAAAAAGAATAACCCAGATGTATCTGATCAAATGTTACATGCAATGAAAAAACATTTTCAATTCTTACCATTCATTGAAGGAGTATGGATGGATAAACATAATGGGAAGTACTACCTTCAATACTCAGCTCCAGGTACTCAGTATAATGTGTACGCTGATGGGGTGTATATATCTGATAACCCTTTAGGTCACTTTACTCTTGCTAAAAATAACCCATACTCCTATAAGCCAGGTGGTTTCATTCCTGGTGCCGGACATGGTTCTTCGATGGAAGATAAGTTCGGAAACCTTTGGCATACAGCAACAATGAGAATTAGTGTGAACCACCCATTTGAAAGACGATTGGGTATTTGGCCTGCAGGATTTGATCATGATGGAGAACTGTTCTGTAATCAAAGATATGGTGACTGGCCCTTAAAGATTGAACAGTCACAAACTAACCCATGGGATAATCCAGAGTGGATGCTACTTTCATATGGTAAGCCAACAAAAGCATCTTCATCTGAGGAAGGAAAAAATCCTTCCAAAATAACCGATGAAGACGTACAAACTTGGTGGAGAGCAGAGACTAATACAGCAGATCAATGGGTAGAAGTTGATCTGAAACATATGTGTGATGTTCACGCCATTCAAATCAATTTTGCTGATGATAAATTGGATATACCTCCTCCAGAAGGTGAAACGCTACATGGAGTAGGGTCACAAAGCAGATATATAGACCAGAGAAAACACTATACAAGATGGATATTAGAAGGCTCAGAGGACGGTAAAGAGTACTTCATCATTGAAGACAAATCAAAAGCTGAAACAGATTTATCACATGATCTTGTTATAGAGGAAAACGGATTTAAAGCAAGATATATAAGATGTACTGTGAAGGAAACACCTTTCAATCAGAATGCCTGTATATCGGGTCTTAGAGTATTTGGAATTGGAAAAGGTGATTTACCTAAACAAGCAACTGGTGTAACCACTGAATTAGTTAGTGAGCTTGACCTTTCGGTAAAATGGAATGCTGTCGAAGTCGTAGGGTATAATGTGCTATGGGGATTTTCACCGGATAAACTTTATCATAGTTATATGGTATTTGGTAGAAATAATATTAATATAGGTGCATTAGTAAAAGGTGAACCGGTATTTGTAAGAGTAGACACATTTAATGAAGTAGGGATAACAGAAGGTGAAATTATTAATGTGCTGTGAACAAAAATTAAACAGCTTCTAATAAATAACCAATGCTTATCTATTACTGAAAAATAGCACTAAAACACCATAATTGAAAAAACGTCTTTGTTACTATTTATGAGTAAGCGTTTCGGTAGGTGTTAATTAAAGTTACCTCAATTGTTAATATAAAAAGTAACAGGAGGCATTGATATGAGAAAAATATTCAATCTAAATCAATCGTGGAAATTTTCGAAGCAAAACGAAAATGAAGCAAAGGAAATTTCCTATAATGACCAAGGCTGGAGTTTGCAGTCTTTGCCACATACTTGGAACGCAATTGACGGTGCGAATGGTAATGAGTTCCACCGTGGGGCATGCTGGTATCGTAAAAATATTACTCTACCTATAGAAGAACAAAAAAATAGTGTTTTTATTGAGTTTGAAGGAGCAAATAGTGTTACGGATGTATTTTTAAATGGTACACATTTAGGCCAACATCGTGGAGGGTATTCTACTTTCCGCTTTGATTTAACGGAACACTTTGTCTTTGGTGAACCAAATGTGTTAGCTGTCAAGGTGGACAATTCTGCTTTTGAAGATGTGTACCCATTAAGAGCTGATTTCACATTCTATGGTGGGATTTATCGTGATGTTAACTTAGTTGTTGTCAATCCGGTCCATTTGGATTTATTGGATCACGGATCGCAAGGTGTTTATGTGATACAAGAAGAAGTGACAGATGAGCAGGCTAACTTACGTTTGCAGACACGAATTACGAATGATATTGAGGAAGCGAGTAAGGTTAGACTTTGGGTAGATTTGTATGATCAAGCGGGCATTTGTGTGGGTTATCGTGCTGCGGAGGTAAACCTAGAAAGTGGAGAAACGAAACCCGTCGATTTAGCTATATCGCTTAACAATCCGAAGTTATGGAATGGTTTGAAAGATGCGCATCTGTATGAAGCGCGCGTTTCCTTACAGCGCTACAATGATACATTGGATGAAGTAGTTGTCCCGTTTGGTGTTCGTTATTTCCATGTTGATCCAAATCAAGGTCTATTCCTAAATGGTAAAAACGTTCGGTTAAATGGGGTATCACGACATCAAGACCGTAAGGATATGGGCTGGGCGATTACGCATAAAGAGCATGAAGAAGACATGGATCTTATAAAAGAAATTGGTGCAACATCTATCCGTCTTGCACACTACCAACACGATCAGTATTTCTATGATTTGTGTGACCGTGAAGGGATGGTCGTTTGGGCTGAGATACCATTTATTACTGAAATGTCTGAAACAGATTTAACAGGCGAGAATGCTAAATCTCAAATGGTAGAATTAGTTCGTCAGAATTTCAATCATCCATCGATTTTATTTTGGGGTATTCAAAACGAAATTCAAATTGGAAGCAAATATGAAAAAGAGGTTCGAAAAGTAGTTCGCGAACTAAGTGAATTGACAAAGCAAGAAGACCCAACTCGCTTAACAACTATGGCCAATGTATTTATGGTTGAAGACACGGATGAATATAACTATATGACCGATATCATTGGCTATAACAAATATTATGGTTGGTACAATGGGAAAGCAGAAGACTTTGCGCCGTGGTTGGATGGTTTCCATGAAACGAATCCTAATACAAGTCTATGTATCTCTGAATACGGTGCTGAGGGGATTATTGAGTATCACAGTGATGAGCCTAAGGTAAAAGATTATACAGAAGAATACCACGCCCTCTATCACGAAAAAGTCTGGAAGATATTCGAGGAACGACCTTTCTTATGGGCAACCTATGTTTGGAATATGTTTGATTTTGGTGCGAATGTTCGTGATGAAGGTGGCGTTAAGGGGCGTAACAACAAAGGACTAATTACTTACGATAGAAAAGTGAAAAAAGATGCCTTCTTTATGTACAAAGCACACTGGTCTAACGATCCATTTGTTCATCTTGCTGGTAAGCGTTATGTAGAACGTGCGAATGATAAATCAGATTTGAAAGTATATACCAACTGTGAAAAAGTTACGTTGTTGGTAAATAATGAAAAAATTGAGACGAAATCAGGAGCTAATAGAATTGTAGTCTTTAAAGATGTTGCTTTAGCAGACGGATCAAATAATATTACCGTCAAGGCGCAAATTGGAGATACATCATTCGTTGACCAGGCATGGTTTGAAAAAGTAGCAGAGGCAAATCCTAGCTACAAAGCACCAGTGGATGACTCAGGTGAAGTTGCAAACTGGTTTGACATACCAGAATTTGATGACGATGAATCAATCGAAGAGGTTGAAATCCCCGAAGGTGTGTATTCCACACGCGATACGCTACAGGAATTGATAGAAAATGAAGAGACAAAAGATATTGTTATTAGTATACTAGGAGACCTTACCAAAATCCCGATGTACGGTATGATGAAAGGTTTTAAAATCGATGTATTGGCGTCAATGGCCACCGAAGAAGACGACAAAAACTCTATATTTGACGAGCGTAGAATTAAACGACTAAACCGAGAGTTAATAAAAATTAAAAAGTAAGTGATAAGGGGTGTCTCTTAGTAGAGACACCCCTTTTAAATATAAAATGGTAATTTTAAATGAAAGAGTAATAAAGTGATATTTACATAGAATTAAACTTTAAAAACCCTTATATGTAGAGTCTTTATGGTAAGTGAATGTTACCGAGGAAGACAAGGCTTTAGCTAGATAATTATATTTTCTTGAAAATTGGTTGAAAAATGCCTAATTAACCAAAAAGGTCACTAAAATACAATACTAAGAACTTTAATTGCTTTATTTTAATTGTAAGCGGTTTATTTATAAGTGTGAAAATTAAGAAGAGGAGGGTAGTCGGGAAGGAGCAACATAGAAACATAGGTTAGCTAAACAAAGGATAAATAGTTACCGAAAAATAACTAGGGGTCATACTTAATGTTCAACGGAATTCCTTTGTTCAAACAAATTAATTTGGGTAATGGCCTAGCTACACTCTAATAGTTTATTTTAATTCAGTAGAGGATTCGCGTTTTAATCCTGTTACTTTTTGGACGAGGATAATTTATTTGTTTTTAAAAATTTAGCAACACGAAAAGAAATACTTCAAGTTAGTTGCCGCGCAAGTCAGAAACTATGCGTATAGGCTTTATCTTATATTATTTAATTTTGTTTCCGTTTTCATTGCAAATTATGGAATAGGTAAAAACAACATTTGCAATAGTTCAGTTAGTATAGCAGCTGTCTTTAAAACTCAAATGAAAAACTTGGAGTTAGTTAGTGAGGAGGAGACTTAATGGATAAGAAAGAAGCTAGAAAGTTAGCAAAGGAACAAAAGGCTGTAAGGAAGGCGGAAAGAGAAAAGAAATACCGTCGAGCAAAGACATGGCAGATGGCTCTTTATCCAATTGGTGGATTTGGTCATAATGCATTTATGTTCTTAATGGGAATCGTAGCTTATTATGCTACTGGTATCGTAGGACTTGGAACAGTTATTGCTTCATTTATCATTACTGGTTCGAGAGTTCTTGATGGCATTACAGATCCACTTATCGGTCTAATTATTGATAAAACAAAAGGTAAGTATGGGAAGGTTAGACCAACGTTACTAATCGCGTATGTGTTAATGGCTTCATCTACTTTACTTATGTTTTTCACAAACCATTTAGTTCCTGAAGCTTTTAGTATATTTTATTTTATTCTTTTATATGCTATTTTTATTTTTGGTTATACGTGTTCTCAGGTTGGGCTTCAGATTGGAAACAATATTATTACAAATGACCCTGAACAACGTCCAGTTTTTGGTATGCTTACGATGATATATACGATGTTATTCTATACTATTGCTACAATATATCTATCCATGTATTTAACTGGAAAATACGGTGGGTATAGTGAAATTGGTTTATTCCATGAAATGACTATTTTTACTGTTATACTTGCGGGTGTTGCATATGGGGTTGGTATCTTCGCAATTGCCAAGAAGGATCGAATTGAAAACTTTGGCGCAGGTAAAAACACAGTACCTCTAAAATTGAAGGATTTATGGCCAATACTAAAGGGAAATCGACCACTGCAAATGTATATAGTGGCAGCAACTACTGATAAATTGAGTTTGCAAATCCATGGTAATCAGATTGTTAACGTAATGTTATTTGGAATTGTTATTGGAAATTATTCATTGATGGGTACGACCCAAGCCATTGCAATGATCCCAAATATTTTAGTCCTTATTTTTGGTATGCGTTATGCAATGAAATTTGGATCAAAGAAAGGGTATGTTGGTGCAACCTGGGCATGTCTAATTAGCTATAGCCTCTTATTTTTACTTTTGTGGTTAGGAGATCCAACACAAATTCGCATGGATAACTTAGGCTTTATGACAATTGCTTTTCTATTATTGTTCTTAGTTGGAGGGGCAGTTCGTTATGTGGCTTCTGGGCTTAGTATGCCGATGCTAATGGATGTTATTGATTACAATACGTATCAGACCGAACGTTATGCACCAGGCGTCATATCTTCTGTATATTCATTTATTGATAAATCCGTTTCTTCACTACAACAAACATTTGTAGGATTGATGCTTGCGCTCATTGGTTTCAAGTCAGTTTTCCCAGATGTGGATACTCCATATTCTGACAAACTTTTTTGGATGACAATGTTCTTGTCATTTGGAGTTATGATGTTTGCGTGGATTGCATCTTTAATTGCGATGAAATTCTATGAATTAGATAAGGATCGTATGGCGGAGATTGAAGAAGCAATAGAAGCTCGTAGAAATGAAATTATAGATGACAATTCAAATATTGCAACAAAATAGAACATTAAATATTATATTTAGATAACTCAACTTTGTTGGGTTATCTTTTTTTCAGGCATATTCAATGAATGTCCCTATCATATGAAGATATAATATTAAAAGCATTTCTATGGTATTAGGTGCGATTGAAAGTGCAAAAACAGGCAAGAAAATTACTCTGTAGTTAAGAATTGCTGTTAGAATACAAGTATTTCTATTCTAGAAACAAAAAGGAAATGAGAGTGGTGTTGATGAACCTAGATGTGAAAGCTGTACCCCCTGGGTACAAACAATCCACTGGAACGGACCATCAGGGTAGTGTTTTTGAGGTTGCCTACAGTGTAAGGAACTATATAAATGTTTATCGACAGCTTGTGACATCTGAGAATATTAGTTCTAAAGAAGCGGGAAGAGAAACAGTAGAAGGAGATCCAATTACAAAGAAATGCAATGTATATCTACCTCCTGGTTACAAGGAAACAGATACAAATAAAAAATATAATGTTTTGTATTTGCTTCACGGAGTAGGCGGTAACCATAACGAATGGTTAACCGGAAGTGGGGAAGCAGATGGTAATTATGTCATCTGTAATATCTTAGACAATTTGATTGCTAATGGTGATATTAACCCAGTAATTGTGGTATTTCCTAACGGGAGAAGTTCACATGA
>NZ_WJNG01000025.1 GCF_009649745.1 Aquibacillus halophilus | reverse complement strand
GCCGCCAGCGTTCGTCCTGAGCCAAGATCAAACTCTCCATAAAGTTTATGAGCTTGATTGCTCGTTCAAAAAACTAGCTTAATTTCTTACTTCACATACTGGTTGTTTCGTTCAGTTTTCAAGGATCAATAGTTGCGGTCATTTTTGCGACAGCTTATATATTATATCAAGTTAATTTGATAAAGTCAACAACTTTTTATATAATATTTTTCGTTTTTTACTTTGCCGCTTAATTAGGCGACTCAATTAATATAACACGTCCAACTAACGAAGTCAACAATATTTTGTCGAAATTTGTCGAACTGATGAAGCAGATATTTAATATATCATGAACAATGATAGATTGCAATAGCTAATCTAATATAAATATAGATTAAACAAACATCATATGCCGTCCCTATGTTGTACCGTTCAATTAGGTCTCTACATTATAATAGGAAGAAACAGAAAAGGAAGTGAGTTATATAACCCACTTCCTTAGTTTTTTGATTTAACTACTTTTCTTTAAGCCACCCTACACTCATCGTTCCATAACCTGTGTGAACACCAGCAACAGGGACCAACGGTTCAACCTCTACTTTAAGTTCATGATGTGCTTTTTCTATTTCTTCTTTCCATTTATAAGCTTGTTCTTTAACACCAGCGTGAATAATACATATTTCTTTTAATTGATGTTTCTCAACTGCCTCATCAATAATCTGAAACAGTCTTCTTATAGCTCTCTTTTTATTTCTTATCTTCTCAGAAACAACTACTTTTCCGTTATCAAATTTTAGTAACAAATTAATATTCATCAACGTAGCAAAAACAGATTGAGTTGTACTTACTCTTCCGCTTTTTTTAAGTTGATCTAAATTCGCTGGCAACAAATACATTTCAGCAAGTTCAGGGTATCTCTTCATGTTCTCTATAATTTGATCATACTGTTTTCCTTCTTTTTGAAGTTGAAGACCATTTCGGATCATCTTGCCCAAGGGATACGAACCAATTTTAGAATCGACTACTTCTACAGGAAATCCCGTCATTTCTGAGGCACTAATTGAGCTCTGGTATGTACCAGTAAGTTCGCTAGAAGCATGTACGGCAATTCCGCAATCATATTCTTCTTTTAACTTCTCATAGAGGCTAATGAAATCACCGTAACTCGGTTGGCTTGTCTTAGCACCATCCCCATGTTCCTTCAATAGTGAGTAAAACTCATCTTTAGTTATATCGATATCATCTTTATATGACTTTCCATTTACAATAACACTAAGTGGTAATACATGAATTTCATGTTCTTTTATAAAATCTAATGGCAATCCACATGTACTATCAGTAATCCAAGCGATTTTCATTGTTTTTCCCCTTTAGATAAGTTTGTCTTACTTAAACTTTATTTAGGATTGTTTAACTCTACTGCTTTCAGTTTATTTTATATTTCAGTATATAAATAGTGACAAATGTCATTATTCAACAAAAACAGACTATATTAAGCAAAACGATAATAAATTAAAATAAAGGTTGCTAATACAAAAATAAAGTTTAGAAAAACAAACACCATCTGATCTAAAGTTGTTTTGTGAATTTTGATTGGTGGATGATAAAATGACACTCCTTCAATAATAAAGATAATTAATACAATGTGAATCATTGCATGTCCAATAATTTCTGTTAACCCGAAAATCGTTGTAGTAAGTATGAAGATCACCGTAACGACAATAGCTAAAATACGATTAAGTATCCCTACTACAAGTAGATACCCTACGACAAATTCGATGAACGCAGCAAGAACAATGAAAACCGCTGGTTCAAAACCAAACGTTGGTACTCCATGTGTCTCTATAATATTGATAGTCATTTCTGGATAAACCCATTTCTCTACAGCAACCCAACAGAGGCTTAAGCCAGTGCCTAAGTATAGAAAAGGAAATCCCCATTTTTCTAATTTCGTATTACCTATTAACAGGACACCGATTATCGCGATATAAAACCCGTAGTCCAACATGTAAAACCATCCTGTTTCAGTCCATTCATACACAAATAAGGCTAACATGACTAATGCAGCTAATTTAGTTGAAATATGATGTGGAATTAATAAGCCAACTATAATTATCCACATTAGAACTGCTTCCCATGTGTAGTCGATTACAAAGTCAGGAGCAAACATAGTACCTGACAAGACTTGAATGATAAATGCAAAGGCTGTCCCGTATTTTAGAATATACCTGGAATACTTTCTCCATCCAGCAAGGGTAAGGTCCATCTCTTTTGCAAGAGGAATGTCCATTAATCGATTCATTACCTGGGATAAGACGGCAAGTAATATAGCTATAAATAAAGAGATAGTTATAAAAAGTGGAGATAAAATCTGTTCGATAGTTACCTTTTGAGGTTCGACAGTAGCAAACCATTTCACATGAGCTAATGTGAATATAGGAGTAAACAAGACTAAAACAACTATGATAAATGAATACAATCGTTTTTTCATATAAATCTCCTTTCTTAGAGTTTGACATGTTTATTATCCTCATATTTACTGTGATTATGACAATGCATTACCTTAATTAAAACATTCAATATGGATAGATACCATATAAGTGCAATATAAAAACCCCATTCCTAAATAATTTCAGGAAAGAGGTCTATTTGGTCTTTATTATTATACATTTTCTTTTCATAATATAGCCCCATTTTTACTTGGATTAATATAGCACTTTTCCACTTGATATTTTCATTAATTATTTAGGGCGTCTTTCTATCACTTCTTGATGTATCTCAAATTCATTAAACAAAAGATTATCCTCCTTTTACCTTCCCTTATTTATTCCGTCGATCAATCACTAATTGTTGGATCTCGTATTCGTTTATCATGTATATCACTTCCTTAATCTTCTAAGTAGTTAAATTATAGCTAGTTACGATTGGATCCTTAACGGTAGCCAGATTGATTTTTTGTCAGACCGTGGTCTGATTTTAATCTAAGACCTGGATATGTTCTCGAAATTCAATAAAGAAAACCTCTTCCAGCATTATAGGGAAGAGGTTTTAACAGTTAATTATAAGATTGTTCATTAGGATCACGCCCTTTACTATTAGGTATAAAACGATATTTGATTTAGGTTTTAAATTACTGGATTAATCTTGGACGCCTTTCGTTCACTTGTTGCTGAATCTCAAACTCATTAAACATTACTAATCACCCCCGTTTATGTTATTAGCAAAGCTCTATCGTCTTTCGATAACTGATTGTTGTACTTCATATTCGTTTATCATGGTTACTACCTCCCTTGCTTCTTTGTTAATTTAATTATAGCTAGCAATTAATCACTTCTAAACGGCAGTCCGGTTGAAATTTAGTCATCCTTAAGTCTGATTTGCACCTCAGTCCTCTAAGCATTTGGTAAGTTTTTATCAAAATAATTATCGGCTAATAAGGAAAGATAAAAGGAAAACTGGAGGTTATTAACTTGGAATTAGGTGAATTAGTTTTAAGAATTGCACTAGCTTTTACTGTCTTATTAATAATGACTAGAATCATGGGGCGTAAAGAACTAGCACAAATGACATTTTTTAATTTTGTTTCTGCAATCGCAATCGGTTCAATTGCAGCAAATCTAGCTGTAAATTCAAATTTAAGCATTACGAACGGGGTATGGGCTTTAATTGGGTGGAGTGCGCTTACTGTAGTGATGGGATTTATCCATATAAAATCAAAAGCTGCAAGTGTTTTAGTTCAGGGTCAACCATTAATCCTTATTAAGGATGGCCAAATTATGGATGATGTAATGGGGAAAGCGCGAGTTAGTCTAGATAGTTTAAATGCAATGTTAAGAGAACAAAAGGTATTCTCTGTATCAGACGTTCAATACGCTGTCTTTGAAACAAATGGAAAGCTATCATTAATGATGAAGGATAATAAGCAAAACGCCACCAGATCGGATGTTGGTGTGCAAAAGACCGCTAATGACCTATTTGCAATTCCCACTGCGGTTGTTTCAGATGGAACAGTTAATAAAAAGAACCTAACCAATTTAAATTTAGATGAGGATTGGCTCAATCAACAGCTGTCACAAGCAGGGATTACTGATATTTCAAATGTCTTCTATGCAGAAGTTCAGAAAGACGGTTCTTTATATATAGACAATAAAAATGATGTTATCCATTAAAAAAAGAAGTGATGAAATAGTTTTTCTATTTCATCACTTCTTTGATTTCTTGTAAAAACTGTTCTCCAGTTATGGTAGGTTCACCACCACCTTGAGCTAGCTCCTCATTGCCTCCACCTTTGCCGTCGATAATCAACAAAGAATTTTTAATTAACTCACTCATACTAAGGTTAACCTCACTACCTCTAGCAACTACTAGTTGCAATTTGGCCTTTGTTGTATTTATGAGAATAGCTACTACATCTTTTTTGTTTCCAACAACTAGTTTAGCAATTTTTTGCAGTTCTTTCATAGAAAGTTCATCAAAAACTTTACCAACTACATTTGTTCCATTTATTACTTCATAGTTATTCGTTAGCTCTGTTACTTCATAGTTAAATAATTTTTCTCTAGTTTCTTGAAGGGATTTCCCCATTTCTTTTTCGTTTTTTAACAACCGTTCTACCACTGTAACTAAATTTGCTTCAGGGGAGCTCAACAATTGATTCAATTGATTTATAATCGATTGCTTTTTTCCTAGTTGATTTCTTACTCTATCTCCGCAAACAAATTCTAACCGAATTCTTTGTCGTTGCTTCTCCCAATTCAACAATTTAATTGCAACTACCTGACCAGTTGTATCAGGATGTGTTCCACCACAACCATTGTAATCAAACCCCGGAATGATCACGAGACGTATATTTTCTTCAACAGATAACTCTTTTCTAAGTTCGTATTGATCTACTTCCTCTTTATTCATCCATCTGGCTTCAATAGGTCGATTCTCTAGTATAATTTGATTTGCATACCCCTCAGCTTTTTCAGCATCACGTAAAGATAGCTCTGGTATGTCCAAGTCGATAGTACATAGCTCTTTACCTAAATGAAAACTAACTGTTTTGAATCCGAATAACTCTTCAAAGGTGGCAGATAAAATATGTTGTCCGGCATGCTGCTGCATATGGTCAAAACGTATTAACCAATTTATTTCACCCTTAACATTATCAATTTCATCTATTGGCGCTTGTACATAGTGGCGTACTTCTCCCTCAACGTCATCGACGCGTTCAACATTTGACCCATTTAATGAACCTATGTCATGAGGTTGACCACCACCTGTTGGGTAAAAGGCTGTTTTGTCTAATACTACATACCATTTCCCTTCGTGATCCTGCCTTTGCTTGATAACTTTTGCTGTGAATGATTTAATATACGGATCTTTATAAAATATCTTTATTGTCATTAGCTAATTCACTCCTAGTTTTATTGAGCTTGATAAGTTAGTTAAATTACTTCTTCTTTGCCTTCCCAATTTACCGTTACTCTTATTATTTTACCTTTTATTCAACTACAGGGAAATGAGGTGCGTAACAATTCTCCTCCATGATAGGAAAAGTTCCAAAAGGATATTTTTTTAGTATTTTAAATAGAAGTGATAAGATAATTATAATAGTAAAACAGGAAACATGGAGGGAGATAATAACATGACTTTTCAAGATAAAGTAGTAATCGTAACCGGAAGTGGTAATGGGATTGGAAAATCTCTTGCACTTTCTTATGCAGAGGCTGGAGCCAAAGTGGTTATTGCCGATGTGGATAGACAAGCAGCTGAAAACACTTTAAAAGAAATAAAAAACAAAAATGGCCAGGGCCTAGTGATTGAAACAGATGTCCGTGATCCAGAGCAAATTGTTCAATTAATGGCAAAAACATCTACACATTATGACCAAATTGACATTTTGATTAACAATGCTGGTGTTTCTCGTTTTAAATCTATTTACGACCTCTCCGTTGATGAGTGGGACGATGTTATCAATATTAATCTTCGAGGAACATTTCTTTGTGCAAGGGAAGCGGCCAAATACATAAGAAAAAACGAAAAGGGCGGTTCGATCGTCAATATTGCCTCCACACGAGCATTTATGTCGGAAAAAAATTCCGAAGCATATGCTGCTACCAAAGGAGGGATTTCAGCTTTAACACATGCACTTTCTCTTTCATTAGCCGATGATTTTATTACAGTAAATGCAATTAGTCCTGGTTGGATAGCAACTGGAGACTACCAGGAGCTGAGAGAAATAGACCATCAACAACATCCTGCTAAACGTGTAGGCAAACCAGAAGATATCGCAAGGGCATGCTTGTTTTTAACAGATCCTCTGAACGACTTTATTACAGGCGAAAACATAATCATTGATGGTGGTATGACTAGAAAAATGATTTACGAACATTAATCATAGATAGCTATGGAAAGAGCCAGTTGTTTTATCAAAACTGGCTCTTTCCATAAATGGCCACTATTTTATTTCATAAAATAACCAATCAGAGATTTCTCCGCCCATTTTCTCATATAACTTTTGGGCAACTTCATTGTCTTTACCTGTTTCCCAAGTCATCGAGCAAAAGTCATTGTCACGTACATAGGACAAACATGTTTGAAATAAACGCTCTCCTAGTTGATTTCCCCTAGCATCAGCAGTTACAAATAGATCATTTAAAATTGCTTGTTGCTTCACTTTTAGTGTACTGAATGTGAAGTATAACGTCGCAAATCCTAAAAGCCCACCTGCTTGATTAACAGCAACAAACTGTAAACCAAGCTTAGGATCATCTATTAGATTTTTTATTAATGTTTTTAAGTCTTGTTCATCAGGTTGTTTTTGCTTATAAAAATGAACGATATATTCTCGCATTAATTCATATAACTGCGGCAAGTCGGTGTTAGTTGTTCGTCTTATGTGAACCGTTTTGGTCATCATTTAACCCCCTTTAATTTGTAGTACTCTTGTTCTAACAAACTGTATAAAGCAGAGTCACGCCAGCCATCTTTAATTAGGATATCATCTCGTATGACCCCCTCTTTTACCATTCCTACTTTTTCTAACACTCTAGCTGACCCTACATTTCTAGGGTCACACGTTGCAAAAACACGGTGAAGATTTAGTTGTTTGAATCCTAACTCAATCAACTTAGCCGCAACCGTTGTCGCAATACCCCTCCCCCAATAGTCAGGGTGAATGATATAGGATATTTCTCCACTCCTATTCTCAACATCTCGAATATTTATTTCACTAGCGCCAATCAAGCTTCCTGTTTCATTTTCAACGACAGCAAGCGCGTAGCGAATTCTAGGATCTTGTTTGGCATCCTTAACTACCTGCTCGACAAATCCCTTCGAGTCGTTGCTACTATTTGGTCCCCAAGGGGCATACTGGGAAACAATGTCCTGTGAAGCATAAGCATGAACAGCTTTCCAATCGTCAATTTCGAATTCTCGTAAGTCTACCTTTGTTATTAATCTCATCCCTGCAATTCTCCTAAACTAAAAGATAACTACTACCTAGCCTGATTTTCAAGAAAAAAAGATTACTTATAAATTTTTAGACAATAACGTCCGCCTTTAATATAATTAATGATTCTTTTATTATACAATAGTATTAATATTGACAGCGAGGAGATAGACAATGAAATATAAAATTGAGATAGCAGTAATAACCTGTATTACTTTATTACTAATAGGTGATTATTTCTCTACTTTTGTTCTAGCAAATGGCATATCTAAATGGATATTACTTATTGTTATAGTGGTGTTATTCACACGTAGTAAAAGATGGAACAGAAAGGATAACCCAACAAGTGGCTATAAATGGCATCTTTTTTTAATTCTTTACACTGTTTTAATTATTGGAATTCTAACTTTATTAGGAGGTAAGTCTCAAGTAGGTATTTCATTCTACAATCCATTTTTCTGGATTATAATGGGCATAGCTATGTTAGAAATGGTTTATTCAGCAAGGAAGAAGGATAAAGGAGATTAATCATGAGAATTGCAATTATTGCTGATACACACATGCCAAAACGAGCCAAAAGCTTACCTAAAAAATTGATCGAGGAATTAGTAAATGTTGATCTTATCCTTCATGCTGGTGATTGGCAGACTAAGGATGTTTGGCAGGAGTTAACTCGTTATGCACCTGTTGAAGGAGTAATTGGAAATGTGGATAATCAAGATTTACATAACTTATTTGGCAAGAGGCAAGTATTTGATTTTGGAAAACTATCGATTGGATTGATCCATGGAGATGGCAAATCAAAAACAACAGAAAAAAGAGCATTGGATGCATTTGCATTCGAAGATGTCGATATTATCATATTTGGTCATTCGCACATACCAGTTTTAAAGGAACAAGACGACATTATTCTATTTAATCCGGGCTCACCAACGGATAAACGAAGGCAGCCCATGTATTCTTACGGTATCATTGAAATTCAAGAAACCATCCTCTTAAAACATGTATTTTTTGAAGATAAGTCTTAACACGAGATTCCCAAATGTACTAAAACACTAAATTTCAAGCCTTATCATGATTCCTATTTGCCTTGGCTTGCACGAGCACCAAGTTCTTTTTGGGCGAAAATGCTAACAAAATTATACTAAACAACAATAAGCTAACACCGATCCAAGAAGTAGCTGTCAGTAGTTCTCCAACAATAAAAACACCTAAAATTGTGGCTGTTAAAGGTTCTGCTAACGATAACGTAACAGCTGTCGAAGCCGTAATCTCACGAAGTCCTTTGGCAAATAAAAGATAAGCTAACCCTGTGGCGATAACACCTAGAAATAAACTTGTTGTCAGCCCATTTTCCTGCATAACCCAGGAAACATCAAAAATGAAAAGTACCGGAGATATTAGTAAAGCACCAAGCGTGAACACAACGGCTACCGCTTCTTCTGGACTTCGTTTCGCTAGTAATGGTTTATTTATAATTGTATAAATAGCAAAAGTAAGACCAGCTCCAAGTGCCATTAATATGCCAATCGGATCAACTGTTATAGATTCTTCGTTCACAAATAATAGACTGCACCCTGCTATTGCAAAAAAAGTTGCAAGCCACCACTTCCTCGGTGGTAGGCGTCTATACATTATCCATTCACCGAAACCTGCCATTATCGGAGCACTACCGATTGCTACAACCGTGCCAATTGCAACTCCAGTAATATAGACTGCGGAAAAAAATAGCGGTTGGTACAATGCCATGCATAATGCTGCAATCCAAACCTCTTTTCCTGTCCAACTAGACAGCTTTAACGTACCTTTTATTGACACAAAAATTAAAAGAGACAAGCCTCCAATCGCTAAACGGATGGCACCAAAAGCAACTGGGTTCGATTCTTCCGGTGCAAATGTTTGGACGGTTCCGGTAGTTCCCCATAGCATTGCAGCCAATAATACGAATAATGGAAATAATTTTTCTTTCAAGTTAACACCTCGAGACCAGTTTACTACTAGATTGATAAAACAGTAGAATTTGAGCTTAGCTAGTGTACTTTTTCAAAAGCCAATCGTATCCCGAATCCAATTAACACAACCCCTGTAATTCCCTCGATTGCTCTTTGGGTAGAAGTTTTTTTCATAAATACGTAGATTTGGTTAATTAACAAAACATAAAGAAAATACCATATGGCTGCCAACACAGTATAAGTGATTCCAAGAAAAAGAAATTGACCGATTACATGACCACTAGCATCAACAAATTGAGGTAAAAAGGTTAAGAAAAAAACAGCAATTTTGGGATTGAGTAAATTGGTTAGAAATCCTTGCCTAAAACAATTCACCTTTTTGCTCCCTGTTTTATTTATTTCTTTTTCGTCTAAAAAACCAGAGTGCCTTTTTGTTAAAGACCACAACGATTTTATCCCTAAGTAAATTAAATAAAGAGCTCCAATATATTTCAGTACCGAGAACAACACCGCTGACTTAACAATGATTGCAGATATACCAGCAACTGCAGCTAGCGTATGAGTCAAAATAGCCGATACTGTTCCAAGGCTAGATTTAAGCCCTTCAATTTTCCCATAGGCAATCGTATTTTTAGTAGCAACCGCCGTATCTGGACCAGGCAGAAGAATCAAAAGCACAGACATTATTAAATACAAAGAATAGTTCTCCAACGCACTTCACCTCGTTAAAATTAAAAATAACACGTTTCATTCACAGAGTACAGGCTATGTAATTGGACGGTTGAACAAAAAAACACACTACAATCAGGGTTGATGTAACGAATTATTAAGCTTTTTTAGTAATTTTAACTTGATTTAGCTTGTTGTCTTCTATTTCTATTATTTCAAAATGCAAATGATGATACTCTAATTGCTCACCTTCTTGGGGTATATAGCCAAACTCTTTAAATAAAAAGCCAGCCAGGATGTCCTCTTCCTCTGGAATTTTCGTTTTAAAAACTTCATTTAACCGGCGAATTGCTAGTTTTCCATGACAGATGATGTGCGAGTCTGTCAATTCATCAATCAGAACATCCTCCAACTCATCTGTTTCATCCTCAATTTCTAAACCTATCATCGCTTCAATGATATCTTCATTAGTAATGATTCCAGTAGTTCCTCCGTATTCATCAATTACAGTTGCCAGATGTTTTTTTTCCTTTAGCATCATTTTAAAAACCTTTTCAATAGAAGCTGTTTCTGCCACAAAGAGCGGGTCGAGGTCAGTAAAGTCCTTCAATTTTTGGTTTTGATCTAAAGACCACTTTAGTAGAAGCTTCGAATGAAAGACCCCAACTATATTATCCATATTTTCTTTATAAACAGGATACCGGGTATAACTATTTGATAGCACAACTTCTCTAGCTTGTTCAAATGAAGATTCTAACGGAATACCTTCTATGTCCATTCTTGGAGTCTTTAATGCATCTCGGACATCCTTGCTATAAAAATCAATGGCACCTTTAATATGGTGAGTTTCATCACTCTGAAATGTTCCTTCGGTCAAGGCAATATCGACCATAGTTTTTAATTCTTCCTTAGATACTGTAGTTTCTTCTGTCCTTCCCTTAGACAATAGTGAGATAATCATACTAGTGAATTTGGACAATAAAATAGTTAGTGGCTTAAGAATAATCACCAAAAAACGGATAAATGGTGCTACATAGTAGGCAACCCTATCTGAAAATGTTGCAGCAATTGATTTAGGAAGTACCTCAGCGAATACTATCAGGAAAAAAGTTAAAATGGCAGTAGCAATTCCAACACTAAATCCATGCTCAATTGCAACAATTGTAACTAGAGTCGGTAGCATAATATTAGATATGTTGTTCCCAATTAAAATAGCAGTTAGTAATTCATTAGGCTTAGATAGCAACTTTAATAATTTTTTTGATGGAACATCATCATTCTCAGCCTTCGAATATACCTTCATTCGGTTAACAGCGGTAAGGGCTGTTTCGCTTCCTGACAAGAAAAAAGACATAAGGATAAAAAAAACAATGGCAATAAACAATTGGATCCTCCTAGCTATTTACGAAAAGGTTATTACTTATTATTTGTTACTTTTGATGAATTATCATAACCAAAGATATAGAACTTTTCGAGCTAATTAAAGTAAGAGTTAATATCTCTTTTGGTTTTCAATAGAATGACTTGGTTACTTAAGTTTTTCTTTTTAAAATTAGTTAACCGAATCTCCATCATAGCTTTACGCTTGTGATAGGTGGTAACTATGAACTTCAGAAATTCCCAGTCCATTTTTTCTTTACAATCTTTACCCATGTCGATACGGGTTTTACCGCGGTTATTTATCCATCGTTTTAAAACACGGAACACACATATATAAAGGGGAAGCTGAAGGTAAATAATTGTATCAGCACGATTTTCACGAATGTCAAATGTACTGCTATAGTTACCTTCAATGATCCATTCTTCTTGTTGTACTATTTCTCGTTGTTTAGTAGAAAATTTATTGAAGCTAGTTTCAACCCAACCCGGTTCCCAATAAATAGCATCTAAATGGTAAGCATTTATATCTAATGAAGCGGAAAGTTTTCTTGCGAATGTGGATTTCCCAACACCTGCAGAAACCCCGATTACCATTATTCGTTTCATTCGAGTTCTCCCTTTTAGTAGACTGGTCATTTACAATTTTTGATAATCGCTTTGTAATAGCCCGTAGATGTCAACATCCTGATACTCTCCCCATTTTATAATGTCTTGTTTTAGCGTACCTTCATAGGACATTCCAATTTTTCCCATCGCTCTTGTCGATGCCTTATTCTTACTCATTGCTGGGGCATAGATGCGATTTAAATTAAGTTCCTCAAATCCAAATTTGATCATTCTTTTGCCAGACTCCTGAGCATATCCTTTATTCCAATAATCTTTACCTACCCAGTAAGCAAGCTCTCCCTTGTTATGCTGCTTATCTATTCGAAGTGTCATTGTGCCAATTAAAAGATTATCATCTTGAAGTACAATCGCTAGTGGATACGCCAGGTTTTCATCGATTAACTGCACACTGTTCCGAATCCATGATTCAGCATCACCAAAAGTGTATGGGTGTGGGATTGAAATGGTCGTTTCCGCTATTTCCTTCATCCCTGCTAATTCTTTTGTTCGTGCAGCATCTTCCATATCATATGGACGTAAAATTAAGCGTTTCGTTCTCAGTTCGATCATATTTATCCCTCTTCCTTTTAAATAATTCTAGCACATACCAGTGAATAACCTCTTAACTAACAATCAATACTAAAGATAGAATCTTTATTTTTCTATTAGATTGGAAGTTAGAAAATGGAATTACAACTAGTCGAAGTTTATATACCTGAAGAAGCACTAGAGGATTTACAAGAAAAACTTGAAGGTTTCCCCATTATATCGCATTGGCATTTTAAAGAATCTGAACAATATGAACTTGTACGAATATTAGTTAAAAAGACAAGTTCTGAAGAAATATTGAACTTTCTAGAACAAAATGCCAAGTACAACGATAAACTAAAAGCACTTTTGTTTACTGTCCAGACCTATATCCCCCGTATCATTGAAGAAGAGGAAGAAAAGAAAGAGCAAAATACAAAAGCAGAAATGATTCGGGCCAGTCGCCATGAATTATATACCGTTGTCCACTCATCTAGTGAAATCACAAGAAGTTTTACGTGGTTTTTATTTTTATCTGCCATTGTAGCAGCTGCTGGCATAATAAAAAACAGTCCAGCCATCGTAATTGGCGCAATGGTGATAGCACCACTGATGGGTCCATATACATCGGCCGCTTTTGCTTCGGTTCTCGGTGACTATAAACTTATGCGCCAATCAGCTATTACATCACTATACGGGCTCTCTGTTCCTTTAGTGATTTCGGCGCTTTTTGGCTTCTTTTTTCAATTGCCCATAAATAGCAATGAGTTCCTTGCTCGAACAAACATTGAGTTTATCGATATTGCTGTAGCACTTGCTTCCGGAGCAGCTGGAGCACTTTCCTTTGTAAAAAGAATGTCAGAAGCATTAGTTGGTGTCATGGTTTCCGTTGCACTATTACCACCAACGGTTGTCTTTGGAATGATGTTAGGATCTGGGGAGTGGTCTGCAGCATTAACACCGCTTTTGTTATTACTTGTGAACATAAGCTCAATTCTCTTATCTGCAATCCTTGTGTTTTGGTTAAGTGGGATAAAACCTGTTAATTGGAAAGAAATACAGGTAGCAAATACTTCTAGGAAGTTTGCTTTATTGTTTGTTAGTTTTATCATTTTGATTTTGTTTGTCGTTATCTATTTTATTTCTTTTTAAAACAAGCTGTAAAATGGAACCTGAGTCTTTAATTCTATCTGAAAATGAAAAAGAAGCAAATAAAAAAAACAGATCAAGAGAAAGCCTAATTGATCTGTTTTCCTTATTATTTATTTAGCAAGTGCTTTTACAAGCACATCAATATTTTTATACATTAAACTAAAGTAGTCCTCATTATTTTCTATATCTTCTTCCGTTAGGACTGATAAGTTATGAATTTTAAGTGGCTCAACTTTAACTTCGTTTTGGATAACTTCGGCCACTTTTGGAGTTACATTTTGTTCAAAGAAAATGTAATTTATATTATTTTCTTTGACCTTTGTAATTACTCTTTCTAGCTCTTTATGGGATGGTTCATTAGACGGGGAAATGCCCGTTATGGCAATCTGCTCAATACCATATGCTTTTTCCCAATACCCATATGCTGCGTGAGCAACTAATATTTTACTCTGTTTCTTTGATTCTACTTTATTATGAAACTCCTTATCTAATTCTTCCAAATCTAACTTTAATTGATTAAAGTTAGTTGTGAACTCTTCAGCCAATTCGGGTTTCACAGAAATTAAAGTTTCTGTGATGTTTTCTGCAAGTGTAATAGCACGAATCGGATCTAACCAAACATGGGGGTCCATATCTCCATGGTCGTGAGTCTCTTCCTCACTATCTTCAGTATCGTCATGACCATGAGCAGCTTCTTCACCGTGTTCAGCTTCATCATGACCATGAGCCTCTTCCTCACTGTGTTCAGTATCGTCATGACCATGAGCCTCTTCCTCACTGTGTTCAGCTTCATCATGACCATGAGCCTCTTCCTCACTGTGTTCAGCTTCATCATGACCATGAGCCTCTTCCTCACTGTGTTCAGCTTCATCATGCACATGGTTTAATAGATTCACACCATGAGCAGCCTCTGCTACTACCGTGTCCTCATCTTCAATCGCTCCAATAATTTTTTCTGCATAGGCTTCTAATCCGGCTCCATTATAAAAGAACACATCAGCTTCCGCAATATCTACCAAAGTCTTAGAGGTAGGTTCATAAGTATGTGGATCTGTCCCAGCCGGTAGAATTGAAACAACTTCTACGTGCGATCCACCAATTTTGTTAACAAAATCCTCAATAGGATAAAGTGTTGTGAAAACTTTTAAGACTTCATCTTGCTCTTTACTGTCAGTTTTACTGTCAGTTTGAGATGCTTCCTCAGAACCACATCCAACAAGGAAAGTGATAAGTATTAAAAAAAAGATCATTGCTGTTTTCATTTTCATTTTAGTTCTCCCCTTTTCAACATCGCACCCAAATTATATCGTAATCATTCCGTTTTGTAAATAATAATCGTTACGTTTTATATAGCTGATTTACGTACCACATTAAGATTAGATAATAAATAGTCCCAGGCTTTTTCTTCTTAATTCCTATATCTCGTTCAACTTTACAAAAGGCTGTTTTCTAAAAGATTGTTGTTTTTGTCACACATCCATAAACTGTGTCGTAACTAATATGTTGATTTGCGCTCCGGGCAGTCGCTTTCCGCGGGCAACGCTTCAACTTCCTCGGAAGAATACCACTTCCTTGAAAAAGGAAAACACTTTTTCTGCGTGCGATGTATCGCTTTCGAAGCGTTTTCTTGTCCTGCGGGATTTTCAGCCGTCGCTTTTCCCGCAGGACTTGAATTATCTTCCTGAATCAACACCGCACGAAGAAAATTGGTTTGTATTTTTGAGGAGTCGACTGCCCTATGCTCCAATCAACCATTACATAAGAGTAAACAGCTGTTGTGTTATTGAAGTTATTAAACACAACATTATACTACGTGCAGATAATCAAAGACTCTCAAAAATACAATCTTTTCTTCGAGAGAGTAGTTATATTTCATGTAATAAACGTTTCATGGTGTTGTATCTCACTTGAACAGAAAGCTAATTTAGCTGTGGAAAAATGCGAGACTCCTATGGGAAAGGAACAGTCCGAAGATCCCACAGTGAGCGCTTTTTGGGCCTGCGGTTACTCGGCCCATCGAAAACATTTGCTCGCGAGGAAGCTGAGGCGTTCCCCATGGAAAGCGAGTGTTTTTCAACAGCGCTGATAAAGCACTAATCTTATAAAGGTGGAAAAGAAACAGTTACGTCGCATTTTACATCAAGTACGAAATTAAAAAGCAACAAAAACTGGGAAAAGAGTTTTACAAAAACTTAACATTGATAAAATTGAAATTCAATCTTCAATATATTACAATTAATATCGAAAATCGATATTGTCTACCAATATTACTAAGGATGATCCAAATGGAAGATCGAGTGCTTCGCAAATTGTTTTTAGGGTTTATCCAAATCCATATCTTGCATCACGCAAAAGAACATCCCATTTATGGAGTTTGGATGGTAGACGAGCTCAGAGAACACGGCTATCAAATAAGTTCAGGTACGTTATATCCAATTCTCCATCAAATGGAAGCTGATGGATTACTTATGAAGCAAGAACAGAATGTAAGTGGAAAGATAAGAAAGTATTATTCAACAACAGATAAAGGGATGGAAACCTTAAAGGAAGCAAGAATAAAGGCATACGAATTATTTAAAGAAATTAAATAGAACTTAGATACTCAAAGAGGTGAAGTTACTTGGAGAAGAAAGAAAATAAATTATTAGTTTTATGGGAGATATTATTAATTTCCACACGACTTGGCTTTACTTCCTTCGGTGGACCAATTGCTCATCTTGGCTACTTTCATGAGGAATATATTCGCAGGAAAAAATGGATGGATGAAAAAAGCTACGCTGATCTAGTAGCACTCTGTCAATTCTTACCCGGACCTGCCAGTAGTCAAGTGGGAATGGGAATAGGAATTGTCCGAGGAGGTGCATTAGGTGGAATGGTTTCCTTTTTCGGATTCACCTTCCCATCTGTTATCGCACTTATGGTATTTGCTCTACTAATGAAGAATTTCGCTATCGCAGATGCCGGATGGATTCATGGGTTGAAAATTGTTGCAGTAGCAGTAGTTGCCCACGCCATCATTGGTATGGCCAAGAAATTAACACCTGACTTGAAACGCAAGACAATCGCACTTGTTGCCATAGTTGGAACACTGTTATGGCAAACTGCTTACACACAAATTGGAATTATTCTTGTAGCTGCTATTGTTGGGTTTGTCCTGTTTACCAATAAATCAGAACAAGAAGAAAGTAATATTTCTGTGCCAATCTCTAAAAAATTTGCAACGTTCAGCTTGCTATTATTTTTTGGACTGCTTATCTCTTTACCTATCATTAGAGAACTAACAGCTAATAATTGGATTGCAATGATTGATAGCTTCTATCGATCTGGTTCACTCGTATTTGGAGGAGGGCATGTTGTCTTGCCACTTCTAGAAAGAGAATTTGTCCCTACCGGCTGGCTAACTGAACAAGAGTTCCTTGCAGGTTACGGGGCAGCACAAGCTGTTCCAGGACCTCTGTTTACATTTGCTGCTTATTTAGGTGCTGTGATTGGAGGATGGCAAGGTGGGCTATTGGCCACTTTTTCGATTTTCTTACCAGCGTTTCTTTTGATATTTGGAACGTTACCATTTTGGGGGTCTTTACGTGAAAACCCTAAAATGAGAGGAGCACTGATGGGGGTGAATGCAGCAGTTGTTGGAATTCTAATTGCTGCCTTTTATCAACCAATCTGGACTAGCTCTATATTAACTCCAATCGACTTCGCTTTTGCTGCTATTTTATTTAGCATGCTAGTCTATTTCAAGCTACCACCTTGGATAATTGTAGTAACAGGTGCATTAGGTGGATGGTTAATCAATTTAATCTAGCTTTTAGCCCCATCGGCAGAATGGGCTAAAGCTAGATCTTTTTTTTAACAAATCCTACTACTAGCATAACTATCGGGATTACTAATCCAAAAATTAAAGAAACAGGTATCCATGTGCTGGATAAAAAGATCCTTGTTGAAATTATATTTGGGCTTGCAAAAAAACCAAATACCATAATTACGTAAGCTAATGGGATCGTTGTTGTCTTGTAATTTTTTAAATTCAGTGTATGACTTACCCCAATTGCTACTACATAAAAACTGATTGTTATTTTAAAGAAAATAGTAAAGAACCAAATAATTGCGACAAGTATTTCAATCCGATCCAAGAAATCGGCTACACTAATCTTTTTACCTAAAACATATGTAGGATACACATTCCTTGCGGTTATATCGGATCCTAATACTACTAAACACATGAGGGTCACTACTGTTAGTAATAATCCACCAATTGTCATCCCAACCAAGAAGCCTCTCCCTGCTTTCTGTTTATTAACGTGTTTCATAATGGCTAACATAACAACCAATTCTAAAAAAGGGTACCCCAATAATGGAATAACCCCAGCTAGAGTGGCTGCTATATTATTTTGTAGGACTGGTTGGATATGAGTAATTTCAGATTCAGGCAAGACCAAAGTGATTAATAAGATGATTGCTATAACTGTATAAGGAAAAAATATTTCAGCAGTTCTAGAAATCACTTCAATGCCCATCCTTACAGCAATTAGACAGGTAATGACAGCTAGCAGCATAATTACTTCAATCGGTGTATTGACTAATATTTGAGTTATGATAAAATCGCCCATTACCCTTAAATTACCAATAGCTATCTCAAAGAAAAAAACAATAAATAAAACAGACAGGAATTTACCAATCCACTTTCCAAATAAGTCTTCAAGCTGCTCATACAAATTTTTGTTTGGATGATTATTATCGATTAAGTAATATAAAAATACCAATCCAATTCCGAATAATGTAGCCAATAAAACAGAAAACCATCCGTTCTGTTGACCAAAACTAGCTGCAATAGATGGTACAATAATGATTGCTGTTCCTAACACATTCATAATAACAAGTATTGCAAACTGTGCACCACTAATTCTCACTTTTTCACTCAAAACGCTTCCTCCGATCAGATAGAGTGTCTATCTATTCAGATTACTTGATTCTGAAAGACTGTAGCATTGTTGCAATTGGTTTGGCAATGGGACCAACTAATTGATCCATAACCCTATTCATATGTGGAACGGGAAGATCTAAGGGTAGACTAATGGCACAATATAACCCGATAACAAATCCGACGAGAAGAGTCCATTTATCTTTTTTTGATTTGAGCTTTTTCACTTGACTGTATTCAAAACGAAATAGTATTAGTGATAATAGTAGGACGATGATCGCTATAAACATAACTATTCATCCTTTTCCTTTTTTTGTTCTATTTTTCCAATGAAGCTTTCTGTAGTGGTTCCTGTTCTTCGTATCTTCATATCCGCGTTAACAGTTATCTCGATATTCTGAAATTCTTCACTCCAATTCTCTTTCCATGTTTCCCACTTTTTTGGTTCAAACCGTCTTAGTACATCACCAAAACCAAATATGTCACTGTTAAACTCTTTAGCCTTGGCAATACTCCCATTAACAATCTCTTCAATTTTCTTTTCGAGTTTCTGTTCAATCTCAGTTAGTTTCTTTTCATCATTGATATCAATTTGGCAGGCCACTTCCCCTATACTTGCCTCGCTTTTTACATCAATAGTAATTTTCGGCGTTCCATTATCTGCAAGGCCTGTTAGTTTTGTGTTCGATTTAAAAACCTCCACAGAGATTGTTCCTGTCTGATCACATTCAACCCATCCTACCGTATTTAAAACATTATCCGTAATATAGTTAAAGCCTTTACTTTCACTTTCGTTTAACCAACCAACTAGTTTATCTCCCTTAAATACACCTATGTGATCAAGATGAACCTTAGCTGGTGAATCCACTTGCTGAACATTCTCTATATGATTTCCGGTCTCGGGCTTCCCTGAAATATATAAACCAGTTAATACCGCTTGTTTTCCAGGACTAGTTAGTGAACTAATCAGCTCATCTAACATAACAACTTTTGTCGGTGCCCAGTTGTCCTGTGATGTTTTAAGACTGGAAAATATCTTATCGGCTGGTACTTTCTCTATTGGAGTTAATACTTTTATTAAGTCCTCTGCGCTCATGTCCTTCGCTATTGCAAGGGAAAAATCTGTTCGCAATTCATGGTCCCTAGAAATAAAATCCAAACTATTAGCAAGGCCCTCTTCTTCCATTAGTTCTTGTCCGAAGATTATAATCCTTAGATGTGCTAAATATATTTTTCTTGGTGTGATGGTTGTTAAACGTCTAAGTGCTTCGAAAATAGTTTTACCTGTTGTAGAGTATGTGGTAACCACTGCTCTTGTTGTTAGTTGGCGGCCGGCAATTTCTCCGGGATTCATTATTTGCACAGTCAATTTATACCCATCTTCATGCTTGTCAATCCCTAAGGCGGTAGCTATAGCTAATTCACTAAGTTCACGTGAGCTCCAACATCCTGTTAGTGAAATACACAAAACAACAATACATAGTAAATGAACTACTTTTTGATTCATTTGTAAAAACCTCTTTACCTATTGTCTAGTTGGTTTTGGTTTTTCCGTTTTTTCACGAATCTTGTCTTTTTGACTAATTAATTTTGGACGTCTCGTTTGCATCCATAAAGGAGCCCGGATAAGTGCATCTTTTTGCTCTCCAACAGCTAATGGAGCCATTGGTGAAAGATAAGGAATTCCAAAAGAGCGGAGCCCCGTTAGATGAAGAACCATTAATATTAATCCAAGAATGATACCATATAGCCCAAATGTAGCTGCTAAAATCATAAAACCGAAGCGTAACATGCGGACCGAAATTGCCATGTTATAGGTAGGTGATACAAAACTACTAATTGCGGTAAGTGACACAACAATAACCATTGTAGCTGAAACAATCCCAGCCTCGACAGCTGCTTGACCTAACACCAACGCGCCAACAATTGAAATAGCGGAACCAACAGCTCTAGGCAATCGGACTCCAGCTTCACGTAAAATTTCAAATGTTATTTCCATTATTAAGGCTTCAATGAATGCTGGAAAAGGGACTCCTTCTCGTTGGGCAGCAATACTAGTTAATAATGTGGTAGGTATCATTTCCTGGTGAAAAGTAGTTAATGCAATGTATGCAGAAGGTGTCAACAAAGCCAAAAAGAAAGCAAAGAATCGAAGTAACCTAATTAGACTACCAATATCACTTCGTTGGTAGTAATCTTCACTGGACTGAAAGAAATCAATAAATAATGCCGGAACTAATAACACAAAGGGAGTACCATCAACTAAAATAGCCACCCTCCCTTCTAGTAAACCTGCACTAATTGAATCTGGTCTCTCCGAATTATACATAGTAGGAAATGGTGTGTATGCTTCATCCTGGATAAGCTCTTCAATGTAGCCACTTTCAAGAATCGAATCAATATCTATTTTATTTAAGCGTTGCTTAACCTCTAATACAATATCCTCAGTTACTAGACCATTAATATAGGCAATCGCAACATCTGTTTGTGTCTTTTTACCGATCTTTTGAGTCTCAATCCAAAGATTTGGATCCTTAATTCTTCTTCTAATTAGCGCTGTGTTCGTTCTTAATGTTTCTGTAAAGGCATCTTTTGGCCCTCTTACTACTTGTTGGGAGCTAGGCTCTTGTACACCCCTGTCCTCCCACCCTCTTGATCCAACGGCAAACCCTTTAGGAAATCCATTCAACAATACAATTGTATCTCCAGAAAGTAAGTGATGATATAAATCCGGAAAAATATCGATTTCCTTTAGCTCTACTGTCGTAAGTGTAGAATTTTTAATGAAGTTATATAATTCCTGGTCACTATTTATTTTTTTTTCAGACTCAGCTTTTCTTACATCAATCATGAGGGTTTCCAACACATAATTATGAACTAAATCTTTATCAACCAAACCATCCGTATAGATAACAACTGCTTCTATTGAATTAGTTTCACCAATTTTAATTTCTCTAGTTACAATATCGAAGCTATTACCTAACATTTGTTTGACTTCAGATATGTTTTTGCTAATATCTTTATGTAATGATTTGTTATTATCATCTGAGATTTTATCTACTGTTTCTTTATTATCTTTCAACGTATTAAAGATTTTAAATCTACTCATGATCTTCTCCCGTTTCACTAGCTTCTTTTCCCTGTGACCTAGACCACCTTCTGATGAATCCCATTAATCCTCTTGATAGTAGGAATGTTCCCGAAAGAGAAAATAAAGTGTAGCTCCAGTTCCATTTCTTATAGTCAATTAATTTTGTTTTCCTTTCCAATATCACTTCAATAATTGTCATTGGAATACTATAAAGAAACGATTGAATGATCATCCCTACTAATTTCGTATGATAAGTAGTTTGGTTATAAAATACACACATTAATGGAAGTAGTAAATTGTCATATAGTACACTACTTTGGAATGCTTTTGGAAATAAACGAATTGGAAAAACTAACCTTTTATTAGCTACAACTATATTCCCTATAAAATTTGCAATAAGGGTTTCCAAAAGAAAGACGATTAGCCAGTCTTTTCTCGGCTTTTTATTTAATGCAAATAGTAAGAGTAGAAAACCGAGTAATGTTATTCCGTATAAAATTGATTTATCTCTTATTTTGTACACTGCTAAGTCACCTCTGCACCATCTTCATGCTAATTTTTAGCATTTTCAATTGACAAGTTTTTATTCAAGGAGAATTAAAATATGAGGTCTTATATCAATCGATTTAGTTGGGACGATACATAAAATACTTTGCAAAGAAGATAGTAAGGGAAAAAGAACTATCTTCACCTTAAAAAAGATATGTCAAGGAATGATTCGATGCATGTAGGACTAGCTATTTTGACGGTTTTTTCTGTTTGGCGATGGGGGGATTGGAGAAATTGGAGAGAATACCACTCCGTCATGCTTTATATTGCGATTGGAAATTTAACTTATAACTTTTTAACAGCAAGTTATTTTTTATGGCGATTGGATGCTGACTTTCTATCCAATCACACCTTAACCGAAATGTTATACACATTTATTATATTCCCAGGAACAGTACTCCTTTTTGTTGGTAATTATCCTCAGACCAAATTTAGAGTAATTTCCCATTATTCCTATTGGATTTTTATTTATGCAGGATTTGAACTAATCATGACTTTCACTGGGCATATTGAATATCAATACGGATGGAATTTGTATTGGTCAGCTGGCTTTGACTGTATTATGTTCCCTATGTTGATGCTGTTTTACAAGAAACCATTAATCGCCTATTCGTTGTCTCTACCAATAGCTCTTATCCTCTTATGGTACTTTGATGTACCGGTACATTTACCTGTTGAAGAAAGATAAATCCCATTACATAAAAAAAAAACCCTCACACTGCAATCGGTGTGAAGGTTTAATTTATTTTTAAATCTTATATCCCTTGAGTTAACCCATAATATTATATCCAGAATCAACATGGACAATTTCACCGGTAACACCTCGAGAAAGGTTACTTAACATAGTAAGAGTCATATCTCCAACTTCTTCTTGTGTCACATTTTTCTTAAGAGGTGCTTTTTCCTCGATGCCACGTAGCATCTCGTTAAATGAAGGAATCCCTTTAGCTGCAAGTGTGCGGATTGGACCTGCTGAAATAGCATTAACTCTAATATTATATTTGCCCAAGTCCAACGCAAGATACTTCACTGCTGATTCCAAAGCGGCTTTCGCTACTCCCATTACTTTATAACCTTCAAGAGCCCTTTCTGCCCCAAGAGCGCTCATCGTAATAATAGAACCACCATCAGTCATATAAGGTTTAGCTTCCCGTGCAACTGCAATTAACGAGTAGGCACTCGTATCTTGAGCAAATGCATAACCACTTCTGGACGTTTCAACGAAGTCTCCTTTCAAGTCCTCCCCATGTGCAAATGCGATCGAATGTACAACACCATCAACACGTCCAACCTGACTGTTAATTTCAGAAAATGCATCCTTAATACTTTCATCGTTATTAACGTCACATTGAACAATTAATTTTGCATCAAAATTGTTATTTTCTAAAAGCTTGACTAACTTAGTTTGAGAACGTTCTTTTCGATATGTAAAAATTAAGTTTGCCCCAGCCTTATATAATGATCTTGCTACTCCCCATGCTAGGCTCCGTTCGTTTGCAACTCCCATAACTACTATATTCTTGTCTTTTAGCTGAAGTAAATCTTCCATTCTTACCTCCATAATACTTATTTAGTATATTTATTCTTATTTTAACACGTTATTGAAATCTATAAACCCATATCCTATAAGAGGATTCCATTATTAAAACAATAATGCCTAATACACACAGAAAGAGTAGGCAAAAGTGCCTACTCTTTCTATAAGTTGTTACTTATACCATTGAATTTATATCGACAATAACAACGGCACGCAACCTTGACGTCATATTAATTAAAGTTTACGGACGTTTGTAGCTTGTGGCCCACGTTGACCTTCTTCAATGTCAAATTCGACATCTTGGCCTTCATCTAATGACTTGTACCCTTCTCCTTCAATTGCTGAGAAGTGTACAAATACATCATCTCCACCTTCACGTTCGATAAATCCAAAGCCTTTTTCACCATTAAACCATTTTACTTTACCTTGTTCCATAACTTGTTGCCTCCTAGCATACTGCTTAATATTGCAATTAATCTTGCATAGTTATTATTACCACATATATCTTTTTTAAAACATAATTAGTTAATATTTTTTTGTATAAGCCCGACTCTGTTTACTGATAATAACGCTGTACCGATCTTAAATCAGGAGGTTTTTAATATGGATGAAAAGCCATACCAACCAAAAGATACCGGAAAACTTACTAACTTCCACTATGCATCGAAAAAAGACAGAAGAGATGAAGAGGCCCTAACACCAGAAGGAACAAAAGATTTGAATCAATTTAAGAAGAAAAGATAAAAAAAATAGGTCCAGATTTAACAGTTAAATCGGTGTTAATATTTCCATAATACCGATTTAACTGTTTTATACCTTTTTTAAATAATGTCATAGCTTTATTTCTTTCGAATAGCAAATGTGATATAGTTTTATACCTGTGAAAAATGTATTTGTACTAGAAGGAGATTATCCATGAAGTTAAGTTTACCGAGAATTTTAAGTTATGTCATTGGCCTACTTGTATTATCCTTTGGGGTCACATTAACAATCAAATCAGAAATGGGAACAGGGGCATGGGATGCTCTGAACGTAGGATTGTCTAGCATAGCATTTACCGTTGGAACCTGGGTCATTCTTGTTGGAATCATTTTAATCGTCATAAATTCCCTGTTACTAAAAAGAAAACCTGATTTTTATGCCCTAATCACTATTTTCATTGTTGGTTTTGGAGTTGATTTTTGGCTTATTTTATTAAACCAGGTAGATCCACAAAACTTAGGCATGAAATTCTTACTTTTCTTTGCCGGTTTGTTTTTATTATCATTAGGAATCACCATCTATCTCCAGGCGAAATTCGCACCCGTACCAATTGATAATTTGATGATTGCAATTCATACTCGATTCGGTTTCCGAATGAGTGTCGCCAAAACGATAGGTGAGCTGATAGCTTTTACTTTTGCTCTTATATTTAGCGGACCAATCGGAATTGGAACCATTTTGGTAACTGTGCTCATTGGCCCTATTATTCATATACTTCAACCTAGGGTAGAAAAAATATATGCTCGTTATAGTTAAAAATCAATTTAAAAAAACATTAGCTAATGCTAATGTTTTTTTATTTAGTAATAGTAGCAAGAACAGAGGATGAGCCCCTGTTCTTCTTTATTTAGTCTTTCACAGCGAGAAGTCTTAATCCATTAAGTGTCACTAACAATGTTGCACCCATATCAGCAAAAATTGCCATCCAAAGCGTAAGCCACCCTGGGAAAATTAGAAGTAATGCAATCGCTTTGATTACTAAGGAAAAAGTAATGTTTTGCTTAATAATTTTCAGTGCACTTCTACTTAACTTGATTGTAAAAGGTAATTTAGTTAAATCATCTGCCATTAGAGCTACATCTGCAGTTTCAATAGCTGTATCAGTTCCTGCACCACCCATCGCAATTCCAACCGTCGATGCAGCTAATGCAGGAGCATCATTAACTCCATCGCCAACCATCGCAACACTTCCGGTTTTCTGAAGTTTTTTAATTGCTGCTAATTTATCCTGTGGTAGCAGCTCTGAATACACTTTATTCACTCCCACTTGTTTTCCAATTGCTTCTGCCGTCGCGTGATTATCCCCAGTCAACATAATCGTATTTTTTATCCCTAATTTGTTCAATTTTTCAATCACGGCCTTGCTACTCTCTCTTACTTCATCTGCAACCGCAATCAGAGATAATACCTCGTTTTCTGTACCTAGTACCATGACTGTTTTGCCATGACTCTGAAGTTGTTTAATTTTATCATGGATGTCATTTGGCATGCCATTCACTAGCACCTCAGTAAATAAGGAAGGACTGCCAACATAATAGTTCACTTCACTAATTGTTGCTTTGACACCTTTTCCAGTGATAGAAGAAAATTCTTTTACATTGTGTTGTCTATATTGAATATTCTCTTTCTCTGTTTTCCTAATAATTGCAGAGGCTAAAGGATGCTGGGATCCGTATTCAATAGCTGCAACAATTGAGAGCCAATGTTTTTTATCGTCACTGAATGTTACTATGTCAGTAACTTCCGGTTTGCCTTTAGTCAGAGTCCCAGTCTTATCAAAAGCTATTGTGTTTATTGCACCAGTTTGTTCTAAATATACGCCACCCTTAATTAACACACCATTGCGGGCTGCATTTCCAATAGCAGTAACAATGGCAACAGGGGTTGATATCACCAGTGCACATGGACAACCAACAACTAGTACGGCTAGACCCCGATAAATCCACTCTTCCCAAGAACCGCCAAAAGCTAATGGAGGAATGAGTGCGATACCTATGGCTAACAGAATAATAATAGGTGTATAAATCCTAGCAAACCTATCTATGAATGCCTGTGAAGGAGCTCTTTCCGCTTGAGCTTCTTCTACCAAGTGAATGATTTTTGCTATTGTTGTATCCTCAACGGTCTTTGTTACTTCAACCTCTATTAGACCCTCTTCATTGAGTGTTCCAGCAAACACTTCATCCCCAACTAGTTTTTCAACAGGAAGACTTTCCCCCGTAATTGCTGCTTGATTAATCGCTGAACTCCCATTTACAACAGTTCCGTCCATTGCTAGCTTTTGACCTGGTTTTACAATCATGATATCGCCTACTCGAATATTATCCACAGATACAGTTATTTCTTGATTATCTCTTCGAATTAAAGCATCCTTTGGAGCAATATCCATTAATGATCGGATTGATTGTCGTGCTTTATCCATTGAATAGCTTTCAAGCACCTCACTTATTGCAAACAGGATAACAACAGTAGCACCTTCACCCCACTCACCGATTGCCGCAGCTCCTAAGACAGCAATTGTCATTAAGGTATTCATATCAAATTGAAGATGAAAGAGATTTCTTAAGCCTTTTCGAAATAACGTATAACCTCCCACAACAATCGATGCTCCATAAAACCCAACCGAAAAGATACTTTCTCCATAGACGTAATTTAAGATAAATCCCGCAACTATTAATAGCATAGAGACGATTATTTTAATTGTAGACTTCTTTTTGAAAAATGATGTCTGTTCTATTGCTTCCCCCTCTAAAAAAACCTCGTATCCTTCAAAAGATCCTGCTTTTCTCATTTGTTTTAAAGTGACATCACCATAAACGGTAATTTTCCCACTAGTAAAATTAATTTCAGCATCTTTCACACTGTTAATTTTTTTAACCTGCTGCTCAAACTGAGCTGCACAATCCGCTCAATCCATACCCTTAACATGAAATACAGTAGTAACTTCAGACAATGGAAACATCCTCTCTTTTAGGTATTATTGCATTCATAATCGATTGTTTAGTATCTTCATCTTTTAAATAATAAAATACAAGTTTGCCTTCTTTTCGATGCTCTGCCAAACCTACTTTTTTTAAATACCTTAAATGATGTGAAGCAGTTGCGATTGTAGAATTAATAATATTTGCTGCATCACAAACACAAATTTCCTCTTCATTTGTTAGCGCTATAGCTATCTGTAATCTGTTAGGATCTGCTAATGCTTTAAATACGTTAACTGATAACTCTAAGTCCACATCTTTAATAGATGTTCGAACACGCTCCACCTTATCTTCATCATAACAATACACATCACATCGATCTTTCAAAATATTACCTCCCATCAATCAAATCATCGTTTGATTATATTGTATGCAATAAATTAAAAATAGTCAAACGATAGTTTGAATAATAACCAGTTTACTTTTGTTCTTTAAATTGTAACAATATTTTATATTAATTATCCAATTTTTACCTTTGATTGTGATATAATTAACATACTCTCAAGTCGAATTACATTATAGTTATGTTAGTCTTTATAGTTTATTAAATTCAAGATTAAAACGATAACTTGAAAGGGTGAAATATTATGGCAAAAGTATTATATATTACAGCCAATCCATTTGATGAAACCAAATCCTACAGTATGGCTGTTGGGAAAGAATTTATTGACGCTTACAAGGAAGTAAATAAAAATGATGAAGTTATTCATATTGACCTGTACGAGGAACACATTCCACATATCGATGCAGATGTATTTCAGGGTTGGGGGAAACTACAGTCGGGACAAGGATTTGAAGAGCTCTCAAATGAAGAGAAAGCAAAAGTTAGTCGTTTATCGGAGTTAAGTGAGCAGTTTGTAAACGCCGATAAATATGTTTTTGTAACTCCTTTATGGAATCTTTTGTTTCCGCCAATAATGAAAACTTACCTTGACTCCGTAGCTGTAGCAGGAAAAGCTTTTAAACATACTGATCAGGGACCTGTTGGACTTCTAACTGAAAAAAAAGCATTGCACATTCAAGCCAGTGGAGGTATCTATTCGTATGGTCCGGCAGCTGATTTGGAAATGGCTCACCGTTATTTAAAAGTACTAATGAATTTCTTCGGAGTACCCTCTTTTGAAGGCTTATTTGTCGAAGGACATGATGCTACGCCCGAAAAAGCAGAAGAAATCAAAAGTAATGCAATTGCACGAGCCAAGGAATTCGCTTCTAAGTTTTAATCTGGTATTGATAGCAGGCGAAAGTCTGCTATCTTTTTTGAGGATTTTACATAGTTAGTTCTTTCAAACGAAATTAGGTGTAATCACACTAGGCAAACGTAAGGCATAGATTACAACGATACTAATTTCGAGAGGGGTAAAAAAATGCACCAAGGAAAGAAAATAAATGTTGGAAGTTATGAAATGAATGTTCGCTTTTTTAATGACTCAAATTGTAGTGAGGTTGTTGTATTAATACATGGAATCCCCACCAATTCCCATTTATGGGATCGAGTTATCCCCTACCTCAAACAAAATTACGCTGTTCTAGCTGTTGAATTAATTGGATATGGTAATTCAGATCGAGGTCCATATTATGATTTAACCCTTCCTAAGCAAGCAAACTATATTCTTAATGCGTTGGATCAACTAAACATCCCTACTGCACATTTTGTGGGACATGATCTTGGTGGAGGTATCGTCCAAATCTTAGCCGTAACACATCCTAATAGAGTAAAAAGTATTGCGGTGATCGATGGTGTATGCTTCTCAAATTGGCCTCTTCCCAAAGTGGTCTCCATCCGGTATCCGGTAGCTGAAGAATTTGTTCCATCACCCTTGTTTATAGAACGAATGCTACGAGAAGGAGTCTTCTATCCTTCTCTATTAACACCAGAATTAATTTATCAGTTTACTGAGCCCTTTAATACTCCAACAGGACCAGAAGAGCTACGTCAAGCCTCGTTGGCTTTAGATCATCGCCAAACTGAAGACTTGGTTCCATATTTACCTACCATTAAATGTCCCGCAACTTTTCTCTGGGGCCAGCATGACAGATACCTTGTACCATATTGGGGGAAACTACTACATCAATCCGTACCAAATTCATCCTTTAAAATAATTCCTAATGCGAGTCACTATTCAATGATTGATCAACCTAGTATTGTAGCAAAGGAATTATTAGAACATCTATCTATGGTCAGATAGGGACCTTCCAGTAATAATTTTTATCCACAAAAAGAAGTAGGCTTATCGCCTGCTTCCTCTACAAATACTTCTTCATTACTTTATTCCCTTCATAACTGAACAGAACGTTTTTATCCTCACAACAGTCTCCATATGAAAGAATCCTCATTGTATATGTATTCTGTGAATATCAGGGAATCCCCTGATTGTAAAAGATTACCATAAATGCTACTATCATTGGGAAGATTCCAGGTTATAAAAGGGTGGGTTATTTACAAGAGTTACAATAAAGTAATTAAGGGATGGGGTAGTTCGAGTTAATGAGAGGTCAAGTTTATCAAAATCTATCCACAACAGAATTAGCTGGTTTATATATAATGTTAAAGAAACAAATTGCACAAAAATTTCTTTCTGAAGCGATGTATTTTGAATTAGGTTTGATTGAAGATGCAGCAAGAGAAAAGGGAGTCAATCTAAAAAATAGGAACGCCTCCTACATTATCTACTAAAATAATCATTTTAAGGGTACCAACATATTGATATTCACCCTATATATATAAATAATAAGACCATCAAATCAATGTAGTTTGACGGTCTATTTGTATTACACTTAAAATATTCACACCAGGAAACAGAACTCGTTAAGTTGTCGTCTACTTCCTTACAAATACTTCTTCATTACTTTATTCCCTTCATAACTGAACAGGACGTTTTTATCCTCCACAACAGTCTCCATATGAACCGTTCGACCCCATAACTGATGGATATATGGTAATGTTTTTTCTAAATAAGTTAGATCTAACTCCACATCTTCGTATTGGTGTTTCAGATATAATTCTCCGTTATGATAGAAGTCGCCATTTTCGACAGTGATATATGGGAATCCTCCGTTTAGTCGCATTGAAATCAGTTGATCCCGAACGTTTTCCCAGCTTTTATCGGTAATCTTGTATTCATTACCTTGTTTTTCAAACAAATATAAATCTTCGCGATCGACAAACTCCTTCGTCAAATAGTTTCGGACAAATGATATATCGGATTCGATTTCACGTACCTCAAACATTTTTTCTCGACCTTTACCAGGCTCTGCTCCCCAACGTCTCATTTCCTCCGTTGGATTGTCAAAACGTTCTTCTATATCTTCAAACATTTTCAAACCAAGGTAATAGGGATTTATTTGTGTCTTGGAAGGTTGAACAACTCCTGCATTTAGCGAAGCAAATTCAATTGCTTCATTGGTTGTCAGGTCCATTTCTCTAAGAATTCTTTGATGCCAATAGGAAGCCCAGCCTTCGTTCATAATTTTAGTTTCCAATTGTGGCCAAAAATATAACATCTCTGCTCGCATCATCGTTAAAATATCTCTTTGCCAATCCTCTAAATTTTGAGAATACTCTTCAATGAACAATAACAAATCTTTTTCTGATCTAGGTGGGAATGGCTTTTTCTTGTTTCTTGGTGCAGAATTCTTTTTGGTTTTATCATCATCTAATTTCCACAGATCATCATATTGGCTGGTTTTAACTGGAGCTTCTTCTTCAAATTCCTCTATCTCCCAATCAAGCTTGGGTTTAACCAAGGTAGGATCAATATGCTCTTGAATAGCCAGAATAGCATTTAGAAATGATTCAACCTCTTCAATTCCATAGATCTTTTCGTATGCCGCAATCCGCTCTGCTGTTGCAGACATACTCTCCACCATATCTACTTTTGTATTTTGAAAACGGGCATTATTTTTAAAGAAATCACAATGAGCTAACACATGTGCAACAATCAATTTGTTCTGAATTAAACTATTTGAATTTAATAAAAAAGCATAACAAGGATTAGAATTAATGACCAGTTCATAAATCTTACTTAGACCCAAATCGTACTGTAGCTTCATCTTATGAAACTGTTTACCAAAGCTCCAATGTGAGAATCTTGTTGGCATACCATAGGCACCAAATGTATAGATAATTTCAGGAGGACAAACTTCATATCGCATTGGATAAAAGTCTAACCCAAAGCCCTTTGCGATTTCCGTTATTTCTTCAATTGCTCTTTCCAATTGTTTTTGATCTGATTGTTTCAAAAACGATCTCCCCTTTTGATGTATTACCTATACTATATGAATCAAGCATTGAAAAGATGTTATGGACAGTTGTCCTTGATGCTATTTGAGAGCTAGGAACATAATCATTTTACCTACAAGGGTATAAAAAATAACAAAATAAAAAGGCCTCTACAGCCCTTTTACCTTGTTATCTACTTTTAACTAATAGATTTACCGCTTCATTTACAAATTCCTCGGTATCTTCCCCATTTTTATCAGCTTGACGGACGCATTCTACAAGATTAGAACTCACGACCACACCCATTGTGCGATCAATTGCAGTCCTAGCTGCTGACATTTGGGTAATCACATCTCTACAATCACTATTTTCTTCCATCATTTTTAAAATGCCTCTTAATTGACCTTCAATTCGTTTTACTCTGTTTTTCATTTGATCAGTGTACTCCATAACCTTTATCTCCTTTACCAAATTGTTGTTTTAGTCGCTACAATTACAATTCGTTAATGAATATCCGATTACTTTAAATCCTTTATTACGCAGGAAACGAATCCCTAAGTTTTTTTCTATACGGTCTGAGGCAATGACATGAACTTCATTAACAGGTATATCGCGGTAGTACCTTTTTAGGTATGCAACTGGCATCACAACAGATCCTTGTATCTCCTGTTTTGCTGACGAATTATAATCTCTTATATCTAATTTTAAATTTGACTGTTCCATCTGGTTACTTTTTATATCTACACAAGGAATTCCCTTTATAGGAACATACCTTAAATATATCAAATACAACGCTATACTAGTAAGAAAAGCAATGATTATTATAATCATGTTTTCTCCTCCTGACTTCTCTATGTGAATAATTTATATATTATATCCTAAACGGTATTAGTGTTACTGAAGTCGTATTTGATCTTTACTAACTCCCTTTTACAATCTAACACTTTTTAGTTTAATAATCTAACTAATTGTTTTTCATGAACCAATCCACTGAAGTTTTCGGACCCTTAAAATTATCCTGTACATCATATTAAGTTAAATTTAGGTGGAAGTAAAGGTCCTTTTATAAGTTTAAAATTTGCTCTTTCCGCATAGTTGATATAAATTGCGACGTAACTTTGTGTGACTGTACCCCATCCTTTATAGGATGAGTGATCATCCATCGCTTCGGAAAAACACTCCCTTTCCATGGGGAACGCTTCAGCCTCCTCACGAGAAAAATCGCTCGTTGCGGGGTCTTCAGACTGTTCCTTTCCCATAGGAGTGTCGCATTTTTCCGAAGCTTAGAATAGCTTTCTGTTCAAGTAAGTTGAACCTCAAAAAATTTTAATTCATTAATATCACTATTCATTTTTGAAAGTTTCATCTCGCAAAGATTTGTATTTTTATAGATCTTCGTGTATTTCTTACATAAGTATTTTGTTGTATTTGCTCCTACACTTATATGGTGGTTGATTGGAGTGGAGGGCAGTCGACTCCTCGAAAATACAAACCAATTTTCTTTGTATGAAAATCTTCACGTGAAAAGGCAATAAGAAATTAGACCCTACAATAATTATCTTTTTTGAAGAGCCAACATATCCTTAACTGATATTTGTTTTAGATTATGCTACTTCCGGATCAGTACTTGTTA
>NZ_WJNG01000024.1 GCF_009649745.1 Aquibacillus halophilus | reverse complement strand
TTCCTGCGCTCGACTTGCATGTATTAGGCACGCCGCCAGCGTTCGTCCTGAGCCAAGATCAAACTCTCCATAAAGTTTATGAGCTTGATTGCTCGTTCAAAAAACTAGCTTAATTTCTTACTTCACATACTGGTTGTTTCGTTCAGTTTTCAAGGATCAATAGTTGCGGTCGTTTTTGCGACAGCTTATATATTATATCAAGTTAATTTGATAAAGTCAACAACTTTTTATATAATATTTTTCGTTTTTTACCTTGCCGCTTAATTAGGCGACTCAATAAATATAACACGTTTTATTATCAAAGTCAACAAGTTTACTATTTTAATTTTCAATGTGTTGATTTGATTTTGTCTTGCTTCTCAATTGCCCTGCGCTTCTCTCAAAGGCAGATTAATAATATAACATGATTCTTTCACCATTTCAATAGAATCATAGTAACCATTTTATCCCAAATGTTATAGGCGGTTAACAAGCAATGAATCACAGGATTGTTTCGCCTATAGAGACTATAATTAAATGTAATGATAATTTTTATATCTATATAATAAGGAAGTAACTTGTTAATTTGATCTTTATTCTTACATCATATTTAGATAAACATACTAAATTAATCCTTCACCGTTATAATCATTTTTTTAGGACATCCTAATTAATAGGTGATAAAACATGAAGGCCACTGAACTAGAAAGAAAAAGATTCGATAAAGCATTAGATGAAGTTATTGATCTTTTTAACAATATCGAAAATGATGATCCTATAATCCGATTTGGTGAAGACGTTATCGAAAACATAGAACGTGCAAAGAAAAAATTCGGTGAAACTATGGTCGATGAAAAAATAAATACGGTAGTAAAAGAAATGCTATCATGGCTTGAGCTAGAAGATGTTGATTTGGATAATGAAGAGGTAGAGGAAGAAGAGTGAAAAGTGATTATATAATCCAATCACTCTCAACTCTATTTAAACCTGTTACCTCTTTTCACTCAACGAGAAACTAAAAAGATGCATTTACAATAAATCATCTACACTTTATATCTCTCTATTTTTTAAAAAAATTTGTATTTAATGAGAAATTATCCTCAGTTAAAACACCATCTTAACTAAAGAACCTTTATTAACGATGCTATCTGGACAACAAATCATTTAACTAATGTTTTTATTCAGAGTTCCAAAAATTCATTTTTCATAATATAGTTTCACTTATATTCCACATTCAAACACTTGAAATGAACTGCCATGTCCGTATCCGTTTTTCACATCATGCACAACAATACGATTGAAACCATTAACCCGTAACAAATCTTGAAACTCCTCTACCTCATAAAGGCGAATTGGAAAGTCCATTAGTTCAGTTTTGGTCACCAAATCACCTTGAATCGATTGATATTTCAATTTTATATTTAACAAGCTTTCTTCATTGTATCGTACAGTTTTATATTCAATAATTGTTTCCTGATCAAATTTTTTCCTATTTGTTTCAGCCCATTCCTGATTCTCTACTGTTTCACTGTTATTAATCATTACTGTTAAGAGAAATTTTCCATCTTCTTTTAAAATAGTTCTCATATTTTCAAGACTTTCATGTACCAAGTGATTTGGCAAAAGCGAAAAAGAGCCAAACGGAATTATAATTAAATCATATTTTTCATCACGGCTAAACTCTTCTATTTTTTCAGTAAACACAACGGGGCTAAGGTTCAACTTTCTTCCTTTTTCCTTACAAACCCTGAGCATCTCTTCAGAGATATCAAAACCTTCGATATCAATCCCTCTCTTTAAAAAAGGAATAAGCATTCTACCGTTACCACACATGGGCTCTAGTACCCTCATGTTATCCTTAACAAATGAAAGATAAAAGTTTAGTTCTTTCCCCTCTGCAAGAGATTTATCACTTTCATACATCTTTGTGCAAAGTTCTCCATAATAAGCAATCATACATTATTCTCCTTAGTACTATTAATTGTTATTATTTATTCTGCATTCCTAATTAACAACCCTTCTATGAATTTTAGAAAGGTAATCCGCTAGACTATCTATTCAAAGCGTACTCTGGTCAATCCAACACCTAAGAACAATACTGTGAATGCTAGTAAAATGATAATTTGCCCCAAGATATCCACCACTGTACCTCCTCTCACAGCTAACTCTGTAAATCCTTCTAGCGCCCAATATTGTGGTACGAATTTTGCTACTTGCAGCATAAAATCTGGAACTATTTCAAGTGGCCAGAATACTCCACCCAGCATACAAGTCGATATAATCACAAGATTTCCGAATACTGCTTGCTGTTCTGTCGTTCTCACCAATCCAGCAATAAACAGTCCTATTCCAATAGTAGATAAAAGTATCGAGGATATCAGAACAATGTTGCCTAGTATATTACCCCAATAAACATCAAACAAGACTGTTGAAGCAAGCATTAATATACCAAATTGAACCCAGCCAATTAAGAAGAATGCTAAAAGATACCCTAATATTAGTTCTAATTTTGCTATAGGTGTAGACATTAATCGATACCAGACACCCGTTTGTTTAGCCTCTAAAATAACCCCTGTGCTAATCAGCGTAGCCATCATAACAAACATAATGGTAAATCCCGCTGACCGAGCGGACATATTGTTCATCGTAACTAACTCTTCACTTTTTGTTATAAGTGTTATCTCTATACCATTTGATGTCGCCACTAATTCACTTAGGATATCCTCGTGAATATTCTCTTTGTTGTCGCCAGTTATTGCACTATATGCCATGGAGGCAGTAGCTCCAATCTTTACCCTTTTAACACTGTTAGTAAGAATTTGGTTAACCATAATTGTACCATTGAAGGAAGGCGAATGTTTAAATAGGATGACGGGACTTTCTCCCTTTAGCATCTTTTCTTCAAATCCTCGATCGATTTGAACATATCCAGATATATTACTATCGTTGAATTCGGTATCAGCATGTTCAAAGCTTGCAATGCTTACACTCATGAAATTCTTATTTTTAACATCATCAATAAATGCTTGCGATAATCTAGATTCATCATTATCTACCACTATAATACTCGGTTTTACTTCTTCACCATTCGTTAATAGTCCTCCGAAAATTAAGGTGAACAATAGTGGCATTCCAAACATTAGGATATATGAATGTGGATTTTTAAATACTTTTTTTAATTCAAATACAGCAATTGCCAGTATTTTTTTCATCTTTCCACTCCTATCTAAGCTTCATTCTTAGCGACCCTAAAACTAAGGAAACAAATCCAGTTAATACTAATATGGTTATAGGTAAAATAAGTGAGTTCCAGGTTGTTCCGTTCATAATCTCTACCAAACTTTCCAACACCCATTTATTTGGAGTGAAATTGGCTAGTTGTTGTAATACTCCTGGAAATGCTGCAATTGGAATCATTGACCCTCCAAGTAAAGCAAAGATTTGAACACCAATCCCACCAACCGTATCTGCAGTTTTTTCTTCTGTTATTAAACCTGCAATGATCATCGCTAAACCAGAAACTGCTACCGAATAAGCCAAACCAATTACAACTGTTTGTAAAAGATTATTTCCCCAATCAACACCAAATAAAAAATGTGTAGATGTAATAAATACAATAAACTGAAGGAAAGATAAGTATAATGTTCCTAAAAACTTTCCTAGAATTATTGAATAGCGTCTAATTGGACCGTTCATCAACCTAGCCAAAGTTTCCGTAGTTCGTTCCTGGATAATAGACTTCGCCCCAATAGTTGCATTGAATAACACAAACATTGCACCCATCGCAGCTGAATAATACTGCATCCCGGAAATAGCAGGCTTCCCTTCCTCTTCCATTACTACTGATTGTCGATTAGTACCAGCAATTATTGCAAGTTGATTAGTAACATCCGTGCTAGCTTCTTCAACATCAAATTGTTGAGCGGATGTAGAAGCTGTCGTTGCAAGGTGGGTAGAAAACACTCTAGAAGAAATAGATACTGAGGTCACACTTTCAATAAAAGAAGTGGAAATAGATTCAATAATTGATGATTGAAGTTCCTGTCCAGGGTCAGCAAAAACTTTGAGATCCCTTATCTCACCAGTCAACAGACCATTCCCCCACCCCAAAGGAATTAACAACCCTACATCAACCTTCTGCTGCTTGACTTCCGCTTTTAGACTTTTTTCCGAATCAAAAGTTTTCAAGCTTATCGTATCTTTTAGCTCCTCTCCTTGTAATACTTCATCGAGAAACTGCCTTGTTAAGTTATCCTCTGAATACACAACGACACCAACAGTTGTATGAGGCATGAAGGCATTTCCACTGAACATACCACTTAATGCAGATCCAAGAATAGCAGTTAAGATGATTGGCATAACTAATAAACTAATAAAACCCTTTTTATCGCTAATACGAACTTTAAAGTCTTTAAACGATATTATGAAAAATTTCATCGTAACTCCACCTCCCTAATCTCTAAGTGATCGCCCTGTTAATTGTAAAAACAAAGATTCTAAATTCGGTTCTTGAACATTAACAGATAATATCCTTATCCCTTGATTTACTGCTGTTGTTACAATTTGACCCAAAGCCCCATGAGGATTTTGAACAAATATGTCTAGTACCATTCCATCTTCCTGCGGTAAAATTTTTTCTACACTCTCGAGAATATTAATTGCTTCAACTCCTTGTTCCGTGTGATTTTCAACAGTTAATTGAACTATTGATCCTCCTCCTAGTCGTTTACAGAGCTCTAGCTGAGTACCCAAAGCAATAATTTGACCGTGGTCCATAATTCCAACACGGTTACACAAATATTCAACCTCTTCCATGTAATGACTCGTATAAATGATTGTTATTCCTTTTTCGTTTAACTTTTTAACTGTTTCTAAAATATGATTCCTAGATTGCGGGTCAATCCCAACAGTTGGTTCATCCATAATTAGTACTTCGGGTTCATGCATTAAAGCAGCTCCAATATTTATTCTTCGTTTCATCCCACCGGAAAATGTTTCAATTTTTCCCTTTGCACGATCCTTTAAGCCAACAAATTCTAAAACCTCCGCTGCACGTTTAGACGCTTGTGATCCTGATAATCCATAAAGTTTTCCCCAAAAAAGAAGATTATCTCTTGCAGACATAGTTGGATATAGAGCTATTTCTTGCGGTACCACTCCAATTTTTTTCTTAATCGCCATCGGACTTTTTTTGACGGAGTTTCCACTGATTGTAATTTCACCCTGATCATAAGGAATAAGGCCACAAATCATTGAGATGGTAGTCGATTTCCCAGCACCATTAGGACCGAGCAAACCAAACGATTCACCCTTTTCAATAGTAAATGAGACATTGTCTACTATCTTCATTTTTCCATAACTCTTCTTAATATTTTTAACTTCTAGCAAGCTGCTCACTTCCTTTTCAAATTCTATTTGTCTATAGTGAATCAAATTTTCTGTTATATTGATTATAGTCCTGATTTGAGATTGACAAATCTGTCGTCTGATAGATTTTTCCATAAAAAAATACAGCTAGATTAGCTGTATTTCACAGGGCACTATGCCAAAAGTCATATATCAAAAGTGGTGATACCATACCTCACAGCAAAAATGGCTGCTTGTGTTCGATCCCTTACCTCTAGTTTACTAATCAAATGAGAGACATGGTTCTTAACTGTCCCCTCAGATATAAACAATTTTTCTGAAATCTCCTTATTATTTAAACCAAGACCAAGCTTGTTTAACACCTCTAACTCTCGGTTAGTCAATTCATTTATGATAGTTGGTGTATCAGCTGATGAGGAAAAATTATCATGTGATTTGTTGCGTTTCATTTCCTTGAAAATTTCAGCTGTTAACTCTTTCGGTAATACCATTCCACCTGAATAGACCGTCATAATCGCTTGGACAATTGAATCTGTTGGCATATCCTTTAGCAAATAGCCGCTTGCCCCTTCCTCAAGGGCTTCAAAGATAAGTTCGCTATCCTTAAATGTTGTAAGCATTAAGACCTTTATTTCAGGAAAGGCAGTAGATATAAGTCTTGTTCCTTGTACACCATTTGCTATAGGCATGCGTATGTCCATTAACACGATATCTGGTTGAAGTTCACTTACTTTTTCGTATGCTTCTTGACCATTTGATGCTACACCAACCACACAGATTTCTGGTTTTAGTTCTAGAATCGTGGCAAGCCCATCTCTCATTAGTTCTTGATCATCAACAACCATTATTTTTATCATCCACGTTACCCACTTTCCATCTAATCTCTTTCAGAGGAAAACTTGCTTTTACGATAAACCCTTGTTCCCTTCTACTTTCAAAAATAAGCGAGCCCCCATGTTCCTGTACTCTATCTCTCATATTAGTTAAACCAAAACCTGGACTAACATTTGATGATCCTGATCCATTGTCTTCAATAGTCGTATGGATCATTCTATTTGAAATTTCAACCAAGACATCACATTCTGTCGCCTGCCCATGTCTTACTGCATTGGTAATTGATTCTTGAATTACACGTGTTAAATTCAACTGAATTGAGGATGGAATCTTAGAGGGTTCGCCTATTAGATGGAAATTAGACTTCAATCCGGCCATCTTTTCAAATTCTTCAAGAAGCTTTCGTGTAGTTTTTAAAAAAGAACTAAATTGATCATCATCCTCTTGTAAGGTGTGAACTGACAATCGTATTTCCTGTAGCGCATTTCTCGCAAGTTCCTCACACACTTGAATTGTAGCTTTACTTTTTTCTGGTTGAATATCCTGGAGTTCTTTTGCTAATTGTAACTGTACAAGTAGAGCTGTCATTTTGTGACCAACCGTATCATGAATTTCCCTTGATATCCGATTGCGTTCCTGGATAAGTGTTAATTTTTCCACCTTATTAGAGTAAATGTGTAGCTGCTGATGGGCGTCCTTTAAATCAGTGTGAGTGTCTTTTAATTGATCATACTGATAGGCTATTTTTTCTTGTGCATTCAATAACCAATGGATTAAACTACCAACAATTGCAGAAAAAACAATATAAGCAAAGAAAACTAGATTACTCAGAATATCAATTTTCCCTGTTACCTGATAACTAAAAAACAAACTAATTGCCCATGTTATTAAAAAAGCGATGGCAAATCCCACTATTATATTCCGGTTATTAGTCATCAAAAAAAGCGTTACCGTGCTGACACCCACTAGAATTAGAAAGAGTGTTTCACCAGGAAACAGAAAACTAAAAGCTAACGTTAAAACTAAATCAATACCGATAAGTAATGGGAAGTGCTTTTCCCCAAAAGAAGTTATTAGCAGAAGAAAATGATTTATTGTAAAACTTAAAACCGCAACAATAATAAATGTCTTTTGAATAACGGAATCATCTGCAAAGGAAGTATAGTAGATATAACTAATAAAGATAAACATAATCAATCGAATAATGCTCAACAGATTTAGTCCCATGTAAACCACCTCAAAGAAAGGAAATTAGTGTTCTATTGATAGTATAATCCTCTAGTTATGAATAAGGTAGAATAATTGCAAAAAAATGGTAGTACATGCCAATTCTCTGGTTGTACTACTCATCTATTGGGTGTTATATCAAAATTAATTTCCCAGGAAATTAACTTTCTTAGAAGTGTTCCTCAATTGTTATAATCTTTTGATACAATTCTTGGTTTACAGGTGTGGAAAAACAATACTTTTCACCTAAAGCCAAAACTGTGCCAGAAAATAGTTCTACTTCACTGTGTCGTCGCGCTTCCAAATCTTGGCGCATCGAAGGTTTCCTGTCTGGATTTAGTGTGCTTAGTACTTGTAACCAATAATTTAAATCCTCTTCTGTTAAATGGACCGATTCAAATTCAGATAGAGCTATAACCTCTCTCATGGCAGAAATCATTGTATCTCTTGCCTGTCCTTGTTTTTGAACCTGACCATAATTGCTCTCATACACAGCAACGGTCTGATTGACACCAACATTAAGCATAAATTTGCCCCATTGTCTTTTCATCATATTGTTATCTAATTCATAAGGGAGTTTCACTTTATTGAAGAATTCTCCAAGCCTTGTAACCTTCGGCGAGATGTAATGTGGTTCTCGTTCGCCGACGCAAAGTATTCCCATATTGTTATATGTAAGTTTATTCCCTTCCTTAACGGCATCCATCCCCTGCGCAACACAATATAAGACTTTATCTCTACCGTATTCTTGAGCAATTAGACCTTCACTGGATATCCCATTTAGCGCAGATAAAATTATCGTATCTACTCCTACATGATTTCTTACCGCTTCAATAGCTTTACGTAATCCACTATATTTTACGGTGAAAATAATTAAATCAGCTGGTTCACATAACTGTTCAGGTGTCATGTACTCAAAATCACAGCGTTCATCATTACAATAGACTGATTCCCTTTGATATCGTTTTATCCGCTCCTCATCGGCAATAATCCTTATATTCTCTTTCGGCATTTGTTTAGCTAAATGATTTCCATAAAGTATTCCTAATGCGCCCAGTCCGATAATCGATACATTTTTTATCTCCATAACATTCGAACCCTTCCCTTCATTTACATTATAAAATTCAAATTGAAGAATGCCTTAATTTGCTCCACCTGAAGCCGCTGTGTTCTTATTTCTTTTTATGATCATATTCACACCCATGACGACTGCGATTAATTCGTCATTTGACAATTTTGCTGACTGATTACTTAACTCATATCCTGGGCTTCAAAAAAACTACTAATTCTTTTGAAATCAGCAATTATAGTATTTTGATTATCTAGTATTCTATACTCCCTAGAGAATGCTTCTGATTTTATTTCATATTCACCAGTATGTTGGGAAATATAGAAAAACCTTTTTGATAAAAATGAGAAACGTTGCTTAAGCATACCTATCTCATTTTTATCCCTATCCGTTACCTGCCAACGCCTTGATAGAAAAGGGAAGAAACCTTTTACCACAATATTTTGGTCAGAATCTAGTATATCCACACTAGATGAAAATGCATTTTTTAAGTCAAGAGAACCAATTTGTTCTTTTCTCTCATTGAATATATCTGTAATACCTGAAGAAAAAAAGTTATCAGAAAAATAAATGTTGGAATTCCCCATGAACCTCATCCTTTTTATTGTTAATATTAAAGGTACGATTTGAATCTCAATTTTGTTTCATAATTATATGACAAACAATTTTGATAGTTAAAGGCTTATCAACTACTATGTTAAACTAAGATGGAATGGAGAGATGCTTCCAATGCAAAAGCTTCAATTTGAAGAAAAGTGGGACAAAGCAATCGCTAAAAAAGACCGAAAAAGAATTGAACAAATTTTCTCGGAACTAGATCTAACTAACAATAGCGGGATTCAATTAACCAGATTGTCACAAGCGCAAAATTATAGAGGAGAATTACTAGTGATGGTTCTTATCCATAACACAAGTGATCAGATTTTGAACTTTGATGGTACAAAGTTGCACTATATCGAGAATAATGAAATATTGGCTAACCATACATTTACATTGCCATCGCTAGTAATTGAACCGAAAACGAGCATGCCCTGGACATTTATTTTTCCAGTTGAAACTATCCAACCTCATGTCTCATTAGAAAATGGTTATTTGGAATTAATCCGTTCTTAACAAAAGTTTTTTTATAAAAGAAGCCTTGGATAATCCAAGGCTTCTTCCTGTTTAAAGTTACACTTTATTCAGTGCTTCTATTAATCGCTTCATGCATAGAGATTTTCTTTAATTTTCGTTGATTTAATAAAATTGAAACAAAATATGCGATCAAAATAATAACTAAGCTAACTATTATATTAATCCATTCAACTTTGATTGGTATCGAAAAATTCATCTTTGCTGTTATTGAAGCTAAAAAAGCTGACATCGATGAAAGAGTTACTGGAATTCCGACTAAAAACCCTAGCAACACGAACCATAGATTGAAGTCAATGATTAACTTACGAATAGAATTATCCGGGTATCCTATTACTTTCATTAATGAAATCTTAAATGAATTTTCATCAATTAGGAGTGAAATTAAAATGTAGATGATGATGACTGCAATCACACTTGCACCTAAGGCTATACCACCCACCATGTATTTTAAAGGTTTAACTAATTGATTATAAGCCTTAATTACTGAATCTGTATTTGTTGTTGCAAGCAATAAGTTAGATTCAATATTCAGCTTTTGTTTAGAATAAATCTTTGTGTAGCTCTCTTCTGGATACCCGTTTAATTGATTGTATCTTTCCAACGGCATATAGATAGTATCGCCTAGGAAGGAGTTAGCTATATGATCTATTTTAATAGTAAAGGTTTTGTTATTTAATTGATTATGAATAGTTAAGGAATCACCTTGCTTAATGTCGATCTTATCTGCTAGTGCCTTGTTAACAATCACCGAATCAAAAGACAGAGAATTACCAGCTAAATCGGATAATTGAATCGCTGTGTTATCAGGTTTTAGACCAGTGATGACTACTGTCTGATTGTCTTTATTTTCTATTTCAAAAGATGCTGATGCAGCGATTTGACCGGATTCCGGTTCAGTGGTTCGTATTTGATTAAAAAGATATTCGTAGTTATATTGATTTACTTTTTGGTAATTATCATTCACCAAATAGTTGAAGGAATCATTTGTAACAAATCCAATTAAAATAAGTAATGTCGCGAACATTACACCTATCGTTAAAAAGGTAACACGGGGGATGCTTCGTAAAACTTCTCGTACTTTAAAACGAGTAGAAAAAGAGAACCGTTTACTATTAAATTTACGTTCCAAAATATTTACCTTTGTCTTCAATTCTCCACCCTTCATCAAGACCACTGGCGGAGTTCTTAATACTCTTTTAACTAAGAAATAAGTTAAAGGAACAAAGAAAATTATTGGTAACGATAAACTCGCTAACACATAAATAAAATAGGGTTTAATCGTCAGAACAGGTAAACTGTAAAACACAGAAAACATATCAAGTAATGGTTGCATCAAAAACCAACCCAGGATTGTTCCAACTGTACTACCAAGAGCTGCTATAATAATAGAGTAACTAACATAATGGCAAATTATTTCCGCTTTTTTATACCCTATCGCATACAACGTTCCAATCTGTACATATTCTTTTTTTAATAGGCGCCATAAAAAAATCATCACAATAACAATGGTTATTGCAAGCAATCCAATTGGTAAAGTTTCTCCTGCTTGTTTGATTCCCTGAATATCTCCCCGAATAAAAGTAATTCGGTTGTTATCATGTTTATTGGTCCATTGTATGATTTCATTTGATTGGTTAATATAAGATTTTAAAGCTAGTTGGTTTTGTTTGTTCAGCATAATACTATAATACAATTGAGCGCCTGACCAATCCTCGAATGCCGATTCGTTTACTACTGCTGCACCAAAGTTCTCTGGTTGTGTAATAAAACCTGATACTGATTTTAACGGATAAACATAATCCGGTATTGCCATCTTACCAACAATCGTAAAGCTTTTTCCTTCAAGTGTAATTGAATCACCAATACTCATATTATGCTCTTTAGCGAAACTAGGACTAATTAATAGTTCATTTTTCTTTTCAAGCCTTGCCCCCTCAATCAGCGCATATTGATTAATTGACTCTGTAGCATCCAGCAACCTTATGGTGGTGTTGTCATCCAATGAAACATCCTTTGAATAACGCTCTTCTATTTTTACATCAAATTTATCCTCTAGTGATTGAATATCTTGAATTGGCTTTGATACAGTCAATTGTGCATCTTCAACATTATTCTCTTGAAAAAACTGATCCAGATTATCAATTAAATTAGCTCCTGTTGTAGTAAAAGAATAGAAAATCATTGAACTGATAATGACAAGAAGAAGAGCTGATCCATACTGACCCTTTTTCTCTAACATTGTTCGAAATAGTTTTTTCCACAAAGTCATTACCATTCGATCCTTTCAGGTTCGTAGACCGTATCATTTACACTGACTGAATCAATTCTTCCATCCTTTAATTTGATTACTCTATCTGCCATCTGACTAATCGCTTGATTATGTGTAATTATCAATATTGTAGTGTTGTAGTTTCTATTTACCTGTTTGATTAATGTTAGTATTTCCTTAGAGGTGTTGGAATCCAACGAACCAGTTGGTTCATCACAAAGTAACAACTTCGGTTTTCTAACGATAGCTCTTGCAATAGACACCCTTTGTTGTTGTCCACCACTTAGTTCACGCGGAAAGCGGTCAGCCATCCCTTCCAACCCAACTGCCTTAATCATTTCGTCAATTTTTAATGGAGCTTCACTTATATTGGCTGCTAATTCAATATTTTCATAGACCGTAAGATTCGGTATTAGGTTATGCATTTGAAAAACAAAACCAACCATTTCCCGTCGGAACGTTACCAATTGTTTATTTTTTAATGAAGAAACGTTCCAATCATTAATGGCAATACTCCCACTTTCTACTTGATCAATCCCACCTATTGCATTTAACAATGTTGATTTTCCTGATCCAGAAGGACCAAGAATTACACAAATCTCCCCTATCTCAATTTCCAAATTAATATCATTTAAAGCGTGGAATTCAGTACCTCCACTTTGGTAGATTTTGTTCACTTTTTGGATTGATAATCCCATTCATTATTCCTCCATTTCCTCTTTTAACTTCCCAACAAATAAAAATGTAATTTGCTGTTTAATCAGAGTTAACAATTGGTGATAAGTCATTTGATCATCATAAATAAATATCATGAATTGCATCATTAAAATATTATAAATCGCACGGGTACCTTGTGTAGAATCAAATTGTGTTTTAAAGCTATCTTCATGCTTTTCGATTGTACCTTTTACAATGGTCATCATTTCGTCATCGAGTCCAAACAGGCCTTGTCGAATGCCTTCACTCTCCTCGGCGTCTTCTGTCATTACATGTATAATTTCCCGCCAAAAGCTTTTTGGAAAGTCCTCTAAGAAGCTCATAAAGATTTCAGTGATGCGAGTGATCTGTTGAACTAGATTTCCATCATCTAGTTCAATTTCTGTTCCTTTATCATTTTGCAAACGAACAAACTCATCTTCAAATACGGCTAATAACAGTTTTCCTTTAGAGGGATAGTAATTATAGATTGTTCCTGTTCCAACTTTTGCGTTCTTTGCAATTTCTGCCATTGTTGATTGCTGATAGCCTTTTTCAAAGAAACTTTTCGTCGCTTCCTTAACAATAGAAATTTGGTTTTGTTGTTTTTTTTCAGCACGTAAACCGACCATATATTTACAACCCCCGAATGTGAATTCATTCATTTATGAATACGTTCACTTTTATTTTAACTTATTCTAGCTAAATTTTAAAGTTAGAACGTAACATATTTTAACTTCTAAAAAAAAAAAAAAGACCAATGATGTAGTTGAACATCACCAGTCTATTTTAATAGTAAAAGAAACGATTCCCATTATATTTTTTTTTTATAAGCAGCCCTGATCACTAATTTGATGTAGTATCAAGAGCTATCTCACCTTTGCCATTTCCTTTGCCTCTTGTGAAAAACCATCCCGATGCAGCAATACCAATCAGAACAGTATAAAAGAATAGTTTCCACTCAGCAGAATGAGCAAATTCATAAGATATTACCCCAATATCCTTGTGGCTTAATGTTAAGACTGCGAGCTTAACTCCTACCCATCCTACGATAACAAATGCTGCTATTTCCAGTCCCGGCCTAGAGTGAAGTAATTTCACAAAGTAATTAGCGGCGAATCGCATGATGATTAAACCGATTAATCCACCAGCAAATATAACGAGAAACTTTCCACCATCCATCCCACCTATAGCAGGAAGATTTGTATTTGGTAAAGTCATTGCTAGAGCCACTGCAGCTAAAATTGAATCAACAGCAAATGCAATATCTGCTAGTTCCACTTTGAAAACCGTTCCCCAAAATCCTGATTTCTTTTTTTCCTTCTTGCTATGGTTTTCTAGTTTTTTAAAGTAAATCTTCCTGAAGATATGATTGAGAGCGATAAATAATAGGTACAATGCTCCTATTGCCTGTACTTGCCATACATCGACAAGAAAAGAAATAACAAATAACGATCCTAGTCGGAAAACAAAGGCACCTGCTAGACCATAAAAGAGAGCCTTTTTCCTTTGCTCATCAGGAAGATGTTTCACCATAATTGCCAACACTAGAGCATTATCTGCTGCCAACAAACCTTCCAGAGCAATTAATAATAATAATACCCAACCATATTCAAATAAAATTGAAAGTTCCACTTTATGTCCCCTTTTTATGTTCTGTTTTTACTTTCCCAAAATAAACTATTTCTTTGCTGCGTGTTTCTCGTCGATTCTTTCTTCTATTTTGGCTACCTGTTGTTTATCTCTTAACAATTCATCTTTGTTTCTTTGCACCAATTCTGAGAATGATAGTCTTCCCTTTTTCATCGTTACACTCCCTTACATGTTTAATTACATTGAAAGCCTCAATAGCTGGATAATGTTTTTTCCACGAAAAAAACCCTTACCGAGACCGGTAAAGGTTTTTTAAACAGAAAAAGACCTTTACCAATAGGCAAAGGTCTTGCTAACAACGATCGTTGCCAACAAAGCCGAGAGATAAACATCTCCGTAATGACGACTTTGCTGTAAAAGCTACTCCCCTTTGAGGAGAACTATTCAATTAGTAAATTTAATATAATCTATTTCTAGTTATATTGTCAACATATTTTTTATAAAGCTTTCGATGGTTTAATTTAAATGTATATATAAATGGCATTACTATTCCTCATTATTCTAGTGTCACATTCACTTCTTCAATCCGCTTCTCAGTTATCCCTATTACCTCGAATGTGACATTTTTATACTGAATAATTGGTTGTTCCGTTTTTTTGGGGATATAGCCGAGTTGCCCAACAAGAAAACCATTCAAAGTATCATAGTCATTGCTAGGTAAATCCACACCTAGTTTTTCTTCTATCTGATAGAGGTGAGCAGTGCCGGAAATCCTATAGTTTTTTGGACTTAATTCAGTTATTCCGTCGCCATCTTGCTCTGAATAATCATGCTCACTAGATATTTCACCAACTATCTCCTCAATAACATCTTCTATTGTTATCAGTCCATCTGTACCGCCATACTCATCAAGGACAATGGCAATATGTGCATTATTTTTTTTCATATCCTGAAAAATTGCGTCTATCCTCTGCGTTTCTAAGACGAAATATGGTCCTCGAAGCATTTCCCTTAAATTAAAACTCTCATGTTCAGTTGTTTCCACAAATTGAATTAAATCTTTTGCAAATAAAACCCCAACTATTCTATCGATATCACCCTCATATACCGGGAAGCGAGTATAGCGTTTGATGTTGACTAGCTGGGCAGTCTCTTGCAAAGTAGAATCAACAGATAAAGCTGTCATGTCGGTTCGATGAGTCATAATATCGGAAACAGTCTTATCATTAAATTCAAAGATTTTATTTATCATTAATTTTTCACTATCATTGATTGTTCCCCGCTCACCACCAACATCGACCATCATTCTTATTTCTTCCTCTGTCGCTTCTTCGTTTTCAGCATTAGGATCAACCCCAAATAAACGTACAATGGCATTCGTTGACATATTTAAGATCCAAACAAATGGCAAGCTGATTTTAAACAAAAAAGTAAGGGGAATGACCGCAAAATTAGCTATTGCTTCGTATTTTTGCAAAGCTAGCTGTTTTGGAACAAGCTCCCCTATAACTAAAGTAAAATACGACAAAATGATAGTTACGGCAACAACAGATATAGTCTCTAGCATACCTAAAGAAAGTGGGATGCCTAAATTGTATAAAGTTAGTGCAAGCGGTTCTGCAAAGCTTCCAGCAGCAAATGCACTTGCTAAAAACCCTGCCAATGTAATACCAATTTGAATCGTTGCCAGAAATCTACCTGGAGATGACAAAAGATGAAGTAGCATCTTTGACTTTTTATCACCATGACTTGCCATTTTCTCCACTTTATTGTCATTTAAAGAAACTAAAGCAATTTCGGATGCAGCAAAAAAAGCATTTAAGATAACTAGTACTATTAAAATAATTATTGCAGTTAACAAGAATTATCACCTCGAGATATTTATAAAAAATTCACTAATACTTTACTATTATACTGTTAGGATCCTAATTAAACCAAGTTTTTCCGTATAGATATCACCTGAAGGTAATCACCACACATCCAACTTAAGACTGATATAAATTACTATTCTAGATGGTTAGGTTTTGCATTAATTAAATTTATAATTTAGTTAACTTCAATATCGAGGAGAGCTAAATATGATAAATGTATTTAAAAACAAAAACTTCACCTTTTTATTCCTAGGAAGATTAGTATCTAATGCAGGAGATAGCCTGTATGCTGTAGCAGCTATGTGGCTTGTTTATGAACTGGGTGGATCAGCTTTTTATACTGGTCTTGCTGGTTTTTTAACGTTACTTCCACAATCGCTTCAATTTTTAGTTGGACCACTTGTCGATCGTTGGTCGCTAAAATGGACATTAGTTATTTCCCAAGTTATCGAGTTTTTACTTATTATTATCATTCCAATTTGTCATTTTTTAAACCTATTAAACGTAACGCTAATTCTTATTGTTATGCCGCTTGCTACACTTGTGAATCAAGTTGCCTATCCCGCTCAATCAGCTGCGTTACCTAAATTATTATCAAAAGATGAACTTGTTAAAGGAAACTCCGCCTTCTCTTTTGCCTATCAAGGTGTTGACCTAACATTTAATGCCCTTGCTGGTATTCTTGTGGCAGCTGTAGGAGCTATCTCCTTGTACATTATTGATTCGATTACATTTATTATTGCAGCTATATTATTCTTATCCATCAATATTCCAGAGCCTAAGAGAGAGAAAGAAAAAGCTGAAACAAAAAAATTTAAACAAATTATGAAGAAGTATGTCGACGAAATAAAAGAAGGTGTTTCTTTCATTCGTGGTAGTTTATTAGAAAAAATTATTCTTGGTAGTGTTGTAGCAAACTTTGCTATTGGTATGACGATCGCCGTCTTACCAGTACTTGGAGATTTTCTGGGTGGTTCTCATATATATGGCTATTATTTGGCAGCATTATCTGGAGGGTCACTGCTAGGTGCATTAATTGCTTCATGGGCCGAAAAGTTTCCATTAGGAATGTTTTCAATTGTATCCTTTGGAATCGGATCCACCTTATGGGCATTATCATCAATCGTACCATGGACAACTGCTAGTATTGTTCTTTTCGGTATGGCTTGGATTCCCATCGGTATGACCAATGTAATGTTTGCAGCTTTATTGCAGTCCACTATACCAAGTCACTTAATGGGACGAGTGTTTTCCGTGTTAATGAGCATTAACACCGTTGCAATGCCAATCGGGTCATTAATCGGGGGAACTTTAACCGAATTTCTAGGAAGTCAAATTGTTTTCGGATGCACAGCAATCGGAATAGCAGTTGTGCCACTGTACTGGTATTTCTTTAACAATGACCTCCGTGACTTACCGGTCATTAAAAATATCGATGCAGAATATATGGGGTTAGGTCGAACAGAACAGTTAATTGTTGAAACTGGAAGCTCCAGTGAACTGCAAGACAATATATAGAGATTCACAATCATAATTTTTTAATCCCTAACTATTAGGTTAGAGATAGATTTAGTAAATAATCTCAGTATTTTTTTATTTTACCACCCTTCACGATTTGGTTTTGTTGATCTTTAAAGCCACCGCGACCCTTAGCATAAAAGATATTCCAACCATGTCAGAGGGACATTAATTCATGCCTAGTTGTCAAATTTATCTGTAAAAACATAATTTCATGTTTCTTTACAAATAATAAGTACATAATCGATTTTCAGGTGGGATTTATTGTGAAGAAAAGAAAACGCATAAATAGAAACTCCATTCCTTTTCTTCTTTTAGCAATTATACATCTAGGAATGCTCGCATTCCTAGTTGTTCAGAAAAGGGACAAAACAACATGGTTGCTTCTCTTATCTAATGTGGGATTGGCTTATTTCTTTGAGTACATTGTGCTAAATTTATTTAATGCCTATACATACAAACCATCTATCATTAAAAAACGTTACTTGGATAATATTTTTGGAGCTATCCTATCCCAAGGGATTTTCGTTCCCATTACCACCACTTTCTTGACAATTTTCCAAAAGGGTTGGAGATGGAGGTTAGGTTTTATTTTTTATTTTATGTTTATTGAAAAACTTTTTATAAGGTTAAATATATATAAGGTTAACTGGTGGAAATCGATTTATACCGTCATCTTAATGCCCATCTATTTTTTTATTAGTAATAAATTTTATAAGACATTATTACTAAAAAAAGATTGGTCACTTAAAATAGCCCATTTTTTATCTATTGAGGTAATAGGAATAAATTTATTATATATTTCTGCATTGAAACGGGAAATTCGTTTTGGTCGTGGGCATCATCACACTTGGAGAGAACACTTTATCATAGGACCTTTATATAGTGTGTTTCTAAACATTATTTTAGTAATGAATACTACTAAGTCTGGTCTTTTACATAGAATGTATACTCTTATCACTTTCATAGGGATTGATCAAATCTTGGTGAAATTTGGGATCTTAAAGATGAACTTCAAACAGTCTTTACGAACAATACCTATACACGTGTTTATGATATTAGTTTCTCGTACTCTATACCACTGGATTTACGACACCAAAAGCTAACTTTGATATACAGTTGATCCTATAACAAAACATTATCTTCAAGCTAAGACATTGAAAAAAATCTATAATCTGAAGTATCCAACTTTTTTTAAACAACCTCTCTTTAAAAAATATAAAAAAGAGGGGTGAATTTGTTTTGGGTTCTCTAATCCACAAAAAAGTTTCCTGAAACTTTGAATGTAAGTAAACCGTATTACCATTAGACAGGTAAATTCAGCTACTAAAGGAGACATTCATATGGGAAACATACTTTTATTTTCATTAATTGTTGGATTAGGCTCAGCACTTGTAATTATTCCAATTTCAAATAAAAGAAAAACAAAGAAAAAGGAAAAGAATCTTATCTCATGGCCTTTTGTCTTAATGGTAATTCTTATCATTCCGGTGGTGTTTGGATTCTATTACTTTACCAATCTAGATCGTAATATCTCATCGATATGGCCACTTTTTATACTAGTCACGGCAACAGGTGCCTTCCTTGCATCTGGAAAAGAAAGATTGGTAAAGGGGATCTTATTAGTAGGAAGTCTTATCATTGGAGTTTATTTTCTAACAGCATTTATTTTTAATGCCGATGAAAAATATGATTATGCACAAATGGATGAAAAAATAGAAATTGAAGCTTTTGATGAAACGAAAACACCCGCAAGTGTTCCGCCTCAATTCGCTCGTAATAAAATGAGAAAGGCATTCGGGCAAGTTCCAAACACTAGTTATTATGAACTTGGAAATCTTCAAATCCAAAAGGTAGCAGGGGAATATGTTTATATTGCACCAGTGGAGTTTTCGGGATTCTTCAAATGGTGGAACGGAGATCAAACTCCTGGCTATTTCACTTTGAGTGCAACCAATTCTTCAGCTAATCCTGTTTTTATCCAAGAAGAAATGGTTTATACACCATCTTCTTATTTTAATAAAAACATTGTTCGTCATATTCGTAATCAATATCCAAACCAAATCTTTTATGGTGATGTCCAATTAGAAGTGGATGATAATGGAAAACCATTTTATGTTCGCACCTATGGTGAATTTATTTCAGCACGAAATGGATTCGCTGTAAAAGGTGTTGTTGTTGTTGACCCACAAAACGGTAACACTAAATCGTATAATGTCGACGATACTCCTGAATTTATTGATGGAGCTGTATCACCTGAAGCTGTTAGTAAACAAAACAGTTACTACGGAAACTACATCCACGGATTTTGGAACAGTGTTTTTGCTAAATCCGATGTGAAGTTACCCTCCGATGAAGGTACAGAAGCTAATGTCAGTCCAATTTTTGATGAGAATGGTGACATGTACTATTTTACTGATTTCACTAGTCCAAAAGAAGGCGTTGACTCCATGCTAGGATACTCCCTTACGCACGCACGAAGTGGAGAAGCGATATTCTATACTGGAAATCTTGAGAATTCATACATGGATTCACGAGGTGCACTAGATATTATTGAGAAGAAATTTATTGAAAAAGAGTGGAGAGGTGAAATGCCTGTTTTATATAACTTTTACGGAGAAGCTAGCTGGTTAACTCCTGTAATGGACTCTAACGGCTTTCTACAAAATTACTTTATCGTGTCGGCTGCAAACCCAGAAATCTCCACTTTTGCTGATACCCCGAATCAGGCATTAAAGACATATAAAACAGCATTACAACGTGGTGGTTCTAGTGTCGATGGAAGTTCGAATGCCGAACAGAAACAAGTAAGTGGTACAGTGTTGCGTGTTTATAAAGAAAAAATGGAAAACTATACAATTGTATCGTTCCTGTTGAATAATAAACAGAACTATATTGTTTCTTCAGAAAACAACCCATTAGCAATCTATCTACAAGAAGGTGATCGAGCTACGGTCGATTATTTGGATACTGGTGAAGGCTTCCTACCTGTTAAGGATATTGAAATTGAAGGGTTAGAATAAAAATAGACGAGAGACATCACTTTGGTGCCTCTCGTCTTTTTCATTTAATAGCTAACTAAATTTGATTGAACATAATTGTAGAGCAATCTCTCTGTTTGCTCCAATGATGATTCATGTGTTCGCTCGAATGCATGTGAAGAATCGATCCCAGGTCCTATCAAACCATGGATAATATCATTTCCTGCCCGAATAGCTGCAGATGCATCAGAACCATAGTACGGATAAATATCCAACTGATAACCAATGTTGTTTGTTTTAGCTAAATCCACTAAATGCTTTCGCAATTCATAGTGATATGGACCACTAGAATCCTTCGCACAAATGGATACTGTGTATTCATCAGTTGTTTGTCCATCGCCCATCGCTCCCATATCAACAGCTAGGTACTCAACCGTCTCAGGAGTAATATTCGAATTACCACCGTAGCCTATTTCCTCATTATTGGAGATTAAGAAATGGGTCGTGTACGGTAGTGTGATGTTTTCTTGTCTGATTCTTTTTATCAGTTGTAAAAGAATCGCAACACTTGCTTTATCGTCTAAATGACGAGACTTAATAAATCCGTTTTCTGTAAGTTGGACTCGTGGATCAAACGACACAAAATCTCCAACTTCGATTCCAAGTGCACGAATGTCCTCGGGATTATTTACCTTCGCATCGATTCGGACTTCGATATTTTCTTGGTTACGCTCGGCTTTACCTGCATCCTTGTATACATGTACAGAGGTTTGGTGCATCAGGATTGTTCCAGTGAAAATGTTTCCACTTGTGGTTTGAATTTCGCAATATTCTCCCTCAATCGAGTTGTACTTAAAGCCACCTATTAAATCAAGTCGTAATCGACCGTTTGACTTTACCTCTTTCACGATGGCACCAAGTGTATCCACATGAGCAGTCAACATTCGATGCTCTTGTGGATTCGCTCCAGGTAAGGTTGCTATTAATCCACCCTTACGATTTCGTTTAGTTTCAACATTTAGATTGGTCAAATATTCTTCAACAAATTCAATCACTTTTTTTGTGTTACCTGATGGACTTGGTATTGAAACTAGATCTTTAATAAGTTCTTTAGTCTCTTTTACATTTGGATATGTACTCAAATTGTTGCTCCTTTCGAAATCAATGTTAGCTATATTTTATCTTTAATATTCAAGTCGAACAACAAATTAGCAAGAGCTAAGGAGATACAATAGAACGTAGTTTGAAATCAATTTGATTCCAGAATGAACTTGAAAGATCTTTATATTTTATAAAAGGGATAGCGGACTTTTTGTCGAATTGGTAGTTGGAGGTGATCTATGTGGATGATAGACAAAACGACATTTCCTCTGTTTTTACTGTCATAGGGATTATATCAATTACATTAGGACTGTTTCTCGGGATATACTACATCGCAAATCAATCCTATAATAGTTTAGGAGCTTTACAGGGTGTTATTGGATGGACGATATTTATTACTGGAGTTCTATGGGGAATTGTTTTTTTTGGATTTTCAAAGGTTATAAAACTACTGCAAGGAATCTATAACCGCATGGAAGAAAATCAACATTATGCATCTGAATTCTCCATAACTACCAACGCACGGGTTTTCTCAGATTCAGAGGAAAGTAACAAAAATAATGTTCCGGACCATGCACGATCTGAAATTGTAGAATTCTTTAAAGAGCAGGAAATTCAACAGATTAGCGGAACTAAGCTAGATGATTTTTACATAGTGAAAGTTAATGACCATAGATTCATCATTGAACTAGGTGGGTTTACCCCTAAAAAAGTCACTCAGAAAAGAGCTAAAGGTTTAGGAATAATTTAGAAAACATCTAACGAAGAACAGATAATAGTGTTAGCCTGTCCGTAATCTTAAAGGACAGGCTTTGTGTTTTTTCATACTTCTAAAAGGTATCTAAATTGTCTAAATTATTTTCTTTTATACCATCGGGTTCACTACGGATAATATCTCTACCATACCTATGAAATACATCCACATCAGCTAGCTTTCCAGCCTTTGCTTCATCAAGAGCCGTTAGATAATCTAATTCCCGACCACTATTTGTCTTGAACGCAATAATATCACCGTCCTCATTTTTCCGGACAGCAACAATCTGCTCTGATCCCGAACTCACCACTTCACTTGCTTCTAATCGAGCCTGGACAGCTCCTTGATTTTTGTATTCGTCATAGGCTTGTTGAAAGTCTTTTTTATCCACACACTCACCTCCAAAATATAGGTTTAGTATGGTCAGCTGACTTAGGGTTTATGTACTTTCACTCATTTTGCTGGTGCCTTTTCTTTCTATCGGAATTAAGATATCAAAATGTGGGTCAGTAGGGTCTTGATTTACCGGATACCTTTCATGTTTGATTGGCAACTTATCATAATATTTCACGCCAGGCTCCAGATACGGTTTAAAATCATCATTTTCAATAAACCAGTTAGATACATTTGTATAAGTTTGTTCGACATTCACCCCTTTCTCATGATGTGTCTTCAAATAAGACATTTCCGGGATATGGATGGACAATCATTCCATCCGGGATTTGTTGCCTCACTGACCTCATAGACGGAGTAATGGACAAATCCATCCCTTCTAAGATGATATGATACCCCTAACTGTACCTTTGGTTCAACAGTATATATGAGTTCCTCCACTCTCCCTCTCATCGTAGAAATCATCTTTTTTAACTCGCCTATCTCCTTATAAGATCCACTCCACTCTGATCCAACAGCTTGATAGGCAGGAATATTTACAATTTCAGATTTAAAATGACCCATTTACATTCTCCTATTCTCTCATTTGGGATTAGCAAAACTATTATGGCACCTTAGGATATACCGATATTATTTTTTTGAATACATCCGACGAATGATTAATTCCCAATTTGTCAAACACCGTAGCATAATGGATAAACCATTCAGTGAACCTCTCCACCTAAATCATAGATTTTGATGGAGCATCCCTTGTCTTAAATACAGTACAAACTAAGCGATTAAGCCACCTTCGGTGCCTCAAGAGCCTGAATAAGACTAATGAATGAAGACAAGGTTTGAGATGTTCTTTTTGCCAATACAGGGACTTTTGCCTGCAAGGA
>NZ_WJNG01000023.1 GCF_009649745.1 Aquibacillus halophilus | reverse complement strand
GGAATCACCATGAACTTTGCTTTCTTGTTCAGTGGAACAATTAGCACCAACGGACAAATGATTTTACTTACAGTATTCTTACTAGCAGCCGGAGCAAATGCAGGCAAGTTCGGAATGGACAGATACGCAATGCCTTACCTTAAAGGCCTTTTTGCTAAAAAACTAGGTAAAAAAGAAGTTAAAACAACAATTGAGGCTTAATTCTTATATGGTTAAAGCTTACACCAATATTGGTGTAAGCTTTTCCTATTACATACTCGAAACCAACTCAAACAATCTGTATCATTTTTTGTTTTACATTGGATTTAAGCTCTAATCACCTCTAGTGGGCTAGATGTTAAAATTAACCACAAGAATTTAATTAACCCTAAATAGGAACAGGCATAGCGAATGGATAAAGCCTGTTCCTTTTCTCATATGTGGTAAATCCCTTCAAAAAATTAAAAGGGATTTGTTGCCCATTGTAACGACTGTTTGATGAATATACGTGGATGAAGTTTGAGCTGTGCCACCATATACTCGGCTAAATCTTCTGGTTGCATAAATTTCTCCCTATCTTGTTCATCAAGCTTGTCCCCGAACGCTAATTCTGTAGCCACTAGACTTGGATTTAATGTAAACACCCGTATGTTATTACGGCGGACTTCCTGCATAAGTGCCTCAGTCATCCCTTGAATAGCAAACTTCGACGCACTATATGAAGTGGATCCCGCCGTCCCCTTCAGACCGCTACTAGAAGAGATGTTAATTATGTCACCTTGGTTTTTAGCAATCATTTGGGGAAGAACTGCACGAGTAACGTGATATGTGCCAAATACATTAACTTCAAACGTATGCTTCCAGTCTGCTGGATCTGTTTCTAAAAATGAACCGCGCAAACCAATACCCGCATTATTGATAAGAATATCCGCTATGCCTAGGTTCTTTTGTAATGTTTCAATTGCTTGCTCTACTTCTTCCATACTTGAAATATCTGCAACAGCTATACTAGCTTTCACACCTAGGGACTTAGCTTCTTCTGCCACTTCAAGTAGTTTAATTTCTGATCGAGCGATTAGTCCGACGTTGACTCCTTCTTTTGCTAATTCAAGAACAGTAGATCGCCCGATACCACTACTTGCACCTGTAATATATGCTATTTTCCCCTTAATATCTTGCCCCATTGTACTCACCCTTTCTATTCATTCCTAGTTTAATTGTAAAGTTTCAAAAAGAAATATTCCAGAGAAACGGTCAGTTAAGCCGGTAAGCCAACCCCAATAAAACATAGAGATCACTTGTTGATGATCTTCGTATAAATAATGCGTAAATCCATACCCTATTGTTGTCTAGGAGGTGGATTCATATGCCAAACAATAACAAAAAGAATAAAACTGCTGAAAACATCAAAGACACTGCTGGTGCTGCATTTCACACTGTTCATAGTGCATTAGAGACAACTGAAGATGCTGCAATGGGCGCTGTAGATGCAACTGCTGACGCTGTTGAAAATGTCACAAACAATGCAGATAACAAAAACAATAAGAAGAATAAATAAGGAAAACGCCATTTAATTGGCGTTTTTTTAGTGGTGTTTGTATGAGGCTCTTGAAGTTTTTTAGTACAACCATATATAATAAAGGTTATTTTCTCTGTTAACACAATAATAGATCCCTAGAAATTATTTTGAATCATTTTACTGTATCGCTCACTTTGTGCAAAGACATCTGCACATGATTTTCATTCCCTTCATCTTCCTCTTGTTACATGTCAATATAAATCATCATTGTTCATTAAGTTGTCAAAACTTTGTTTCTTAATTGTGAAGTGTTGAACAATTGTGTTATCCATACTTTTTAAACATGTTATTATACAAATATAGAAAGACAGCAGTAAGCATTTTTAAACAACTTAATGTGAAATGTTGAACATAAAAAAACCGAATTGGAGTGGATGAACATGACTGAATTATTAAGAAAAAATAACGTGGTAGCTGGTATTTTAGCAATTATTCGTATTTATCTTGGTTACTCTTGGATCACTGGTGGGTGGGGTAAAATAACTGGTGGAAGCTTTGATGCAACAGGCTTCTTACACGGCGCTATCGCAAAATCTACTGGAGAGCATCCAGCCGTCCAAAGCTGGTGGGCAGCATTTTTAGAAAACGTTGCTTTACCAAACGCAAGTCTATTCACTTTCCTCGTTATGTGGGGTGAAGTACTTGTTGGGATTGCATTAATTCTTGGGTTATTCACTAACTTTGCAGCACTTATGGGTATCACCATGAATTTCGCTTTCGTATTCAGCGGTACAGTCAGCACTAACGGACAAATGATTTTACTAACAGTACTTTTACTAGTTGCAGGAGCAAATGCTGGGAAATTTGGTCTAGACAGATATGTAATGCCCTACCTAAAAACATTCATTAACAAAAAACAATCAAATAGTATCGAAAAAGTTGTAGAAGTATAATTTTACTTTTCTCAATAAATCTAGCCAGTATTTATGACAATAAGATACTGGCTAGATATATATTAAATATGAATCTCCCCTCAAAGTCATTGTATATCACTCAAGATTTTTGCAAACTTAAGCTAATTAACTATTGTTTTTTCTTTCTCTAGCCGCTTTTTTCCTAGCTTTTTTACTTTGTGTAATTCCAAATTCTGTATCAAATGATGCTTTTGTTTCTCCATTTCCCTGTTGATTTTGATTTTTCTTATTGCCCATCCCTTTCCCTCCTTTCTAATTAAATTACACTCCTGACAGAACGAATAAAATATAAGAATAACTAAACCTATTCTTATACTGCATTTATTACTGGAAATTATTCTCATAAAGTAAATACCTCTCAATATTTACTTGAAAAATTGTTAAGTTGTTAATGTACCCGCATAAGAACGGACTACAAAAAAATCTAGCCAATTAGCTAGATCCTCAGTTTTACATCTTCTCTTATTAATTCTATTATTTCATCCGATAAATTTGCTGGAACAGATGTATCATTTTCAAAAGCCCATGCATTGACTATTTCTAAATCAGCTTTATTAAATGTAATACTAAAATCTTGATTATTGTGAGTGAAATCAGCTGTTACCGATTCCTCCCTTTGAAAATCCTCATCAATAATCATGTTCGTAATTTGATATGACCTCATCATTTCATCTCCTAGAAAAGTATTCTATCTAAATAGAATTCACATTTGATTACTATTTATTCTGTTTTACAATTCATAGGAAGAGAAATCTCTTCACCTAACTACTTGATTGTCCATAAACAAACCGTGCCAATTATCTTGGCACGGTTTGTTCCTGAAATCACTTTCCATCAACAACATCTTTTAGAATTTCATACGATCGTTTTTGCTTGTCGGTATCATATATATAAGATACCGACATAATTTCGTCTACATTATATTTTTCTTGAAAGTTCGTCAACTGATTTCGCACTGAATCCTTATCTCCCATGATCGTCACACTAGACATCGATGAAGCCACTTCTTTCTCAGGCGGACTCCAAATTTTATCCATGCTTTCAACTGGAGGACTTAACGGATTTTGAGAACCACGTACAACATTCAGGAAAAATTGTTGCATTGTTGTCAATTCAAATTGTGCCTCTTCATCACTTTCAGCTGCTATCACATTAAGGCATACCATCATATACGGCGAGTCCAAGTATTCAGACGGCTGAAAACGATTACGATAAATGGAAATCGCCTCCTCCATGTATTTTGGTGCAAAGTGAGAAGCAAAGACATACGGCAAACCTAATTTGGCTGCCAAAACAGCTGAATCCGTTGAAGAACCCAGGATATAAATTGGTATATTCGTGCCCATACCTGGATGAGCCTTTATCCGACCTTGATGCTCCTCTGGCCCGAAATAGGTAAGTAAGGATTGAACATCCTCAGGAAATGTATAGACAGAATCATTTTGAGATCTTCTTAATGCACTTGCGGTCAACATATCTGTACCAGGTGCCCGGCCTAGACCCAAATCCAAACGGTCGGGATAAATGGTTGCCATCGTACCAAATTGTTCAGCTACCACTAAAGGCGCATGGTTAGGTAGCATTATTCCACCGGACCCTACACGTATTTGTTTCGTATGTTCTAAGGTGTGTTTAATCAACATGGATGTAGCTGAACTGACTAATGTCGGTGTATTATGATGCTCTGCAATCCAATATCGTGTGTACCCCATTTTCTCAGTTGCTTGCGCTAAATCCACCATGTCATCAATAGCTTCCTTAGCTCCTTGACCTTGACGAATAGGGGCAAGATTTAGAACCGACAAAGGGATATTTATATTTGTCATTTAAATTTTCCTTTCTTAGTGAGGCTTCATTTCTATAGTATCAATTAAGATGACGGAACCATACTTAAATGCTTATTTGGCAACTAGGCCCTAGTTTAATACTTTCCCTTAGGTCAAATACTTACTACCTTCTCGGATACTGAGCTTTTGTAATTCATGTCCCGCTATAAATTGTCTAACCGAATCTGGATTGGTTTTAGAATATTCTCTTAGACTCCAGCCAATAGCTTTTTGAATGAAAAATTCTTTACTTCCCGCATGTTGTTAATATATCTATATAAGAGTTCTTGATCCGTCTCAGTCTTGTATTTTAGTTGAAAAAGAATTGCCGATCTTTGAAGCCACAGATCATCACTATAAGCCCAGTTTTCAATTGTAGAAGCAATTACTTCTGGATATTTCTTTGCGATTATTCCTACCGGTTTTTGAGCAAGCATATCGACCGTATCCCACCATGTTTTTGTTATAATTAGCTTTTCCATCAGGGATAGGTCTTCTGCACCGAGGTTTTTTAAAAATTTACCGATATAATCAAGTGCAGCATGATGATACTCTCGCTCTTCTTTTTCCCATAAAGATAGAACAAAATCAGTTTGAAATGGTTCGTTTAAAATAGCACTTTCTTGGAAAAAGCGCTTCATTAATTCCACCCTTAAAGGTGTTTTTATACCTAAAAACGGGAATTTCCCTTTCATATAATTCTTCATGGGCACAGCGTTTTCCTCATTACGATTTGCTTCAAATAATGATTGTAAATAGCTTAGTTTATTCAACATTCTCGCTCCCTCGATCATGGATTTTCTCAATCAAAGTTCAAATACTATATTGCGAATCTCATTTTTTCTATAAAAGATTGCCTTAATAGACAATAGTTTATTTGGTGTTTTTTTGATATAATCGTTTAGGATTATTTTTTCTAAATGAGATGGGGAATTATTTTGCAAATAAATAAAGAATACAACTATGTACCCTGGGTCGTTGGGCTATCAATTGCAATCAATGTTATCGTAGTAGCCCTATTATTCCTACCAGAAATCAACAGTGGAACAAGCTTTGACATCAAACTGTTGCCATTGCTTAATGCTATATTCAACTCGTTTACTTTCGTGTTTTTACTAGCAGCACTATTTATGATTCTACGGAAAAACATCACTTGGCATAAACGTTTCATCCTAGCTGCCTTCACTACGACAGCTTTATTTCTAATTTCTTATTTAACTTATCATTCTATGTCTTCATCTACCTCATATGGGGGAGAGGGGATCTTACGAACTGTCTACTACTTCATTCTTATCACTCACATCGTTCTTGCGGCTGCAATCGTACCATTGGCATTACTAACGTTATTCCGCGGATTGGCGATGAAAGTGGACAAACATCGTAAAATTGCTAGATGGACAATGCCTATCTGGTTGTATGTAAGCATGACAGGTGTAATCGTCTACTTGATGATTTCTCCCTATTACTAGGGTAAAGTTTAGTAGCTCTTAATGTTATAACTTTGTACCAATTACCAAAGGCCAAATCAATTATGATTCAGCCTTTGGTTACACTTAACTCCATGGTGATCTATGATATTTAATAAATAAAACTTCTCTACGTAGCCTAACCTAATATACCAACCAAATTTTTTATGTTTGTTAACTAAAAAGGAAATCGCCGTAGATTGACGATCTCCTTAGCAAAATTTAAATAATTTCCTCTAGACTACTTCATTTAGTATCAAACCCAACTAGTGGGACGACCGCATTTTCTGGTACTCCACCTTCTCGCTCCATCAAATGATTAACAGTAAGACTATTTTTCTCTGGATGAAGAACCTCTGCATCAACAACATTCCCAATAACAATCAAGAAATCTCGGTTATCTATAATCTGTGCGACCTCACAATCGAAATATGCTTGTGAGTTTTTCAATATTGGACAACCAGTTTTTTTATAAATGAACTCATCTTCACCCATCGACGTTATATCCTGATCTCCTGCAAAAAACCGATCCATTAAAGACTCCTGATCTTCAGCAGTCATGCTAAGTGCAAACTTCCCTCCACGTTTGACAATAACTGCACCCTCCATCTCCTTAGGGAAACAGACAAGCATTTGTGGTGGCTCATGTGAACATTGAGTTACCCAACAACCATTATGGAAATGAGTTCTGTTCTCATCCTTAGTAGATATAAAAAATCCACCACGTAGTCGTTTATTATAAACCTCTTCCACTTGATCCAATTTTGATTTTGTATCCAATCAAACACACCTCCAATGAATTTCTTCAATATTATCGCAGACAAAGTTATTTTAATAATAAGTTGCTTGCATAATTAATCAAAAGATTCTCCTAGATCTAAAACAGTTACGTAAGTGTTGCCTTCATATCCCAGGAAGTACCATTTACACCTACTTTGACAAAGCCCATTTTTTTATATAACCGAAGAGCCGGATTGCTAGGATCTACGCTTAATGAAAGTGATTTGACACCGGTAGCTTTTGTACTATTTAATAGAGTACTCAGTAGTAAAGTTCCAATCCCTTGACCTCTATAATTTGGTAGAATTGCCATACTTAGTACAGGAGTTTCAGAATCGATATAACCATAGGTTGGAGAAGATTCATCAAATACACGAATCCAGATTGCTCCAACAGGGGTTGTCTCTGAATCATATGCGATAAAAGCTTTATCTCCCTTTCTGCCCCAGTCATCTAGATACTTTTTAATAACAGGGTGGTTTAAAACCTCACGCGACGGCCGTTCTTGACCTTCTTGAACATAAATTGCCTGATAAAGCATCTCCCATAAGAAGGAAATGTCATTTTTTGTACCTAGTCTTATTTTGTATTCTACCAATGCCATACCTCCTTTTTCAGTGTAATTATTATCCCTACAAATCTATTGAAAAGAAGTGCTCATGCTTTTATGAACTCTTCTCCATTGATTTGTCTATGCTTTTGAGTCTATTCGCTTTTATTTTCATCAATACTTGCCAATTCATGAATACCAAACTACATAAGACCAATACAAATCCTATTAAAAAGGTAAAGCTAAAAGGTTCATTTAGTACAAGTACACCTAAAAGAACAGATACAAAAGGAATTAAAAAAGTAACAAATGAACCAAACACTGCACCACCAGAAGATACTAGTCTATAAAAAATTACATAACCTAGTCCTGAACTAAATCCACCTAGGATAAGTAACGGGAAAAATATGGTCGGTTCAATTATTTTTAAAACCACTCCAGGTTCAACAATTAGCATTCCCACACCATTTAAAATAACTGCTATTAACAAGGTATAAAAACCTAGTACAAAAGGGGACAGATTCCTAAAATACCTTGAAGTTAATACCGAATTCGAACCATAGCAAAGAGTTACAGATAACATTAACAATATACCAATTGGACTGAAATCGGCAGAAAATAGAGACTCTAAGAAAAGTATAATTACTGCAAAAAATCCTAATAGTAGACTAATTATCTGGGTAACTAGTGGTCTTACTCTATAAATAAGTATTGTTAATATAAATGTAAATATAGCTGCAAATGAATTCATAACACCACTTACAGATGTATGTAAACTAAGTAAGGCAAATGATACCATTAACCATGGAATGGCCGCTCCTAAACTCATAACACCAACAAATTTAAAGGTAATTGGACGCTTTATAGATATTTTAAGCTTAATTAAAAAGGGGATAATGAAAAGCAAACCAAACAAACATCTAAAAAATACGAGGCTAATCGGATGTAATTGCTCTAACAATAGCTTTGTCCACAGAAATGCAGAACCCCATAGTAAGCTTAATAAAATTAGTAACAAATTGTTCATAAATTTACCTTCTTCTTTTAAAGGATTTTAAAAGGCGAGGGACTTAGTCGTGTTGTTTCCCTACAGTCCATTATAACTCATAGTTGCTTGTACAGTCGGAATTTCTTGGGTCACCGAGACTGATAGATAATTGCCTCTCGTCATCTATGTCCCCATTACACATATGCAAATTAATAATTAGCAGGAAAGTATTCCCTTCATTTTTAAAATCGTCAAGACGAATTAGCATTTTTCACCAATTTGTCAAAAGTTTGTTTCCTAATTGTGAAGTATTGAACAAATGTGTTTTTTATACTTTTTAAACATGTTATTATACAAATATAGAAAGACAACAAACAAGAATTATTGAAACACTATATGTGAAATATTGAACAACCAAAAAATAATTGGGAGTGGATGAACATGTTTGAATTATTAAGAAGAAATACTATTGTAGCTGGAGTGTTAGCAATTATTCGTATCTATCTTGGTTATGCTTGGATCACTGGTGGTTGGGGAAAAATAACTGGTGGAGAATTTGATGCAACAGGATTCTTACACGGAGCTATTGGAAAAGCAACTGGCGAGCATCCAGCCGTTCAAGGTTGGTGGGCAGCATTCTTAGAAACAGTAGCACTACCAAATGCCGGTCTATTCACTTTCCTTGTTATGTGGGGAGAACTTCTTGTAGGTATCGCATTAGTTTTTGGTCTATTTACCAACTTTGCAGCACTAATGGGGATCACCATGAACTTTGCTTTCTTATTCAGTGGAACAATCAGCACTAATGGACAAATGATTCTACTTACAGCATTCCTACTAGCTGCTGGAGCAAATGCAGGGAAGTTCGGATTAGACAGATATGCAATGCCTTACCTAAAAGGTCTTGTTGCTAGAAAGCTAGGAAAAGAAGAAGTAAAAACAACCGTTGAGGTTTAATTACTAACTAATATAAAAGAAATTTAAACATTTATTGCAAATTGCACCGTATTATTACGGTGCTTTTTCTTTACCCATTTATCTTACCGGAACATTATTAATAATTAATAGTGTAATTGTAATTGGTACTGATAATGTATAGGCTAATAACGGTCGTGTAAAGTGGAGCCGTAACATCGGGAACATCATCATGTTAAACAATACGGAATATGTTAAAGTCCAACCATTGAAGTGTTGGACAGCACTAATTATCAGTAGTCCACCCTCAATTGATGAGTACAAAATAATCCAAAATCCGATCCACAAAATTACGTTTCTACGCTCTTTTGGGTAACAGCCAAGATAAATTAACGGAGTACAAGCGAAACATATCTGTGCAAGTATTTTCACAACTGAAAAGCTATCAAAAGGAAAAACTGGGACATGAATCCAAAGTGGGTAATGAAAATTGGTTAGATAACCATACAACATATCATTATATAAAAAATAAAGGATGGTTGAATGGTATAATTTCCAATTTCTCCAGTCACCCCAACGCCATGTAGCAAAAATGAAAGCAACAACAAGTAAGATAAAGATCATGTAAAAGACACCTAATTTACGTAATTTAATAAGTTTATAATCCCCTTAATTACCAATTTAATCCCAATTGAAATATTTTGGACAATATAAATCTTGAATTTTATAAGATTGCTCTTCACCTCTATTTGTTGAAATAGAATATTCTTATTTCCCTCTTTTTTTCTATGCGTAAGTCCAAACGTTTTAAAGATGACTAACATATAATTTACTATGTCATAATTGGAGGTGTTTGAATGAGTGCAGTTGCAGGCTATGCTGGCGGCGGTTTCGCTTTGATTGTAGTTCTGTTTATCCTATTGATAATTGTAGGGTCTTCAGGATACTTCACACCGACCTACTAATGATTGAAATAGCAGTGCAAGGTCTAAGACTTTGCACTGCTATATTTTTTTAAGATAACACTGTTATTGTCATGCTCATGCCGAATTTAAAAAGACTACAACAATGATTGCAGTCTTTTTCTCATTACTATCGAAGATGCTGTTTAATATTTCCCAAATAATAGGGTCAAGGCAGCATTTGGTCGAATATTAAAGATTAAAATTAAACCCTCTCCATCACCTTATCGATTGCACCATAATTCTTTGCTTCTATTGCTGTCAGAAAAAAATCTCGATCTGTATCCCTATCTACTTTTTCCAACGGTTGACCTGTGCGTTCCGAAATGATTTTATTAATCACTTTTCTCGTTTTCAGAATATGATCAGCGTGTATTTTAATGTCGGTCGCTTGGCCCCTAGTTCCTCCTAATGGCTGATGTAACATTACTTCCGCATTTGGTAAAGCGAAGCGTTTACCTTTTTCTCCAGCTATAAGTAAGAAAGCACCCATCGAAGCCGCTATCCCAATACAAATAGTAGATACATTGGGCTTAATAAACTGCATCGTATCATAAATAGCCATACCTGAAGTAATCGAGCCCCCAGGTGAATTTATATACAGGTTAATATCCTTTTCGGGGTCCTCTGCAGCCAAAAATAACATCTGGGCCACAACAGAATTGGCAACAGCATCATCAATTTCGTTACCCAACATAATAATTCGATCCTTTAATAAGCGTGAATATATATCATAGGTCCGTTCTCCACGGTTTGACTGCTCCACTACATACGGGACAAACTGAGACATGTCTATTCTCCTTTCTATACCGAAAGTGGCAATTGGGTCTTCATCCCTTCACCTTGCAATAACAGTGTTGATAATTCAGACTGATAAAAAGGGACGAACACCTTTTTCCCATCTTTGGTATGAAAAGTGACCACTACATAGGAAGTACCACATCCACCTATAGAGGTTAGTGCTTTTGGTATATCATAAACTTGATCAAATCCACTTGCAGCCATCTGTGGTTGTTTAACTTCCTTTTGATAAAGAGTGACAATCCTAGTCGAATTCCCATCTTGCAAGGCGGTCACATAAGTGATTGCTTCTTCATTTCCGAGAATATAATCGTCGCTTTCCTGAACGTTCGATAATTGGATCTTTTTTCTTGCACGATGTAGACTTGCCTTCACTGAACCTTCACTTTCAACAATCATTTTCCCTGACTCTTTTGCTGAATAACAAAATCCATCTACCAGAATTAAAGTAACACGCTGTTTCGGTGTAAGTTCTTTTAGCAGAATCTCTACAATCCGGAAAATTCTGTCCTGACTGGACTCAACTACTTGTTCAAATAACGACATATCTTGCTTCATGTCCTCTTCTGGTTTGCGTTTCCGATAATGATCAATCCACGTGTTGGAAGCAATACGAAACAAATAAGCTTTTGTAATTTCATTTGGTCTGTTCAACCAACTTTTATACGCCTTGATTAGTGTCTCTTGCATTAAGTCTTCTCCATCCCATTTGGTTTTTCCTAAGGATAGACAATACCTTTTTAATTGTTGCAGGTATTTATTTACTTCCCTTTCAAATTCAACACTTACATCAGTAGGGGTTTGTTTAAGAAGCGGCCGCATGCTTTTCCTCCTCTGTTTTAACCTTTCACTTATATAAACGAAAAAACAATACAAAAAGATACGCATATTAGATATTTTTTTCAAAGGAAATTAAAAACCACAGTATTCAGTTTTTCAATTCTTATTATGTAAAATAGCTAAAACAGTTTGGAATTGAAGCGTGGCCGGGACAAGGTGCCTGTCCCTTTGTCCCTATTTATTGCCTAAATTTTCTAACAATCATTGTAAACCAATAACTAATGTATGCTATTACTATATCAATTACGAATATGTAAAATTGATTCATACCTTTATTAAATTCTAATAATCCCAAACGGACTTCAATGGTCGCAAACCCAAAAGCGAATATGGCAGACAAAATCAAAGTATACAAATAAAAATTTTTCTTGTTATTTGTGCAATATTGGTATAAAAGCAAGAAACCTACTGGAAGTGCAGATGCAGTCATATTTAATGCATATGGCAATACAGGTGTCAAAAAATAGGTATGTATAAAAAAACTATATCTTTCTAATACAATGTCTGCATATGTCCAGATTACATGTACAGTATAACCAAAGAAAAATATTTCGAAAATTCTTTTTTGGTCTATAGTAAAACAAAGCAGGATTAGAGGTAACACTAATAATGATACAACTACCCAAAATTGCCACGATTCTAAATTGGAGTATTGACTCCAGTACGAAGATATTAACGAGTTTAATTCCTCTGTCTTTTCAGAGATTTGATTCCAATAGTCTCTGTATTCCATTAGGCAACCTCCCATACCGCTCTATGGTGCATCCAGAAAAAGTATCAAAGGTATCTTGTGGAATATCTATGCAATTTATTCTTAGATTAATAAAGTAACTTTTTTGTCATAGCTTCGATAATCAAACTTAAAATGTCTCATTATTTTTCATTTTTCTTTTTTAACAGTTTAATGATTGCTTCGTTTTGTTCATTTGTTTTCTTTAGCCTTCCATCTATAGAGGATAGAATGAAAGTGATAAGAACAATAAAGACACATATTGCTATAAAAATTAACATATGATTCCCACCTTTTCTTCATAAATCTATAAAGGAATTTTTAAAAGTATTACACTAAAGTTTTTGTTGTTTATCTACAATTCACTATAGTAAATGTAATTGTTATTCAGATAAACTAATTAAGAACTCTTAACTAATAATAACATTATATTCCAATTATAATTTTAAACTAATTAAATTTATTAGACTAAAAAAAGACTAGTTGGGCGTAATTTAATAAAGATTAATGACACCAAATAAAAACAGACCGGATGGTTTATTTGCTCACCCGGTCTGTATGATTACTGCCTTTTTTTAGTTTTTTTATTAAAGTGCTTCTCGTTTGTTGTTAGTGGTTCATTTGCAAATTCATGATCAAATTTCTTGGATAGTTCACCTTTAATCGCTTGTTCATCGCTTGGTCCAGCATTTAATTTTTTGTTTTTAATATCTTTTCCCATTATGAGCACCTCCACAAAATTATTTTGACCAGATTTAACCCAACTATCCAATCCTGAAGAAATTGATATCTAATTACAGAGGGCTTTAAACAAACGGTATCCAAAGTTTTTGCGGTTAAATTTCCCGTATCATTATTTATTAGTTTGGAAACTATAAAGTTAGGAGGGATTATGATGGCACAGCAATTCTTATCGGTTGAAGAATTTAATCAATTGTTGCAAGAGTGGAATGGAGAAAAAATAAAAATTTCAAAGCACGAGCTTGAGGATGATGACAGCACCATGATGGAGTTAAATTCTTTTTCTTTTTCCAGAGACACGAGAAGGATCGATGATTACGAACCCCTTCACGCTTTACATTTAAAAGGTCCCGGAGAAATTCAAACGGATGAAAATGAACTTCAACCTCTTCCGTCATCCTATTACGAAATACCTCTCGAAGATTCAACTCTATACCAATACGATGAAACAAAGTTTTCATTAATCACTGATAGAGGTACTTATACCATAGAGATAGCTCCGGATACTTAAAAGGACAGGCACCTAAGGTGTCTGTCCTTTTAAGTTATTGCCATCTTCCTCTTACTTTACCAAAGATTATTTATTTGGAAACGATAATTCTTGTAAATTAAGTAAAGCTATATTCGATAGGAATACCAATCAACAATCTCATCTAAATCCGCTAATTCTAATTCATGAACAGAGTAGTGTCTGCCACCGTAGTTGTTTAAAATAGACACCTTCATTTTAGCTAAATTTTGCTTCCGGTGTAAGAAATGTTGACTTTTTTCTAACGATTGGATACGTCTGGATTTAAGCATCACCGTTTCTTTGCTAAACAGACGGAATTGTAATGTTAACTGGGTTTCAGTCATTTGAAAACTAGTTGTACGGTAACGAGCAATTCCTAACAAGATAGCTAGGATAAAAACGATAGCCGGTAGTATCACCCATTCCGGAAAACTAATCCAAATGATTACTAATGGAATTAATGGAATGATGGTAGTCCTTAATAAGTAATAAGGCAGTCCTCGTTTAGGTACGTGGACGGGTTTACTTTGGATTGATTGATACTCAGGTAAAATCTCCTGCAGAAACGAAGGAACGTCACTCTTCTTTAATAACGGAAAAACAATTGTGTCGGTAACTTTTTTATCATCTTGGACACCACCTGCAATTTCAACCGATACTGTAGCAAACCCAAGTGGCTGTCTGATTAGTGTTTCTTTAATTGCTACCGCCTGAATTCGTTTGATTGGAATGGTCAATTGTCTTTTTTCAAGTAAGCCTCTCGTAATAAATAATTCGTCTTCATACCTAGTTATTGTGAACTTCCCATACTTAATTACTGTTCCAAGGATACCCACCATCCACAAAAGGACGAATAGCATAACAGCCAATCCAATTAGCAATTCTACTCCTTGGGAAAATAGCCACTGTGTCGTTTGATTATAAACAGTCTCTGGAATAAAGCTTTCCAATTCAGAAAAGGCTAGCGCAAATAAACTTAGAATTACACCAAAGCTTCCTGAAGTTGAGCCGGCAATAAGCAATCGCTTAAAAGAAATAGACTGTGAAGCAAGACCTAGCTGTTCGCTAGAGTCCTCAGCCATTTCATTTGCTTCATATTTTCGCTTTAATTCATTGTGAAGATATTGTCCCTCGTCAAATGTTACTGCACTCAACGCTGCATCGACACTGCGATCACTTCCTGCTGTTTCAATTTGTACCTTTGTTAACCCGAAGATTCGATGAATAACGCTTTGCGTTAGATCTATCGATTGAATTCGATTTTTAGATATCGTTCGATTTTTTCTAATGATAACCCCTTGTTCGATTCGCAACTGGTCGCCTTCTACTCGATATGTAAACCTTAACCATGATAATATGCTATGGCCTATTAATAGGATTGTTAGACCAACAATGCCTAGAACGAGATAAAGAAAAACACCATCATTCGAGGCTAGAATAATTATTGGAACTAGGGCATATACAAGCTGTCTTACTGAAGAAATTGCTGTAAAAATCATTGCTGCCGGATGCAATCGTTTTGGATTAGACATCATCTTGCTCCACCCTTGCTAGTTCAGAAATCTGATCCCTTAAAGCAGAAGCCTCATCTTCTAAGAGAGCTGGAATTTCATGGGTTGTTGCTGCAGTTGAAACTGTTAAGCTTGCAAGTCCATATTTTTTTAAAATTGGACCCTGTTTAGTATCAACATGCTGTACACGAATCATTGGCACTAATGTACGAGATACAATCAATATCCCATGTTGAATATAGATTTCCTGGTCAAACACCTGGTAGCGCCATCGCTTCCAACGGAGATTCGGAACAATTATGATAGTGATTACAATTTCTATTAAACTAACTGCTAACAAGATAACACCAAACCAATACGAAAAATCAAATAGATATGCCAAAACAAATAAACTAATTGTTATTATTATCGGGACAATGCTCCATAAACAAGCGGCTAGTCTCCATGCCTTGATAGCCTCTCTAGCAATTCTTTCACTTGGCGGTTGCCTCATATACAAAATCCTTTCTTCTCTATTACTACATATACTACTGAGTAAAGTTTTACTATTGGCAGTATTTTTAAACAATTAATGTAAAGTAACCTTAACTTTTTTAAAAAAACAACACCTGTCCTGCTTTGCTATCTTGGTTCGGTTGATTTGTAAACTCTTGTTATCCGTATTTTATACCACCCATTCGGAATATTACACCCAATGATCTAATAAAATCATAATAAATGGAATTATTAAAAGGGGGATCGCATTATGCCGAGTGGCACACATAAGATAGAATTATATATACCTATTAATACAATTTGGGAACTTGTTAGTGACATGGACAAATGGGCACCATTAGTGCCAGGATACATTGAGCACGAGATACTTAACGAAAGACAGTCCACCTGGACATTTAAAGGTGAAGTCGGGATTGTACAAAAAAAGGTAAGTATGCAACTTAATATTACCAACTGGCAAAAGCCAACAAAGGTAACATTTGACTTAAAGGGTTTAAATGAGAATTTTTCAGGTTCTGGTTATTTTGAAGCAGAAGCACTTTCAAATACAAAAACTAAGATGACAAGCAATCTTGACATCAAAGCTGCTGGAATGTTGGGACCTATGATTAATCCATTCTTAAAATCATTTGTTCCAAAAACCACAACAGAATTAACAGATGCCATTGCCAATAAACTCATGAAAGTAGAGGCTTTTGCAAAATAAGATAAAATTTCCTAGGCGTTCGGCATTCCATTAGTGAATGCCTTTTTTTTATCTAAACTAGATCCATGCTATTCTTTTAATGTTGTTTTTAGCCAAGTTAAATTAACATTTTTTGAAAATCGCTCAGTTAGGATGTCACTTAAGAGGTACATAACCCGTCCTGTCTATTATTTCTTGTCCTTGATCGGACTTTATCCATTCGATAAATTGATTGATATGTGGATTATCACTGTCAGCGGTAATTGCATAAAATTGGTCCACGATTGGATAGGCCTCATTTTGGATATTTTCAACTGTCGGGAGAATACCCTCGATTGCAATATGACGAATCTCCCCATTTTCAACCATTTCCTCGGAAAAATGCCTGAACGAATATCCGATTGCATTACTTCGGTTTTGAAAACTCGATGTTTCTATTATAACGCCTCCCATGCCTGAAACGATATCTTCTGACGGTGGATCCATCAAAGGGATTCCGTCCATTACACTAATTAGAGCGGATTGACTACCACTTCCATCAGGACGTTGGAATGCACGGATTTCTTCGTTATTTCCACCAAGTTCATCCCAATTAATAATATTACCAGCATATATCCCTTGAATTTGCTTGATAGTTAGTTCCTTAACAGGATTATTCTTGTTAACAAAGAACACAAAAGCCTCTCTTCCAATTGGAGTAAGCGATAGTTCAATCCCTTGCCGTGCTGCAAGTTGCATCTGCTCCTCCGATGGATGCGCCATAAATATCATATCAACATCTTTTTTTATTAGTCTATAAAAAGCATCACTTGTCTGACTTGAAACAATTTCGCTTTCTTCTAAAGGATACATTTTTTCTGGGTAAACAGCCTGAGCAAAAGCTGCATAAACAGGATATAGAGCTGTTGCACCATCTAACGTTGGTATATTGGTTTCAATTTTAAAGGTGGACTCCTCTTCCAAGGAAACCGCTTTTGTATCTTCTGCGAAGGGACGATATTCAGACAAATCTACGTCTTGGGTACTCATAATCTCAAGACTTCTAATGTAAGCTTGATACCCTTCATAAGAGGCCAAAGAAACAACAAGTAAACAAACAAAAGTGAGAACACTAATCTTCGTTACTTTCTTTTTTAATTGTCCATAGATTGCTAGATGTATAATCACTATTAGTGCAACAGTGACAGTGATGGAGAAAGGAACATAAAACTCGGCATTCCTTGTAAGTGAAGCTATTATTGTTGCGACGAATCCAAAAATCCCAAATACGATTACGGTAAGTATTGCTCCGAATATTCTCATATTATCCTCCTAGAAATGAACAAAGAAATAGAAACTTGAGTTGTCTATATAAATAAATAAAATAGAGCATATTCTATCTTCCAAAAATATTAACCTGCTATTGATTTGTATTTATTTTAACATAATATAACAATTACTCTTTTTAAAATTTTGATTTTAATAATTACAAATAAATAAGGACCAAGCTCCACAACAAGATAATTTCGCTTTTTAGGAGGATCTATAAGTTAAGCCTAATCAATTGTATATTTTTACTAAAATAGGAGAATCTACGGACATCTTAATACAGGAGAAGGTGTTAATATTTTTAAATATTACATAAAACAATTCAGGAAAATTAGCCAATTTAACGACTGGGCATTTGGAGATAAAGCGAAGTTCATTGCCATTACAAATGTTATTGTATTTGCTCTAGCAGCATCTGTCCCTTCAAGTAAGTTGGTAGACTCATTTTTCATTACTTTTTTTATCGCTTCAGCCTCTTTCTTTACTTATTTAACATGCAAGATGATGTTTTCTAAAAAGCTAGACTCATTTTTCAAACGTCATTATCCACAAAAAAAAGAACCAATAATCAATGAAATAGACCAAATGAACGAGGCTGAGTTCAAGGAATTGTTATACCATTTGTTTAAACAGAAAGGATACTACGTGAAATATATTTCTAATTCTAATGATCGTGGCGCTGATCTATTTCTAAGTAGAGGCAATGACAAAGTAGTAGTTCAAGCCATCCATAATTATGACAATATTGAAATTTCAGTAGTCAATGAAATAGCAAGTGTTGCAGACTATTATAAGGCCAATGATAAATGGATCATAACCAACAGACACTTTACCGAGGCAGCTACACTCCAAGCAAACAAGAAAAGAGTCAGACTAATAAATCAAGATGAGCTATTACTGCTGTTAAAGGCATACAATACCGCAAAAATAAAAATAAAGGATAAAGTGATGGAAGTTAATAAGGGACAAAACTAATCCTAAACCTCACCCGCCTATATGGTGAGTGAGATTTAGGCCTTTTCAATAGAACTATATCAAGAACTTCCCAATTAATTTATAAACGATAGTCCACTAAGTCTCTCTTTTAACAACTGAAACATGATTTCCAATTCGTCGTTTGGAATTTGATGATATTGATCCCCAACACTTATTTCCGAATAACAGGACTCACTGCTGGTATCTCTTAAATTACTAGTGATTCCAATTCCTGTTTCCTGATGAATCGAAATTAATATCGAGATTACCTTTTCCTTCGGAAAATCAAAATGAACATGAAACATATTGGAGACAGGCTCTTGCGGTATGGTTGAGAGTCCTGAACATTGATTAAACAAGCGTGCTAATTCCTTAGCGTCGTAATAATACTGGTCCATTTTACCTTTTCTCAAATCAAAGTAGTGGTCGGCACTTATAATATACGGATAAAGACTAATCAAGTCGCCACCATGACGTTTTTTCCATACCTTAGACTTTTCAGTAAAGGCTTGATCGCCTGCTAGAATTGCACCAGCAAGTCCTCCAATTCCTTTATAAAAAGAAACATAAACACTATCAAACAACTCACATACTTCAGTAGCAGATTTCTGGTAATAAGGTAAAACTTCAAATAAGCGTGCTCCATCAAGGTGAAGTTTAATACCTTTATCTCGACAATACCGTGAAATCGCCTCAAGAGTTTGGTACTCTGGTAATTGACCGCCAATTTCACGTTGTGGTAATTCAAGTAATAAACAAGCGATATCCTCATTCATAGTAACGACGTCATCCAATTCAATTACACGATTCTTATCCGCTAACAAAATCGTTTTGATTTGATGTAACTCTTTTATCCCATCTTCTTCATGAATTTCCAAGTGGGAGAGAGGATGGTATGCGACCGTTTTTAGTTGTTTTTCATCACACCAGATTCTTAATGCAATTTGCTGGGCCATTGTCCCACTCGGGAAAAACACTGCAGTTTCCTTACCTAAGAACTTGGCCATTTTTTCTTGGAAATTCTCTATTATCTTTCCTTTTCCATACAAGTCACTTGCTTGTTGCCCATCGATAACTTCTAGTGCCTGTTTTAACACACTAACGTTTCTTGGTCCGTGATTTACTAATTGATATTTAGTTTGGTTAAATGTTTTGAATAAATTGTTCATTGTTTAGTTTCCTTTCCGAATCCCGTTTGATTACACTTTACTATTCCACTTTATCATAAGGCTCTCAGGTTTTTCTTCATTTCTTAGTAATTTCCAACGTTCGACTGAGGTATCTTACAAATTAAACAAAAGCTTGAACTCCATTTTCAAAAAAGAGTGATTTACTATGACGTTTTTTATTTTATCCATACCTCTGGAGTAGCTTTTGTGAACTTTTTCCCTTTTAATAAGAAGTTCTATTTACTGTGCTTAATTTTTTACAAATGAAGTAGGGCGATTTACACTTAGATGTACAAATGATGATACCATTTATTTTAAATTGAAAATAGGAGTGTTAAATAGATGGAAGCAAGCACAAGTACACCTTTACGCAATTTAGGACAGTCCAAAATAAAGATATCGGCGCTAGGACTAGGTTGCTGGCAATTCAGTAAAGAAACAAGTTTTGTCAGTCGATTTTGGGCAGAAATTAAACAGGAAGACATTAACGAAATTGTTAGAATGAGTTTAGAAGGCGGAATTAACTGGTTTGATACTGCTGAAATCTATGGAAAAGGTGAATCAGAAAAAGCTTTGTCAGAAGCATTAGCTACTATTGGACAGGCTGCCGATGACGCATTGATTGCAACCAAATGGTGGCCTGCATTCCGCACTGCTTCTTCAATTACTAAGACTATTGATGTTCGATTGGATGCACTCGATGGACGACAGATTGACTTGTATCAAATCCACCAACCATTTTCCTTTTCAAGTGTAGCTAAAGAAATGAAAGCTGTGGTGCAACTTCTCGAAAACAATAAAATTGAACACATTGGGGTAAGTAATTTTAAAGCGTCTAAAATGGTGCAAGCTAATGAATTTTTAAATAATGAAGGTTACTTTTTAGCTTCAAATCAAGTTAAATATAGTCTATTAGATCGCAGAATTGAGAAAAATGGAATCCTTGAAACGGCAAAAAATTTAGGTATAACTGTTATCGCGTACTCACCGCTTGAACAAGGAATATTATCCGGGAAATTTCATAAGAACCCTGAACTAATTAAAAAAATTATAGGCCCCCGAAAATACACCCGATTCTTTAAACCATCAGGCCTGAAAAAAACACAACCTTTAATCGATTTATTAGAAGAGAAGGCAAAAAAGTATGGAGTTAGTCAAACACAAATAGCACTGAATTGGTTGATTCACTTTCATGGTGAAACAGTAGTAGCCATACCAGGTGCATCGAAGGGTCATCATGTTCAGGAAAATATTGGCACCTTACAGTTTAAATTATCAAAGGATGATCTTGAGGAAATAGATAAGATTTCACAGCAAGTAGCTATATTTGAATAAGAATTACCTATCGCACAGAAAAAAGATTGTATAATAAATTAATTAAAACTCTAATCCAAACAGCTGGATTAGAGTTTTAATTTTTAAGAAGAGAACAAACACATTATACAATTGTCTTTAACCATTTATTTTATTGCTGTGCTAACTTTTAATTTCTTTCCTTTTATTGGGGTCTTTTCCATCGCTTGCAGAACAAGTGACCCTTTTCCATTAAGAATATCCACATATGAAAAGTTATCCTGGATAGTAATAATCCCAATATCATCAGCTGTTACTCCTGGAATATTGGTGATTGTTCCAACAAAATCCAGAGCTCTAATTTTCTTCTTTTTACCACCGCTGAAATGAAGCTTGGTAATATCCTGATTAATTCTGGCTGTTTTATTATTTCTAACTATCCGACGACCGCTTACTTTTTCATCAAAAGCTGCTTGTCCACTTTTAACTTCCTGTTGACCAGGAGCTTCCATTATAGGTATCTCGAAGCCAATGTATCTTTCAATTGCTCTTAGGTATTTACCCTCATTAGGTGTCACAAAAGTAATGGCTCTACCTTTGTTACCAGCACGACCTGTTCTTCCAGTTCGGTGAACATAACTCTCCTTTTCCATTGGTACATCATAATTTAGAACAAGTGTTACGTTATCAATATCAATTCCCCTTGCCGCTACATCTGTCGCTACAAGATAGCGGAAGTTCCCAGTTTTGAATCCTTCCATGACTGCGAACCGATCATCTTGCTCTAGTCCACCATGAAGCCTTTCACAAGCATAATTAGCCTCTTCTAACTCAGTAAATATTGTATCGACATGTTCCTTTGTTCGGCAAAATATCATACAACTGTCAGGATTTTCAACGACTGTTAGATCTTTTAAAAGCGAAATTTTCGCTTGATCTGTTACTTCGATAAGACGGTGTTCTGTTGTTGAGGTTGTTATACCCGTTTCAGCAATCTCTATATTTATCGGATCTTTCATGTATTTATGGCATAGATTTTCAACATCTTTAGGTAATGTAGCAGAGAATACCATCGTTACTCTGTTTGTTGGTAACTGTTTGATAATTGATTCCACTTTGTTAATAAAGCCCATATTAAGCATTTCATCAGCTTCATCTATTACAAGATACTTTATATTATCTAAACTAAGTGTTTCTCTTTCAATATGATCCACCACACGTCCTGGTGTACCGACAACTACATGCGTTTTTTGTTTTAATTCTTCTTTTTGCTTCGCAAAAGGTTCCTTTCCATATACCGCCATAGCCTTAATCCGTTTAAACCTACCAATATTCGTAATATCTTCTCTAACTTGAACAGCAAGCTCACGGGTTGGGGTAAGAATTAATGTTTGAGGTTTCTTTTCCTCCCACTCCATCATTTCACAAATAGGAATACCAAAGGATGCAGTTTTACCACTACCGGTTTGTGACTTTACCACAAGATCGTTATTCTCCAATGCTCTTGGTATTACTTCACGTTGAACCTCTGTAAGCGTTTCGTATTTTAACACACTAAGTGCTTTTGTTATGTCATCGCTTAGATTGTAATTTTCAAAACTTGTTCCATTCATGTACTAACCTCGCTTTTTATATTGTCCAAACTTATGTATAGGATTATCCAAGGAGAAATATCATATGCAATATCTGGATAAATTCATTATACTTGAATTTCTTAACACTAGGTGATTAGAAACAATATTTCTTCATAAGCCTAATGATTAGAAAAGTTTATCCACTGCTGTGATGGACTTTTTGATAGACTAATTTTTCTTTTTACCAAATGGGATTCCCGCAAACCATACTCATAAGCGTTCATCGCAATTTTGAAATTATCATTCGTTAAATAAAACAAGTGTGATGCTTTAAATCTATCTTCACCTCGGTAAATATCTATTAATATCTATTGCTAACTTTACCAATACCATTGCATGAGGAGGAAAGTCCTCATTAATAAACATACTATTGTATTGGAAATTTCCTTTAAATCCGTATAAATACGGTCGCACCTTCATTTGTAATTCCTTGCTTCCAGACATTATATACAAACAAAAAGCCATTAAGTGAACCTCTCCAACTAAATCATAGATTTTAATGGAGCATCCTTTGTCTTAAATACAGTACAAACTAGGATTATCAGGGATGATTTCTTTCACTTCATCCGTTTTATTTTATATACCCTAATTTCCAGATTTCCATTACCTTACCTATGGGGTTAGTCCGATTAATTGTTGGTTTCACTGAGTGACTTTAGATCAGCTGCTAACACTATCCATCTTTTATGGATTTTTTATTCTTTTGTCTTAATATCATAGTTTGGAAGAATGAGTACTTCAACACGTCTATTTTTAGCCCTATTCTTTTCACTATCATTAGGCGCAATTGGTTTATGTTCCCCAAACCCTTTCGCACTAAAACGTTGTGGATCCAACTTGTCATTACCCAACAATAATCGCATGAAGTTTACTGCCCGCATAACACTTAAATCCCAATTAGATGAAAACTCACTGTTATTTACTGGAATTGTATCTGTATGACCACTTACTACAATTTGATGAGGAGGGTCAGTATATAAAAACTCAGATACCTCATTTGCAATATCGTGACCATCACCCTTAACCTTTGCACTACCAGGATCAAAAAAAACATTATTTTCAATTGAAATTAAAAGGCCTTCATCCGTTAACTTAGTCCCTAAAACTTTAGCCAAATCATTTTTTTTAATATATGTTTGAATTTGCTGTTGGAGGCTTTCTAATTGGCTGAGCTCCTCTATACTTTTGGTTGATGTATTCTCTTCAATTGTTTTCACAGAGAGCTCTACGATATTATTGTTATGTTCGAGTACCCCATTGCCTCCTCCAAATTCACTATTTAAAATTCTCGAAAGTTCTTGATACTTTACTGCATCTATCTCACTCATAGCGAATAATACAATAAAAAGCGCTAATAACAGGGTTAAAAGATCTGCATAAGGAATTAACCAGGATTCATCGATATGTTCTTCTTCCTTATGATTACGCCTCCTCTTTCGCATATACTTCATCCCCTTGTTCTGCTTTTAGTTTTACTAGTTCGGAAGGAGAAAGGTAGGAAGAGAGCTTATCATTTGTAATCATTGGTGATTCACCATTAGCAATCGATAATATACCCTCAATCATAATGTACTTTAACTGAACTTCATTCTTAGACTTCTCTTTCAATTTATTCGCAAATGGATGCCACAAAACATAACCAGAAAAGATACCAAATAATGTAGCGACAAAGGCTGAGGAAATAGCATTTCCTAGAACTTCTACATCATTCATGTTTCCAAGCGCAGCAATTAACCCGACTACTGCTCCTAGTACACCTAAAGTTGGAGCATACGTACCTGCTAGAGTGAATACTCTAGCACCCTTCTGATGTCTTTGTTCCATCGCATCTACTTTTTCCATTAGAACATCCTTGATGAATTCAGTGGACTGTCCATCTACTGCGAATTCTATCCCAGACTTCAAAAAAGTATCGTTAATTTCATCTAACTTTGGTTCTAATGCTAGGATACCTTCTCTTCGGACAAGATCTGCCCATTCAGTAAACATATCAATAACTGATTTCATATCAACACTTTTATCTTCTTTAAAAATAATTTTAAATAAATTAGGAATTATTTTTATTGTACTTATAGGAAAAGCAATTAAAATCGTTGCAGCAGTTCCTACAAAAATGATTATTAACGCCGCAGGGTTAAATAATGCAAGAACACTTACGCCTTTCATTACCATTCCTAAACCTATTGCAAAAATGCCTAAAAATAATCCAATAAGTGATGATCTATCCATATTTACACCTCACATTGTTTTCTCTATCTACTAAAATCTCTCTAGTTATCTAGATTTAATTTTGAGACTATTTGAAAAACTTTTTACCTCCTTAAGAGAAAAAAATGGACACAAAAAAGTGAACCTAAGAAAATAGGTTCACTTAACCTAGTTCTTCGGTGGCCCGGCTACCTTTGTAAATATACATTAAGGTCCGTGGCTTTGCGTCCTTACCTTTCGATAAGTTTGCCTTTATCGGTAACAATTATAGAGTTTGTTCTATTATAACAAATTTCGACAATATTCCAATGATTGAAAATTTGAATTTACTATTGCTCTGATTACTTAATTCGTTGTGCTAGCATTTAGAACAAAAAATCCAAGGCAAATTACTGCCTTGGACTCATGTGAGTATTGATAAACTTGCCACCTTCGTTAAATTAAAAACCCTTTATATTTCAATAATAATAGGAAGAATCATCGGCTTTTTCTTCGTTTGTTTAAATAAGTATTGTCCTACTGACTTTCTTATACTTTGCTTCATGACCTTCCATTGGTCTCTATCTGAACCTTGTAAATCGTTAACTGATTTTATTATAAGCCGGTTAACATTTGTTAATAGTTCTTCTGAGTCCCTAACATACACGAATCCTCTAGAAATTGTGTCCGGTCCAGAAACAAGTTTTTTCTCAGCTTTACTCATTGTCAAAACAACTACGAGCATCCCATCTTCAGAAAGTTGCTTCCGATCACGAAGCACAATTTCTCCAACGTCACCTATTCCAATCCCGTCTACGTAGGTGTTTCCTGTTGGTATCTTTCTAGTTTGCCTAGCAGCACCGTTTTCAATATCTACAACATCTCCATTATTCATGATAAAGGTGTTGTCTTGTTCGATTCCGACAGATTCAGCTAGTAATCGGTGCTGGTGTAACATTCTATACTCACCGTGAATAGGGATGAAGTATTTAGGCTTCATTAATGTGAGCATTAGTTTTAAATCTTCTTGATAACCATGTCCGGACACATGCATTCCTGAAGCACTCCCCGATCCATAAATAACCTTAGCCCTAAGAGCAAACAAGTTATCTATAATACGGGAAACATTTTTTTCATTTCCTGGGATTGGACCCGCAGCAAAAATTACTGTATCATTCGGTAGAACCTCAGCACCACGAAAGCTCCCAGTTGAAAGGCGCGCAAGAGCCGCCATCGGTTCCCCTTGACTACCAGTACATAAAATGGCTACTTTATCAGGGGGAAGGTCATTGATTTGTTCCTTTTCAATCAACATTCCATTAGGAACATCTAAGTAACCTCGTTCCATTGCAACGGCTACAACATTGACCATACTTCTTCCGAGCAAAACAAGCTTACGATTTGTTATTTGCGCAGCATCAACCACCTGCTGCACCCGATTAATATTAGATGCAAAGGTGGATAGAAAGACTTTACGCTCTGCCTTTAAAAAAGCCTCTATTATATGTTCGCCAACGATTCGCTCTGACGGGGTAGCACCTGGTCGTTCTGCATTTGTACTCTCGGACAATAAGAGTAAAACACCTTTTGTGCCGATTGCGGCCATTTTATGAATATCGGAATGTTCATTAGTCGAGGGAGTTAAATCAAATTTGAAATCCCCAGTATGTACAATATCACCCTCCGGTGTGTGAAAGACAATCCCTAGACAATCCGGGATGCTATGATTCACTCTGAAAAAATTCACCCTGATGTCTTCGAAGTCTAAGTCTGAGTCAGAGGAAATTTCAATTAATTCCGTTTCCCTAAGTATTCGGTGTTCTTTTAATTTCAATTCAATTAAACCCAGCGTGAAGCGAGTAGCATAAACAGGAACATTTAACTTTTTTAAGAAAAATGGAATCCCACCGATATGATCTTCATGCCCATGGGTTACAATTAGAGCTCTCACTTTATCTTTATTTTCAACTAAATACGTAATATCAGGAATGATTAAGTCGATTCCTAACAAACTTTCATCCGGAAACTTATTACCACAGTCGATGACCAAGATATCATTGTCATATTCAATTGCGTACATATTTTTTCCAATTTCACTCAACCCACCTAAGGCAAAAATGGATAATGTATTGCTAGTAATGCTCAAGGCAAAACCCTCCCGCTAAAATAATATTCTTAGTGTGCCCGTTTAACTAATGATTATGAGGAATCTTTTTTTTTTGGAAAAGTTGTGATGAATTAACCACGAGAGTGTGTTTTAATTGTTATAACTGATAGAGGTTTTGATAGGGAGTCAGAATAGTATTTAAAGCTTTTTTAAACCTAATTAGAAAAGGAGAATCTATATGAGGTATAAACGTCAGGAATCGTTAAGGTTTCAATTCGGGAACCCTTTAGAAGCTCAATTTAAAATCACTAAAATAAATGACAAAAAAATTGATAGTAAACCAGGTAAAGCACTTATCCATGATATGAGCCGAGGTGGTTTAAATATTTCAACTAATTTCAACTTATATTGCGAGGAAAATAAGATTGAGGTTGAGATCAGCTTTGTATTAGTTTCTAATAAGTCATTTCCTGGAGAAATCATCTGGAAAAAGAAGAAAAAGGATTATTTTTATGGAGTTAAATTACTGATAGACGATGCCATGAGTAATGAATTAATTAATGAATTAAAGATTTATAGTCAAAATGAAAAAAAACAATAATATAATGGATTTACTAGTATAAATCAAAAGGACCTGACGCCGTCCGCAACTAAGAGGTGTTAAAGAGCCAGGTCAACCTTTCTTATACACTAACTTATCTAAGCAAGTGGCAAAACTGCCTGCCACCAAACCAATACAGCGATAGCTAATGACATAAGCATAACTATCTTCCCAATGATTTTCTTACTTTGTTTTGGTAACGGTAAAAATAACAGTATTATTCTTGATATCGTTGGTATTACAATTGTAAAAGCAAATACAAATATAACCAAATATATAATAGCTGTTTCCATGTTAAAAACGTGATTACTCAACATTGATTGTATCTTCTCCATGAGTTTCCCTCCTCTCTATTGAAACAACACTCTCCTAATAGTAAAAATATTATCACATTAAAATAGAAAGGAATATTATACTTGGGTATAACATTTCGAAGTTTTTGTCAAGATTAATTGATACTTTTCACTAATTTGTCAAAGGTTTGTTTCTTAATTGTGAAGTGTTGAACATATGTATTTTTTATACTTTTTAAACATGTTATTATACAAATATAGAAAGACAACAAACAAGATTTCTTG
>NZ_WJNG01000022.1 GCF_009649745.1 Aquibacillus halophilus | reverse complement strand
ATATATATCTTCATTTCTTTAGGTCTAGTGACAATAGCGGAGAGGTCACACCTGTTCCCATGCCGAACACAGTAGTTAAGCTCTCCAGCGCCCATGGTAGTTGGGGCTTTGCCCCTGCAAGAGTAGGACGTTGCTAGGCAAATAAAACACCCCAAAAGCTTAAATGCTTTTGGGGTGTTTTGTATTATAGAAGTTTAAATATTTTAAAAGTGACCCCTATGAGATAGATAAATTTTACAGTTACTTAAGTTCTTAATAAAAGTTTAAAATAGTAAAATAATAAAGTACAAACCAAAATGTATATGTACAAACAAGTTTCAGAGTTTTTTTCATAGAATAAAATATAAATATATTATTAGTTTCATGTATAGTTTCGTTAGATTAGGAGAAACTAAGCTAGCGGAGGTGGAGAATATGAAGACAGTCGAACAAAGCAAAACTTGTGGCATTTGCGATCAGGCAAAGTATAGAGGTATTCATTTATATAATTTGTTTATTTGTTGTGAATGCGAACAAAAGATGATCCATACTGAACCAAAGCAAGAGCAATATCAGTATTATCTTAATAAGCTAAAGAATATTAATCAACCAAAGTTATATTCATAGATTAGAACACCCTTACTGTTACCCCCACAGTAAGGGTGTTCTCGTTTTTAAAGGAATAATTTTTAAGACCTGTTGTTCATTGGTATAATGTAATAACCAGTATATAGATAGACGAGGCGGGAATTTTATGAACAATCAAAAGCAAGAAGTACCTTTATACGAAGCGTTAAAAAAGAGAAGCGATCAAAATCCCATTTCATTCCATGTACCAGGCCATAAGGGAGGACTAGTATTTAATAAAGAAGGAATAGAATCATATGAAAAACTACTACAAATAGATCTTACTGAGTTGGCAGGACTCGATGATTTACATGCCCCACAAGGTGTTATTGCAAAATCACAAGCACTTGCAGCAAGATGGTTTGGGGTTGAATCAACTTACTTCTTAGTAGGAGGCAGTACTGTTGGTAATTTAGCTATGATTTTAGCAACGTGTCATCCTGGCGGAAAAGTAATAGTACAAAGGAATAGTCATAAATCTATATTAAATGGGTTAGAATTGAGTGGTTCATTACCTGTATTTGTCGCTCCCGACTATGACGAAAGTGTCGATAGATATTCAGCTCCAAGTGTTAATACATTAAAGCAGGCTATTACATGTCATCCTGATGCAACAGCGATAATCTTAACTTACCCTGATTATTTTGGGAGAACTTATGATATTGAATCAGTTATTATATATGCCCACCAGCACAATATTCCGGTACTAGTTGATGAGGCACATGGTGTTCATTTTTCATTAGGTGCTATATTTCCGGCGTCTTCCGTTGAGTTAGGAGCAGATGTGGTTGTCCAATCAGCACATAAAATGGCGCCAGCAATGACAATGGCTTCTTATTTACATACAAATACATCTTTGGTATCATCCGATAAGATTAAACGCTATTTACAAATGCTCCAATCAAGTAGCCCCTCCTATCCTTTAATGGCAAGTCTAGATTTAGCGAGGGCTTATTTAGAACAAATTACTGCAGATAATATCCGGGATTTGCAAAAGAGCATTAATAAATTGAGGTCTGAATTAAATAAAAGTGATTTTTGGGAGGTCATTCCGTTAAAAACTGGGATAGATGATCCGTTAAAAATAACTATCCAAGTTAAAGGTGGCTATACAGGAAAAAAAGCAGCTGAACTTTTTGAAAAAGAGCGATTAGTGCCGGAGTTATCTACACATAATCAAATTCTATTTATTCATGGTTTGACACCATTCGAGCAATGGGGAACGCTAATTGAGGCGATAGAAAAGATAAATGAACAATTAAAAATAGTTCCTAAGCATGCTACAATAGATGATAATAATATAATTATTAACGAACCAATACAAAGTTTAGCTTTTTCTTATCAAGAAATGAGTAAAAAGAAAACAAAGTTCATCTCCTGGGAGTTAGCAAACGGAAAGATAGCAGCTGAGGCAGTTATACCTTATCCTCCGGGAATTCCTCTCATTGTTAAAGGAGAAATAGTTACTGAAAGACACATAAACATGGTAAAATACCTTTTAAGTAAAGGTATAAGTTTTCAAAATAGAGATATAAATAACGGAATTTATTTATTTTTATAATATCAGAAAGTATAAAAACTTATGTTAGTTATTTGCCTATGTTCAATAAAATTGTCTAATTGGTCGATTGAACTGATGGAACCAACAATGGGGCTATAACTATCTAATGATTTTTACTAAAGGAGACTAACTGTGGTAGGATATTTTATTACATTTGAAGGCGGTGAGGGAGCAGGGAAGACCTCTGTATTGCAAGCACTTGAAAACAAGTTAGTGGTGGATGGACATGATGTAATCACAACTAGGGAACCAGGTGGGATAGAGATTGCAGAAAAAATTAGAGATGTCATTTTAAACCCGGCCCATACTTTAATGGATGCTAGAACAGAAGCGCTTTTATACGCTGCTGCGCGACGCCAGCATCTGGTTGAAAAAGTATTACCAGCTTTAGCAAATGGAAAAATAGTATTATGTGATCGTTTTATAGATAGTAGTTTAGCTTATCAAGGCCATGCTCGTGGTTTAGGAATGGACGAGGTATATCAGATAAATGAATTTGCCATTGAAGGTTGTATGCCTGATTTAACGCTCTTTTTTGATATTAATCCTGAAGAAGGTTTGAAGCGAATAGTTGCTAATAAAGACCGAGAACAGAATCGTTTAGATCTAGAACAATTAAAATTCCACGAAAAGGTTTATGAAGCCTATCAAAAGTTAACGAGTAAATTTCCAGAACGAATCCATCGAGTCGATGCAAGCCAAACGATTGACTTGGTTGAGAAAGAGACATATAACAAGATAATGTCTTTTTTAAAAGACAAAGCAACTTAGTCATTACTTTTCTCATATTCAATAGTTGTTATCCATTTGAATACAATATATCAGTAATGAAAAGAGGAGAGGAAAAAAATGAAACTAATTTTAGCTGTTGTTCAAGATAAAGATAGTAATCGCCTGACCGATGCCTTAGGCGAGGAAAACTTTAAAACGACTAAACTATCTACGACAGGTGGTTTCCTTAAAGAAGGAAATACAACATTAATGATTGGCTGTGAGGATAAATACGTTGATGAAGCCTTAGAAATCATTCGAGATAATTGTAGTCAAAGAGAGCAAATGGTGGCTCCTATATCACCAATGGGTGGAAATGCCGATTCATATATTCCACGACCAATTAATGTAGAAGTTGGCGGTGCCACAGTATTTGTCGTTCCTGTAGATTCATTTTTTCAATTTTAAGTAAGGGGATAACGATTAAATGAAAATCAGTCAAGAATTGCGATCGCAAATCGATGCCTCCCAAAAGAATTCAATACAGCAATCAAGTAGCTCAAAGAATTTTGACTCAATGGTAGGTGCACAAACACAAAAACTGAAGCAACAAGAATTACAAAAATTAATGACTGAGTTAACAAATCAAGGTGAACGATTAGAGAAGTTTCGATCATTTCAGGATTTAGCTAAGTATAAACGAATGGTAAAGAGTTTTGTTCAGGAAGCAGTTCAATATGGTATGGATCTAAAACATTCGCATAGCTGGAACATGGAAGGTAATAGTAGAAAGTTAACTATCGTCAACGAAATTGACCAAAAGCTTGTTGAATTAACTGATGAGTTTATAGCAGAGGAAAGACGATCAATAGGATTGCTAGGTATTATAGGTGAAATAAAGGGCTTATTAGTAAATCTATACACGTGAAGGAAATGATAGAACTCCTATTCGGTATTAAGTTTAATAAAAGGGAAGTAATGATATGAGAACTTGGTCAGAAATGACTACTATTCAACCTTTAGTTAGCAAAATGTTAGTCAACAGCTTAAAAAAAGAACGAATTTCACACGCTTATTTATTTCACGGTGCAAGAGGCACAGGAAAACATGAATTAAGTATTTTGCTAACTAAAAGTATTTTTTGTAATAATAAAACAGATTTTCAACCTTGTGATAATTGTAAAGAATGTCACCGCATTGATACTGGGAATCATCCAGATGTACATCGCATTGTCCCGGATGGTCAATCAATTAAAAAAGAACAAATTTTACATCTCCAGAAAGAGTTTACCTACACTGGTTTGGAGTCAAACAGAAAGGTATATATCATTACTGATGCTGATAAAATGACTAGCAATGCCTCTAACCGACTACTCAAGTTTTTGGAGGAACCAAGTAAGCTTACAACAGCGATCCTTCTTACAGAAAATAGCCAATCTATTTTACAAACGATAAGATCCAGGTGCCAAATTATGGCGCTGAAACCACTTAATCCCTTAAGTATTAAGAATAAATTAGTAGAAGAGGGTTTATCTGAATCAAATGCCAAGTTAATGGCAGCTTTGACAAATAATATTTCTGAAGCAATTGAAATAAGTAGCGATGAGTGGTTTGCTAATGCTAGAAAGATAGTGGTACAATTAGTAGAAGTGCTCCAAGAAAAACCAGATGAATCTTTACTGTTCATAAATAATAATTGGATGCCACATTTTAAAGAACGAAGGCAGCTCCAACAAGGCTTGGATTTACTGATCATTTGGTTTAGAGATATCATATATAATTATGTGGATAATTCAGATTCCATTGTCTTTATTAGTGAACAAGAAAAAATAGTTCACTCCTCTATGAATTGGTCTAGAGAGCATGCAACTAAAGTTCTAAGCAAAATTATGGAGGCAAAACGAAAGCTAGACCAAAATGTAAATCCTGCTTTAGTAATGGAGCAGTTAACACTTCAAATACAGAGGTGAAAGATAATGATAGAAGTTATAGGTGTCCGTTTCAAAAAGGCGGGTAAAATATATTATTTCGACCCTAATGAAGTAACTATTCAAAAGGATGACTACGTAATTGTTGAAACGGTTAGAGGCGTAGAGTTTGGTAAGGTAGTAATTTCAAATAAAAGGGTTGATGAGGAAGACATTGTACTTCCATTAAAGAAAGTCATACGTACAGCGAACGACAAGGACAAGTTATCCGTTGCTGAAAATCAAGAGAACTCAAAGGAAGCTTACCTCGTTTGTCAGCAAAAGATACAAGAGCATGATTTAGACATGAACTTAGTAGATGTAGAGTATACATTTGACCGAAATAAAGCAATTTTTTATTTCACTGCAGACGGTAGAGTCGACTTTAGGGATCTTGTAAAAGACTTAGCTTCTGTCTTTAAGACAAGAATAGAACTGCGTCAAATTGGTGTTCGCGATGAGGCTAAGCTCTTAGGTGGTGTAGGACCGTGCGGACGACTGTTATGTTGTTCAACTTTTTTAGGTGATTTTGAGCCTGTATCTATTAAGATGGCAAAAGATCAAAACCTATCACTAAACCCAGCAAAGATTTCAGGGCTATGTGGTCGGTTGATGTGTTGCTTAAAATATGAGAATGATGACTATGAGACTGCTAAAAAACAACTACCTGATTTAGGAGAAAAAGTTAAGACACCTTTTGGCTTAGGTAAAGTAGTTGGGTTAAACATCCTAGAACGCATTATTCAAATTGAAATTCCTGAAAAAGAAAAAGTAATTGAATATACTTTAGATGAACTGATAGAAGAAGGAATTATCATGACGCAAGCCACGGAATAATGGGGTGGAGTTAGTGAATAAAAAAGATGTTTTTGAACAAGTATCCTATATGGAAGAGCAAATCGGCCAACTTTATCAGCAACTCGGCGATTTAAAAAGCCAATTAAGTGAACTGTTGGAAGAAAATCATCGACTTGCTTTAGAGAATCACCATTTACGGAATCGACTAGAATCAAGTCAAGACGGTGAAAGTAATCAAGGTGATACTGACATTAATAAAGATGTCTCTATAGGTGAGGGATACGACAATTTAGCCAGGCTTTATGAAGAAGGATTTCATATTTGTAATGTTCATTTTGGAAGCCCGCGCCAACATGAGGATTGTTTATTTTGTTTATTGTTTTTAAATAAAACAAAATAACTTATTAATTTTACAAGATGCCTAATAGATAATTATGTGCATAGATATCACGTAGATTAAAATATTAAGGACTAACCTTAAAGGCTTAAAAGTGCTTTTAGGTTAGTTCTTTTTTTATTTTTGTTTTACAAGTTATAAATGCCTAAAATATCTGTCCCGAAAACAAGTGTGCATTTTACGGACAGATAATCAACGTGATAAACTAATTATCATATTAACTCTGAAGGAGAAAAGTAAATGATTGATTTACAAGGTGATGAACGATTGGATTATTTATTAGCAGAAAAAGAGATGAAAATCATACAAAGTCCAACAATTTGTGCATTTTCCTTAGATGCTGTTTTACTCGCAAACTTTACATATGTTCCAATAAAAAGAGGAAGTATTTTAGATTTATGTACAGGAAATGCTGTGATTCCTCTATTACTAAGTCGACGTTCACAAGCAGAGATTACAGGAGTGGAGATACAGCCCCGAATAGTAGATATGGCTAAACGAAGTATAGAGATTAATGATCTGACGAATCAATTGACCGTGATACAAGGTGATTTAAAAGAAATGCCTCAGCTATTAGGTAATGGGAAATTTGATTTAGTGACGTGTAATCCTCCATATTTTAAAACAGCGAAAACAGAACATCAAAATAAGAATGATTATTTAACAATAGCACGTCATGAGATTAAATGTTCGCTGGAAGATGTAGTAAAGGCTTGTAGTATCCTTACTAGACCAGGTGGGAAAGTATCTATGGTTCATCGTCCAGGAAGATTAGTGGAAATCTTAACCCTATTTAAGAAATATAAAATAGAGCCCAAGCGCTTGCAATTGGTATATCCCAAAAAAGGAAAAGAAGCAAACATATTGTTGATTGAAGGGATCAGAGATGGAAGCCCAGATCTAAAAATTCTAGAGCCTTTATATACCTTCGATGAAGATGGTAAGTATACAAAGGAAATTAAGGAAATCATCTATGGAAAAAGAAAATAGACATTTTGTGTACATGCTAAAATGTAAGGATGGAACTCTATACACTGGATACACCAATGATATTAGAAAAAGAGTACGAATGCATGAGCAGGGAAAGGGAGCTAAATATACAAAGGGTAGAGGTCCATTTAAGCTTGTTTAAATCAGTGACTATCAAACAAAAACAAAAGCATTACAAGAAGAATATACAATAAAAAAATTAAGCAGAGCTGCCAAAGACAGCTTGATTAAAAATTATGAAGAGGGGCAGGATGGATGTTAAAGACTCAAAGTAGTTTCCAACACCAAATTTCTACAGGCACTTTATATATTGTGCCTACTCCAATAGGAAATTTAGAAGATATAACAATCCGCGCTATCAATACATTAAAAGCGGTAGATATGATTGCGGCAGAAGATACTAGAAATACAAAGAAATTACTTAATTATTTCGAAATAGATAATAAGTTGATATCCTACCATGAACATAATAAGCAGTCACGTGAGTCAAGACTACTAGATGCATTAAAGGAAGGTTCTGATATTGCTTTAGTAAGTGATGCCGGAATGCCGGCTATATCAGATCCTGGTTATGAAATTGTTAAAGCGGCAATAGAAGTAGATTTACCGGTAGTTGTTCTGCCCGGGGCAAGTGCAGCGTTATGTGCATTAGTTGGTTCGGGTTTACCTGCAAATGAATTTTACTTCTATGGGTTTTTACCAAGAAAGAAGAAAGATAGAGATGCTGATATGGAACGATTAAAATCCATAAATGCAACCTTACTTTTTTATGAATCCCCTCATAGGTTGTTAGATACTTTGGAGTATTTGCATGAGAAATTGGGCAATAGAAGAATTTCAGTTGCTAGAGAGTTGACGAAACGTTTCGAGGAATATATTAGGGGCGAAATTTTAGAAGTTATCAAGTGGACAGAAGAGGGAACTATTAAAGGAGAATTCTGTATTGTTGTTGAGGGGAATACAGAATCTGTATCAGATATCCCGGTTTGGTGGAATGAGCTAACGATAGAAAAGCATGTAGAACACTATATTAATGAAGACAATATGACTAGCAAGGAAGCGATTAAACAAGTCGCAGAAGTAAGAAAGTTACCAAAACGAGAAATTTACCAAGCATATCATATAGATTAATTCTTACTAGAATGTATAAAAAAAATCAAAACAAAAAACCTTCGCATGTGAATTGCGAAGGTGAATCGATTAATTTATTTTTCGTTTATTCTATTTTGAATTTCATCTATTAAAGCTTTTGCACCATCCGGGCTCAACACTATTTTACCATTTGCTAATGAAAGGTTATCATCAGAGATTTCACCAGTAATATGGCAAGTCATGTTTGGCTTATATTTCTTTAGGATGATGCGATCATCGTCTACATAAATCTCTAAAGCATCTTTTTCATTGATACCTAGAGTGCGACGGAGCTCAATAGGTATTACTACGCGGCCTAATTCATCAACCTTACGCACAATCCCAGTAGATTTCATTGAATAAACTCCCCTCATTCAAAATTCGTCAATATTCGACATATGTGTGTAAAAGATAGTTTACCAGTGTTTTACATATGTGTCAATTATATTTTAGCTTATTTCATCGTTTTAGGAAAGTGATATGCATAAAAGATACTTAATCAACTTTATTCATGAACTACTTTCCTAAAACAGGCTGTTTTAGCTTATTTATTTGTTCGACATATTTCGACATAAAGTGATTTACTCGGGCTGTAACTTGGACTATAAACATTGACCAAATAGACCCACTATCGATATAGTGTAAAATAGAAATCCTAAAACAATAGAAATAAGATAGAAGTTTCATTTAAATGGAAAATTTGCACCGAAATCGCTACAATAAAAAAAGAATAATAAATACCATATTAATGAAACTATTAAAAAGTGAATTACATAAGAGGAGGTACCTATATGTCAGAGGAAAAAAAGACGTTTTACTTAACAACTCCCATTTATTATCCTAGTGGTAATTTACACATTGGTCATGCTTATAGCACTGTAGCTGGTGATGTAATGGCAAGGTATAAGCGATTACGGGGCTATGATGTTATGTACTTAACTGGAACAGATGAGCATGGACAAAAAATACAGAAAAAAGCAGATGAAAGTGGTGTTTCACCACAAAAATATGTAGATGAAATTGTAAGTGGCATTAAGGATCTTTGGGAAAAGCTTGATATTTCCTATGATGACTTTATCCGTACAACAGAGGATCGTCATAAAAAAGTGGTAGAACAGATCTTTGCACAACTATTGGAACAAGGCGATATCTACTTAGATGAATATGAGGGAAGCTATTGTACTTCATGTGAATCATTTTTTACGGAAAGACAACTAGAAAATGGTAAGTGTCCAGATTGTGGTGGCCAAGTTGAAAGGGTAAAGGAAGAATCGTATTTCTTTAGGATGAGTAAATATGTAGATCGTTTACTTAAATATTATGAGGAAAATCCTGAATTCATTCAACCTGAGAGCAGAAAGAATGAAATGATTAATAATTTTATCAAACCAGGCTTGGAGGATTTAGCGGTTTCTCGCACAACTTTTGATTGGGGTGTTAAAGTACCAGGTAACCCCAAGCATGTTATTTATGTTTGGATTGATGCTTTATCTAATTATATTACTGCCTTAGGCTATGGTACTGATAACGATAAAAACTATCAAAAGTATTGGCCGGCAGACGTACATCTAATGAGTAAAGAAATTGTGCGCTTCCACACGATATACTGGCCAATAATGTTGATGGCACTCGACTTACCTTTACCTAAAAAGGTATTTGCACATGGTTGGATTTTAATGAAAGATGGTAAGATGTCCAAATCAAAAGGCAATGTGGTAAATCCAATCGATTTAACAAACCGTTATGGTTTAGATGCTCTTCGCTACTATTTGCTTCGAGAAGTTCCTTTCGGTTCTGATGGGGTATTTACTCCTGAAGGGTTTGTAGAAAGAATTAATTATGATTTAGCTAACGATTTAGGGAATTTACTAAACCGTACGATTGCTATGATTATTAAATACTTTGATGGAGAAATACCTGCGTTTAGAGAATCTCAGGACAAGTATGATGAGCAATTAGAGCAGCTTGGAAGAGAAACGGTAACCAAAGTAGAGGCAGAGCTAGATGAAATGGGATTCTCGGTAGCTTTAACAACAATTTGGCAGTATATTAGTCGTACAAATAAATATATTGATGAGACACAGCCTTGGGTCTTAGCAAAGGATGAGAGTAATAAGGAGCGTTTAGGTAACGTAATGGCACATTTGGCTGATTCCTTACGCCGTACTGGAATTCTATTACGACCATTCTTAACCCAGACGCCTTCAAGCATATTTGAACAACTAGGGATTGAAAAAGAGCAATATAAAACATGGGAAAGTTTAAACGAGATGGATGTCATTGCACAGGGAACAAAAGTGAAAAAGAAAGATCCAATCTTCCCGAGACTTGATACAGAAGAGGAAGTAAAGATTATTAAAGAAATGATGAAAAAACCAGTACCAAAGGAAGAAGAAACAAAAGGTGAAGCAAAAGAAGAAATCACTTTTGATGAGTTTATGAAATTAGATTTACGAGTAGCAGAAGTAATACATGCAGAAAAAATGAAAAAAGCTGATAAACTTCTAGTAATTCAAGTGGATTTAGGTAATGAAAAAAGACAAATAATATCAGGAATTGCAGAGCACTATAAACCTGAAGACTTATTAGGTAAAAAAGTGATCTGTGTTACCAATTTAAAGCCAGTCAAGCTTCGTGGCGAGCTCTCCCAAGGTATGATTCTTTCTGGTGAAGACTCAACAGGAAAACTTGCGTTAGCAACAGTGGAACAAACGTTGCCTAATGGATCTATAGTAAAGTAAAAAGTAGTATAGGAACGCTTATCGAATTAAATGATAAGCGTTTTCCTTTTTTGGAATACTATTGTCATATCAATAGTAAGAAAAAAGAAATAGGAGGTTGTTAATATGTTATTTGATACCCATGTCCATTTAAATGTACATCAATTTGATGAGGACCGAGAAGAAGTAATGACCCGTGCTCAAAATGCTGGTGTTACATATATGGTAGTAGTAGGATTTGATCATGAAACAATCCCAAAGGCAATTGAGCTAGCTGAAGAGCACCCCAATATCTATGCCGCTGTAGGATGGCATCCTGTTGATGCAATTGATATGACAGAAAAAGAATTGAAATGGCTAGAAGAATTAGCAGAACATCCAAAAGTAGTAGCAATTGGTGAAATGGGTCTTGATTATCATTGGGATAAGTCACCAAAAGATGTTCAAAAGGAAGTTTTTCGTAAACAAATACAGCTTGCTAAAAAAGTTAAGTTACCTATAATAATTCATAACCGGGAAGCAACAGAAGATATAATACAACTATTAAAAGAAGAAAATGCGGCTGAGATTGGTGGTATTATGCACTGTTATAATGATTCCCTTGATTACGTTCAGGAATGTCTTGATATGAATTTTTATATCTCATTAGGTGGTCCGGTGACCTTTAAAAATGCAATCGAACCCAAAGAAGTAGCACAGGCTGTGCCGCTAGAACGCCTACTAATAGAAACGGACTGCCCTTTTCTAGCACCTCATCCTAACCGGGGTAAACGGAATGAACCTGCATACGTTAAACTTGTAGCAGAAAAAATAGCTGAGTTAAGGAATATCTCATTTGAAGAGGTAAGTGAAGCTACAACAGAGAATGCATTTCTACTCTTTCAAATTAAACGGTAAATGCGCTAAATCCTTTGTAATAGTAGTATTAAATCAATAGGAGAGAAATTTGTCGATACTTTTTAGTTTTAATATCACTCTAAAATGTGCATACTGTGAGGAGCCAATAAATCTAATGGTTCCTCTTTTTAATTGTAGAAATAATAGTAGTTTAAAAGTCACTTGAAATATATATCTATGAACAATTGGTGACTTGTAATGCAATTTTAACATGATTGAAATATTAGTAGATAAATGGGAGTTGAAGCCAGTATTGGCAAGTCATTTAACAGTCTGTAGCTAATAAGGAAGCATTTGACAGGCTAAATCGTTGTTTATATAATACAACAGCGGGATAAAGGAGGCAAACGAGCATGAAAATCATTTCAAAGCTATTGCCGGCATTTAAAACAAAGCTGGTTATACCTATCCTTAGTATTATTGCACTTGTTGCTTTTGTGAGTTTTACAACTTACCAGGTAACAAAAGCACAGATCACTGTAACCGAAGATGGTGAAGTTTCTGCTATCAGGACACATGCTGACACGGTAGAGGATGTATTAAACGAACTAGACATCGAAGTGGAAGATCACGATAAACTTTCACATCCCAAAGACGAACTAATTACATCAGGAATGAAAATAGATCTTATAAAAGCAAATGAAATAATCGTCTCCATTAATGATGAAGACAAAACTTATTTCACAACAACAGAGACAGTCGGGGCTTTTCTTGACGAACAAAAAATTGAAGTATCTGATCATGATGAGGTGTCTTTAAATCGCGATCATAAAATTGAAGCAGGATTATCAATTGAAATTAAAGAGGCCTACCAAGTAATGTTAAATGATGGTGGCGAAGAAAAGCAGGTTTGGGTTACTGGAGGAACGGTTGCAGATCTTTTAAAGAGTGAGAATGTAAGTTTAGGAGATTTAGACCGATTAGAGCCAAAAGAATCTGATAGACTTTCAGAGGCAACTAATATTACTATTACAAGGGTAGAAAAAGTAACTGATATAGTTGAAGAAACCAAGGATTATTCCATAGTGAAAAAGAACGATAGTTCACTTGCTAAAGGTACTGAAAAGGTTGTATCTTCCGGTAAGGAAGGGATTATTGCTAAGCATTATGAAGTTGTCTTAGAAAACGGTAAAGAAGTAAGCCGTGAGTTAATTAAAGAAGAAGTAAAAAAGGAAAGCGAACAACGTGTCGTTGCTGTAGGAACTAAAGTGAACCAAAATACTGGTGTTAATACCGTATCACGTGGCGATGATACAGTTGCGAGAACACTTACAATGCATGCAACAGCATATAACTGGAATTGTGCGTCTTGTGATGGTAGAGGTCTTACCAGAACCGGAATAAATCTTAAAGCTAATCCTAATCTAAAAATTGTTGCTGTTGACCCTAGTGTAATTCCATTAGGAACAAAATTATGGGTAGAAGGTTATGGATATGCAACTGCTAATGATACCGGTGGAGCTATTAAAGGGAACCGGATTGATGTTCATTTACCAACCCTAGCCGAAGCATATAGATATGGACGAAAAACCGTACAGGTAAGAATATTGGAATAAAATAATTTTTAATAATCTGCCCTTACCGATATAATGGTAAGGGCTTTTCTTATGACCCAAAAGTATAGCGAATTGAAGATGTATTGTTTTTTAGGGTAATATCTAAATGTATAGTATTGTAATAAGGGAATTTGGTGCATGTATAGTTAAAATATTATTATAAAAATAATGCTGTTTCTTAAAAAAATATTGTTTTTGACACAATATCCATAGATTACGAAGTAGTATCTTCTATCTCTGACACTAATTAAAGTTGAATGCTTATATGCCGTTCCGGCAGAATACTTCGCTTTCCATGGGCACGGCCTCAGCCTCCTCAGAATCAAAAAGCGATTCTTCCGGGGTCTTCGGACACGCGCTGTTCCCATAGGAGTCTACGTATTCTGCCTTTCACTGGTAGTGGTGTTCTGATTATTAAGGGAAAAAATTAGTTGTATGTTAAGAGATTTCCCCACTTTTGAAAACATAGTTATTTTAAAGTTTGGGTACTAAACTACACTAGTTTTGAGCTTATCCATCCCTCTTTCCTTATTGTTGTAATAAGATGGTGATTGGAGCGGAGGGCAGTCGACTCCTGCGGGAAAAGCGACGGCTGAAAATCCCACAGGAAGCGGTTTTCTTCCGAGGAAGTTGAAGCGTTGCCCGCGGAAAGCGACTGCCCGGAGCGCAAATCAACTAATAGCTACGCTACGACGGATTTTTCATCAACTACGAAGAATAAAAAGCAATATAACTTATGAAAAGAACTAAAAATAAAATATAAACAATGGTTATGTGGATTAGGGGGATTATTAAGCTTGAAAATAAAAGAAGTAATAGTTGTAGAAGGAAAAGATGATACTGCAAAGATAAAACAAGCAGTTGATGCTGATACAATTGAAACCAATGGTTCTGCTGTCAATGATGCTATTATAGAACAAATAAAACATGCTAAAGAAAAACGAGGAATTATCATCTTTACAGATCCAGATTATCCAGGGCAACGGATAAGGCATATAGTCTCAAATGCAGTACCCGGCTGTAAGCACGCCTTTTTGTCTAAATCGGAAGCGAAGGCAAAACATGATAAAGGAATTGGGATTGAGCATGCTACAAAAGACACGATCCAAAAGGCTTTATCGAGTATTTATGAGCTTACGCAAGAGTATAGCAGTGAACTTACTAGAGAAGACTTGCTTCAATATGGACTACTAGGTGGTAACAAAGCAAGATCTAGAAGAGAGAAAGTTGGATTGGAGTTAAGGATTGGCTACACGAATGGAAAGCAGTTACTGAAACGGTTGAATATGTTTCAAATATCGAAAGTGATGTTTATAGAGACAATGAACAGAATTATTCAGGAGGAAAATAATGAGTAGACAAAAAGCAATCGCAACCCCAAATAAAACAAAAGAAATTCTAAACAAGTTTGGTTTTTCTTTTAAGAAAAGTTTAGGGCAGAATTTTCTTATTGATGTAAATATACTTGAAAGAATAATTCACCATGCTGGTATTAATAAACAAACAGGTACTATAGAAATAGGTCCAGGGATGGGAGCTTTGACGGAACAGTTAGCAATACATTCGAACCGGGTTGTTGCTATTGAAATTGACCAACGACTCGTCCCTATATTAAAAGAAACCTTGGAGGATTACTCCAATGTGGAAATAGTAAACGAAGATATACTAAAAGCCAATATTAGCAAAATAATTGATTCAAATTTTGAAACTGACCAGAAAATTAAAGTCGTGGCAAATCTACCATACTACATAACAACACCGATATTAATGAAATTATTGATGGATCGACTTCCGGTATCGAGTTTTACGGTGATGATTCAGAAAGAAGTGGCAGAACGTATGGCGGCACAACCTAATACAAAAAGCTATGGATCCTTATCGATTGCAGTCCAATACTACACGCATGCAAGTGTAGTGATGAACGTTCCGAAGACGGTGTTTATGCCACAACCTAATGTGGACTCTTCCGTACTACATTTAGAAGTGAGAGATTCTCCACCAGTCGAAGTGGAAGATGAAGAGTTTTTCTTTAATCTTGTTCAAGCATGTTTTGGCCAAAGAAGAAAGACATTGAGAAATAACTTGGCACGGCACTTTTCATCAACATTGAACAAAGAACAAATTGAAATACATTTGAACAAAGCAGAAATTGATGGTACTCGTAGAGGCGAATCCTTAAACATGGAAGAATTCGCAAGATTAGCGCGTGCATTTACTATCAAGGAGAAATAAATTAATAAATATCTATAATTTTTCTTTCTTAATGTGCGCTAAATAGGGAACAACTTATTTCCTTCTGTCATAGGCTATTTTATATATTCAAATTTGAATGGCCTAGTGAGAGGTGGAATAATGGATTTTACAACTGGTGAACTAGTAACGCGTAAATCGTATAATAACGATATACTATTTCGAGTTATTAATATTGATAATAATATAGTACTTCTTCATGGTGAAGATATTCGGTTAGAGGCTGATGCAAAGGTAGATGATTTAGTTAAGGTAGAGGATAGAGAGCTTGAAAAAAGGAAAAAGAAAATTAAAGAGAAGGAAGATTACTCTTTTCGTCTTTTTCGTCAGGACTATCAATTGATGAAGGAGAAGCGGGAATATGAAACAACATCAGGTTATAATCAACCGGCAAATTACTTTCAAATCCCTGCACGGGTGCTTCACTTGGATGGTGATCGACTTTACCTAAAAAAATGTATCGATTTATATCAACGAATAGGCTTACAGGTCCATGGTGTTCATCTCAATGAGAAAGATATGCCACTAGAGATTGGTTCACTGGTGGAAAAAATACAGCCTGATATGATTGTTATTACAGGTCATGATGCTTTTTCTAGAAGTAAAGGTTCAAAAAATGATATTAGAGCATACCGTCATTCTAAATATTTTGCTGAAACAGTAAGAGAGGCAAGGAAGGTTGTTCCTAACTTAGACCAACTAGTTATTTTCGCGGGAGCATGTCAGTCTCATTTTGAATCATTAATTAGGGCTGGTTCAAATTTTGCAAGTTCTCCAACAAGAATAAATATTCATGCACTTGATCCGGTCTATATTGCAGCTAAGATTGCCTACACACCATTTATGGAAAAAGTAAGGGTCTATGATGCATTGAGGAATACGATGACGGGTGAGAAGGGTTTGGGAGGTGTAGAAACTCGTGGGTTACTAAGAACCGGAATGCCTTATATCGATCAAGAAAAAGAGTCATTTGATTAAGCTAATTTAGAGTACTTGTCGATGGGATTTGATAAGTGCTTTTGTTTTTCTTGTAATGAATTTAAAGGCAAAAGGTCCAAAACCGTTAAAGGTATGCGAGTTTCTCCCAAATTCCACTTACAAAAAGAGTGTCCGCAAAGTGTAAATATCTCCTAAGTAAACTGTTTTTAACGCAATGAATTTATTTCGGAAAATAAAACACATAATTTTGAGATTTTGTGAGAAAATAAATTATATTAAAACATTAATAATTGTTGACATTAAATTTACTATACTGTTATAATATAATATTTTACTTGACTGATTAAACAAGCTTATGGTATAGTGAATATAGAGTGAGGTGGAGTGTATTGGCTAAAACATTGGTAGAAATCAAACAAGGTCTTGATGTACAAATTGGAAAACGCTTGAAGCTTAAAGCTAACGGCGGAAGAAGAAAGACCATTGAGCGTTTTGGTACTCTTGCAGAAACGTATCCTTCAGTTTTTATTGTAGAATTAGATCAGCAAGAAAATGCTTTTGAGCGTGTTTCTTACAGTTATGCAGACGTTTTGACTGAAACTGTTGAATTAAACTTCATCGATGATATGAGTAAAGTAATGTAATTCTTGGGGAGCAGTGAACAATCGTTTACTGCTTTTATACTATTCCAAATGTTTTATTTGGTCTGGTTTTTTTGAAAAGTTTTTTGTTATTAAAAATCTCAAGAAGTCCTTAAATAATGTTGATAAATGAAGCTCTACCAGTAGTTATGGTAGTGCTTTTTTATTTGGTTTTTTTAAATTTATCCTTTAAATGAAACATTTGGATCGATTAATTATCCTGTGAATGCTAAAAATAAGTGTGTCGTAAGACCAGATTGGAAAGGGGCTGCTTTCATGGGTAGACGAAAAGGTATTATGTCCGACCAATTGAAAGAAGAAATAGCTAAAGAGTTGGGTTTTTACGACACGGTCCAACAAGAAGGTTGGGGAGGCATCCGTGCACGTGACGCAGGTAATATGGTTAAACGTGCGGTGGAAATGGCAGAACAACAGTTAAAAAAGGGCAAATCCTAAAATAAAGGGGTTTGCCCCTTTTTGTTTTGTTGAGAGATATGGTAACATTTATAGGTATATGAATGAAGAAGGTGACGGCAATGTATGTACTTGAAAAAGCACCAGCAAAAATAAATCTAACTCTAGATGTATTATACAAACGACCTGATGATTATCATGAGATAGAGATGGTAATGACTACTATTGATTTGGCAGATCGTATTGAATTAGTATCTCTAAATGAAGACTGTATAAAAATTGAGTCAGAGAACCGCTTTGTACCAAATGATGAACGTAATTTAGCCTATAGGGCTGCAAAATTATTAAAGGAAACATATCAAATTACCAAAGGAGTCAAAATTTACATTGAAAAACATATTCCTGTTGCAGCAGGTTTAGCTGGTGGTAGTAGTGATGCTGCTGCTACACTAAGGGGGTTAAATAGACTTTGGTCACTAGGACTATCAATAGAACGATTAGCTTCCTTAGGAGCTAAAATCGGTTCAGATGTCTCTTTTTGCGTATATAATACAACAGCATTAGCGCAGGGAAGAGGTGAGATTATTACAGAGTTACCAGCTCCTCCTGCTTGTTGGGTCGTTTTAGCGAAGCCAACATTAGGTGTTTCGACGCAATCCATTTACCAGAAGTTAAACCTTAGTGAAGTAAATCATCCCAACACAACAGCAATGATCGATGCATTAAAAAATGGTGATTATTTATCTATGTGTAGAGAGCTAGGCAATGTACTTGAGCCTACAACAGTATCACTGTATCAAGAGGTGTATCAAATCAAAAGGCAAATGGAACAATCAGGGGCGGATGCAGTACTTATGAGTGGAAGTGGACCTACTGTTTTTGCTTTTGTACGACAAGAAAGTAGAGCTCATAGAATTTATAATAGTCTTAGGGGTTTTTGTGATGAGGTTTATGTTGTTCGAATGTTAGGTTATCAGGAGCCACTTGATTAAAACCGTATAAAGTGGTATGTTTTATATAAAAATATTCGGTTTTAGAGGTGTCCGCATGAAGAGAAGTGATCGATTAGTTGCAATAACTAACTATTTAATTGAAAATCCAATGAAATTGGTTTCCTTACCATTTTTTTCAACAACCTATGATGCAGCAAAATCTTCTATCAGTGAAGATCTAACTATTGTAAATAAAGTTTTTAAGCAAGAAGGAATGGGTTACCTTAAATCAATATCCGGTGCTGCAGGTGGTGTTAAATATATTCCTGAGCATTCGCTAGATAATAGCAAAAAATTTATTGACGATCTTTGTAAGAGGTTGGAGGACCCTAGTCGATTACTCCCAGGTGGTTATTTATTTATGAGTGATCTACTTGGAGAGCCTTCGACAGTGAGAAATATCGGGAAAATTTTTGCCTCTGAGTTCTCTAAACTAGAAATTGATGTGGTAGTAACAGTAGCTACTAAGGGAATCCCACTTGCTTATGCCGTAGCATCCTTTCTAAATGTTCCTGTTGTGATTGTAAGAAGAGATCCCAAAGTAACGGAGGGCTCAACGGTAAGTATAAATTATGTGTCAGGATCTTCAAGAAAAATACAAACAATGATTTTGCCGAAAAGAAGCTTACATGAGGGCGCAAAAGTTTGTATTATTGATGATTTCATGATGGCCGGTGGTACGATAAATGGAATGAAGGATTTGTTAAAAGAATTTAATGCACAAGTCAAGGCGATTGGTGTTTTGGTTGAAGCAGAGGATGAAGAAGAAGAACGTGTAGTCGATAACTATACCTCGTTAATACAAATATCAAATGTAAATGTAAAAAATAATAAGATTAAAGTAAATAAAGGCAATTTCCTTGGAAAGAGTTAATTATTAATGATTAACTCTTTCTTTTTCTTTGAATTAACATAAAGAAAAAACAGCGTACTTTCTACCTATTTTGCTATTTAATAGATTTTTCAACTAATTTACTCAAAAATAAAAATATTTTTTTAAAAAAAGAAGGAATTCTCTATATTTTGTTGAATGTAAGGTAATAAGTTCTAATAGGGAAAAGGTGGTGAGACATAATGGAGGTAACAGACGTTAGATTACGCCGCGTTAATACCGAGGGAAGAATGCGAGCAATTGCTTCTATTACGTTGGATCAGGAGTTTGTCGTCCACGATATTCGTGTTATTGACGGTAACAATGGTTTATTTGTAGCAATGCCTTCCAAAAGAACTCCCGATGGGGAATTCAGGGATATTGCACATCCGATTAATTCTGGTACTCGAGCAAAGATACAAGATGCCGTGCTAGAAGAGTATCATCGTGCTGGTGAAGTGGAAGTAGAATACGAAGAAGCCGGTGCTTCTTAAAAGTAATACAGCGGGGGTCTAATCGTAAATGATTAGACTTCTTTTTTGTCTATCCATTAAATTCAGCCAACTTCTCCGTATTTTCCAATTTTTAACTAGCAAATTCCCCATTAACTCAAAATTTAAATCTGAGGCTCTTTGTTGAAATAGCCTTGTGTTTAAGATATATTCATAAATGAATAATTAATTTAATATTAAATAGAAAAATTTTAATATGGGTACTATGTGTTATTAAAACGAGAGACTAATAATTACATATATCAATCTTAACTTTATACTTTTTTTAAAAAGCAAATTAAACGGAGGGTAACTTCATGACGAAAAGGTATGCAGTAGTGCTAGCTGCTGGGCAAGGCACTCGTATGAAATCTAAGCTCTATAAGGTACTTCACCCAGTTATGGGAAAGCCAATGGTTCAACATGTTGTTAATCAGCTTACAAAATTAAAGCTCGAAAATGTTATTACTATTGTTGGTTTCGGTGCAGAAAAAGTAAAAGAACAACTCGGTGATGTATCTAATTTTGTCATCCAAGAAGAGCAATTAGGTACAGGTCATGCCGTAATGCAGGCCGAAGAATTTCTAAAAGATAAAGAAGGAACTACAATTGTTGTTTGTGGTGATACACCGCTACTAACAAGCCAAACGTTAGAAGCATTGTTAAGCCACCATGACAAAGAAGGTGCAAAGGTTACAGTCTTAACAGCTAAGGCTTCTGATCCAACTGGATACGGACGCGTAATCCGTAATAAATACAACGATGTAGAGCGTATCGTTGAACATAAGGATGCGAATGAATCTGAAATAACTATTGATGAGATAAATACAGGAACCTATTGTTTTGATAATCAATCATTATTTAAGGCGTTAAAACAAGTGTCTAATAACAACTCTCAGGGAGAATACTATCTACCTGATGTTATTCAAATATTAAAAAAATCTAATGAAAAAATCAGTGCTTTTCAAACCAAAAGTTTTGACGAAACCTTAGGAGTAAATGATCGTGTTGCTTTGGCTCAAGCGGAAAAGCTGATGAAAAAAAGAATCAATGAAGACCACATGAGAAATGGTGTAACACTTATTGATCCTGATAATAGTTATATCGGACCCGATGTCATAATAAAGCAGGATGCTATTATTTATCCTGGTTGTTTTATTGATGGGAACACAATTATTGAATCAGATGCAGTTATTGGACCAAATACTGAAATAAGAAGTTGTGAAGTTGGGGAAAATACAACTATACGTCAAAGCGTGGCAATTGATAGTAAGATAGGAAAAAGAGTTCAAATCGGGCCGTTTGCACATATTCGACCACAAGCAGATATAGGTGATGAAGTTAAAATAGGAAATTTCGTTGAGATTAAAAAAGCTACATTAGATAAAAATAGTAAAGTATCCCATCTAAGCTATATAGGTGACGCCGAAGTTGGTAAAGGCGTAAATATAGGCTGTGGTACGATTACTGTAAACTATGATGGTAAAAATAAGCACTTAACAAAAATTGAAGATGATGCATTTATTGGATGTAATTCTAATTTAATAGCACCTGTCACTATTGGTAAGGGATCCTATGTTGCTGCTGGTTCCACCATTAATAAAAATGTGCCAGCTGATGCTCTTTCCATTGCACGAGTTAGACAAACGAATAAAGAAGACTACGGAAAGAAACTAAAAAAAATGCAAAAAGATTAATGGAGGGTTCACCAGATGTCAACGGGATATAAAGATTCATTTCTAAAAGTATTCACTCTTAACTCGAATCCAGAATTAGCTTCATCTATAGCAGAAAATATAGGAGTAGAATTAGGCAAATGTTCTGTTACTGCCTTTAGTGATGGAGAAATACAAATAAACATTGAGGAAAGTATAAGAGGTTGCGATGTGTATGTTATTCAATCAACATCGGAATCTGGAAACCAACATCTTATGGAATTGCTTATTATGATTGATGCGTTAAAACGAGCATCAGCAAAAACAATTAATATTGTTATGCCTTATTATGGTTATGCTCGCCAAGACCGTAAAGCTCGTGCTAGGGAACCAATTACTGCAAAACTAATTGCAGATTTATTGCAAACAGCCGGGGCGTCACGAGTGATTACAATGGACTTACACGCACCACAAATACAAGGCTTTTTTAATATTCCAGTTGATCAATTAATTGGTGTCCCTTTACTGTCTGACTATTTTAAGAAGAAAGAATTGGAGGACATCGTCATAGTTTCACCTGATCATGGTGGTGTAACAAGAGCACGTCAGATGGCAGATCGTTTGAAAGCACCAATTGCCATTATTGATAAACGTAGGCCACGTCCCAATGTATCAGAAGTCATGAATATTGTAGGTAAAATAGAAGGTAAAACAGCTATTCTAATTGATGATATGATAGATACAGCAGGAACAATTACACTTGGTGCTAACGCTTTAATTGAAAATGGAGCAAAAGAAGTGTATGCTTGTTGTACACATCCTGTTTTATCTGGCCCAGCTATTGAGCGTATTCAACAATCTGAAATCAAAGAATTAGTCATAACAAATACAATTCCTTTAAAAGAAGAAAAACGAATTGATAAGATTACTCAGTTATCTGTTGCACCGCTAATTAGTGAAGCCATTATTCGTGTACATGAGTTACAATCTGTAAGTGTATTATTTGATTAACTGTAATTAATGTTTGAATACCCTTATTAAAGGGTAAATATTATAATAGGTTTTTTAATTTATTGGAGGGTGATTAATTTGGCAGCAAAACTTAAAGCTGATCCACGACAAAATTTGAAGAAATCATATACAAAACAATTAAGACAAGCTGGTTTGGTACCAGCAGTTGTTTATGGCAATAAAAAAGAACCACAGGCAGTTGCAGTAAATAGTATCGAACTAATTAAAACAATTCGTGACGAAGGTAGAAATGCTATTATTTCACTTAGCATGGATGGAGAATCAGTCGATGTAATGCTTCATGAATATCAAACAGATCCTTTAAGGGACGAGTTAGTGCATGCTGATTTTTATATCGTAAACATGACGCAGGAAATGGATGTTGAGGTTGCTATCCACCTTGATGGAGAAGCACAAGGTTCAAAAGATGGCGGAGTTTTACAACAACCCCTTCACAGATTATCTGTTAGAGCTAAACCAAGAGATATTCCTGAGGAAATAAAGTTAGATGTTTCTAAGTTAGAAGTTGGTGACAGTATTACTGTTGCAGACTTAAAAGATGGTAAGAACTACGAGATACTTGACGATGAAAATACAACAATTGTTACAGTTCTACCACCGGACACTATAACTGAGGATGAAGAAGAGTCTGAAGATGAGTTGGAAGAACCAGAAGTAATTAATGAAAAAGCATCTGAGGATGAAGAAAAATAATAAATTAAAAGGCGTAGCCATCCTGGTTACGCCTTTTTTATACTTTTATGGTTTGCCCTTTTAAAAAGCTCTAAAGTTCAAAACATAGTATTTCATCAATATAGTTAACGAAAATAAGAGTTTCAATTACATAGTAAATACATATGGTGCTATCAAAATAACCATCAAGGCTTTCAATGGCCAAAGGTGTTTGTGCTTTATTTTTATTGATAAACTAAGTACAATAAGGGAAAGTTAATTAAAAGAAAGACGTGAAGGCAAATGAAATGTATTGTTGGATTAGGAAACCCAGGGAAAAAATATGAGCAAACTCGCCATAACGTTGGATTTATGATAATTGATGAACTAGCGGAACGAAATAATTGGAAATTGAAAAAGAAAAAGTTCAATGGGAAGTACTCGCTAGAAACAATTAATGATGAGCAAGTAATTCTGTTAAAACCACAAACCTATATGAATCTATCCGGGGAATCCCTACGTCCGTTAATGGATTTCTATGATATTAATAGCAATGATATTATGGTCATTTATGATGACCTAGATTTACCAACAGGAAAAATACGACTAAGACAAAAAGGTGGTCATGGTGGTCATAATGGTATTCGTTCTATCATCGATCATTTAGCTACAAAGGAATTTAAACGAGTTCGTGTAGGAATTGGCCGACCGACTACTCCAATTCCTGTTCCTGATTATGTATTAGGGAAGTTTAGTAAAGATGAAGCAGAAGAAGCAGCTGCTAGTATTAAAAAAGCTGTTGATGCTTGTGAATCATGGTTAACTAATTCCTTCCAAGAGGTAATGAATGAATTTAACCAGTAGGTCATACAATTAGTTCATAAGTGTATAAAATAAAGCTTTTCGGACAAACTATTGATGAAATTTTGTTTGCCGAGGAGGTTTTTTAAATGGCTGTAATATATAAATGTAACCATTGCGGAAATATAGTAGGTCAACTAGATCAGCAGGTCATCGATAGCACAACATTAGGGTGGAACGAGTTATCTAATGAAGATAGAAAAGAAATGATTGAATATCAGAGTAATGGTGATATTCATATCAAGACAATTTGCGAGGATTGTCAGGAGTCGTTAGAAAACAACCCTCACTACCACGAGTTAGATTATTTTATTCAATAAAAAATCGAGAGTACAAAAGCTTTGGTGTTATTACCAAAGCATTTTTGTACTAGTAAATGAATAACTTGATGGTCCAAATAAAGCGCTTTTATCTGGTTCTTTACTTTTTGGATTGTTAGGTTTGTAAGTTTCTAGGGGGAGGCATTATGGAAGGGATTAAAGACTATTTAAAATCACAGGATGATATTTACTCAATAATTAGTGGAGTGTCATCAGGTTTAACAGAACAGCTCGTAGCAGGTCTATCTGGTTCAGCAAGGGGGTTACTCACTTCGTTGATTAGTGAATCAATGAACAAACCAATATTACTTGTAACTCACCAATTAATGCAAGCTCAACAGTTATATGAAGATCTTAACGAGATTTCTGATAAAAGTAATATCTACCTTTATCCAGTCAATGAATTAGTAACTACCGAAATTGCAATTGCTAGTCCGGAACTCAAGAGTCAAAGAATTGAGGCATTAACAAATTGGTCAACAAATAGTAAGGGCATTTTAATTGCCCCTGTAGCCGCATTGAAAAGAATATTACCCCCCTCTACCTATTGGGAGAAATATCAACTAGATTTTAAGGTTGAGCAAGAAATTGATATGGATAATTACTTAAATTCATTAATTGAAATGGGATATGAACGAGTGGAAATGGTCTCAACTCCTGGTGAATTTAGTATTCGTGGCGGAATAATAGATATATATCCTGTGACAGAGATGAATCCGATTAGGGTGGAACTATTTGATACTGAAGTAGATTCTATTAGATACTTTGATTCAGAGAGCCAACGATCGTTGGAGAAGGTTGAACAGGTATCTGTTGGTCCAGCTACAGAGCTATTATTAACGTCAAATGACATGGTAAGAGGCACACAAAGACTAGAACAAGAGCTAGCAGAGTCGTTAAAAAAACTAAATAATAAAGAAGAGAAGGAAAAATTATCAGAATCAATTCAATATGATATTGAACGTTTAAAACAAATGAATCGTTTTCAAGAGATGTACAAGTATGCTTTCTATTTTTATGAGAAGCCTGCTAGTTTATTAGACTACCTTCCAAAGGACGGGCTTATCATATTGGATGAAATGAGTAGAATCCAAGAAACTGCTATAAGACTTGATGAAGAGGAAGCGGAGTGGCATCACAGTGTATTGCAGTCGAATCAAATGGTGAGGAATTTATCTATTTCCTATGATTGGCATGATGTTTGGTCCAAGATGGAGCAGCCAAGACTATATTTATCTGTTTTTTTACGACACATACCTAATACAAACCCACAAAATATCGTCAATATGTCATGTCGGGCCATGCAACAATTCCATGGTCAAATGAATTTGTTACAAAATGAAATTTCGAGATGGAATAAGAGTGATTATTCTGTTCTTATTTTTGCGCCTAATCAAAAAAGGGCAGAAAAAATACAATCTATTCTTGCTGACTATGATATGGAGGCTGAAACAGCCGATAGTGACGTAACACTACCTGTCTCTAAACCAACCATAGTAATAGATAATTTAAGTAGTGGGTTTGAACTTCCAATGCATAAGCTAGCTATTTTAACTGAGAGTGAGCTTTTTAAGAAAAGAACTGTTCGACCAAAAAGAAAGCAAAAGATATCAAATGCAGAAAGAATAAAAAGCTATCAAGAATTGAAGGTCGGAGATTACGTTGTACATGCAAACCATGGAATAGGTAAATATTTAGGGATTGAAACACTGGAAGTCAATAGCTTACATAAAGATTTTATGTTAATAAAATATTCAGGTGATGATAAGTTATTTGTGCCAATTGACCAGATTGATTTAGTACAGAAATATGTAGGTTCTGAGAGTAAGGAGCCGAAGCTTTATAAGTTAGGCGGTAGTGAGTGGAAGAAGGTAAAACGAAAAGTACAGTCAACTGTTGAAGATATTGCAGATGATTTAATAAAGCTTTATGCAGAAAGAGAAGCAACAAAGGGCTATGCCTTTTCTGAGGATACATTGATGCAAAGAGAGTTTGAGGATTCTTTCTCTTACCAAGAAACAGAAGATCAATTAAGATGTGTTGATGAAATTAAAAAAGATATGGAACGTATCCGGCCAATGGATCGATTACTATGTGGTGATGTAGGTTATGGTAAGACAGAGGTAGCAATAAGAGCTGCTTTTAAGGCTATTGCAGATGGAAAACAGGTTGCCATCCTTGTACCTACAACTATACTTGCACAGCAGCATTACGAAACAATTATGGAACGTTTCCAAGACCATGCAGTAAATATTGGACTTTTAAGCCGTTTTCGAACAAGAAAACAACAAAATGAAACGTTGGCCGGTCTAGAAAAGGGACTTGTTGATATTGTGATTGGAACTCATCGACTACTTTCAAAGGACGTGGAATATAAAAACATAGGATTGCTTATTGTAGATGAGGAGCAACGATTTGGGGTAAAACACAAGGAAAAAATAAAACAGTTAAAGACTAACGTAGACGTGTTAACATTAACTGCAACCCCAATTCCACGCACGTTACATATGTCTATGCTGGGTGTGAGAGACTTATCTGTCATTGAGACACCTCCAGAAAATAGATTTCCGATTCAAACTTATGTTTTAGAGTATAACCCAGTATTCTTACGAGAAGCGATTGAAAGAGAGATGGCACGTGGAGGTCAAACCTTTTTCCTATATAATCGGGTAGATAACATTGAGAGAATGGCCCAGGAAATTTCAGCACTAGTCGATGATGCTCGTGTTGCTTTTGCTCATGGACAGATGAATGAATCTGAGTTAGAAAATGTCATGTTTTCGTTTCTTGAAGGCGAGTATGATGTGTTAGTAAGCACAACCATTATTGAAACGGGCGTAGATATACCAAACGTAAACACCTTAATCGTTTATAACGCAGATCGTATGGGGCTAAGTCAGTTGTATCAACTAAGAGGGAGAGTAGGCAGATCCAATCGTGTCGCTTATGCTTATTTTACGTATCAGAAAGACAAAGTTTTAACAGAAGTAGCAGAAAAACGATTACAAGCCATCAAGGAATTTACAGAGCTTGGATCAGGCTTTAAAATTGCCATGCGTGATTTATCGATTCGAGGGGCAGGTAATTTACTAGGTTCTCAACAACATGGTTTTATTGACTCTGTCGGCTTTGATATGTACTCACAAATGCTGACAGAAGCAATAGAAGCACGAAAAGAAGGAAAAGATTCCGAAGTGAGTAAACCTTTTGAAGTAGAATTAGATCTAAAGCTTGATGCTTATATCCCCAACAGCTACATTGATGATGAAAAACAAAAAATTGAAATGTATAAACGCTTTCAAGCAATTACAACACAAGAAGATGTTCATGATTTAAGGGATGAATTAATTGATCGTTTTGGAGATTATCCTGATGAAGTAACTAACTTGTTTCATGTATCATCGATTAAAGTTTTTGCAAAACAACATCGTGTTGAATCAATAAGTGAGAAAAATAATAAAGTTGAAATACTAATAGAAGATGAAGCAAGCCAAAAACTAGATGGCGCCAAGTTGTTTGAACTTGCTAATAAGTATGGACGAATGATCCAGCTTGGAACAGAGGAAAGAAGACTAAAGGTCGTATTCGTCTGGGATAAACAATCAAAAGTTAAAAGATATGAAATTGTAGAGGAGTTTATTCACGGATTAAAGGATATGAAAAGAGAATAAAAATGTGGTGATGGGGTTTTTGAATAAATAATGCACAATAAAATATTTGAATAAATGTATAGCTTATGACCGTGTGATTTATACTAATACCCACAACTGGTTAATTCTGCTTTTACATTTTCTTATTGACCAGGTAGATCATCAAAGAAAGGAAGTCTACGCAGATATGAAAGCAACAGGAATTGTACGTCGAATTGATGATTTGGGTAGAGTAGTCATTCCAAAAGAGATTAGAAGAACTTTGCGCATTCGTGAGGGAGATCCCTTGGAAATATTTGTGGATCGTGAAGGTGAGGTCATTTTAAAAAAGTATTCTCCAATTAGTGAATTAGGTGATTTTGCTAAAGAGTATGCCGATGCATTATTTGATTCACTGGGTTCACCAGTATTTATTTGTGATCGAGACGAATTTATAGCTATATCTGGAGAGTCAAAAAAAGAGTACTTAGGAAAAAATATAGGTAAGGAATTAGAAAAGGCTATGGAAGACCGCACTGCCCTCTCAGAAACAGAAGAAACAACAATAGAAATTGTGGACGGAAATGAAGAAAGAATAGCATCTTATGTATTAAGCCCGGTAATCGCAAATGGTGATCCAATTGGCTGTGTTATGATCATATCAAAGGAAAATAAACTCAGCACAGTTGAAGAAAAAGCAGTTGAGACAGCCGCAAGCTTTTTAGCAAGACAAATGGAATAAACTTCATAGCAAGATCTGGGTTGACTTAAAAGGGATATCCTTTTGTTCTGTCAGCCCTTTTTGCTTCACTAGAGAAGAATATAAGATGTAAAGATAGGGACAAAAGTTCAGGGTGTTTTACCTCAACTAATTTTAAACTAGCTAATCCTCTCTTAAAATTGGGGGGATTTTTATATGGAGTTTTTCGTTTTTCTCGTTGTGGTATAATTACAATGATTGGAAAAAGTGTAATGGCTGTAGTAGCCAAAAAGAAAGGCCGTACATAATGGAGAATGAAAAAGTAACCAAACAACTTTTTAAGGGTGCTTTATTACTTACATTTACTGGGTTGTTAAGTAAAATACTTAGTGCAGGATACCGGATTCCACTACAGAATATAACAGGGGATCTGGGCTTTTATATTTATCAACAAATTTATCCGTTTCTAGGAATAGCTTTAATGCTTTCTTTATATGGATTTCCGACAGCAGTATCTAAGCTTGTCGCGGAGCACAAGGATAATGGAATAGGACTCTCAATATCCTCATTTTATCTGCCTGTCTTTGGTATATTATGTGTGATAAATGGAGTACTCTTTATGGGTATATATATGAATGCAGGATTAATAGCATCAACGATGGGCGATGCTAAGTTAGAAGGCCCTTTACGAGTGGCTGCTATGGCATTTTTATTTGTGCCGTTTACCTCTATAATACGAGGGGTGTTTCAAGGTTTAAATGATATGAAACCAACAGCTCTATCCCAAATTATTGAACAAGTAGTAAGGGTAGCCATTATATTGATTACAGCAGTACTACTAGTTAAGCAAGGAAAGAATATTTATCAAATAGGAACCGGTGCGGCTTTTGGTTCAATTGTGGGTGCATCTATCGCTGGATTACTTCTCTTGACTATTTGGTATAAACGAAAGCCGTTTGAAAGTAAACCTTACTCTTTTCATTGGATATTTTATTTAAGACCAATAGTACTATATGGCTTTTTGATTAGTGTTAACCACATGTTACTGTTATTACTGCAATTTTCTGATGCCTTTACTTTAATTCCAAATCTGATTGAATATGGGTATAGTGAAGATCAAGCAAAAATATGGAAAGGTATTTTTGATAGAGGGCAACCGCTTATCCAATTAGGTACTGTGTTAGGGTCATCAATTGCATTGGCGATTGTACCAACAATTACCAGAAAAAGACTAGAACAATCCCCTGATCAATTTATATCGCACATTCAAAGTGCTTTAAAATTTAGTTTTTATATTTCGGTAGCTGCAACTGTCGGATTAATCGGAATCTTTCCACATGCGAATGTATTATTATTTGAGAATGCAGAAGGAAGCTTTAGTCTACGCATTTTGTCTTTAGCTATATTGTTTAGTTCTTTAATTATAACAACCGCTTCTATTTTGCAAGGTTTAGGCTATGTTTATCATACGGCTTTGTACGTGATGATTGGGCTAGTAATCAAGTGGTTGATTAATTCATGGTTAATACCTATCTACGGTATTACTGGAAGTGCCGTGGCTACTGTTGTTAGTGTGTTGATTGTTTTGCTTCTTAATATACAACAACTAAAAAAAGTTTTACCTAGAACAAAATTATTATCCATTCATTGGGGTGCTTTTTTAATTGCAACATCGGTATTAATTTTATTCTTATTCATAATGAATCAATATATATTTTACTTTATCGAGGTATCATCTCGTTTTGAATGTCTAGGATTTGTTTTACTTGTAAGTTCCCTAGGTGCAGTAGGTTACCTTGTATTATTAGTCAAATGGAACGGTTTTACTGACAAAGAATTAAGCGCCTTTCCCTTTGGTGAACTATTCGTTGAACTTAAACATAGGAGGAAATGGTAAATGGAAAATACAATTGAGATAATTGGTCTTGGTGCTGGTGATATTAATCAATTACCGCTAGGAATATACCGAAAACTTGTTGGACACAATCAAGCTATTCACGTTCGGACAATTGATCATCCTGTTGTTAAAACCCTTCAAGAAGAAGGGGTTGAATTTGTTTCCTATGACTCGGTATATGTCCAACAAGGACAATTTGAAACAGTTTATAAAGAAATTGTTTCTCAGTTACTCGCGGAAGCTAAAGAAAACTCGATTATCTATGCTGTTCCAGGTCACCCAATGTTAGCTGAAAAAACGGTACAATTACTTTTAGAGCAAAAGGAAATTACTGTTAACCTTATTGGTGGCCAGAGTTACTTGGATGATCTATTCTCAGCATTGAAAATAGATCCAATAGAGGGCTTTCAATTTCTAGATGCAACGGCTTTTAAAAGAAATCAATTGGAATATCGTCACCATCTCGTTTTTTGTCAAGTGTATGACTCCTTTGTCGCTTCAGAAGTTAAGCTTAGTTTACTAGAGGATTTGTCTCCTGAACATCCAGTCACAATTGTGGAAGCAGTAGGTAGTAAGCAGGAAAGGTTAGTTACTATCCCTTTAGTCGAGCTTGATCAAACTGTGAAATTAAGTAATTTAACAAGTGTCTATGTCCCACCCGTAACAGGCGAGGAATTAAATAATCAATTCTATCGACTTAGAGAGGTTATTGCTCAGTTAAGGGGTCCTAATGGTTGTCCCTGGGATAAAAAACAAACACATGAATCACTAAGAAAATACTTGATTGAAGAAGCCTATGAATTTATCGAAGCAGTGAATAATGCTGATGATGATGGTATGATTGAGGAAATTGGTGACGTGTTATTACAGGTGATGCTACATAGTCAAATTGGTGAAGATGAAGGATTTTTTACTATTGATGACGTAATAGTTACATTAACTGAAAAAATGATTCGTCGACATCCTCATGTATTTGGGAGTAAAAATGTTGAAACAGCTGAAGAGGTTGTAGAAAACTGGGAACAGATAAAGCGTCAAGAAAAAGGTGAACAACCAAAATCATTAGTTGATGATATAGCAGTTGATTTGCCAGAATTGTTGAGAGCTGAAGAAATACAAAAGAGAGCAGCAAAAGCGGGATTTGATTGGGATAATCCCGTACCAATATGGGCTAAAATTCATGAAGAGTTAGAGGAAGTGCAGGATGCCATTGAAGCAGAGGATTTAGAAGAGGTTGAGAAGGAATTAGGAGATGTTCTATTTGCTATTGTAAATCTTGCAAGATATTATAAAATCAATCCAGAGCTAGCACTAAACAGAACAAACTTAAAATTCAAAACAAGGTTTCAATTCATTGAAGAAAAGGTAAGAGAATTAAACCTAACGATGGAAGAAATGTCGTTAAACGAGCTAGATGAATTTTGGAATAAAGCTAAAAGGAATTAAATAGAATAAATGAAAAGGAAGTGACTTATCCAAATGAGATTAGATAAGTTTTTGAAGGTTTCTAGGTTAATTAAAAGACGTACACTCGCTAAAGAAGTTGCCGACCAAGGAAGAATTGTAATTAATGGTAACCAAGCAAAAGCCTCATCAACAGTAGCTGTAGGAGATGAATTAACGATTCAATTCGGTCAAAAGCTCTTAACGATTCAAGTGGAATCATTGAGAGAAGCTGTTAAAAAGGATGAAGCGGCCACATTGTACAAAGTAAAAAAAGAGGAAGCTGTTAAATAGATTAAATTATTTAGTAGAGCATTTTCTATATTATTTGTTCTAAACTTGTCCCTCCCCTCATAAATTATAACGATAAAGGGAGGGCTGTATATGAATTACTATGAAAATAATCCTTCTATTAGACCACCACAGACAGAGCACTTCATAAAGATGAATAATAGAAGAAACTTAGAAATAAGTGGTGTAAAAGAAGTTGATAGTTTTGATAATGAAGAGTTTCTTTTGCAAACTGTTATGGGCTATCTAATTGTTCGTGGTGAAAACTTGCAAATGAAAAACCTGGATGTTGAAAAAGGTAATGTATCAATTAAAGGTAAAATTTACGAGCTTTCTTACTTGGATGAACAACATGGGGAGAAGGCTAAAGGATTCTTTAGCAAGCTGTTTAAATGACACTCTCCATTCAATTCTTCACTATTATTTCCATGATTGCTGGAGGATTATATTTAGGCGCAGCAATAGATACTTTTCGTAGATTTGAATTTTATTGGAAGAAGCGCATAATTTTCTCCTACATTATAGAGATTTGTTTTTGGTTATTGCAAACACTGATTTTATTTTATCTATTATATTTGGTAAATCAAGGAGAATTGCGCTTCTACATTCTTTTAGCGCTCTTGTGTGGATATGCCGCATATAAAAGCGTGTTTGAGAAGACATATAGAAACATATTGGAGAAGCTAATTTCTACTAGTATTTCAATCTATTACTTTTTCTATCGTTTAGTACAAGCTATAATTGTTAGGCCAGTAATACTATTGTTTAATTTTCTTGTCGCTGTATTCATATGGATCTGGGGTATTGTTCTAACTTTACTATGGTTAATAATTAGGGTTTTATGGTACCCTGTTAAATTAGTCTCCAAGCTAATTTGGTTTCTAACACCTAACGTCGTAAAAAAATACTTTATCTATCTTGCAGGATTTTATAATAAAATCAAGAATACTATAAGAAAATGGTGGAATGAGTTCAGAAGCTAAAGGGGGTAACTAGTCGGTGTCTAAAAAAGTAAAAAATATAGCAAAGATTGAATCAAACTATGTGAAAAATTATGATGCATATTTAGAAAGACAAAAGAAGAAAAATAAACGCTTACACCGCCGCCTAGTACTTTTTACTATCGTGGCAATGATTACGTTTGGAACTATTATTGCATATAATTTAAATCAACGTACTCTTTATTCAAATAAGCAAGAAGAACTTGAAGAACTTGAAGAGCGAATGACTTCCCTTAAAGAAGAAGAAAAAGGTTTAAAACAGGAAATAGAGTTATTGAATGATGAGGAATATGTATTACAAATAGCGCGTACTAATTATTTCTTTTCTAAAGAAGGAGAACTAATTTTCAAATTGCCAGAACAAGACTCATCATATTGACACGCTTTTACCTGCATATATATAATATATAGGAAGGATATCTTTTTCTGCACTTGCTGGATTTTATTATTTAAAATTCGTATCAAGTTTAAGAGAAAGTCAACCCTTTCGTCATAGTCGCTCGTAGTAGGCTAGTTTGTCTAAAATTTTAAGGAGGAGCATTTTTTTTATGTCAATCGAAGTAGGCAGCAAGTTGCAGGGTAAGGTAACGGGTATTACTAATTTTGGGGCATTTGTTGAACTTCAAGGTGGATCAACAGGACTTGTTCATATTAGTGAAGTTGCCGATAACTATGTTAAAGATATTAATGAACATTTGACTGTTGGTGAGGAAGTAACAGTTAAGGTTATTAATGTTGGAAAAGATGGAAAGATAGGGTTATCTATTAAGAAGGCAAAAGATAATCCTAATCCTAAGTCCGGACGCCATAAAAGCAACCCGAAAAACAACCGCAATGGAGGCGGCGACCGAACGGAGTCATTTGAAGCGAAAATGAACCGTTTCCTTAAAGATTCTGAAGATCGTCTAGCATCTTTAAAGAAACAAACTGAATCCAAACGCGGAGGTCGAGGTGCTAAAAAAGGATAACTTGCTGTCTATAAAGAGAGTCCTATAAAGAATGTAAATGCCTTGGTTATATTAATTAATAAAAAGCTGATACCTACGTTGGGGATCAGCTTTTCTGTTTTAGTCTGTTTTCTAAAGATTGATGTTTTTACACAATGTCTATAGAATGCGGCGTAACTTTTTAAAATTTTATTTATATACTTTTTCTTAATCGACTGCAATGTTGATTTGCGCTCCGGGCAGTCGCTTTCCGCGGGCAACGCTTCAACTTCCTCGGAAGAATACCACTTCCTTGAAAAAGGAAAACACTTTTTCTGCGTTCGATGTATCGCTTTCGAAGTTTTTTCTTGTCCTACGGGATTTTCAGCCGTCGCTTTTCCCGCTGGAGTCGACTGACCTGCGCTCCAATCACCATACTATAAGTATAGTTATCAATTTACAACACTATACTAGCCTTGGAAATACACGACACGCAATAAAATTTTCAAATTAATGAGTAGTGATATTTCACTCTTGAACAGAAAGCTATTCTAAGATGCGGATAAACACCCCTTTTTAATTGGAAAAATGCTCATGAAACTTAGACACTATGGGTTTTATTCTTCAATAATCCAGAACACTACTACTAGTGGAGGCAGAATACGTAGACTCCTATGGGAACAGCGCGTTCCGAAGACCCCGGAAGAATCGTTCTTTGATTCTGAGGAGGCTGAGGTCGTGCCCATGGAAAGCGAAGTATTCTGCCGAAACGTTAGTATAGCGCGATTTAACTAGAGTGAAAGAGAGCAAATCAATGCAGAAGTTACGACGCAATTTACATCAACTGCGAATATTAAGAACAACAAAACTTACGAAATGAGCCTTGTTTTATTAAAATTTGTAAATAGTTAAACGGTGCGGTTAAGCAATGCTGCTGTTATCTGATAAAGTTTTTCTTTGTATGGACCATCAGGTAGCTTGTTAAGCTGCTTAATTGCTTTGTCTGTGTATCTCTGGGCAAGTAACAGTGCTTTTTCAACACCTTCATATTTCTTAATTAATTCAGTAAGTGAAACCATATCTTCATCAGTAAGTGACGATTTTTTATCTAATAGCGGTTGGAAAGCACCCGGATTTGCTTGCATTGCATAAATAAGTGGCAGTGTATATATTCCTTGTTTAATATCGGCCATGACTGGTTTCCCCAATGTGTTACAATCCCCTTGATAGTCTAATATGTCATCCATAATTTGAAAAGCCATACCAATGTGATGTCCCATATTCCAAGCGTTCATCGTATGTCGACGAGAAGCCTGACTTTCGATTGCTCCTGAATAACAACTAACCGCAAATAACTGTGCTGTCTTACCTGAAACACGTGATAAATAATCTTTAACTGTAACCGCTGATCGATAACGTGAATCCAATTGCTCTAATTCACCACTCAATATTTTCTCCATGCTCCGGGAGTTAAACTCTAAATGAGCTAAAGAAGTGGCGTGCTTAGACAGTATGGTAAAACAAACGCAGAATAGATAGTCACCGGAATAAATTGCGAATTTATTATCATATTTTGAATGGATGGTAGAGATTCCATGCCGAGTGTCTGCCTCATCAATTACATCATCATGTATAAGTGTAGCCATATGCAATGTTTCTAAAGCTGCAGCAACTGCAATTGCTTTATCCTTATCATTATCAGGTCCAATTTGAGCACATAAAAGAGAATAAGCAGGGCGAAGAAGTTTTCCACCTGAGTGTACTAATTCTTTGATCGTTGTTTCAACGGTTTTATTGTGAACTCGTATATGTGACTCTATTAATTTGAGTACCACAGATAAATCTTCTTTTAAATCTGGATAACCATTCCACATTTGATGTACACGCATAGTAATACCCTCTTTCTTTTAATTAGTCGATTTCTTGTAAATCCCTATAATAATGTAATTTTTCAACATGAGTTAATAAGTAATTGGCAACAATACCAATTGCAATGCCTGATAGTATTCCTACAAGGGATAGGACGGGTAGATAGAGAAGAACAGTCCAAGTTTGTGCAATCCAACTTGCGACAACCAGCTGACCAACATTATGCAGTACCGCACCAGTTGTACTAACACCAATCAGGCTTATTCGTGAGGACCCTAATTTCTTTACACCCCACATACCTAGAAAACTTAATAATGCACCCGATGCACTATACATAAAAGAAGAAATGGTTCCACCCAGTAAGGTCGCTAGAATGATACGGATGGCTACCACCTTACCAGCATCTTTAGTTGATAAGGTGTATAGAGCCATTAGTGTAATAATGTTAGCTAATCCCAGTTTGGCTCCAGGGGCAATGGCAAATGGAAACGGAATAGCTCGTTCTAATAGAGTTATAATTACGGCTTGAGAAGCTAACAATGCAATGTAAACAAGGCGTTGGTTTTTGGTCATTTTCATCAACTTCCAATCTATCAGTTTCTCAAGTAGCTAAGTTAGGAACTAATTATTCAATCATCATTTGACTATCCATTTCGATTACTAGTTTGTAGGTGAAACATACTATTTGTCACCACGTTTGGAGAGACATCCTTTGTAGTTATTTTCGGGAATTAGCTGCTACAGTACTTGCTATTAATAGTTGAAAATAGTAAAGGACAAAAAAGAAATACAGAACGGTGTGTTGATCAGTTAAATTATGGACTCTCACATCTTTTCTCTCCTTTACTATTTTAATAGGATTACTTCCATTACTAGCGAAAGGCATTTTAGCCTTTCGCTGCAATGGTCTGCTTTTTATGTGAAAACATTCACTTGTTAGGATGCTTTTCTACTATTTTTCTTTTGTGTAGCTTTATCGTAATCTGAGTAGATGGCTTGTTCTTTCCCGTACCACCAGTTACCTACTTTTTGTTGTAGGAAAGGTACAACCCAGTAATCTAGACCAAATGTCCGACCAGATCCATTCATTAGTGCGATGGATGCTGGTAATGCCCAAACCTTATCCCAGCCAAGCATTGCAGATAATGTAAACATCACTAGAAACCCTGCACTAGCAGCACTAGCCAGCCAAGTAAATAAACCACCTAAGATTGCTAATCCGATTCCGAGTTCTATGAAAACCATCATTTTTTGCATGATAACAGCCATCTCTGGAGTTGGAAGGACAATCTCCATAAACCACTGAAAGATCCCTGGCATTCTGCTCAAAATTGGTGTTGCCCATTCCGATGCATCAGCAGCTTCACTAGCACCGCTGGTTGTTGATTGTAGCCATTCAAATGGCATCCGGACAGTTGACCCGACTAACCAAGAATCTTCTCCTAGTCCATTAAATAATTTAGGTACATTGGCGAAACTTGATGTAGCTTCTTTCCAGGTTGATTCTCCCCAAATTTTCGCACCTGCTTCTACAAGCCAAAAACCAGCAACGAAAACCCGCAAAGGTAAGCTCCAAAGAACATTGCCATATCGTGTTGAGAAGTTCCGGAAAATGTTGCGTTTGTCTTTGGTGTGGAAAAATTCATGCATGACATATTGGAACATATAATAGCCGCTTCTAATACCAAAGAAATAATACAAATTAACTATGTGTTTCATGAAGTTAGCGAACCATCCACTCAAATGAATTCCACTTAGATCTGCCACTCCGTATCTTGCACCAATGGATACCATAACTCCGTGATACTTACCTTTATATGCTTGTTTTTCCCCACCACTGATCTCTGCAATAATACTCTTGGCTGCTGTCATACCTGTTTGTTCTGCTGCTTCAACTATTTGTGGTGTTGGTTTGCCGGGTTCTTCTTCGTAATAAGCTAAATCACCGATAACATAAACATCATCTAAATCCTCAGATTCCATATACTCATTAACTTTTAATCGGCCTGCACGTCCAGAAGACATTCCATAGTCCTTAGTATCAGAGTTAGCCTTAACACCAGCTGTCCATATTAGTGTATGTGTTGGGATTTCTTCCCCTGATTTTAATAGAATAGCATCAGGTTTTACTTCAACGATGGGAGCATTTTTAAGGATTTTAACTCCTTTTTTCACCAGATATGCTTCAGCCTTGTCAGCATCCCTTCGCTCTAACATGTTTAGGATTGTTGGGGCTGCTTCAACAACATACAATGTGATTTCTTCTTCATCTAACTTATGATCTTTAGCTAGACGACTCTTCCATTCTACTAATTCACCAACCATTTCGATTCCTGTAAATCCTGACCCACAAACAGTAAATGTAAGCATTGCTCTCCGTATTGATTCGTCACTGATTTGTGCTGCGGATTGAACTGTTTTCTCAATGTGTCCGCGTAATTTTACTGCGTCTTCCCAAGACCATAGGGTAAAGGCATGTTCGCCAACGCCAGGCGTACCAAAATCATTTGGCTCCCCGCCCATACCAAGAATTAAGTAATCATAAGAAAAGGATCCTTTTTCAGTAGTAACGGTTTTATTATCATGATCAACATGTGTAACGTTATCTGTGACCAAATTAACCTTTGTTCGATTGAATAGACGACGAAGATCAAATTGAATTGCATCTGGCTCAACACGGTGTGCTGCGACCTCATGAAGCTCAGTCATCATGGTATGGTACGAATGACGGTCAATTAATGTAATAGAAACAGACGGGTCTTTCTTGTACTTTTTGGCCAATTTCTTAGCCGCATGAACACCTGCATAACCAGCGCCAATGATGACAATGTTTTTTTCAGCCATTTCTCATTCACTCCTTTATAATACTTTTTAAACCTCTTATATTGTGAAGTACTGAACAACTAACTTTATTGTAATCCTATAAACATTTACTGTAAATGGTTTTTAAAGATAATAGATAAAAAAGATGTTCAATTGTTCACGAATTAGTAACAAAACATCTTAAACTTAAATGTTCGAAATGTATTCACATAATAATTAATAGCTTTAAACCTAATAACAGTAGGATTTAGTGAACCTTTATCTTGTTTTTGACATCTATAGAGGCTTTAATCCATATAGACAGATGGTTTAGCCAGTGATAAGATTACGGTGTAAATGTGAAATTATTCACAAGTTGTCGTGTAGCCACGAAGATATTATTTTAAATGAATGAGAAACTACTATCCTCATTAGAAAGGTTTTGAGTGAAATGAATAGAAAATATATTTTAGTAGCTTGGCTGATTATACTTATACTAGTTATTGGCTGTAGTCAGACTACCACAACAGAGCTAACGAATAATCCTTACAAGAAAACGGAATTTTTAATGGGAACTATTGTAACAGTGAAGATCTACGATGAAGGAAAAGAGGATGTTCTAGAGCCTGTATTTAAAAAAATACAATCTTTATCAAACCAAATAACAACAAACGAAACCGAATCAGATATTGAAAAGATTAATAAAAATGCTGGAGTCGAACCAGTTATCGTATCAAATGATATATATAGATTAATAGAAGCTGGGAAAACCTATAGTGAGATGTCCGGTGGCTCTTTCGATATATCGATTGGTCCATTAACAAAACTTTGGCATATTGGATATGATGATGCTCGAAAACCCAATCAGCAAGAAATAGATGCAATCCTATCTTTAATAAATTATAAAGATGTTGAACTAAATTCAGAAGAAAGCACTGTTTTTTTAAGGGAAAAAGGTATGAAATTAGATTTAGGTGCAATTGCCAAAGGCTTTATTGCCGATGAAGTTGTAGCAGTCTTGAAGGACCATAATGTAACAACAGCTATTATCGACTTGGGTGGAAACATCTATGTACTTGGAAATAATCCATCAGGCAATGCATGGACTGTTGGTATTCAGAATCCGTTTGCACCAAGGGGAGAAACAGTAGGAAAAATACCGGAAGCCAATAAATCAATCGTAACATCGGGTATCTATGAGCGTTATTTAGAAGTTGATGGAACAAAGTATCATCACCTGTTAAACCCAAAAGACGGCTATCCATTTATGAATGATATTGCAGGAGTAACGATTATTAGTACTGAATCAATTGATGGTGATGCTTTGTCCACCTCAGTATTTTCTAAGGGATTAGAGGGTGGAATGGATTATATAGAATCATTTGACGGAGTAGAAGCTGTTTTTGTAAGTACCGATAAAAAAATATATATAACCTCGGGATTAAAAGAAGTTTTTGAGTTGACGAGTGAAGAGTTTGTGCTAGGTAACTAGTCTAAAGGTTGCTGGAGGTGGGTCAAATGTCGTTATACACATTTTTTAAGTTAGTAGAGATTCAAACCAAAATCGCAAGCGTTTTTCCATTCTTAATTGGAACGTTGTTCGTTATTTATCGTTTTGACATGTTTGAACCTTTAAATACACTGATCTTCTTTGGATCGATGTTGATCTTTGATTTAACAACGACAGCAATTAACAATTATATGGACTATCGCAAAGCTTTGAATCAAAATTACCGAATCGAAAGAAATATCATTGGTCAACAAGACATTCCTGAACGCTTGGTTGTCGCTACTATCATTACAATGTTGGTAATAGCAACTGGACTTGGGGTATGGTTAGTATTTCGAACAGATCTGTTAGTGCTTTTTATCGGTATGATCTGTTTTGCAATTGGTATTTTTTATACTTTTGGGCCTATCCCACTATCCCGGATGCCACTAGGAGAAGTCTTTTCAGGAGCAACGATGGGTTTCGGGATTATTTTCTTAACAGTCTATGTAAATGCATTTGATCAAGGAATTGCTCAATTACTTTGGGAAGGTCGATATGTAAGCTTCTTTGTAGATGTTATTTTAATACTTGAGATTGTATTGATTTCATTACCCTGTGTCTTTACCATTGCTAACCTGATGTTAGCAAATAATATTTGTGATTTGGATGATGACATTGCAAACAAGCGATATACTTTACCTTATTATTTAGGAAAACGTTATTCTATATGGTTGTTTAATGCATTATATGTGGGCTCATTTTTAGCAATAATTATTGCTGCGACACTAGGTTTACTACCAGTAGTTGTTTTACTATCTCTAATTGTTAGTATTCCAGTTTATAAGCATGTTTGTCAGTTTAATAGAAAACAACTGAAGTCGGAAACATTCCAAGTAGCTGTTAAAAATTTAGTGCTTGTTAACGGATCAATAGCAATCATGTTGACCGTATCATTTCTTATTTCATTTTAAAAATGATAAATATCTAATTTAAATTACCTAGAGGTAACTAGGCCAAAAGAGCTTGTATTTCCTAAATGAATGGAAAAAAAGAGGGGGTGAAGGAGATGGGTAAACCTATATTAGAGGTAGAAGAACTGACTTTTAAATATGATAAAAGACTAGAAGAAGAGACGTTATCGGCTGTTTCATTTACTGTTAATAAGGGGGAATGGTTGGCCATAATCGGTGATAATGGGTCTGGTAAATCAACTCTGGCAAAATTATTAGTGGGATTGTTAGAGCCGCAGAAGGGGCGAATTTGTATAGCTGGAACGGAACTTACTGATGATTCCAAATGGGAAGTTAGACGACATATTGGGCTAGTTTTCCAGAACCCTGATAATCAATTCATTGGTACGACAGTTCAGGATGATGTAGCTTTTGGTTTGGAGAATGTAAATATGTCGTATGAAGAAATGGTGCCAAGAGTCAACGAGGCTCTTCGGATGGTAGAAATGTCAGCCTTTTGCGAACATGATCCATCTCGTTTATCTGGTGGCCAGAAACAAAGGGTTGCAATCGCTGGAATTCTCGCTTTAAAGCCTTCTATTATTGTATTAGATGAATCATTGGTAATGTTAGATCCCAAAAGCCGGCGTGAATTACTTTCAACACTAAATCAGTTAAAACACAAAGAGTCTTTAACTATTATTTCGATTACTCATGATATGAACGAGGCTGCTGTGTCAGACAGGATAATGATGATGAAATCTGGAAGAGTACTGAAAAGCGGACCACCTGCACAAATTTTTATAGAAGAGCAACAATTAGAACCTCCATTTGTTGAACGGCTAAAGCGGGAATTAGAGAACAAGGGAAAGGAAGTTCCCAAAGCGTACACGACAGAAGAAGAGATGGTGAAATGGCTATGCAAATCTTGTTTGATGGTGTAACGGCAGATTATCAACTAGGTCCAATTCGCAGTCCAAGAGTGTTGAAATCTATAAATCTAGAAGTAAAACCGGGGTCATTTACAGCTATTATTGGCCATACCGGTTCAGGTAAATCGAGCTTGTTGAAAGCAATGAATGGGTTGTTAATTCCGAGTGAGGGTTACGTGGAGGTAGGCAATACTATAATTAAATCAAGTAATAACAAGCGAGCATTAAAAACCGTGAGGAAACAAGTGGGGATGGTTTTTCAGTTCCCAGAATCGCAATTGTTTGGGGAAACGGTGGAACAGGATATTTGTTTTGGGCCATTAAACTTTGGAGTTCCCTTATCACAAGCAAAAGAAATAGCTAAAGAAGTGGTGCAACAGGTAGGCCTAGACCCTACTATTCTTTCAAAATCTCCGTTCTCCTTATCAGGTGGTCAAAAACGACGTGTTGCTATTGCTGGAATTTTAGCTATGAATCCTAAAGTGCTCGTCTTAGATGAACCAGGGGCGGGACTCGATCCAGTTGGAAAAAAAGAAATATTAAATTTAATTTCATCGTGGCATCATGAACGGGGTTTGACAACGTTATTGGTAACTCATGATATGGATGATGTTGCAACATATGCTGAAAATGTAATTGTTATGGAAAATGGAAGAATCGTTATGCATGACGACAAACGAAGCGTTTTTTCTAATGAACAGCAATTGATTAACTGGCATGTGGATGTTCCTGATGCAAGGCGTTTTCAATTAAAAATCGAACAAGAAATGGGAATTAAATTTGGTCAAGTTTGTTTAACCACTGAAGAATTAACTGAGGCATTGATAGAGGTGGGTCTAGTATGAATAAATTAATTTTGGGGCGCTACTTTCCAGGTGAATCATGGATGCATCATCTAGACCCAAGATCTAAACTACTTGCAGCTGCATATTTTATTTTAGTAATTTTCTTAGCAAATAATTGGCAGACTTATCTATTGTTGTGGGTATTCACTATTTTTGTTTTGTATTCATCCAATGTAAGCTTTAGTGTTTACTTACGCGGGGTTCGACCTTTGTTATGGCTTATCTTATTTACAGTTTTTTTGCAGGTTTTGTTTACTGGAGGAGGAGTTATCTACCTAGAGTGGGGTCCTATAACAATTTCTGAATTTGGTTTACTTAATGGTGCCTATATCTTTTGCCGTTTTGTGATGATTATTTTGATTTCAACAGCAGTAACGTTGACAACAAAACCGATTGATCTAACGGACGGAATAAATGCTTTACTACGTCCGTTAAGGAAGCTGAAGGTTCCAGTTGATGAATTATCCTTGATGCTATCGATTTCATTACGTTTTGTTCCAAACTTATTGGATGAAACGCAAAAGGTCATGGATGCCCAACGAGCTAGGGGAACTGAATTTGGGGCGGGTTCACTTTTACAACAAATGAAAACGTTGGTACCAATTTTTCTTCCTCTATTTGCAAGCTCATTAAACCGTGCTGAGGATATGGCAAATGTTATGGAGGTGAGAGGCTATCAATCGGGTGAAAAGAGGTCAACATTTCGACAGCTTAGTTGGGGGATTCGGGATACTGCATCCTTATTAATCATGCTTCTGCTAACAATTTCCATGATTTGGCTAAGAACGGAAACAACAGGTTATTAAATTAGTACCATAAAAAAACGATTTCTCTAATGAGAAATCGTTTTTTTACTGTTTCGTGAAATAGCGGCGGAGGGAATCGAACCCCCGACCTCACGGGTATGAACCGTACGCTCTAGCCAGCTGAGCTACACCGCCAAGATAACTAGTAATCTATTACGGGTAAAGAGTCACAAATGCTATGATACAATAGCATTCATAAGGTGTCAAATGATAGTAGAATATGTCTATCAATCAGAGGCATAGGTTGAAAGTGCTTCGAGAAGGGTCTTTCAACCATGACAGGGTATTATGTTTTATAATGAATGAAAGAATAATTATCTGCTCACATTAATTATTAGAAGGGAAGATGACTAATGATATGTCTAGTACGCCATGGACAGACAGATTGGAACTATTTAGGTAAAATTCAAGGAATGACTGATGTACCTCTTAATGATGTAGGAAGGCGACAAGCTGAAGAATGTAGAGAATATGTAAATAGTCAAGACTGGGATTTTATTATTTCCAGTCCATTAAAAAGAGCAAAGGAAACAGCGGAAATTATAAATAAAGATTTGAACTTACAGATTATCGAAATGGAAGAATTTAAGGAAAGATCATTTGGAATAGCTGAAGGTCTAACTTTGGAAGAAAGAACTATCCAATTCCCTGAAGGTGACTATCCTGGTCAGGAGTCAAAACAAGACTTAGTCGAACGTGTTATGAGTGGCATTGACACAATAAACAGATCGTATCCGGGGAAAAAGGTACTACTAGTTGCTCATGGGGCGGTTATTGGAACGTTACTGTCTACAATATCTAATGGACAAATTGGTTCCGGCAGAACCAAATTGATGAATGCCTGTATAAGTAACATCCAGCATGTAGATGATCAATGGAAAATTCATAATTATAACCAAATTGATCACTTAACCATGTAATAAGTGAGCGAAAAAAATTACTAGGAGCCTAGGGGGAAGTTGGTTGGAATTTTTAGATATCTATGATGAAAACGGAATGCACATTGGGACAGCTCTTCGCAGTGAAGTTCATCAACAAGGATTGTGGCATCACACCTTTCACTGCTGGATAATGACTAAAGAAAAAGAAAAGAACTATCTGTTATTCCAAATTAGACAAAGAGATAAAGATTTATTTCCTAGTCTATTAGATATCTCAGCTGCAGGCCATATTCTGGCAGGTGAGTCAATCGTAAATAGTAGCCGAGAAATAGAAGAAGAATTAGGAATAGTAGTTCCCTATAATGATTTAAAACACATTGGAGTTATTCGTGAGAAGTTGGCTGGAGATAACTTCTTAGATTACGAGTTTTGCAATGTCTTTTTGCATGTGACTAACTTTAAACTAAACGACTTTATAATACAGGAAGAAGAGCTTTCGGGATTGGTAAAAATAGAATTAACGGAAATTATTAACTTATTTTTAGGAAATCTTGATTATGTGCATGCAGAGGGATTTAAACAATTAGATGGAAAAAGAGCGTCTATAGACATTCAAGTGAAAAAAGAAGAGTTTGTCCCTCATCAATTGGATTATTACTTGAAAGTATTCAAAGAAGCAGAAAGATTAATTAGATAATAACCCTTCTCAGGAGAAACAACCAACCACATGAAATTTCACGTGGTTGGTTGTTTCTTTAGTTTTCAAAGCCATCGTTTAAAAAATGGTTACACCTATTATTTTGATCTATAGTACTCGGTTTTCAAAATTTAAATAAAATAATTTCCGAATGTTGATTAATATTAGACAGTAAGATTCGTCAAAAATCACTTTATTTTATGTAATGGAAAGAAAGCGCTTTATATGTTGTTGCGATTGGTTTAGGGACTATAAATATGAAAAAAAGCCATCCATTGGTCTAAATATAACCTAAACTAAGATCCTTTTTTATGTTGAAAAGCGTTTACTATCCTAGAAACTAGTCGAACATTTTTGTATATCACTTCTGCTGTTTTGACAAAAAAATGAGATTCTGTATGATTTAATATTCAACAGAAGGAGTGATGTAGAATGATGGGTTCAGCAACGACTCAAGGATCCAAGTCAATTGTGATCAAAAAAAATGTGGATACTTGGAAGCGAAGGTGGGGGGAGAAGGCGAAGCTGTTCTTCCTTGAGAAAGGCTGGCTACTATTTATTGTTGGCTTTTTACTTGGACGAGCTATTGTACTTTCCACATTATCGCCTTTTGCCCTTTCCTTTCTCGCTTCTGTATGGTTTATGCGAAAGGACAAAGCATTTAAAGTTATGATTGCAACAGTAGCAGGAGCACTGACCTACCAGTGGGAACATGGCATATTTGTTGCCATAGCGATGGTAGTTTTTATAATTGTAGCATCATTATTTAAGCATATGAATCATCAACAAAGGATTATTCCTATTGTTGTATTTTTTTCTAGTCTGTTTCCAAGGGTGCTACATTATTTTTTGTATGAACAAGTAACCGCTTATGAATGGATGCTAGCGGCAGTTGAAGGAGTGCTAAGTGCTGTACTTGTACTTATATTTATGCAAAGCATTCCATTATTATCACCAAAAAGATTTAAACCTACACTTAAAAATGAAGAGATCGTATGTATGATTATATTACTTGCATCTGTTTTGACCGGAACAATTGGTTGGGAAATACAAGGAGCATCATTTGAACAAATTTCAACTAGGTATCTTGTTCTGTGGCTTTCCTATGTTGGCGGGGCCGCAATTGGATCAACGGTTGGGGTTGTAGCTGGATTAATACTTAGTCTAGCTAATGTCGCAAGCCTCTATCAGATGAGCTTACTAGCTTTTTCAGGTCTGTTGGGGGGGCTGCTTAAGGATGGTAAAAAAATTGGAGTTAGTCTAGGACTAATTGTAGGAACTTTGTTGATTGGTATTTATGGACGAGGTATTGGGGAGTTACTCCCTTCCTTAGTCGAATCGTCAATTGCTATAATCTTATTCTTCTGCACACCAGAGAGCTGGATCAAGAAGTTATCTAGGTACATTCCTGGGACAATAGAACATTCCAAAGAGCAAGAGCAATATTTACAAAAAGTTAGGGATGTTACCGCTAGTCGAGTGGAGCAATTCTCAAATGTGTTTCAAGCGCTTTCTAAAAGCTTTACCCTCGAGCAGAAGACTCAATTAGATGATGATAGTGACCAAGAAATAGATTATTTTTTAAGTAATGTCACAGAGAAAACCTGCCAGTCTTGCTTTAAAAAGGATTGGTGCTGGGCGCAGAATTTCGATAAAACCTACGAGCTTATGTCCGATTTAAAGGGTGATTTGGAATCTGGCAACGGAAACTATCCAAATAAAGTATTGAAACGAAATTTTGAGAATCATTGTGTAAAGTCAAATAAGGTTATCGACACGATGAAGCAAGAGCTTTCTTTCTTTGAAGCAAATCAAAAATTGAAGAAGCAGGTTACAGAAAGCAGAAGGTTTGTAGCAGATCAATTATTGGGTGTATCCGAAGTGATGGGGGATTTTGCAAAAGAGATATTGAAGGAGAGGGAAAATCATGAACAACAAGAAATAGAAATAGTCGCTGGATTAAAACATATGGGTATTGAACTTGAAAAGCTCGACATATATAACTTAGAGAAAGGAAACATCGATATAGAAATGAACCTTTCTTTTTACAATTACCATGGTGAAGGGCCAAAGCTGATAGCTCCCATGTTATCTGATATCTTAAAAGAGACTGTCATAGTAAAAGAAGAGGAGATTTCCCCACTCCCTAACGGTTACTGCTACTTTTCGTTTGGATCAGCCAAAAAGTATGTGATTGAAACGGGAGTATCACATGCTGCTAAGGGTGGGGGGCTAGTATCAGGTGATAGTTATTCTACTATTGAACTTGGTGCTGGAAAATACGCAATGGCTATTAGTGATGGGATGGGTAATGGGAAACGTGCACATGAAGAGAGTACAGAGACATTAAGTCTCTTACAACAAATTTTACAATCTGGTATTCAGGAGCAGGTAGCAATCAAGTCTATTAATTCTATTCTTTCGCTAAGAACTAGTGACGAAATATTTTCGACATTAGATTTAGCCATGATAGATTTACACAATGCGGCAGTGAGATTCCTTAAAATTGGTTCAACTCCAAGCTTTATAAAGAGAGGCAATCGAATTCATATTGTAGAAGCTAGCAATTTACCGATTGGGATTATTCAAGATTTTGATGTAGATGTAGTAAGTGATCAACTGAAAGCAGGCGATATGTTAATCATGATGAGTGATGGAATATTTGAAGGTCCAAAGAATATTGAGAATGTAGATCTATGGTTGAAGAGAAAAATAAAAGAAATAGAGACTACAGATCCACAAGATATGGCCGACTTAATTTTGGAGGAGGTTGTAAGAACACGATCAGGACAAATCGAGGACGATATGACAGTTCTTGTAGCAAAAATAGAAAAAAACAATCCTAAATGGGCTGCTATTCCAAGTTATCATAAGGAAGCTAATTAAAGATATCTATAACCTTATTAAAACAGGTATAAATTTCTCTGTGACTGGTCATGCTTATGATGTTAAGTGTGAGCGTTCTAGTAGATTCTTATTTGAATATAGTGCGATCACGGACGGATAAACAGGAGGAGGAACATACCTGATGAAAAAGGGAACATTGAAACAGATTCTATTAATTACAGATGGCTGTTCAAATAAAGGTGAAGACCCATCAGCTGTCGCAGCTTTAGCAGCCCAACAAGGTATTATTGTAAATGTAATAGGTGTACTAGAGGATAATCAAAGGGAGGACTCTGCAGGATTACAAGAGGTTGAAGAGATAGCTATGTCAGGCGAAGGGGTTAGTCAGATAGTTTACCAGAAAGCATTGTCACAAACGGTTCAAACTGTCACAAAGCAAGCCATGACACAGACGTTACAAGGTGTTGTTAACCAGGAGTTAATGCAAATATTAGGTCCTAATCAAAGTCTTGAAGAACTTCCACCTGAGCAACGAGGAGAAGTTATGGAAGTTGTTGAAGATTTGGGTGAAACATGTGATTTAGAAGTGCTTGTGTTGGTTGATACAAGTGCAAGTATGCATAACAAGCTTCCGACGGTTCAGGAAGCATTGGTTGATTTATCTGTTAGTATGAACGCAAGAATTGGACGTAATCGTTTTGCCATCTTTTCTTTTCCTGGTAAAAGAAAAGATATTAATAAAGTATCAGACTGGGCACCTAAGCTAGATTCTCTTTCTTCTATATTTCCCAAATTATCAAGTGGGGGTGTTACACCGACAGGACCAGCATTAAAAGAAGCAATGTATCAATTTGGGAAAAAAAGCTTACGAAGGAGCTTTATGAGAGAAGATGAACCAAACATCGAAGAAACAGGGAATTAGTCTTAAGCCGGGAAGTATTGTTGATGGTAAGTGGCATCACAATCGCTACTATATAATAAAACAACTTGGGCGTGGCGCTATTGGCTCTGTTTATTTATGTGAATCCAACGGAAAAAAAGCAGCATTGAAAATAAGTGATAAAGGCTCCTCTGTTACAATGGAAGTAAATGTACTTAAAACCTTCCAGAAGGTCCAAGGAAAACCCCTTGGACCTTCTTTGTTAGATGTAGATGATTGGATTGATAGTTTAGGTAATAGATATTCCTTTTATATAATGGAGTATTTAAAAGGGAAAGAAGTGTCAACGTTTATTAAACAACATGGGGAAGAATGGCTTGGTATTTTAGTAATACAGTTGTTGGAAGACCTCGGAAGACTTCATCGGGAAGGATGGGTGTTTGGAGATCTTAAGACGGACAATCTTATTGTTACCTATCCACCAGCAAGGTTGAAGTGGATAGATGTCGGCGGCACAACTCAAATTGGTCGTTCTATTAAAGAGTACACTGAATTCTTTGATCGAGGATATTGGGGTATGGGCTCAAGACGAGCCGAACCTTCTTATGATTTATTTGCACTAGCAATGGTGATGATCCACTATTATCATCCTATTCAATTTACTAGAGGGAAAGTGCCTAAAAAAACATTGATGACAAAATTACAAGCTACACCACAACTAAAAAAATATCATCAATGTATTAGAAATGCGTTATTAGGTCAGTACAATTCAAGCGAACAAATGAGAGACGATCTCTCAGCAATGATGATGAAACAGAATGATCAAGTTCGTAGCCACCAAAGTAATACTAGTAAAATAAAGAATCCGCAGATAAAAAGAAAAGATCATCAATCACAGAACAAGAAAAAAGAGATTGTTCATCCCGTGTTTGAGAGCCTTGGTATCTGTGCAGTTGTGATTTTATTTTATGTTTTTTACCTTATCCTTATATAAAGAAAAAAAATCAAGGATAGTTCATGAGATTGGCAAAATTAGTATTGTCAATGGTATGCTTTCGCCATAGGTGTTAGCAGAATAATAAATATTTCTACTTCTTTTTGCAGTTTTAACATAAACAATGATAGGATAAGGGTGTTTTAAACTGCAATGAAGAGTTAATCCTAAGGGAATCATAAGTAAAGAAGTTGTTATACTTAAAATTTCGTTTCTAAAAGGGCGAGGGTGACATGAATAAGGACGTCAGTAATTTCATCCAAAAGCACCAGTTGTTTCATCATGGTGCAACAGTATTGGTAGGTGTATCGGGAGGACCTGACTCGATGGCACTACTTCATTATTTAAACACATTAAAAGGCGACTGGGGATTCCGTATTATTGCTATAACAATTGATCATGGTTTACGAGGGGAACAATCGCAACAAGACGTCAATTATGTTAAAAATAGTTGCAAATCATGGGGAATAGAATTAATTGAAACCACTTTGGATGTTCAATCGTATAAGCTAAATGAAAGGAAAGGGACTCAGGTTGCTGCACGAGAGCTTAGGTATTTGTTTTTTGAAGAACAAATGAAAAATTTTAACGCAGACTATTTGGTACTAGGGCACCACGGAGATGATCAAGCAGAAACAATGCTAATGAGATTTGTCCGAAACGCAAACCCTTCTCTTTTGAAAGGGATACCAATAAAGCGGGAGTTTGGGAATGGATTCATAGTTCGACCATTTTTACCTATTACAAAAGAAGATATTGAGTCCTACTGTAGTGATCATGAAATATACCCTAGAAGAGACCCGTCAAATAATGAAGATATCTACACTCGAAATTATTTTAGGCATAAGATCCTTCCTTTACTTGAGGATCAAAATCCTAATTTGCATAAAAGTTTGCAGAGGCTTAGCGAGACAATTAGTCATGATGAGGAATTCCTAGCTGGAGAAACAACAAAACTAGTAGAAAAAGAAATTACCTTTTCTAAAGATGTAGGTAGAGCTACATTTAAATTGAGTAGCTTTTTGCAATATCCATTTGCTTTACAAAGGCGCTCCTTTCATCTAATATTAAACTATCTATACCGTACAGTTCCAAATGGGCTGTATTATGTTCATGAGAATCAATTTCTTGATCTTATACATAGTAAGAAACCAAATGTAACGGTTGATTTTCCGATGGGTTTAAAATTACGAAAAACCTATCAAAATGTTGAATTTTACTTTCATGAGCCCCCAGCCATTCCTTTTGTTCATTCCTTGCCAGTCCCAGGGGTAGTAACATTACCAAATGGTTCGACCATTACAGCTTCTCTATCAAATGATCCAGGTGAGTACTCGAAGAATGAGTTAGTTTGTGATGTGAATGATATTAAATTACCACTAACCATTAGAACGAGAAAATCAGGAGACAAAATAAAGGTAAGAGGATTAAATGGTAGCAAAAAAGTAAAAGATATCTTCATTGATCAAAAAATCCCCCTTCACCTTAGGGATCATTGGCCATTGTTAATTGACCAAGATGGAAAGGTGATTTGGTTAGTTGGTCTTAAGAAAGGTAATATAGATAGAATTAACCATTCAAAAAAATTTCTTCGAATACACTATGAGAAGGGTAACATCTAGGAGGATCAGGATGCATAATGACATAGAAAAGATATTGATTTCTGAACAAGAAATCAAAAACAAATGTAAAGAAATTGGTGCGCAGCTTACTGCAGAATATAATGGTAAGTTTCCATTAGCAATAGGTGTTCTAAAAGGGGCAATGCCTTTTATGTCTGACGTCCTTCGCTATACGGAGACCCATTTGGAAATGGACTTCATGGACGTTTCTAGTTACGGTGGAGAAATGCGGTCATCTGGTGAAGTTAAAATTGTCAAAGACTTAAACACAAAGGTTGAAGGAAGAGATTTACTAATTATTGAGGATATCATTGATAGTGGTCTAACTCTGAACTATTTAGTCGATTTGTTTAAGTATAGAAAGGCTAATTCAATTAAAATTGTGACATTGTTGGACAAACCAGAGGGAAGAACAGTTGATATTAAGGCAGATGTTGTAGGGTTTAAAGTTCCAAATGAATTTGTTGTTGGATATGGATTAGATTATCAAGAAAAGTATCGCAACCTTCCATATGTAGGTGTCCTAAAGCCTAAAATATATGGAGGAGAAGAATAATATCGAATACAACTTAAAGGTATTAGTGTTGGGAAAATGACATATCATAAAAAGTAATTGTAATTAGTTGTATTTGGTCTTTTTTATGTGATACTATTTACTATAGTTTTCTCGCTTGGGAGGAGGTACGCAATGAATCGTGTATTTAGAAATGTAATTTTTTATTTTCTAATATTCCTAGTAGTAATAGGAGTAGTTGGAGTATTTAACGGACAAAACAATCAAGAACAACAGTTTGATGTAAATGAATTTTATCAGGCTCTTAATAATGGTGATATTGAAGAATTGACCATGCAACCGTCCAACCAGGTTTATCGCATATCTGGAACGCTGCAGAGTGACGGTACTACTTTTGTGACGAATGTACCAGATAATCCTGAGATAATTGCAGGTATTGCGGAAACAGCAAGAGATCAAGATATTTTGACTGTTGCAGAACATGAACAACAAAGCGGATGGGTAACGTTCTTAACGACCATGATACCGTTTGTTATCATATTCATCTTATTCTTTTTCCTACTTAACCAAGCCCAAGGTGGCGGAAGTAAAGTAATGAACTTTGGTAAAAGTAAGGCTAAGATGTACAGTGAAGAAAAGAAGAAAGTACGATTTAAGGATGTTGCCGGTGCAGATGAGGAGAAGCAAGAGCTTGTAGAAGTAGTAGACTTCTTAAAGGATCCTCGAAAATTCACTGCTATTGGTGCAAAAATTCCTAAGGGTGTACTTTTAGTAGGTCCTCCAGGTACAGGTAAGACATTACTTGCTCGTGCTGTGGCTGGTGAAGCAGGTACACCATTTTTCTCTATTAGTGGTTCTGACTTCGTAGAGATGTTTGTTGGTGTTGGTGCTTCTCGTGTACGTGATCTATTTGAAAACGCGAAAAAGAATGCACCATGTATTATCTTTATTGATGAAATTGATGCTGTTGGTAGACAACGTGGAGCTGGTGTTGGTGGTGGACATGACGAGCGTGAGCAGACCCTAAACCAATTACTAGTCGAGATGGATGGTTTTGGTGAGAATGAAGGAATAATTATAATTGCTGCGACTAACCGTCCAGATATCCTTGACCCAGCATTGTTACGTCCAGGACGTTTCGACCGACAGATTACTGTAGATCGTCCTGATTTAAAAGGACGTGAAGATGTACTTAAAGTACACGCAAGAGATAAACCATTAGCAGACGATGTGGAGCTTAAAGTAATTGCTTCGCGAACTCCAGGGTTCTCTGGAGCGGACTTGGAGAATTTACTAAATGAAGCTGCGCTAGTTGCTGCAAGAACAGATAAGACGGTAATTGAGATGGAAGATGTAGATGAAGCAATTGATCGTGTTATTGCAGGACCAGCGAAGAAGAGTAAGGTAATTTCGAAAAAAGAAAAAAATATTGTTGCTTACCACGAAAGTGGACACACGATTATAGGAATGGTACTAGATGATGCTGATATGGTACACAAGGTAACAATTATACCTAGGGGTCAAGCTGGTGGATATGCTGTAATGCTTCCTAAAGAAGATCGTTATTTCATGACAAAACCAGAACTGCTTGATAAGGTTACAGGTTTACTTGGGGGTCGTGTTGCGGAGGAAATAATATTTGGTGAGGCAAGTACAGGGGCACACAATGATTTCCAACGAGCTACCAGTATTGTTAGAAAAATGGTTACAGAATATGGTATGAGTGAAAAAATTGGCCCGTTGCAATTTGGTAGCTCTGGTGGACAGGTGTTCTTGGGTAGAGATATGCAGAATGAGTCGAATTATAGTGATGCAATTGCATATGAAATTGACCAAGAAATGCAGAACTTTGTTAACCAATGTTATAATCGTGCAAAACAAATTTTAACTGATAATAAAGATAAGTTAGAACTTGTAGCACAATCTCTTCTTGAAGTTGAGACACTTGATGCGAGACAAATTAAGGGATTATTTGAGGATGGGAAGTTACCAGACCCAGTTGTATTTGAAAAAAAAGGTGAAGATGACTCGTCTCAGTCAAAAGAAGCCTCTACTGATAATAAAGATGTTAAGGTAAATATTAAATCTAAGTCAGAGGAAGAGAACACTACTGACGAAGATAAAGAAAGTAATAACGAAGATAACAACGATAATAAAAAATAAAGTATAATAAAAAACAGCCTTTTGTTGATAAAGGGCTGTTTTTTTATTTTCAGCTAAAAGCATAAGAGATGTAATTTTATTAACTTAAATTTATAATTGAGTTGACTATTGCTATCCTGCTTTTGTAGTAAATCATTCCGATGGGAAGAGGATAGACAATAAGTGTATGGAGAAAAGTAAGGTTATGATATGATGGGCAGAAATAATTCATAAAGAAATGGTGGAAAAGATAATGATTTTTGTATTGGATGTAGGTAATACAAACACGGTATTGGGTGTGTTTGACAATGATCATTTAAACTATCAATGGCGTATAAAAACGGATCGCCATAAAACGGAAGATGAGTTCGCCATGCTAATTAAGTCATTGCTAGAGCATGAAGGCTTGTCTTTTTCAGATATTGAAGGAGTTATTATATCGTCAGTTGTTCCGCCAATAATGTTTTCGTTGGAACGGATGTCCAAAAATTACTTCAAGAGAAAGCCAATGGTTATTGGGAATACCTCGGTTGATTCGTTACTAAAAATGAAGTATCCGAACCCAAAAGAGATTGGTGCTGATCGAATTGTCAATGCTGTAGGAGCTATTCAAGAGTATGGAGCGCCATTAATTATAATCGATTTTGGTACAGCCACTACCTTTTGCTATATAAATGAAAAGGAAGAATATGTGGGAGGAGTAATAGCGCCAGGGATTAATATTTCATTGGAGGCCCTTTACTCTAAGGCAGCTAAGTTACCGAAGATTGAAATTAAAAACCCTGGGAACGTGATTGGTTCATCTACAGTTGAAGCAATGCAATCAGGAGTATATTTTGGTTATATAGGGCAAGTTGATGAAGTGGTCAGAAGAATTCAAGATCAATCAATTAAACAAACAAAAGTGATTGCGACCGGTGGGTTAGCACCATTAATTGCAGGTGAATCTAAAATGATAGATACTGTCGATTCTAATCTAACTTTAAAAGGACTCTACTTAATCTACAAATATAATGAAAATAAACCTTTAAACTAAGGAGTTTGATACATCATGAGTGATTATTTAATTAAAGCAATAGCATTTGATGGTAAAGTCAGGGCATATGCTGTCCAATCTACAGATACTGTAGAGGAGACAAGAAGAAGACAAGATACGTGGGCAACTGCTTCGGCAGCTCTTGGTAGAGCTGTAACCATTACATCAATGATGGGTGCGATGTTAAAAGGGAAAGATAAGCTAACAATTAAGATAGAGGGGAACGGACCAATTGGACCGATAGTCGTCGATGGGAATTCGATTGGTGAAGTAAGAGGATATGTTACAAACCCCCATGTTAATCTTGACCTGAACGAAAAAGGAAAATTAGATGTTGCTAGGGCTGTTGGTACAGAAGGAACTCTGAGTGTTGTTAAAGACTTAGGGTTAAAGGATTATTTTACAGGGCAAGTTCCTATTGTTTCGGGTGAAGTAAGTGAGGATTTCACTTACTATTTCGCAAATTCGGAGCAAGTCCCATCCGCTGTTGGCGCTGGTGTGTTAGTCAATCCGGATCATTCCATACTTGCTGCGGGTGGTTTTATCATTCAAGTTATGCCGGGGGCAGATGATGATACAATTGACTTAATTGAAAAGAGCATTAATGAAATGCCTTCCATTTCAAACCTAATTCAAACAGGCCATTCACCGGAAGATATTTTAAAACAATTATTGGGAGAAGAGAATCTCAAAATACTTGAGAAGTTACCTGTGAGTTTTTCTTGTCACTGTTCTAGAGAAAGAATTGAACAAGCCATAAAAAGTTTAGGTGATGATGAAATTACACAAATGATAGAAGAAGATAATGGTGCAGAGGCAACCTGTCATTTTTGCAATGAGCAGTATCAATTTGATGCAGAAGAACTGAATGAATTGAAATCCGAATAAGGAGAGGGAAAATGGAATGACACGGAGGTTGTTATGGGGGCTTATTGTTCTTCTGTTGGTTACAAATCTGACAACAATAGCAGTTTGGACTTTTGATAGAAGCGATGATAGTGATTCAGATGGGAGTTTTAGCGTTAATCTAAATAAGAAGGAACCTGTTGCATCTGTAGCAGGTGAGGATATTTCTTATGATAAGTGGACAAATAAATTAGAAGAAAGATATGGTAAACAGGTATTAAAAGATATGGTAGATAGGGAACTAGTTCTCAATTTAGCTGAAGAACACGATTTGGAACTTAACGACAAATTAATCGAACGAGAACTTTCGCTACTTTTAACAATGGGCGGGATTCTAACAAAAGAACAAATAGAAAAAAATAGAGAAACATGGGAAGAAGACGTCCGTTATAGATTATTTTTAGAAGAACTGCTCACAAGGGGTATCTCCGTTGGGGATAATCAAATAGAAGAATATTATAACAATTACAAAGATCAATATGAGTTTATTGAATCCATCCAATTGTCCCATATTCTTGTTGATGACAGACAGACAGCGGAAAGAATTGTAACTGAGCTTGAAGATGGGGCATCCTTTAATTCATTAGCAAAGGAATACTCTGTTGATGAGGATTCAAGAAACGATGGAGGATATCTAGGTTATTTTACTAGCTCAAGTTCCTTCCTATCTGCAGATTATTATGATAAAGCAATGGATATGTCGGAGCATACCTACAGCGATCCCTTTCTAACGGGTAATGGAGTAGCAATTATCTATTTACATCAACTATTGCCATCTATTTCATTTTCATATGATGAACTTAAGAATCATATCAGAAGAGAAATAGCGCTTGAGGAGATTAAAACTACCATATCTGCAGATCCACTTTGGAATGAACTGGACGTTGACTGGGTTTATGAGTAAAAATTGTAAAATAATTCCGACTAATTGGTTGACTTTTTAATGGCTTTTAGCGTAATCTAAAGTTAAAACCAACAATATTACTAGGAATTAGGAGTGGTAAAATGAAAATAGCTCAATCAATAGCGGATTTAATTGGGAATACCCCAATAGTAAAGTTGAATCGTACAGCAGATAGTGACGGTGCTGAAATTTATTTGAAACTAGAATTCATGAACCCTGGAAGCTCTGTAAAAGATCGTATAGCACTAGCAATGGTGGAAGCTGCTGAAAAGGATGGTAGTCTTAAAGAAGGCGATACAATCATTGAACCAACTAGTGGAAATACAGGTATTGGTATTGCCCTTGTTGCTGCAGTAAAGGGATATAAGGCGGTACTGGTTATGCCGGATACAATGAGCATGGAAAGACGAAACCTCCTTCGTGCCTATGGCGCTGACTTGGTACTGACTCCTGGTGCTGATGGGATGAAAGGTGCTATTAAAAAGGCGGAAGAACTACAAGCAGAACACGGATACTTCATGCCTCAACAATTTAACAATGAGGCTAATCCAGAAGTTCATGCCCGGACAACTGCAAAAGAGATTATCGAACAAATGGGTGATCAACTAGATGCGTTCGTGTCTGGGATTGGTACAGGTGGAACTATAACTGGTGCAGGGAAAGTCCTAAAAGATAAGTATAAAGATATAAAAATCTATGCTGTTGAACCAGAAGCATCTGCAATCCTATCAGGCGGAAAGCCTGGTCCTCATAAAATTCAAGGGATTGGTGCTGGGTTTATCCCTAAAGTGCTAAACACTGAAGTTTATGATGAAGTAATTACTGTTAGTAATGATGAGGCATATGCTACAGCAAGAGAAGCTGCTCGAAAAGATGGTTTGTTGGGTGGCGTTTCGTCAGGTGCTGCTATATTTGCCGCTAAGAAGGTAGCCAAGCAACTAGGAAAAGGTAAAAAAGTTTTAGCTGTAATTCCAAGTAACGGTGAGAGATACCTTTCTACACCTCTATATCAATTTGAAGAACAAGAATAATTTTAAAACCCTTGCAGAAATGCAGGGGTTTTATTAATGAGTTCTAATTCTATATGAATTATTAGTGTGTTAGAGGTATGCAAGAAGTTTAAACTTTATAAACCAATTAAATGACTCTCTTCGTATAATTTATTACTATTTAACCTCCGCATTTGATGAAAAATGCGACGTAACTTTGTCGTGACTCACCCCCATCCTGTATAGGTTGAGTGATCATCCATCGCTTCGGAAAAACACTCCCTTTCCATGGGGAACGCTTCAGCCTCCTCACGAGAAAAACCGCTCGTTGCGGGGTCTTCAGACTGTTCCTTTCCCATAGGACCAGAAATGACATCCGTGAATTTGCAACACACGAAGAAAATTGCTTTATATTTTCGAGGAGTGTCGCATTTTTCCGAAGCTAAAGTAGCTTTCTGTTCAAGTGAGATACAAAACGATGAGACGTTTATTACATGAAATATAACTACTCTCTCGCACAAAAGATTGTATTTTTGAGGAGTCTTTGATTATCTTCACGTAGTATAATGTTATGTTTAATAACTTCAATTACACAACAGCTGTTTATTCTTATATTATGGTTGATTGAAGCGCGGGGCAGTCGACTCCAGCGGGAAAAGCGACGGCTGAAAATCCCGCAGGACTTGAATTTACTTCCTGAATAAACACCGCACGCAGAAAAAGTGCTTTCCTTTTTCAAGCAAGTGGTATTCTTCCGAGGAAGTTGAAGCGTTGCCCGCGGAAAGCGACTGCCCGGAGCGCAAATCAACATAGCAGCCGATTAAGGAAAAGTGAAAAAATTTAACAAAAAGTTGCGTCGTAGATTGTGACTAAAGCGAAGAGTTTATAGAAAACAGCCGATAACAAACTTCCATAATGAAGTATTTAATATTATCATGTAGAATGGAAAGTAAATCTATTAAAGGACGGACCATACACATGAGTAAATGGCTATCGACTAAAGTTAAAAGTTATAATTTAAACGAGAAAACACTAGTGATGGGTATCTTAAATGTCACCCCTGATTCATTTTCTGATGGTGGGAGATATGATCAGCTTGATGATGCGGTTAAGCAGGCGGTAACTATGATGCAGCAAGGAGCTGATATTATTGACATAGGCGGGGAATCGACTAGGCCTAATCATACCCCTGTCTCACTAGACGAGGAGCTAAATCGTGTTCTACCTATTATAAAAGCAGTAAGTAAGGCCGTTAATGTTCCCGTTTCTATCGATACATATAAGGCTGAGACAGCTAGACAAGCAATTGAAGCGGGTGCCTCCATTATTAATGATGTTTGGGGTGCTAAAAAAGACCCTGAAATTGCCGAAGTAGCTGCAAGGCATGATGTACCAATTATTCTAATGCATAACCGAGATAATAAGAATTACAATTCTATTATTGATGATATGAAAGAAGACCTTAAAGAAAGTATTAAAATAGCTTTAGATGCCGGTGTAAAACAAGAAAAAATTATTTTGGATCCTGGAATAGGATTTGCCAAAACGGTTGAGGACAATTTGGTCGTCCTCAGAAATCTACATCAATTTGCCGAGCTTGGATACCCAATTTTACTAGGTACATCCAGGAAATCATTGATTGGAAAGGTGTTAGATTTACCTGTTGAGGAAAGAGATGAGGGAACAGGTGCTACGGTTTGTTATGGCATTACAAAGGGTATTAATATCGTGAGAGTTCATAACGTGAACTTAACTGTGCGGATGACCAAGATGATGGATGCGATGATGGGTAAAGGTGGAAAAATAAATGGATAAAATATACCTAAATAAATTAGAATTCTATGGTTATCATGGTCTGTTTCCTGAAGAGAATAAATTGGGCCAACGTTTCTATGTTGATTTAGTCCTAGAGCTCAGCTTGCAAAAGGCTGGTAAAACAGATGATATGGTAGATTCAATTAATTATGGAACAGTGTTTCAATTGACGAAAGAAATAGTAGAAGGTCAGCCGAAAAATCTTATTGAAGCAGTGGCGGATGAAATAGCTACGCAACTATTGTCAGCATTTGAAAAGTTATTTGCTTGTACGGTAAAGGTATATAAGCCAGATCCACCAATAGCTGGCCATTATAAATCTGTAGCAGTAGAAATATACAGGGAGAACAGTAAATGAATAAAGCATATGTAGCGTTAGGATCCAATATAGCACCAAGGGATACATTCTTATCACAAGCTATTAACGCTTTGGATGAACATCTTGAGATTAAATTAACCTTTAAATCAAACATTTACGAGACAGAACCAATGGGTTTGAAAGAACAAGAAAAGTTTTTAAATTTAGTTGTAGAGGTTAGCACAAGTTTGGAACCATTGGAATTGCTAAGTTATTGCCAACAAATTGAAGAAAAACTGGGGAGAAAAAGGGAATTGAGATGGGGTCCCCGAACAATTGACCTTGACATTTTGCTCTATAATAACGAAAATATTAAAACGGAACAGCTAATTGTTCCACATCCTAGAATGCATGAGCGATCTTTCGTACTCATTCCTTTAAAGGATATTGACCCAATGATGATCATTCCAACCGTAAATAAAACTGTTTCAGTCATTCTAGATGAAACAAAAGAAGAAGACAAAAAGGGAGTAATCTTATGGGTGCCGTCGGACAAGGAAGAAGAATAAAGGCTTATCGTAAGCTAAAAGGATATACTCAAGTTAAATTTGCGAACAAGTTAGGTGTTTCGGTTTCAATTATTGGTGAGGTTGAAAGAGGCAATCGGATGCCATCTGATGAGCTATTAGAAAAAATTACAGATGTTTTAAATATTTCTATTGATGAATTAACCCTATAATATCGACAATAGGTTTACCTTTGTCATTTTGTGAAAAATAGCAATTGTACTATCGATGATATTATAATAACTATATCGTAATTTAATAGAAGATATTCTTTATAGCTGTGTAGATCAAAAGATGGAGTATTATTCTAAGGCAAAACGTTGACACTTTGTAACTCGTTTCCTATACTAAACTATAAGTGTGTTGCTGCCAGTACCTAACTGGCAGCTTTTTAATATTTTAAAATGAGTTGAAAATACAATTTGTACATACGAAAATTTAATAAATGGAGTGAAAACTATGACAGAAGAATTAAATGATCTCATGCGTGTTCGTAGAGAAAAATTACAATCATACAAAGACCAAGGGTTGGACCCTTTTGGTGATAAGTATGTTCGTACACATTTGGCTGAACAGTTAAAGCAAGAGTACGACCAGTTTTCTAAAGAAGATTTAGAAGAAAAAGCTATAGAAGCGACTATAGCTGGGCGGATCATGACAAAACGAGGCAAAGGGAAGGCTGGCTTCGCTCATATTCAGGATCTAAGTGGCCAAATCCAACTATATATAAGGAAGGATAAAGTTGGAGAAGAAGCTTATGAGATATTTAACACCGCAGATATGGGTGATATTGTTGGTGTGACCGGTACAGTCTTTAAAACAAATGTTGGGGAGCTATCGGTAAAAGCAACTAAGTTCCAAATGTTAACCAAATCCCTACGTCCATTACCAGAAAAGTTTCATGGTTTGAAGGATGTAGAACAACGCTACCGACAACGTTATTTGGATTTAATAACAAACCCACACAGTAAGGAAACGTTTTTAACTAGAAGTAAAATTATACAAGCAATGCGTCGCTACTTAGATCAAAGTGGATTTCTAGAGGTAGAAACACCAATGATGCACGGAATTGCCGGTGGTGCATCCGCAAGACCATTCACTACACACCATAACGCTTTAGATATTCCTCTCTATATGAGAATAGCGATCGAGCTACATTTAAAAAGGTTAATTGTTGGTGGAATGGAAAAGGTATATGAAATAGGGCGCGTTTTCAGAAATGAAGGAGTTTCCACACGACACAATCCTGAATTTACAATGTTAGAGCTTTATGAGGCATATGTGGACTTTCACGATATTATGTCCCTAGTTGAGAACATGGTAGCTCACATTGCGAGAGAAGTAATTGGTTCCACGACTGTACCTTATGGAGAATACCAAGTGAATCTAGAACCTAAATGGGCAAGACTTCATATGGTAGATGCGATTAAGGAATATACTGGTGTAGATTTTTGGAGAGAAATGACCGATGATGAAGCGAAAGCATTAGCAAAAGAGAATGAAGTCCATATTAAAGATACAATGACATTCGGTCATATAGTTAATGAATTTTTTGAACAGAAAGTAGAAGACAAATTAATTCAACCGACATTTGTCTATGGTCATCCATTGGAAATATCCCCATTAGCCAAGAAGAATAAAGATGATGAAAGGTTCACAGATCGTTTTGAATTATTTATTGTTGGTCGTGAGTATGCGAATGCATTCTCTGAATTAAATGATCCAATTGATCAACGCGAACGTTTTGAAGCGCAAGTAAAAGAGAAAGAACAAGGTAATGATGAAGCTCATGAGATGGATGAAGATTTCCTTGAAGCGCTAGAATACGGTATGCCACCTACTGGGGGATTAGGTATAGGGATAGATCGACTTGTCATGCTATTGACTAATGCACCATCAATTCGAGATGTTCTTTTGTTCCCACAAATGCGCAATAAATAATATGACTGGCCCTTGGCCTTAAGCCGAGGGCCATCTATTTGAGTTATGTAATGACTGATGAAAGTAATTGGTCAAATTAATTACCATATATTTCAATGAATTTAATTATTGATTTATGGAGATAATCATGTTAAATTATTAGTCGTTGCCTAAACAACCAACAACCAACCAACTTAATTATCAATTAGAAAGTTGTTGACTTAGGTTAGACAACATGGTATATTAATTAAGTCGCCATTTTGAAAGGCGCAAAACAACAAGAAAAATATTATAAAAAGTTGTTGACTTTATCAAATTAACTTGATATAATATATAAGCTGTCGCAAAAACGACCGCAAGTATTGATCCTTGAAAACTGAACGAAACAACCAGTATGTGAAGTAAGAAATTAAGCTAGTTTTTTGAACGAGCAATCAAGCTCATAAACTTTATGGAGAGTTTGATCTTGGCTCAGGACGAACGCTGGCGGCGTGCCT
>NZ_WJNG01000021.1 GCF_009649745.1 Aquibacillus halophilus | reverse complement strand
CATTTTGATACACCTAAAAAGTAGTGTTCAAAACGATTATTGGGGTGCTTTTGAAAAGTCAAGTGCTTTTCAGCCTAATTCAGAATAATAATAACTAATTAACTACCATAATTTGTAAGACTACCTTGATGACATTGGGCCTCAGCCTCCTCAGAATCAAAAAGCGATTCTTCCGGGGTCTTCGGACACGCGCTGTTCCCATAGGAGTCTACGTATTCTGCCTGCACTGTTAGGGGTGTTCTGATTATTGAGGGAAAAGTCGTACTGTATGTTGAGAGAATTTCCCACTCTTGAAATCACAGCTATTAAAATTTGTTGAACTAAACTACGCTAGTTTTGATCTTATCTGTCTCCCTTTTATAATTGTTGCAGATATGATGATGACTGCCCGGAGCGCAAATCAACATAGCAGTTAGGACGCAATTTATATCAACTGCGAATATTTAGAACAACAAAACTTACAAAATGAGCCTTTATGTTCAACATTACCAATGCTAGTTTTCAGATAGCAATGGGTAATCAAGTTCTAATTTATTAGAGTTACTCCTGTATAAACACCAGCTAGAAATATAGTTAAAATAAGAATTACATGGACAACAATCCAAGCCCATTTTCCGTATCTGAATGATTCTGAAAGAATTGGTTTTCGTAGGTAGGGTGGAATAATCTTGCTTCCCAAAATTTCAAACAGTAGAAAAAAGACCCACCATAATGTGTAGCTATTCCATAAATTCCATTCGTCTTCAAACTTGAAAATTGTTGTATTTTTAAGAATGACCTCTCCTAAAACTCCCAAATGAATAACTGTCCAATAAAAAGGGATTTTAAAAACCCATCGTTCAGGACTATATCTGACTCCAAACATTACGATAAACGGAAAAAGAGTTGAAACTAGCCCATATGGAATGAGGAATGCGCCATGTAGAACATTGTTAGGAAAAGAGTATAATCCAATTCTGGTGAACATATAGCATGCCAAATTGGCAGTTAGTAAACTAATTATAAAAAGGAACCCGAAACGTCTCCAATCTAATCGAATAAAATAAAAACATCCTATACTTCCAGCCGCTATCATAAATAACATGGTAATTTCAATAAAATCCATTAGATTCATCCTACTGTTTTCCCTTATTTTGTACTATTGTCTATAGATTAATGCTTTAATAGTTTATTTTGTGGAAGAAATTTAATGGTTCCGTTCACTCGCCACTTAATGATGACTTGAAAAAGTTTGCATGTCCTTTTAATTAATTTTTCAAAAAGTTTAATCAAAGGCTTTTTTATCGCATAGTATAGTTAATAAATCTAAAGGAGGGGAATAAATGGGTGATACAAAAAACTTTGTTATTTCTGAAGAAGATTGGTCCCTCCACAGAAAAGGGTATGACGACCAAAAGCGACACCAAGACAAAGTACAGGATGTCCTCAAGAACAAACTCCCCGATTTAGTTAGCGAAGAAAACATCATTTTGTCTCGTGGTAAAGACATTGTAAAGATTCCGATCCGTTCACTCGATGAATACAAAATTAGATACAGTCAAGAAAAGAATAAACATGCCGGTCAAGGTGATGGCGATAGTCAGGTTGGAGACGTAGTTGCTAAAGATGGAAAACCAAAACAAGGACCAGGTAAAGGACCTGGTGCTGGGGATCAAGCAGGTCAAGATTACTATGAAGCTGAAGTCTCATTTGAGGAGCTTGAAGAAACATTTTTTGAGCACTTAGAACTTCCAAATTTACAGGAAAAAGAAAAAGACAACATTATAGTAACTGATGTAGAATTTCGAGATATAAGGAAGAAAGGCCTTCTTGGTAATATTGATAAAAAGCGAACGATGCTAGAAGCCTTTAAGCGAAATGCGATGGATGGAAAAGGAAAATTTACTCCTATCTATCCAGATGATCTCCGCTTTAAGACATGGGATGATATTGAAAAACCAGAATCAAAGGCTGTAGTATTAGCGATGATGGATACTAGTGGTTCAATGGGAATGTGGGAAAAATATATGGCAAGAAGCTTTTTCTTCTGGATGACAAGATTTTTACGGTCTAAATATGAAACAGTTGATATTGAGTTTATCGCTCATCATACGGAAGCAAAGGTTGTTGATGAAGAATCCTTTTTCTCAAAAGGAGAAAGTGGTGGAACCATTTGTTCTTCTGCTTACCGCAAGTCTTTAGAACTTATTGAGGAAAAATACTCCCCGAATCAATATAATATTTATCCGTTTCACTTCTCAGATGGTGATAATTTAACATCTGACAACAGGCGTTGTGTTTCATTGGTGCAAGAATTACTCGAATATTCTAGTATGTTTGGATACGGCGAGGTCAATCAATACAACCGACATTCTACATTAATGCAAGTGTTCCGCCAAATGGAAGATCCAAAATTGAAATATTACGTACTAAGAAAAAAAACAGATGTATTCTATGCAATGAAGAAGTTCTTCTCGAACCAAACCGATGAAGCAGCTTTATAGAATTAGATTTCGTCATCTTTAATATAAAACAATATATTCTAAGTAAAAATAAATAACCCCAAGGAACGTTTTATAAACGGTCCCTGGGGTTTTCGTTTATAGACATATTTTGTTGTGTCAAAAACGAGATGGGATGAATACACTACTGATGAGATATCTCCCTACCTTTAGACCAGACTATAAAATATCTAGTTGGCCAACTAGTGAAATTAAGACCTGAAGAAGCACTTGGATGGAAGCTGCTACATCAGTGTCTGTTGTTGAAACAGTTACATTTTCAGATCCATCAATAACGATTAATTGTCGATTTAATTGATCAATTTGAGAGTATGCAAGTAATTCTTCTGTTACTTTTTCAGCCCGTGAGCTATCTGCAATAGAAATATTAACAACAATTGCTATAGCTACTTGGAGCGCTACCTGTAATGATACAGCCACCTGCGTATCTGTGGTATCTACGGTTACTTCAGTAGAGTTCAAAATGAATATTGCTTCTCTAGATGACTGTTCGATATCCGAAATTTCATTTGCGTACTGACTTACAGCTTTTGCTTCGTTATTAGTTTTTCCCATACATAATTCCTCCTTTTAAATTTTTATTAAGACTTTGATTTGTTTCTAATATTTTGGAGTTGTTTAACTAAATCCTCAGTGGATGGAGCAGAAAGACTATTGTTCTTATTCTGTTGATTAGCCAAAAATGCTTCAGTTTGTGTCCTTAATCTGTCTACAGAATCTTTGATTTGCCCCTTTTCACTGTTTGATAGACTCTTAATTCGCTTGCTTTCCTTAGAAATGTTGTGTTTGTTTAACAAGTCAGAAACATGCATGTTAATTAGGCTGTTAGAAATCTCATTAAGATTGTCATTCAATTCTTTATTTGCCAAATTTATTCCCTCCTTTTCGATTGGCTTACAATATGTATAGTCAAAAGAAAAAGAATTGGAAGGGCTAAGATAGAAAAAAAACAATAAATGGTGATAATCACTGATAAACCTGTCTTACTTTAGCGAGAAATGAACATATTAACTTTTTTATGATATTCACAAAAAAGTTAATATGTAATGTGTCTTGCTATACTATTTAAGTTATAATAAAGTTATTAGTTTATGGATAATACCCTAAATATGTGCATATTGAATTAGAAATAAGAACCGGAGTGATAAAATGAAACAATACATAGCATTTGATATTGGTGGAACATATGTAAAATATGCACTAATTCAAGAAGATGCATTAATAATTGAAAATGGCAAAAAGAAAACGCCTTCAACCTTAGAAGGATTAATCAGCTTAATTGAAAATCATATTAACCAATATAAAACTATTAATTTAGAAGGTATTGCGATTAGTGCTCCAGGAGCAGTATCAGATGAAGGAATAATATATGGATCAAGTGCTCTTCCCTATTTACATGGACCTAATATTAAGAAGTTAGTAAGTGAACGTACTGAGATGGATGTTTACATAGAGAACGATGCTAACTGCGCTGGCCTTGCAGAAATATGGAATGGATCTGCCAAAGGAAAAAAGGATGTTCTTGCTGTTGTTTTAGGAACTGGTATCGGTGGAGCAGTAATAAAAGATGGCTCACTACATAAGGGTGCGAATTTGCATGGTGGAGAGTTTGGTTATATGGTTATGGATGCTAAACAAACCACTTGGAGCGGGGTAGCTGCCACGGGGGCACTCGTGAAAAATGTGACAAAAATTAAAGGTGCTGAGCCTGGCACTCTAAATGGAGAAATAATTTTTAAGCTAGCTGAAGAAGGAGATACAGATTGCCTTAATGCGATTGATGAATTTTATCACATGCTAGCTGCAGGGATTTATAATCTGCAATATATATACGATCCCGAATTAATTTTAATTGGTGGAGGAATTAGTGCAAGAGATGATCTGGTTGACAATATCAATTTAAAGTTGAAGAAGATTATGGAAGCTGTTAAAGTGGCCAAAATTGTTCCTAATATTGAAGTATGTAAGTATAGACAGAACGCAAACTTGCTAGGGGCAGTATATGGTTTTATAAAAGAAAATTAAAAAAATCAGTCAACTGTGGCTGGTTTTTTTAATTTTCTTTTGAAATTTTATGAAACTATGAGTAGATCTAGTTCGTCTAATAGGTAAAGAGACAAAAAATGACAAAAAATTTACATTTATGGGAGGGGCGATCAAGTGAAAAATAAACTACTATTATTTTCTTTAACTTTAATAATATTGATAGCAGGTTGCCAAAGTGAACCAATCCCTAATGGTTTTTATTCCTATAACATAGAGGAAGTCAAAATTGCAGTCAATACGCTTTCATTTCAACCAGAAATACCTCAATTTGTTCCAATGGAAGTAGAGTTTCTAGTTTCAGATCATTTTACAATAACAGATACAGACATAGAAGCCTTGGATGTTAGTTTTTACACTAGAGACAATGATTTACTATCCATTCAGTTTATTGACGGTAATATAAGTGAACCTGTTGTTGAATCTGAGAATGTAAAAATTGTAAATGAAATAAATGGGGAATACGTTGATAATTCGTATGCTAAAACGTTGTATTGGAAAGAGGATGGAATCACATACAAAATGATCTATCGGTCAAGTACTGTTGGTGAAGAATCACAGGATGAAAAGGTTTCAAAGGAACAATTGTTACAGGTAGCAAGATCATTTCATTCATAACTAGATGAATTTAACTTTTAAAAGACTGGTGCAGTAAAACATGTACCAGTCTTTTTGTATGGAAAATACGTGATTCTTTCTTAATAAGTCTACCTGTGTAAATCAACAGAATTCCCAAACTGCCAAATTTAAGAATTATTTTGTACTTAAGTGAAGACAATACAAGTATCAAAATATTTGGAGGGAGTATTAATGGATATACTTTTAGGATTACTTGCAATTATTGTGGTTATTGGGATTGCATTCCTGATGTCAAATGATCGTAAAAACATAAACTATCTAGGCATTGGCATCATGTTAGTTGCACAAGTAATTACTACATGGTTCATGTTTGAAACTTCAATTGGTAATTGGGTAATACAAAGGATTTCTGATATTTTTAATAGGCTAATTGAGTTCGGTACTTCAGGAGTTAGCTTCGTGGTTGGTGGATTGATGGTAGATGAAGGTGGGGGTGTATTCTTTTTTAATGTACTTTTATTAATTATTTTCTTCGCTACGATACTTTCTGTGCTAACTTATCTAAGGGTTCTGCCTGTACTAATTAAATACTTAGGCGGATTTATCTCTTATATTACTGGACTTCCAAAGGTTGAATCGTTTAACGCTGTTAATAGTATTTTCTTTGGACAGTCGGAAGCAATAATCGCGATTAAGTCCCAATTTCATCATCTAAATAATAATCGTTTATACATAGTGAGTGCATCTGCAATGGGATCGGTGTCAGCATCGATAATTGGTGCTTACATGCAGATGCTACCAGCAGAATATGTACTAGTTGCTTTACCATTGAATATGTTCAGTTCACTAATTATAGCTTCGATTATAGCTCCAGTTATAGTAAATAAGGAAGACGATAAAGTTGATATAAAAGAGGTATCTGACTCAAAGAGCATATTTGAAGCAATGGCGAATGGTGCATTAGACGGTGGAAAAATTGCTCTAATTGTAGCAGCGATGCTAATAGCTTTTATTGCATCCTTGGAATTAGTTAATGCAATTATTCAATCAGTATTTGCTGGAACAACAATTCAACAGATATTAGGTTATGTACTTGCTCCAATTGGTATATTAATGGGGATCGCTCCAAGTGAAGTAATCCAAGCTGGCGGAATTATGGGTACAAAAATTGTAACGAATGAATTTGTTGCGATGTTGGAATTACAGCCTTTAGTCGATACATTCTCAGTTAAAACAGTCGGTATTGTCTCGGTATTTTTAACTAGCTTTGCCAATTTTTCATCTATTGGTATTATTGCCGGAACAGTTCAAGGAATAAATGCTGAAAAAGGTGCTGAAGTTTCTCGTTTTGGTTTTAAGCTACTAATTGGTGCTACCCTAGGGTCAATTCTTTCTGCAACTATGGCAGGATTATTCTTATAATAAGCATGGAGAGTTTTGATTAATTTCAGAGCTCTCTTTTTATCTTGGAAAAATCACCGATAAGGTTTTAATTTTTCTGTTAGTGGAATATAACTGATAAACCGTAGGGAGGAAAGATAATAATGTCTCAAGTATATAAGCTTTACATAAATGGGCAATGGATTGAAACAAGCGAAAAGAAAGACGTACTAGATAAATACAGCCAAGAAGTATATGGTTCCGTATTTCAAGCTGGAGAAGATGATGTTAACCGAGCAGTAGAGTCTGCTCAAGAGGCTTACCGGTCAAAGGATCTCTCACCTTATGAACGATTTAAAGTGCTGCAACGAGTGAGTGAGCTATTAATGGAAAGAAAAGAAGAACTTGCAAATTGTATTACGAAAGAAGCAGGAAAACCACTGAAGCAAGCTAGAAATGAGATTGATCGCTCAGCCCAGACATTTGAAATTGCTGCAGAGGAAGCAAAAAGAATTCATGGAGAAGGCGTTCCGGTCGAGGCTGCACCTGGTTCCGAAAACCGGATGGCCTTTACCATAAAAGTTCCTGTTGGTGTAGTAGGGGCGATTAGTCCATTCAATTTTCCGTTAAATCTTGTTGCCCATAAAGTAGCGCCTGCACTCGCTGCCGGAAACGCGGTTGTATTAAAACCAGCAAGTACGACACCTATTACTGCTTTAAAATTAGCAGAAGTTTTTGAAGAAGCTGGACTACCTGCTGGTTTATTTAATGTGGTTGTAGGTTCTGGTTCGACCGTCGGGGAGCAAATGATGAAAGACGATCGAATCAATTTATTTACATTTACTGGTAGTGCAGAGGTCGGATTGAAATTAAAACAAAACACAGGTTTAAAGAAATTGATTTTAGAACTAGGTAATAATTCGCCTGTTATTGTGGATAAAGAAGCTGATATCGATCAGGCGGCGAAAAACATTGCTCAAAAAAGCTTTGCCTTCGCTGGACAGGTGTGTATATCCGTTCAACGTATTTATGTTCATGATTCAATTAAAGAAGAGTTCCAAGGAAAACTTGTCGAAGAAGTTAAACAATTAAAGGTCGGTGATCCAAACGACCCTGATACGGATGTAGGTCCAATGATTGCTGAAAAAGAGGCCATTCGTGCCGAGGAATGGGTGAATGAGGCAGTTAAGAACGGAGCTGAGATTATATGTGGTGGTGAACGGAACGAGGCCGTTATGCAACCTACTATACTTGGTAATGTTAAGAAGGATATGAAAGTAGTTTGTGATGAAGTTTTTGCTCCGATTGTCAGTATTATTTCATTTACTGAAATCGATGCATGTATAGATGAATTAAATGAATCTCCATACGGCTTACAAGGTGGAATTTTCACCAAAAATCTTGATACCGCTTTTTATGCCGCGCGCAAGGTTCAAGTGGGTGGTTTAATGATTAATGATGCTTCACAATACAGAGTCGATCTAATGCCCTATGGTGGTATAAAAGATAGCGGTAACGGTAAAGAGGGACCTAAGTACTCAATTAAAGAAATGACTGAGGAAAGACTAATTGTTTTGAATTTGGAAAATTAATATGAGATTACATTAGCTAGGTTACAAATAGTAGCCTAGCTGTTTTATTTGTGTACAACTAGAAACTATTTTTGTAGAACCTAATGACACTATATAGGTTCCGAAAACCAATCATACGATGAACTTGTATTAATATGTTAATATATAGGAGGTAAGGGGGATAATACATGACTATTAAAGAAAGCCTATTAAGATTTTGGCTTCACCCGGGGAATACAATTAAGAACGAAGTAGAGAGAAATACAATGAAAGCCCCAGTCATTATCGTTCTAATAGCTGGAATATATGATTTTTTTACTATTTTGCAAACGAATAATGTTGGGGATGAATTTTCACTTACTGCCATTTCGATATTGGCTATACTATTTGGTCCAGCGATTGGTTACATTTACTTTTTAATCGGCTCTTGGATAACGGACTTAATAGCAGGTTGGTTTGGTGGGGACCGTGATTTACGAAGATTCCGAATAGCCTATGCTTGGGCAAGTTTACCAACGATCATTAATTTAGTTGTAGTTTTACCATTTATATTTACTGCAAAAGAAACATTTTTCTTAGAAACCTATCAACCTATGTTTTATTTAGTAATTGATGGTCTGCTAGTAATTCCTTATACTATTTACTTTGTAATTGCAATTAAGGTTTTCTATGGTTTTTCTTGGTTCAAAGCAATTATAGTTTATGTTTTACCTGCATTCTTGTTGGCTGGACTAATCTTGTTAATTACTTTGCCGTTTCTATTTTTATAATGAATGTACTTTTCTACTATTGTTTATAGGGCCCAGTCAAAGTAAGTTTTGTTGGTTTTCAACTTCGTAGTTGATGAAAAATACGACGTAACTATTAGTTGTGATTTGCTTGTTACCTTCTCTTTTTAATTGCTGATATACACCGTTTCGGCAGAATACTTCGCTTTCCATGGGCACGACCTCAGCCTCCTCAGAACCAAAGAACGATTCTTCCGGGGTCTTCGGAACGCGCTGTTCCCACAGGCGTCTACGTATTCTGCCTACACTATGTTCTGGGTTGTCGAAGAATAAAACCCATAGTGTCTAAGTTTCATGGAGCATTTCTCCTCATCTTAGAATAGCTTCTGTCGAAGTGAGCTGAACTCCATGAAAAGTTTATTTCATGAAATATAACTACTCTGAATAGAAAATCTACTAGCGTAATCTAAATATGTAGGTTCCTATGGAAACGAGGGCCATTCATTATGTATGACAAGGAATGCTTCGACAGTGTTACATTAAATCGCATGAAGAAAATGGGTTTGTACTTTTAAGGAGTCTTCATGTACTTCCTGCTAAAGTATAGTCTTGTGTTTGTTAACCTTCAATAAACAACAGCTATTTACTTATATGATTGTGATTGGAGCGCAGGGCAGTCGACTCCTGCGGGAAAAGCGACGGCTGAAAATCCCGCAGGAAGTGGTATTCTTCCGAGGAAGTTTAAGCGTTGCCCGCGGAAAGCGACTGCCCGGAGCGCAAATCAACATATTAGTTACGTCTTAGTTACACCGCAGTCTATGTATTATCTGCCACAACGTTTTTTAAAAAATAACTTTTCCAATAACAAAACAAACGTCTCTCCAATGGAATAGACGTTTGTTTTGAATGGGTAACATGATAGTTCATATTACTCCGTTGCATACTTTCTTAATAATTTATTTTGCAAATAATACATTCGACCGAATAAGGTAATGGCTCCAGCGCTAAGGCCAATGATTAATCCCATCCAGTAACCATATGGTCCGAAATCTGTATAGTTGGCGAGTAACCAACCACTCGGGAGACCAATCATCCAATAGGATACTAGTGACATCCAAAACGTTATGTTTACATCTTTATATCCACGCAATGACCCTTGTAGTGGTGCACCAAACGCATCAGCAAATTGAAAGAAAATTGCATAGAATATAAAATGCTTTGTTAGTTCGACTACTTCAGGATTTGTGTTATATAAACGGGCTATTTGGTCATCAAAGGCTAATAGAATAAATCCAGCAACAATCGCAATGAATACTCCAGATACAATTCCCATATATGAATAAGTACGAGCATCTTTAATTCGCTTGGCTCCAACCTCGAATCCTACAGCTATGGTTAAGGCTGTTGCAATACTTAACGGAATCATATAGATAAAAGAAGCGAAATTAATAGCAGCCTGGTGAGCAGCAATGGTGTATGTACTATAGACGCTCATGAATAAAGTAACAGCTGAAAAAATACTTACTTCAAAAAATATCGAAAAACCAATAGGAACTCCAATTTTCAATTGGTCCCACCATGCTTGAATAGATGGTCGCGTCCACTGTTTGAAAATTTTATGATCGGCAAAAGGTCTTACCTTATATACAATCCCAACTGTAATACCACACACTAGCCAGTAGGTCAAAGCAGATGCAATACCCGCTCCAATTCCTCCTAGTTCTGGCGCACCAAACTTCCCGAAAATAAACATATAATTAAACGCAATATTTAAGGGTAAAGCTATTAGTATAATAAACATTGAGATTCTTGTTTGTCCTAATGCATCAATATAACAACGGATTAGGTTGAAAATAAATAGTGGAATAATGCCTATTCCAATTGTAATTAGGTAGTACTTTGCCACGTAACGAACACGCTCTTCTAAATCCATAAGATTTAAAATAGGATCTAGTAAAAGGAAAGCAATAATAGAAACGATAATTCCTAAGAAAACTGCCAGATAAATACCTTGTCTAACTGTCTCAGGAACATTTTTGTCATTTCTAGCCCCAATCAACTGAGCAACAATAGGTGAGATCGCCATCAGAACTCCATTTATGCCGGTAGAAATAGGTACCCACAGGCTCGAACCGATTGCAACACCTGCTAATTCTTCAGCACCTGAATTACCCGACATGACAGTATCAAAAAAATTCATTGCATACATGCTTAATTGTGTAATTAGAATAGGTATAAGGATTGCGGAAAATAATTTTATTTTTTGTTTGAGTGTGTTAGTTTGATACACGAATCTCTTCCCTTTTAACTTAATTTCCATTAGGATAGAGAGGATTATAGCACATTTTAATTTATTATGATATTTAACACTATTTATTAGTTACTAGATTTTTCTTATGAATGTTACAAGAAATGAGTATATTATACTGAGCAACTGTTTATATAGAAGGGGAGTAAGTCATGAAAAACAAGCGGATATTATTTACCGGTGGTGGAAGTGCAGGCCACGTAATCGTGAATTTAGCAATTATTCCAGTATTTCGTCAAGAAGGCTGGGAAATTGATTACATAGGGTCTAAAAACGGTATAGAGAAGGAATTAATTGGTGAATTGGACGGTGTAACTTACCATCAGATATCTACGGGGAAACTGAGAAGGTACTTTTCTAAAGAAAATTTTAAAGATCCATTCAAAGTCATGAACGGAACACTACAGTCCTTTCGAATATTAGGAAAGAAGAAGCCCTCAGTGATATTCTCTAAAGGTGGATTCGTATCTGTTCCTGTCTTGGCAGCAGCATGGATGCGGAGAATTCCAGCCGTCATTCATGAATCAGATTACACTCCAGGACTTGCGAATAAGTTAGCTACTCCATTTGCCAAAAAGGTTTTGGCAACTTTTCCAGAAACAATGCAGTACTTACCGGAGGATAAAGCGGAGTGGGTAGGTGCTGTAGTTAGAAATGAGTTATTCCAAGGCAGTAAAACAAAAGGATTGGAACTTGCCAAATTAACGAATAGTAAACCAGTATTGCTTATTATGGGGGGCAGTGGTGGTGCGCAGAAAATTAATCAAGCGGTTCGAGAGCAACTAGATATTTTATTAAAGGAATTTCAAATCATTCATATATGTGGCAAAGGCAATGTTGACGACTCCTTGAATGTTGATGGGTATTCGCAGTTTGATTATGTAAATAAAGAATTAAGTGATTTATTTGCTGCAACTGATTTTATATTATCACGTGCTGGTTCGAACGCTATTTTTGAGTTTCTTGCATTAAAAAAACCTATGTTGCTGATTCCATTATCTCGGAATGCTAGCCGTGGGGATCAACTTTTAAATGCAAAGTCTTTTCAAAAACAGGGCTATGCAAATATGGTTGAGGAAGAAGATTTAACTGAAGGTCGATTAGTAAAAGAATTAATGCGACTAAAAGATTCAAAAAATAATATGTTAAAGAATATGCGTAATTATGAAAGTCACCAAGCGAAAGATACTGTCATTAAAATTATTAAAGATGCACAAAAATAAACAGGCAAGACTCCTTTTAAAAGAAGGGGTCTTGCCTGTTTACTATATTCTTTGATACAAAGGGGTCATAATCCGTAGCCATGATTGTATGCAGTAACCAATACCAAGTGTCATGATGATCGTTCCAACACCTACAGGCCCACCTAGGAAGTAGGCTAGTAGTGTGACGCTTAATGCAACCAATGTTTGAGATACTCGTACACTCCAGTTGAACTTAATACTAAGTACAAAAATAATTCGATCGACCGGAGATAACGGGAAATTTGGTTGCACATAAGTGGCAATGCCTAGAGCAGCAATTATAATTCCCAAACCTAGTACAAGCAGCTTAACAAGAAGAGGACTTTGCTGAAACGAAACGTTTACAAGTACAATTTCCAACCAAAAATCTATTGCCAAGCTTTCTAAAAAGATAGCGATAATGGACTCGTATTCAGGTCGTTTTTTTGAGATGATAAAATTCAAAATAAGAACCAAAGTTTGAATAATTCCTAACCAAATACCGACAGTTAAGCCAAAATTACCTTGAAAGGCAATAGCTAAAGCGGACCAAAATCCAGTTCCAAAGGATGCTTTGATGATCAACGATAATCCTAATAATGTTATAAAGATTCCAGTTACATATATAGCTACTTTAATAATAATGTTAAGTCCACCTCCAAAACCGAAAGCCTAACAGCAAATTATACTCGAGTTAGTAGTTTTTTTCCAAATATAAGTATCCTGTACAACACTAAACTAGTAGAAAGAGAAGACTGAATACCCTCACTCTAAATTATTAGTTGATCAAATACTTGTGCGTTTCCAACGGTTTTTAATTCGATGAATAAATTGCCGTTATAAAGGAATAGAATTAGTGCTTATCAACTGGATAAGTAAACACTTACTTAAATGAAGTTCAATAGTGGTTACTCGTATTGTAAGTTGTTATAATAAGAGAAATGGAGTACTAGAAAGGAAATGAAGATGGGTCCAAATATTTGTAGATATTGTTATAAAGAAATTAAAGATAGAGACGAGCTTGTTACAGCATCAAATTTTTTTAGAATTAAACCATTTCATTTTGTTTGTTTTAATGAATTAGAAAAAGAAGTAAGAACCCTATGGGGATTCTGGAAGCCTCTAAATGGTGTGTCTGGAAACACTAGAGCTATTATTTTGGCAATAGTTGCGGCATGGTTGTTATTCACTGATTCTCTGGGTGAGATTGGGGATTTAATTGGTGTCGTAGCACTTTATTCTGTACTTATTAGAATAATGTCTTATTTATTTTTTGAAATTAAAATATCTAAACAAAAACATCACTAGATTGTGGTGTTTTTTTATTTGATAGAAAACCGCAAAAAGATTAAAAATATAAAGCATTAGGTTGATTATTTTAAATTTTCAGACTAATAACCCTATTTATGACCTTTTTCGCACATTGGAGATTTTCTATTGTTTCGATATAATTTAATAAGATAACTATTTTTCATCTTCTCTAAAAGGTTTCAAATGAATAATCTCTAAGTAAGCTTAATAGCATGCGTTATATGCAAATACCAACATACTAACAGGGGATAGGATTTCAGCATATTTGGATGTAGAAAGACAGCTATATTTCTTTAACCAGAAAATTAACTTAGGGGGAAAACCTATGAAAAAGGTGTATTTGTTATTAGTTATCTCGTTGATTGTATTAGTTGGTTGCGGGAATACGGAAAACGTCAGTGAAGATAAAACAATAGAAACAATTGTGTTCGGAGATGCTCAATGGGATAGTTTTGCGTTTCATAATAGTGTTGCTTCAACCATTGTTGAACATGGTTATGGCTATGACACTGAGGTGATTTCAGGCTCAACAGCAGCAACTTTTCAGGGGTTAAGAGAAGGTGATATAAATGTCTATATGGAACTTTGGGTAGATAATCTTCAGGAAATCTATGATGAAGGAACAGAGGCAGGCGATATCGAAACAGTTTCAATAAACTATGATGATAATGAGCAAGGTCTTTATGTACCAACCTATGTGATTGAGGGTGACTCTGAGCGTGGGATTGAGCCAATGGCTCCAGATTTAAGATCTATAGAAGATTTAAAAGATTATCCTGAACTTTTTCAAGATGCGGAAGATTCAAGTAAAGGTCGAATTATCGGTGGTCCGACTGGATGGGTTGTTAGTGAACAAATGGAAACAAAGATAGAAACTTATGGCCTGGATGAAATGTACAACTATTTCTATCCAGGATCTGAAGCAGGGCTAATCACATCTCTAGCAGATGCTTATGAATCTGGAGAAGCCTGGGTTGGTTACTATTGGTCACCAACAGGGATAACTGCTAAATATGATCTGACTTTGTTAGAAGAACCAGAGTATGACAAAGAAATATTTCAAAAGAACTATGGGACTGCATTTCCTCCAGTCGATGTTGTTATAGCAGTTCATAAAGATTTGCCAGATCAAGCACCGGAGGTCGTTGAATTTCTTAGCAATTATCAAACAAGTAATGCATTGACTGAAGATGCTCTCAGATACATCGTTGAAAATGACGCATCTCCCGAAGAAGCAGCTCATTGGTGGATGGGTGAGCATGAGGATGTTTGGATTAATTGGGTCCCTGAAGATGTAGCTGAAAAAGTAATGAATTTCTTAAAATAAACAAATAGCTGGCTTTGAAGCCAGCTATTTTAGGTTTATCGTATATAATAAGTTTCTCTATTGTACTAGTTAAATCATGCTTTAAAAACTATGAAAATTGTATGTATAACTAGCATGAATTAATAAATACATTAAAAAGAGAATTAACTTAAGTTAAAGACTACTAACACAATAGACAGAAGAATACAGGATTTAAACAACTTAGATAAAATTTTCCTTCTATGAAATCTGAATGCTAGATTGAATATTATGTAAAAGTTGATTGTAGCATTTAATATGTCCAGTACATATTAAATATAAAATGCAAAAGGAGATAATAATTTATATGAAAAAAACAATATTGTTACTTTCTACAGTTTTCTTGTTGGTTCTTACTGCATGTGGCGGTACTGATGATACTAATGATGCCGGAAATGAGAGAGAGTTAGAAACAATTGTACTTACTGATGTGGGGTGGGATAGCATTCGTTTTCATAATAGTGTAGCTCAGATTATTATCGAAGAAGGATTCGGGTACGAAACAGAAGTCACACCAGGCTCTACCGCAGCTACAGTTCAAGGTCTGCGTAATGGTGATATCAATGTGTACATGGAAGTATGGACAGATAATATTAAAGAGGTTTATGAAGAAGCAATTGAAGTGGGAGACATTATAAAGGCTTCTACTAACTTTGCTGATAACACACAAGGTTTATATGTTCCGACTTACGTAATTGAAGGTGATGCAGAACGAGGAATTGAACCAGTAGCACCCGATTTAAGAACAGTAGAAGATTTAAAAAAATACCCTGAAGTTTTTAAAGATCCTGAAGATCCAGGTCGAGGTCGAATCTTAAATGCTCCGAGTGGTTGGGCAGTTGCAGAACGAATTGATGAAAAATTTGAAGCATATGGCTTAGATGAGACAATGAATAATTTTATGCCAGGTTCTGATGCTGCAATTGTAACTTCTTTAGCGGATGCCTACGAATCAGGCGAACCTTGGGTCGGTTACTACTGGTCTCCAACTGCTGTAACCGCAATGTATGATTTAACTCTACTTGAGGAACCGGAATATGACGAAGAGATTTGGAACGAAACTAGAGCAACTGAATTTCCACCAAATGATGTAGTTGTTGCTGTTCACAAAGATTTTCCGGCCCAAGCCCCTGAGGTTTATGACTTTTTGACTAATTATGAAACAAGCAGTGTGTTAACAGAAGAGGCATTAACTTATATGAATGAGAATGATGCTGATGCTGATGAAGCTGCACAGTGGTGGTTAAATGAGAATCAGGATGTTTGGACTGGTTGGGTTTCAGAAGATGTTGCTAGTAAAATTCTTGATTCACTAGAATAGTTACAACTTACAACAAGTAGGCTGGCTGCTACCTGGTCAGCTACTTTGTTATCTTATAATAGTTTTAATTTTCGTTACTTCCAGAACAAAAGGTATCCGGAAATATACAACCATAACAAAGCTATTTAATTTAAATTCAATTTTAAAGTGCATATTTTATGATCTTTGTAGCAAAAAAGAAATTGGTTAGAATTATTTACTATTAAATTTAAAGAAACGAGAGGTGAAAAGGCTGCCTGTTGCAGTCTACCTATGAGAAGTTTTCCTGATATAGAATTTAATTTAGGTGACTATGTTGAAACGCTCGTCAATTTTCTGGATAATGCATTAGAAGGTTTATTTGATTTAATTTTCTTTATTTCTTCTAGAACCATAAATGGTATTGAGGATGTTCTAAATTTTTTGCCATGGTGGTTATTTATTATCTTCATTATTTTACTAGGTTGGTACTTTAGATCAATCTGGTCAGGTCTCTTATACGGTTCTTTTATCTTTTTAATTGGAGCATTTGGTCTTTGGGATGAAATGATGATGACAATTTCGATTGTACTATCAGCCGTATTAATTTGTCTTATTCTTGGTATTCCTCTAGGGGTATGGATGGCGTTTAGTAAGGGATTTTCTACTGTTATGCGTCCCATTTTGGATGCGATGCAGACGATGCCTAGTTTCGTTTATTTAATTCCTGCGATATTTTTCTTCGGACTAGGAAATGTCTCAGCTATATTTGCAACATTAATTTATGCTTTGCCACCGGTAATTCGTTTAACGGAGCTTGCGATTAGAGGGGTTGACCCAGAAGTAATTGAATCGGCTCAATCCTTTGGTTCATCGAGATGGCAGATGCTGAAGAAGGTACAGTTACCACAGGCATTACCAACCATTATGGCTGGTGTAAACCAGACAACAATGATGGCTTTAGCAATGGTAGTAATTGCTTCTATGGTAGGTGCTCAAGGTCTGGGTGAGCAAGTATTAATTTCTATTAATAGAATCGACATTGCGCTTGGATTTGAAGCTGGTATTAGTATCGTTTTCTTAGCTATCATTATTGATCGAGTAACCAATGGGGTTGCAGATCGATTCCAGAAACATAGGAGGGCTAAATAATGGTTAAAAGCAAAATGAGAATAGAGCATGTTTCTAAGATCTTTGGTCCAAAACCAAAAACAATTGCTCCTATGATAAAAGAAGGTAAGTCAAAGGATGAAATATTAGCGGAAACGGGGCATACTGTCGGTGTCTATGATGCATCAATGGAGATTAAGGAGGGAGAGGTTTTTGTTATCATGGGCCTCTCAGGAAGTGGTAAATCGACATTAATTCGTTGTTTTAATTTGTTGAATAAGCCAACAGCTGGTGCAATATATGTCGATGATGAAAACATTGTCGATTATGACTCATCGCAGTTAAAAAAATTCCGACAAGATAAAATAGCTATGGTATTTCAGCATTTCGGTTTATTTAATCACCGCACAATACTTGGGAATGTAGAATATGGTCTAGAAATTAAGGATGTTACGAAAGAAGAACGCCAAAAAATTGCTCAAGAAAACATTGAGTTAGTTGGCTTAAAAGGGTATGAAGACAAATATCCTGATGAATTGTCAGGCGGGATGCAACAACGTGTTGGTTTAGCTCGTGCTTTAGCAAATGATCCGGACATCTTGTTAATGGATGAACCGTTTAGTGCGTTAGATCCACTTATTCGTAGAGACATGCAACTAGAATTACTGGATATCCAAAATCGACTGCAAAAAACTATTGTTTTCATTACACATGATGTAAATGAAGCATTTAAAATTGGTGATCGTGTAGCAGTCATGAAGGATGGTAAGGTGGTTCAGGTCGGAACACCTGAAGAAATCTTGGAAGCTCCAGCAAATGATTATATTTCGGAATTCATTAAGGATATTGATCGTTCAAAAATTATTCAAGCTGAGAATGTAATGATTAAACCGAATGCCCTAGTTTCTCTAAAGGATGGATTAAACGTTGCAATAAAAGAGATGGAGGATAATGGTATTTCGAGTGTCTTTGTCGTTGATCGGGGCCGTCATTTAAAAGGCATTGTTACGATTGATGCTGCGATTGAAGGGATAAAAATGAAAAAAACATTAAAGGATGTATTAACTACAGATGTCATAACAGTTAGAAAAGAAGAATATGTAAATGACATCATTGCAAAAGCACTAGAATCCAAGTTCCCTCTTGCTGTAACAAATGAAGAAAACAAGTTAGAAGGTTTTATCCTTAGAGTTCATGTTCTATCAGGCTTAGTTGCTGATGAAATCGAAGGAAGTAGAGAATACCATGGATACTACCAAGGATCAGAGAACAAGACTGAAGAAATAGAGTAATAAAATGCCCTTGTCATATTTAGTTTATGACGAGGGTTTGTTATTGAGGGTAATCCAATTACTTCTATCTAAATCGAATTTCGTATAAAATGTAATTGAAAAGGCTTTAAATTCTCTTAATATGAAGGAGGACTAAGGAAATGAGTTTTTTAACGACGAAAGAATTACATAATGGTGTGAAGATTCCTGTTGTCGGTCTTGGTGTGTACAAAATGATAGATGGTAGTGTATATGAAGCTGTTAAATCGGCACTAGATATTGGCTATCGTCATATCGATACTGCGTCCTTTTATGAAAATGAAGAAGGTGTAGGAAGAGCAATTAAAGATAGTGGTATCCCACGTGAAGACATCTTTATAACGACGAAGGCATGGAATGATGAGCAAGGGTATGATGAAGCTTTAGCTGCATTCCAGCGTAGCTTAGATAAACTTGAATTGGATTATGTAGATTTATATCTTGTCCATTGGCCTGTTCCTGGAAAATATAAGGAAACATGGAGAGCATTGGAGAAGATTTATCGAGATGGAAAAGCAAAAGCAATTGGAGTAAGTAACTTCCTTCCCCACCACTTAGAAGATTTAATGAGTGAAGCGGAAATTATGCCAATGGCTAACCAAATAGAACTACATCCACAGTTAACTCAGGTGGAGACAAGAGAGTATTGCGAAAGACATAATATTGTTATCGAGGCATGGTCACCTCTAGGAAAGGCTAACTATTTAGATGATCCAATATTACAAGAATTAGCCGCTAAGCATAACAAGACACCAGCACAGATAATTGTCCGTTGGGATTTTCAGAGCGGTATCGTAACAATTCCAAAGTCTGTTAAAGCTTCTAGACAAAAAGAAAATGCTGATATTTTTGATTTTGAGTTATCTGCTGAAGATATGAAAAAGATCGATAGTTTAAATCAAGATAAACGTACCGGGCCACACCCGGACGAATTTGATTACTAAAATGAACAAATAGGAGAGCCGTTATGGCTCTCCTATTTGTTTTACTAGGAAGAGTTACTGCATAATCCCATGTCTAATAATTTCAACCTTTACATTAAACTTCACGTCAATCGTTGGATATAAATCACGCCATTCTTTATTTGTCAGTTTTTTGTTTCTTGTTTCCTCATCGTAAATTTTCCCAAACCCAATTGGATCAACATTTAGTTCTTTTAATTTCTCCATCATTTCTTCTAGTTGTTTAGTAAAATGCTCTGAGCTATGTTTTTCTATTTTTTTGATTGTTTTCTCGTCTTCTATTATCAAGGGTTCAGAGATTTCAATTAAACGACTAACAAGTTTTATCTCGACGGTATAGCTGAGTTTCTCGGTATCATCTAACTTCACTTTACTTTTACTTCTTATTTCATTCAAGACAAAATGAATAGTTTCCTTGTCACTTTTATCTGTATCATACCCTATGTCTTCCTTGAAGGGTTCTTTAGGTAGAGTGATTTCATGTGTGCCAGCTTTGAATTTTTCAGTAGTTAACTTGATTAGAAACGTTTCTTCTGGTGATAAAGAATCTACGTAAATGTCGTCTTGAAATAATGCTATGCTATCTATAACTGGTCTCTTTTTTTCAATTGTTATTAAAGGTTGAACCGGATCAATACCTACATCATCATACTTGTGCAAAAAGTCTATCAAGTCACTTTTAGGTAAAATCTCACGTTTTCTATTGTTATCAATTAAATTATAAAGAAATTTACTTAGATCAACCTCAGTGGTACTTGTCAGAACATCCTTTGCTGTCGTATCACTTACTGCAATATATAAAGTTGCAGGCTCACTAGCATCCCGGAAATGTGTACTTAGTAACCGGACTATTCCGGTTTTTGCAAGTTCTTTTCCGAAAACCTTAGTACGTATTTGTCCGGTAACGAGCTTGTAATTCGTTTTTAAATTGGCAGCATCAATGGCTCCTTCATAAGAATGAGCTTGACTCTCCGCGGTTTGTACAGGCTCTTTTATGTTTGGATCAAATTGAGAGTATAGTAAAGTATTGCCTATTGATCCATCTTCAAGTAAATCGGCTCCATAGCTCGTTACAATACCAAGTTTTTCGATTTGCTTGGTAGGGACACAACCAATGAGCATGACAAACATACAAACTATAGGAAACATGCTCTTCAATTGTATCCCTCCTTTTTCTTTTCAATCTTTTTTTTAATTAGAACGAGAGGAAAGAGAACTAATGGATAAATGAAAGCAATCCAAAAGCCAACCTTAGCAACATAATCAATGATTAATTGAATAGTAAATTGCTCTTTAATTGTCCCGCCACCGATTAATAGTAAAAATAGGACAATATATAGCGTCTTTTTCTGCGAAAAGCTATATAGTCTTTTCATGCCATAAGTAATCATCCATACAAGAAGAATCATAATAGGTGTAATGACCATCATCCATTGGGAGACGACAATAATGTCAAACCTTTCAACTACAGCATATTCAATGGACTTGTATAAGATCAGAACTGGCCAAATTGTTTGTTCTAATCGTTCACCACCGAAAAATCCAATTGATGTAACGGTAACTAGTAATATTAGGGAGGTCGTCATAGCGATGCCCAGTTGGGTGGGAAGTTGTGCTCTTTTTTTATTATCAATAAATGGATAGATGAAAAAAAGAATCTCTAAACCGAGAAAAGAATAGGACGTTGCTTTTGCACCTAGTAATAGTTCTTTTGGAGATGCTTCTAATAGCGGTTTGAAATGACCCAAATCCATTAAAGTTATTGGCTTATATAGAAATAATACTAACCAGATAGATAGTAAAAAAAAGATAAAACTTACCCCGACCGCAACCCTTAAACCACCAAGAACAGAATAGGATACTATTAATAATAGTAAAATAGTTAACAGCCATGGCGATAATAGTGGAAAAAGAAAGACCTGTACCACCTGGATGTAATTGATTAAAACGGTTAATAAACTAGCAAAAAGATAGATAATAAAAACTGTCCCGAGTATCCTACTTATCCATTTCCCAAATAAGTCTGTCTGAATACCAAATATATCCGTGTTTTCATATTTATTCAGGATTATAAACATGATGAAAATGATAATGTGCACAAATACCCCTGCAATTAGAATAGATAACCATGCATCCTGTTTGGCCTCCTTATAAATGTAACTGGATACCCCCATAATTCCTGTTCCAGTTTGGATATTAGCAATGATGAAAAATAAATAAAATGCTCGAATACGTAGGCCGGGTTTTATAGCGACATTAATGTTCATTATACCCTCCAAAGTCATCAATATCTTTTTGCTTTGCTGACTTCTTCTCCTTATACCTGGTATCGTCTTTTAGGCGATATGCAATGGATCGCTTGTTACTGACTCCAAAAGGTAAGCGGAACAATGCATTATCCAAATCCTGATAGACAAACGGATAAACAGGTAAAAAATACGGCCGTCCAAGTGAAGTCATTCTTAGTAGGTGAATGATCAATAGGCATAAACCAAAAGTCACTCCAATTATTCCGAATAATCCCGCTATAATGATTAACGGGTAACGAATAACTCGAATCGCAGTCCCCATTAGATAGCTTGGAGCTGTAAACGACGCTAAAGCGCTCATGGCTATAACAATAATCAAGACATTACTTGTTAAACCAGCTTCGACAGCTGCTTGGCCTAGTACAATTCCTCCTACAATACCAATTGTTTGTCCTACTTTCGTCGGTAATCGTGCCCCGGCCTCTCGTAGTAACTCGATGATTAGCTCCAGAAATAGCACTTCCATAACTGGTGGGAAGGGCACCTTTGATCGCGACTCCCCAAGAGTCATTAATAAATTTGTTGGTATAACCTCATAATGAAAAGTAACTCCTGCAACATAAATTGGAGTTAGGATGAATGAAATAAACATTGCAATAAATCGGAGCATGCGGAAAAAGGTTGCAACGTTCCACCTGAAATAGACATCCTCTGTAGACTCAAAAAAACCAAAAAAGGTGGTAGGTGCCACGATTCCTTCAGGACTTCCATCTGCTAGCACACAGACTTTTCCCTTGCTAATGCCATAAGAAAAACGATCAACGCGCTCTGTTAAATAAAATTGCGGAAAAACTGAAATAGAAGAATCTTCAACATATTGTGCAAGAACTGATCCGTCTTCAATATCATCGACTTTCAAATCGGTAAGCCGCTGACGCATTGTTTGCACATCATCATCGTTAGCAAGTGATTTAAGATAGAGAAGTCTCACTTCTGTTGGCAATCGTGAACCAATTGTAAACTTTTCGGCCACTAAATCGTTAGACCTTACACTGGAACGGACAAGGTTTAGGTTGGTTTCAATCGATTCAGAAAAAGCTGCCTGTGGACCGATAACGATTGATTCTCTTTCAGGTTTTTCTATGGGCCTTTGTTGATTATTTAGAATGGAGTAAGAAACAATCTTGTTTTCACTTTCTATGTAAATACCAATACTACCGCTTATTAATTTAGTACAAACGTCTTCAACTGTTTGATGTTCTTTACTTTCACCAAGTGGAAGACCAGCTAACAATTTTTCAACAGTCCAATCCTTGTCGCCATAAATTAAAGGGGTAAAGAGGTTTTCATCTAATCGTTTTTTGTCAATAAGGTAAGAAATGTAAAAAACTAAGATGTTTTTATTTTGTACATTTATTTTTTTGAATATAAGATCCGCTTCATCATGTAGTTGATCTTTAATTGACTTTTTTAATTGTTCAATTGAAAGAGGGAGTTTTCCCTTTTTTTTACTGTTTTGAAATGCTCTTGTACGTTTATCCAAAAAAATACCCCTCCCACATGAGGAATGTCCTTTCGTTAGTATGTCAGGAAGGAGAAAAAATATGTGGTTTGTTGAGCAAATACTGGGATTTGAATACTTAAGGTTGATTAGCGAGGTCAATACATTTGGGAAAGTCTGGATTGGTAATCTATTATTGTTCTATTAGTAGTTTTCGTTGTTTTTTACCTTCGCACTCGATGTGACATTAGTGTGGAAACTAAAATCCCCCTTTTTACAGGGGGGTGTAGTGAATTATTCAGAATATCCTCTCGTTACAATATCAAGTTTTCCAGTATTCGGATCAATCACCAGACCATGAACTGGTGTGTTTATCGGAAGCATTGGGTGGTTTCTAATAACATTAACGCTATGGCCAACAGATTCTTCTACACTTTCAAATCCTTGTAACCAGTCTTCTACATCAATACCTGCGTATTTAAGTGTTTCAATTGTTTCTTTAGGAACCCCTCTATGCATCGCCTTTTCAATAAGTTGTTTTCCGTTAAACCCCTTCATACCACAATCATGATGTCCAATTACCAAGATTTCATCTGCCCCAAGTTCATAGATAGCTACTAATAAACTTCTCATAATGCTACCAAATGGATTCTTAATAATCGCTCCTGCATTTTTAACAATTTTCGCATCACCATTTTTAATATTTAATGCATTAGGCAGAAGTTCGACCAACCGAGTATCCATGCAGCTAAAAATAATGATTCGTTTATCAGGAAATTTATCTGTTTGGTATGGAATAAATTTTTCTTCTTTGGCGAAATCCTGATTATATTCGATTAACTCATCTAAGTACATAGCACTTAACCCCTTATTTAACTATTATGTGTTTCTTGCTAACAAAAGAAGAACATAGTTCATAGTTATAATATAAAGTAAAATGGAAGAAAAGACAAAATTGCGAAAATTTATGTTGACTAACAATAATTACCATAATATAATATAAAAGCATAAAATAACGAAAAAGGAGGTCGCGAAAATGAAAAAAGTAACCATTTATTCATCCAATCAATTTCATATAAAAAGTGACCTTCAGGAAAATCGTTATATTTGTGGATAATTACATAATATGTTTGTGTAATGCATGAAATCCCATACTTAGTATATCTATGAAGGTCACGACAATAGTCCGTGGCCTTTTTCTATACAAATTTCGGGAAAGCTATTCCTTGTTACTGAATGTTAAGTAAGACAAGGATTGGCTCTCATCATACTTGGTATTTTGCCGAGTTTTAATTTAGTGGAAAACGCATACGTCAGCGGACGTATGCGTTTTTTTGGATTTTGCCTTAGTTGTGATTAATCTCAACTATGGCTCTGACCCTATATATAAAAAAATAAGGAGGAGATTGTAATGACTAACTACAAAAGAAAAGAAACAATAATTTCAGAGAGAGAAGAAAGCGGATAGTTTAAAAGAAAAAGAGAATAGGTGATCGTATGTTTAACGTATTTAGGAAATTAGACTGGTTTATTAACCAGTATATAAAAAGGTATAAGTTTGTATTTGTTCTTGTGTTAAATTTTGAATGGAATAAACCATTGATTGATAGAGCTGTACTGATTGTTTCAAAGAATAGGATCTAAAAAGTCATAACAAAGAGGAGAATGAAAGATGAATAAGGTCATGAAAAAGGAACTACTACTGAACGAAGAATGGAAAGAAAGTGGTTAGTTAGACAAATAAGTGAGTAGGTGATTGGTTTGTTTAAGGTATTTAAGAAGTTAGATTGGTTTTTTAAACAATATTGGAAAAGGTACACCTTTGCAATTATAGCCCTAATTATTGCGAGTATTATCGATATCATTCCACCAAAGTTAGTAGGAATGGCGATTGATGAGATTCAATACCAAACATTAACTATGGATCGAATTTTAGAAATAATAATGATTTACGGTGGGTTAATGGTCTTAAGTTATATAATCTCTTTTCTATGGGATTATAACTTGTTTGGTGGAGCAGCAATAATGGAAAAATTAATGCGTTCACGATTGATGACCCACTTTTTGAAGATGACTCCCACATTTTATGAAAAGTATCGCACTGGAGATCTAATGGCAAAAGCAACTAATGATCTAAAGGCCATTTCCATGACAACTGGATTTGGAATCTTAACACTAGTTGATTCGAGCATTTTCATGCTGATGATTATAGTTGTAATGGGTTGGACAATTAGTTGGAAATTAACGTTAATTTCACTTATTCCACTACCAATTATGGCAATCGTCATGCACAAGTATGGCGACGTAATCCATGAGCGGTTTATGAAGGCTCAAGCTGCTTTTAGTGAAATGAACAATGATGTTCTTGAATCAATCCGTGGTGTCCGTGTTATTCGAGCTTTTGTTCAAGAAAAAAATGATGAACAAAGGTTTAATAGGATGACAGAAGATGTCTATCAAAAAAATCTTGAGGTAGCAAAAGTGGATGCATTATTTGAGCCAACAATGAAAATATTAGTGGGTATTTCCTATACGATTGGTCTTGGTTATGGGGGAACACTTGTATTTAAAAATTTGATTACGCTTGGTGAACTTGTTTCTTTTAATATTTACTTAGGAATGTTGATATGGCCAATGTTTGCAGTTGGGGAGCTAATTAATGTAATGCAACGCGGAAATGCTTCATTGGATCGTGTTAATGATACGTTAAGTTATCCTGTAGATGTAAAAGATCCAGATATTCCTGTCGAGATTACCTCGCCAGATCGAATTGATTTTAAAAATGTTAGCTTCTCTTATCCAGAAACTTCATCCGATCAATTAGAAAAAATTAATTTGAACGTAAAGCGGGGTCAAACGGTAGGTATTGTAGGTAAAACTGGAGCTGGTAAAACGACGTTATTAAGACAGCTATTGCGTGAATACCCAGGACACCGAGGGGAAATGTCGATATCTGGAGTATCCATTAACGAATTATCATTGGCAACTACTCGTTCATGGATAGCTTATGTCCCACAGGAACAGATCCTTTTCTCTAAAACAATCCGTGAAAATATTCAATTTGGGAAAGTCGATGCATCTGACCAACAAATATATCGAGTGATGGAATTAGCTCACTTTCTAGATGATATCAAAGTTTTACCAAAGGGCTTAGATACTAAAGTAGGAGAAAGTGGGGTAACTTTGTCAGGTGGACAAAAGCAGCGTGTTGCGCTGGCCAGAGCCTTTATTAAAGATCCAGAAATATTATTGCTAGATGATGCTTTGTCAGCTGTAGATGGGAAAACGGAATCAACCATCATTGCTCATTTGAAAAATGAGAGAAAAGGTAAAACCACTTTCATTACAGCCCACCGGATGTCCGCGATTCAACATGCAGAAATTATTATTGTGTTGGATGACGGAAAGATTATCGAACAAGGAACACATGAAAAATTAATGGATCAAGATGGTTGGTATGCTAATCAATATAACCTTCAGCAATTAGAAGAACAGGAGGTGATCTCCTGATGAGAAGATCAACAGAGAGCAGATTATTTAATTATGCGATGTATTTTAAGAAAACGATAATTAATGGGCTAGTATGTTTAATGATTGCAGTAGCATTAGAGTTAGCCGGACCATTAATCGCAAAAAGAATTATTGATGAGCATATTACGGGGATTGAGACAACTTGGCATCAAGTGGAAAAAAATGATGATAACTATACGGTTGCTTTTAACGGGAAGCTCTTCAAAAGAGAGGGTCGATTAAATGTGAGCGATAATTCAGTGGCAGTAGCTACTGTTTTACAAGTCAACAGAGATTACTATTGGATCGAACAAAAGGTGCCGCTCACGGGTAAACGATTGATTGAAAATGGGGAAATTGAAATTGTGACTCCAGAAACAACAGTCAAAATGGATGCAAGGAAACTGTCTTTAGATGAACTCTATACATTTTTCAAACCTGAGTATCGACCTATTTTCATATTATTAGCAATTTATGTTGTGTTATTACTTGTTGCTGCAGTCTTTCAGTTTGGGAAAACTTTTATGTTACAGAAGGCTTCAAATCGCATTGTTCAAAAAATGAGAAATGATGTCTTTAAGCATACTCAAGAAGTTCCAATTAATTATTACGTAGATCGTCCAGCCGGAAAAATTGTTGCAAGGATTACTAATGATACAGAGGCTATTCGTGATTTGTATGAACGAGTGTTATCTGAATTTGTAACAAGTATCATTTATATGCTCGGAATATATATTGCTCTGTTCCTTTTGGACAGTAGGTTAGCGCTCTTTGGAACTCTATTACTTCCAATTATGTACGTATGGATGAAGATATATAAATATTTTGGAACGAAATACAACAAAGTAATTCGTTCAACTGTTAGTGATATTAACGGAAATATTAATGAGTCGATACGAGGAATGCCAATCATTCAAGCATTTAGGAAAGAAGACCAGGTAAAAGAAGAATTCGAGGTAATGAATCAACGACAATTCACTTATCAAAGAAAGCTAGTACGTTTAAGTGCATTAACCTCTCATAACCTTGTTAATGTATTAAGAAACCTAGCATTTGTTGCTTTTATCTGGTATTTTGGTACATCATCAATTGGGTTAGGTAGTGTGGTTAGTGTTGGCCTACTATATGCTTTTGTCGATTACCTAACGAGACTTTTTGGACCAGTAACTAACATTGTTAATCAGTTACCACTGTTGGAGCAAGCTAGAGTTGCAGCAAGCAGGGTGTTTGAATTAATCGACCAGCAAGGGGAGCCAATCAAGGACCAAACAATCGAACGGTATAGCGGCCATGTTAAGTTTGACTCTGTCTCTTTTGCTTATGATAATAGTAACTACGTGTTAAACGATATAACTATTGATATTCCGCCAGGGAAAACAGCTGCTTTTGTTGGTCATACAGGATCGGGGAAAAGTTCGATAATGAATTTACTGTTTCGATTCTATGACCCACAAAAAGGAATAATTTCTATTGACGGAAAAAATATTAATTCACTATCTAGACAGGAAGTAAGAAGCCACATGGGAATTGTTTTACAGGATCCATTTTTGTTCACAGGTACAATTTTGTCGAATGTTACGATGAATGATAGTGATATTTCCCGGGAAATGGCAATTAAATCCTTGCAAAATGTTGGAGCAGATCGTTTTATTGGGAAATTACCAATGGGGTATGATGAGCCGGTAAAAGAAGGGGGAAGTACCCTATCAATGGGAGAAAGACAATTGATTTCCTTTGCAAGAGCACTGGCTTTTGATCCCGCTATTCTAATATTGGATGAAGCGACTGCCAATATTGATTCCGAAACGGAAGGCATTATTCAAGAGGCGTTAGAGGTTCTGAAAAAAGGTCGAACAACACTTGTAATTGCTCATCGCTTATCGACTATTCAAAAAGCAGACCATATTTATGTGTTAGAACATGGTATAATAAGAGAACAAGGTAGTCATAATCAATTGCTAGACGTAAAGGGTATCTACTACAAAATGTACCAAATGCAAAAAGGAAGAGCAAAGGTACCAGCAAGTTAATAAGACTATATAATATGTTCTGCTCATGAGGTGATTGGATGAGTAAATCTGACGAATATCACAAAGATATTATAGATAAAGATTTATATGAGGAATTTGAAGATGAAGAATTACTGGAGATTCTTGCTGAAGAAAGAAAAAAATCGCTAGAGAATAGTGAGGAAGAAAAAGATAAGCCGAAACGCCCATTTCCTAAGTGGGCTTTCTGGTTGATCGCAATCGCAATGTTCATCAATGTCATTGCGGTCATTCCACAAACATTCTCCATACCTGCTTTAGATTTTTTAATGACTTCAGCCAAACTATCAACAGACCCAACAATTGATGAATATCAGGAGTCAGTAGTTGTCATTGAGGCCGGTAATAGTAAAGGTACTGGATTCTCTATTTCTTCAGATGGAATGATTTTAACGAATCACCATGTGATTGAGGATGAAAAACAGATAATGGCTGCATTCCCAGAACAGGGATTATTTGATGCAGAAGTAGTAGCAAGCTATCCTGATATTGACTTAGCATTGTTGAAAGTGGATGGGGATAATCTACCCCACTTAACTTTAGCTGACAAAACAACATTTGATACTAACGAACATATTTACTTCATTGGTAACCCATTGAGGTTCCAAGGAATTGCAAATGAAGGAGAAGTCATCGGTTATACACAACTAGATAGTTGGGAGCAGGAAGTGTTAATGTTAAAAGCGCCAGTTTACAGAGGGAATAGCGGAAGTCCAGTGATAGATTCAGATGGTGAGGTAATAGGTGTTGTGTTTGCAACATTAAAGCATGATGAAAATGGTAAGGTTGGATTAGCAGTTCCAATTGATTATTATTATGAGAAAATAGATGCTAATTAAATGAAGATCCATCTGTTCGGAGCTCGAACAGATGGATCTTTTTTCTATAGGAATTAGAAAAATATGGATGTTTTGTAACAATTACATGATAAATTGGGAATATTGTACTATCTTTTGATAAACAAATTAAATTAATTGTTAGTTTACTGTGATAGATTCATACTTGTCGATAATGTATGATTAGTCAAACTAAAATTATTTGGAGAAAAAATGATGACAACTATCTATAAAAAAAATAAAACTAGTAATTATATAAATACATGCAACACCCTAAAACAAACTTTTAATGACGAAAGTTGTAGTGGTGGTGATCTGATTGATTAACTACCAGTTTAAAGATACTCTATCTTTGGAGATTCAGGTTGGCTTAGTTCAAGATGGGAATCAAGATATTAGAAATGATCTACTACAGCAATATCGTCCATTTATTGCTAAAGCTGTTTCCGAAGTATGTAAGAGGTATATCAGCCCAACTAGAGACGATGAGTTTAGTGTAGGATTAGTCGCATTTGATGTAGCAATTTTTTCTTATGCTGCGGAAAAAGGGAGCTCCTTTTTATCCTTTGCTCGATTAGTAATTAAACGCAAAGTGATTGACTACATAAGAAAAGAGAAAGGTAAAGGTATCGCCTTATCACTTGATGAAACCTATCATGATGAGAACTTTGAAAATCCAACAGAGGTAATGGCAGCCAAAGCTATCTATCAAAACAAAACGGATCATTGGAATCGACGCGAAGAAATTTCAGAGCTTCAGGAAAAGCTTGCAGAATATAAATTATCGTTTGAAGAATTAACAATTGTTTCACCTAAGCACAAAGATGCGAGAGATTCTGCTGTTCGTGTAGCCCGCATTTTATATAAAGATGAACAGTTGAGAGAGTATGTTGTAAATAAGAAAAAGGTTCCGATTAAAGCTCTACTAACAAAGGTTGATGTAAGTAAAAAAACACTTGAGCGGAATCGGAAATTTATACTAGCTATGTTTATTATCTTAAGTGAAGATTATATTTATTTGAAAGATTATTTGAAAGGGGTCGGCCTGTGAAAAAGGGAATCGTTGTACAACAGCGGCGTACTCATACTGTTGTATTAGATCGTGACGGAGGATTCTATAAAGTTAACCCCTTAGAACAAGCAAATATTGGAGATGAAGTAGACTATCAGGTAAAAAAAGAAATGGTGTTTTCTCAACTGTTTTTTGCACAAGAGAAAATAAAGTCTAAATTTAAAATTGCAGCAATGGCCGCACTTTTAGTTTTAGCCAGCTTGCCGTTATATGCTTGGTACGACGATCAAAAAGTGTACGCATTTGTTAGCATTGACTTCAACCCAAGCTTAGAATTGGAAGTAAACGAAGAGATGGTTGTAAAAAATGTTCATGCATTCAATAAAGATGCAGAAACTTTGCTAGGCAGAATCGGAACTTTGGAAGGGCAATCGTTAGAGGATGTAACAGGTGCAATTTTAACGAATAGTCGTCAACAAGGTATTTTGGGAGATTTGAACACGATTCTTGTTGGTGTTAGTTATATGGATGTTCATAAAGCAGATAAAGTTACTAAGATACTAGACAATATTTTTGAAAGGAAGCTTAATAGCGAACTACAAATAGCAACATTTGTAGTTCCAAAAGAAATCCGGGAAGAAGCCAAACATAAAAAAACGTCAATGAATCAAGAAATGGCAGCATCTATAAAAGAAAATGGAACTTTTACTAGTAATCAAACCAATATGAATCGAAATGAACAGGATATGATTCAATCTTTTTTTGAAAATAAAGCAAATAAGGAAAGCAAAACAAAAAGAAAAGAATCCGAAAATACCAGTAAGAATCCAAAAATCCAAAAAAACGAAAAAAATAAAATTAACGAGCATAACAAAAAAGATATTAATGAAAAAATCAACCAGGTAATGAAGAACAGAGCAAATGATAAAATCCCTCCAGGACTCGAAAAGAAGCTTTCAAATAATAAAAAACCAAATAACATAGATAAAAGATAAAAGACGTCTGCTGACTAATTGCGGAGGTCTTTTAATTTGTTTTTTTATGGTTGGCATCGTTATCAATCTCCGCAGTAGATGAAAATTGCGACGTAGTGTAGCTATTAGTTTATTTACGCTCCGGGCAGTCGCTTTCCGCGGGCAACGCTTCAACTTCCTCGGAAGAAAACCCACTTCCTGTGGGATTTTCAGCTGTCGCTTTTCCCGCAGGAGTCGACTTCCCTCCACTTCAATCTGCATTTTACAACAACAATAAGAAGATGGATAAAGTCCAAAAAACTAGCGTAGTGTAGTTCCGTATCTTAGAATAGCTTTGTGTTCAACAGGAGAAAATCCCTCTTTACGTAGAACCATTGGCTACATTTCTGTAATCAGAACACTATTACTAGCTTAGGCAGAATACGTAGACTCCTATGGGAACAGCGCGTGTCCGAAGACCCCGGAAGAATCGCTCTTTGATTCTGAGGAGGCTGAGGCCGAGCCCATGGAAAGCGAAGTATTCTGCCTAAGCGGTTGTATAGCAGTCGATTAAAAAAAGAGAAAAAAATAAAATTAATAAAAGGTTACGTCGGAGTCTATCGATATTCTGTCAAAAAAACAGCCTTTTAGAAAACAGTCTAGAGGGAATCATTTGTTGAACTTACATTCATCAAGTACAATTAACAATAGTAATTGAATTGATCACAAGGGAGCTATCACGATGGAGAAAAAAATCCGAATAGGTGTAGTTGGTTTAGGAGGAATAGCACAAAAGGCTTATTTACCCATATTGTCAAGAGCTGTCGAATGGGAGCTAATCGGTGCTTTTTCTCCTGGAGTAGAAAAAAGAAATAGGATTTGCAAACAATATCGTATGAATAGCTTTAGTAGTTTAGCCTCCTTGGCAGACGAATGTGATGCTGCTTTTGTTCATAGCTCTACAGAAACCCATTATGAGGTAGTGTCCTACTTACTTGAAAATGGTGTAGATGTTTATGTTGATAAACCACTTGCCTCTACATTAGAAGAAGCAGAAAAGTTAGCTGAGCTAAGTGATAAAAACAATCGGAAACTAATGGTTGGTTTTAACCGACGCTTTGCTCCAATGTATTTAAGAGCTAAGAAGTTAGTGGGTGATTTTGACTGGGTTCACATGGAAAAACATAGAACTGCAAGTGTTGGCCCTCAGGATTATGCGTTTACAATGCGTGATGATTATTTACACTTAGTCGATACAATTCGCTGGATCGCAAATGAGGATGTCGCTATTTCTGATAGTTTTATTAAAAAAAATAATGAACACAATTTAGTTTATGCGAAACACAATTATAAGGGTGAGCAACGACTATTTACATCTGCTATGCATAGACAAGCAGGCTCAAATATAGAAAAATTAGAGTTTGTTACAAATAATTCAATTGTACGAGTGTTAAATTTGGGTACGCTTGAAGTGGAAAGTGATCAAACTGTAAGCACTTCACTTTCTAACTCATGGGATACAATTTTAAAAATAAGAGGTTTTGAAGATTGTGTGTACCATTTTATAACAAGTATTCATAACGACCAAAAACCAGCGGTTGATGGTTGGGAAGCTGTAAAGTCTCAGCAACTTTTGGAAAGACTAATAGCTACAATGAATTAAAAACGAAAGGGTAGGTAGTAAAATGTCAGATAAATTAGATTTGTCAAGCTTTGAAAAAAAATTAGAGGTTAGAAATATAACCAGGAATGATATCGATCAACTCATGGAAATGCAAAAAATTTGTTTTCCTAATATGGAACCATGGGGCCGAGACCATTTAGAAAGTCATTTAAACGTATTTCCTGAAGGACAGTTTTGTGTTGAATATGATGGTAAAATAATCGGGAGCTGCTCTAGTTTAATTGTTAACTTTGATGAGTACGATGATAAACATACTTGGGATGATATAACAGATGGAGGATATATCACCAACCATGACCCTGAAGGCTATAATCTTTATGGGATTGAAGTAATGGTTGATCCGGAATTTAGAGGAATGAGGATTGGAAAAAGGCTATACGAAGCAAGAAAAGACTTGGCAAGGGAGTTTAACCTGAAAAGTATTATTATTGGGGGCCGAATTCCAAATTATCATAAACATGAAGATGAGCTAACTCCAAGAGAATATGTAGAAGAAGTAAGTAATCAAAATATTTTTGATCCGGTATTAACCTTTCAAATCATGAATGGATTTACAGTAATGCGTATTAATCCAGGATATTTACCTGACGATAGCCAGTCCTTAAAATATGCTACGTTAATGGAATGGAACAATATTGATTACCATGCTAAAACTAAACGGCACTTTAAAACAGCGTATCCAGTAAGGATTACTGTAATTCAATACATGATGAAGAACATCGATTCATTCGAGGAATTTGCTAAGCAAGTAGAATATTATGTTGATGTAGCTTATGATTTCGACTCTGATTTCGCTGTCTTTCCTGAAATATTCACGACACAGTTAATGTCTTTCCTAGATGAGAAGGTCCCATCTAAATCAGTACGTAGGTTAGCTGAATATACGGAGGATTACATCGAACTATTTACTAAGCTTGCAGTAAGCTATAATGTCAATATTATTGGTGGTTCCCATTTTGTAGAAGAGGATGACCACATTTATAATATTGCTTACTTATTCCGTAGAGACGGAACGATTGAAAAGCAATATAAAATTCATGTAACACCAAATGAAAGAAAATGGTGGGGCATCCAGCCTGGCGATACGGTCAAAGTCTTCGATACAGATTGTGGGAAAATCGCCATTCAGATTTGTTATGATATTCAATTCCCGGAACTTGCCCGCTATGCAGTTGATCAAGGTGCCAATATAATTTTTGTTCCATTCTGTACGGATGATCGACAAGGATATTTACGTGTGCGTTATTGTGCCCAGGCTCGTGCAGTTGAAAATCAGGTCTACACAGTTATTGCTGGTACAGTAGGGAACCTAACTCAAGTTGAAAATATGGACATCCAATATGCTCAATCTGGAATCTTTACACCATCAGATTTTGAATTTGCTCGAGATGGCATTATCGGCGAATGTCATCCAAATATTGAGACAGTAGTAGTTGGTGATGTTGATTTAGAAATTTTACGACGACAAAGAAGATCTGGCACTGTTAGACAATTACGTGACCGACGTCGAGATTTGTTTGAAGTCAAGTATAGAAATATTGAAACAGAAGTTAAACCAATCAAATAAAAAAGCTGTAAAAAGGGTTATCCTAGGAATAGGATAACCCTTTATCTTTTAAAAGGCCCTTAAATCAGACCTTGTTTATTTTTTAAACTTCCATCATAGTGACAGATGGTGTATGACCCATAGCATGATCAATGTAATGAAGTAATTGTTCATGGCTATTCATTACTTCTTGTTCGGTTGCTCTGTAATGAAAAGCATGGAGAAAAGATTCGATTTTTTTTGATAAAATGTCATCGTTTGTCCTTACCATAAGAACCAGTAGGTCATCCCATTGTCCCCATAAAGTAAAGTACAGCGCTTTGTCATAATCCGGGATATACATTGCTATTCTCCCCTTTCTGAAAGGGTCAATTATAGTATGGCCTTCTTTACTTTTATAAATAGAAGACATTAATGGTTTCAATTCCAATACTTTACGTGAATATGAATTTTACATATCAGAATGTACCAGCGTCATATTTATTCCATTAATATTGGATTTAGCATACTTCCATTCATTGACTACTCCAAAATCGAATAAAGAAACGAGCGATGTAAATAATATTGTTAAGCCTTTAAAAGGAGGAATTACGCCAATGAATTGGAAAACAGTTGGTTTAACTATAGTAGCTTCAGCTTCTTTAACGCTTTCAGCTTGTGGAGTAGATAATAACGAAACAGGTCAAGGTCTAGATAATGGTGTTCAACAGACAAGGTTTGGCAACACAACGGATTTTCCAACCAACGACACCACACGATTAGGAACTGATGAAAATCGTAATGGCGCTGGAATGATGAACGATGGTAATAGTTACGGTAGAGATGCTCGAAATGATTATTTAACAAGAGATTATGACAATGGGACGCGTAATGGGTTTAACGAGAGAAATATAAATAATCAAGCAGATATGAACAACAATAATAATGGTACTCCGAACTATGGTTTAAACAGAAATGCTGATACGATGAACAATAACAACAATGGTGACAACAACAACCGTAATGGCAATAACAATAACAACAATAACGAAAATCGTTTTGAAGTAGCAGATGAAGCCGCCGATCGAATTGAACAAGAGGTTGACGATGTTGATAATGTGTATGTATTAACAACAAATAATAATGCATATGTTGCTGTTGAATTAGATAATGGTGCACGCAATGGTGGTAATGCAGGCAATGTTGGTAATGGAAACAATCTTGGAAATGGAGACAATGTAAGTAACCGTATTGAAAGAGAAATTCGTGATGCTGTAAAAGCAGTAGATCGAGACATCGACAATGTTTATGTATCAACTAACCCAGACTTTGTTGATTTAACAAATAATTTTAGAGATGGTGCCAATAATGGAGAACCAATTGAAGGGTTTTTCGACCAAATGGGTGCAATGATTGAACGAGTATTTCCAGATAGACGATAAAAGTGTAACGCGGGGGTATCAAGCCCTCGCGTTTCGTTTTACATAATTTTAATTGGTATTTTAAAATTGATACAGCCCTTTTTATATGTTATATTATTACCATTAATCCCGATAAAACATAGTGTATTACTAAGAATTAAAATGAAAAATAAATATTAACTGGGAGATGAGTAAAATATGGGTCGAGAATTTATTGATCTGTTTGATAAATGGGCTACATCTTATGATGCTGCGGTAACTGGACACGATCCTCAATATCGCGATGTGTTCGAGAATTATGATACAATATTATCTGAAGTAGTGAGTAATTCTGAAGGTAATGTTTTGGAATTTGGCGTAGGAACTGGCAACTTATCGAAGAAATTACTTGATGCAGACCATCATGTGATTGGGATCGAACCTTCTAAGGCAATGCGTGAAGCTGCATCGGCAAAATACCCTGATTTGACTGTATTGGATGGGGATTTCCTATCTTTTCCAAAATTAGATATCCCAATTTTCACTATCGTTAGTACGTATGCTTTCCATCACCTTACTGATGATGAGAAAGGGAAGGCAATAAAAGCCTTTAATGAAATTTTACCAGTCAATGGGAAAGTGGTATTCGCAGATACAGTTTTTGAAAGTGAAGAAACTAAACAAGAGATTATCGACCAAGCAAAAGACAATGGTTATAATGATTTAGTTTATGACTTAACGACAGAATACTATCCAATGAAAAATACGCTTCAAAGTCTTTTTAAACAAAATGGATTTTATGTTACTTTTAAACAGATGAATAAATTCGCTTGGTTAATAGTCGCTGAGAAACAGTAAAAAATAACAAAGGGAGTGTATGATGGATGGCAAAGAAAATGAATGTAGAAAGTTTTAATCTAGACCATACAAAAGTTAAAGCGCCATATATTCGTTTAGTTGGTGTTACTACTGGACAAAGTGGTGATAAGGTTTACAAATATGATATTCGTTTTAATCAACCGAATAAAGATCACATGGATATGCCAGGATTACATTCGATTGAACATTTAATGGCTGAAAACATTCGTAACCATATTGATAATGTCCTTGATATAGGTCCTATGGGTTGTCAAACTGGTTTTTATTTAGCAATTCTTAACAATGATAACTATGATGACATTGCAAAAGCATTAGAAAAAACATTACAGGATGTCCTTGAAGCTACGGAAGTTCCTGCTTGTAATGAGGTACAATGTGGCTGGGCTGCTAATCATAGTCTTGATGGTGCTAAAGAAATAGCGGCTCGTATGCTTGAAGGCAAAAATGAATGGCATATTGTTTTTGCTGAATAGAGGGATATGCAATGGTGCTATATAGAAATACCCAAGAATTGATAGGAAATACACCGCTAGTTGAATTATCCAAGTTCCCCCTTCCTGAGGGGGTTCGTTTGTTTGCTAAACTCGAGTTTTATAATCCTGGAGGTAGTGTTAAGGACCGTCTTGGTCAGGAGTTGTTAGAGGATGCTTTTTCTTCTGGAAAATTAAAAGCAGGTGGCACAGTAATTGAACCAACAGCAGGTAATACTGGGATTGGATTGGCATTGGCTGCTTTGGATCAAGATATTAAGGTGATTTTTTGTGTCCCTGAACAATTTAGTGTTGAGAAACAGGATTTAATGAGAGCGTTAGGTGCAGAGATTGTTAATACCCCCACTGAAGATGGAATGCGTGGAGCGATTGCTAAAGCAGATGAGCTTCTCGAACAGATTCCTAACAGTTATTCACCACGACAATTTGGTAATGTCGCAAATCCCGCGACGTACTACAAAACACTCGGACCTGAGATATGGAAAGACCTAAGCGGTAAGGTTGATGTTTTTCTTGCCGGTGCTGGGACTGGTGGAACTTTTATGGGTACAGCTCGTTACCTAAAAGAAAAGAATCCGGATGTTAAAACGGCAATTGTGGAACCAGAAGGATCGATAATTGCTGGTGGAGAACCAGGACCTCATAAAACGGAAGGAATTGGTATGGAATTCTTGCCTGATTACATGGATAGGTCTTACTTTGATGCAATCCATACAGTATTAGATAGGGAAGCTTTCTATTATGTAAGAGAGTTGGCAAAAAAAGAAGGTCTACTTGTTGGAAGTTCTTCGGGTGCAGCCATGTGTGCTGCATTAATAGAAGCCAAGAATGCAAAACCAGGTACAAATATTGTTACAATCTTTGCTGATAGCAGTGAGCGTTATTTAAGTAAAGGTATCTACTCGAAAAACGATGACGATAAATAACTTTTTATAATTAATCCTTTTCTCAGGTTCATTAAATAAGGAGGAGTATGATGAAACGTAAAACTAAGATGGTTCACGGTGGCATTACCGGTGATGAACGTACGGGTGCAGTTTCCGTACCGATATATCAAGTAAGTACCTATAAACAAGAGGCTGCGGGTAAGCATACAGGTTATGAATATTCTCGGACTGGGAATCCAACTAGACATGCATTGGAGACAGTTATAGCTGATTTAGAAAATGGAAGTACTGGTTTTGCATTTGGCTCTGGTATGGCTGCTATTACCTCTGTTATGATGCTTATGAACGCAGGAGACCATATTTTAATGACTGACGATGTATATGGTGGATCATACCGACTGACTACGAAAGTATTGAATCGCTTTAACTTGGATCATACATTTGTTGATACAAGTGATCCAGCAAAAGTGGAAGCTGCAATTAAGCCAAATACAAAAGCATTATTTATTGAAACACCAACGAATCCTTTATTGAAAATTACCGATCTTAAAAAAATGTCTACGATTGCAAAAGCTAATAATTTATTGTTAATCGTTGATAATACATTTGCTACTCCATATTGGCAACAGCCGATAGATTTCGGAGCTAATATTGTTGTTCACAGTGCGACCAAATACATTGGTGGGCATAGTGACGTTGTTTCCGGTTTAGTAGTTGTTAAGGACGACAAGATTGCTGAAGATTTACATTTTATTCAAAATTCTGTTGGTGGAATCTTAGGACCACAGGATTCTTGGTTATTAATGCGTGGAATTAAGACATTAGGTTTACGTATGGAAGCAATTGAGAAAAATGCACATCAGCTAGTTGAGTTTTTACAAAGTAGTTCAAAGGTAAGTACAATTTATTATCCGGGAATTACAAGTCATAAGGGGCATGATGTAGCAAAGCAACAGGCTACTGGTTTTGGAGGTATGATCTCATTTGATGTTGGGAGTGCTGAAAAGGCGGACCAAGTGTTAAGCAAGGTAAAGTATTTTACTTTAGCAGAAAGCCTTGGTGCAGTGGAAAGCCTAATTTCTATTCCTGCAAAGATGACACATGCTTCTATTCCAAAGGATCGTCGCCACGAATTAGGAATTACTGATGGCTTGATTCGTATATCAGTTGGTATAGAGGATATTGAGGACTTGATTGAAGATTTAAAAGAAGCATTGGAATAAATGGGAACAGCATTCTTTAAGAAGGATGCTGTTTTTTTCTTTTAAAAAAATAGTAAAAAAAGTCAAGCCTGGAAACAATAAAAGCAAGTCTCATTATGCTACACTAATGAATAAATAAAGTACATTATATAGGGATGTGAATTGTATATGTCAAAAAAAGTTTTAGATTATTTACAGGCCAATAGAAATGAGCTATTAACAAGTTTAAATGAGTTTTTATCTATACCAAGTGTAAGTACAGATCCAATACATAAGCAGGACGTTAATATGGCAGCGGAATTTGTTGCTACATATCTTAAGGAAATCGGTTTTGAGCAGGTAGAGGTACAACCAACGAAAGGACACCCACTTGTTTATGGAGAGTGGAACGGTGCTGGATCCGATGCCCCAACAGCTTTACTATATGGACATTATGATGTGCAACCTGCTGATCCATTAGAGCTATGGGATAGTGAACCTTTTAAGCCTGAGGTACGTAACGGAAGATTATATGCACGTGGTGCTAGTGATGATAAGGGCCAGGTATTCATGCACTTAGCAGTTTTTGAGGCTTACATGAATACAGAGGGGAAACTTCCAATCAATATGAAAGTTTGTATTGAAGGAGAAGAAGAAATAGGTAGTGAAAACTTGTATGATGTTCTGAAAGAAAAGAAAGAAAAGTTTAAAGCGGATTTTGCTGTAATTTCCGATTCCGGCATGGTAGATAGTGGTCAACCAACCATTCTCTATGGTTTAAAGGGGTTTACAGGGCTTGAATTTACTATTACAGGTCCTTCTAGTGACTTGCATTCCGGAATTTACGGTGGGGCGGTAAGGAATCCCGCAATGGCATTATCACATTTGCTTGCATCACTAAAAGATGAAAATGAAGTAATCCAGGTTGCTGGTTTTTATGATGATGTCGAGGAACTTGCTGATGAAGAACGTCAGCTTATCAAGAATGTACCAGGAGAAGATTTCACAAAATCTACTGGTGTAACAGAAACAGTATCAGAACAAGGATATACCGCAAAAGAGCACACAATGGCACGTCCAACTCTAGAAATCAATGGATTGTTTAGCGGTTATCAAGGTGAAGGGACAAAAACAATTATCCCTTCTACCGCTACAGCTAAATTAACGTGTAGACTCGTGCCTGGACAAGATCCAAAGAAAACGCAAGATTTGCTGGTTGCACACCTTGAGAAACATTTACCTTCAGGTGTAACGCTAGACATAAAACGGGAGCCTTTATCTGCAAAGGCATATAAAGTAGATCCGAACCACCCGCTAATTGAAAAAGCATCAAAGAGTCTTACTAGTGCATTTGGTAAAGAAGCTGTTTACGTTCGCATGGGAGGATCTATACCGGTCGTAGAATGGATAGATTCAAATTATCATATGCCTGTAGTTCTATTAGGGTTTGGTACTCCAGAGGATCGACTTCATTCACCAAATGAAAGTTTCCCTCTAGAAAACTTTGATAAAGGGATGGAGACATTAGTTTATTACTGGGATGAAGTTAGAAAAAAGTAAAAGTTGGAGAAAGAGGGCTTCCCAAGGAAGTCCCCTTTTTATTTGACTAAAGGTAATATAATTGGGAATTATAACAAGTAGTCAAGGAGGAGGTAAATGTATGATAAATCAAGACTTTGATGGCTTCATTAAGAACCAAGAAAAAGAGAAAACTAATTATTTGGGTCACGGAGAACGCGGGAAAAATATTGATCCCAAAACAAACAATCGAAAAAATTCAAACAAAAATGTAGGAGCTACTGGTAAAAATTTAGAATGAACATTAATTGAAGAGTGTGACCTTAACAAGTCACACTCTTCATTTTTTTGTTTTATTAATTAGAACTTTGAAGTAACCATTAATTTAAAGCCGTTTTCTAAAAGGCTGTTGCTTTGACGGAGTATCTATAAACTGCGATGTTTTTTTTTGTTGAATTTTTTTCACTTTTCCTTAATCGGCTGCTATGTTTATTTGCGCTCCGGGCAGTCGCTTTCCGCGGGCAACGCTTCAACTTCCTCGGAAGAATACCACTTCCTGCGGGATTTTCAGCCGTCGCTTTTCCCGCAGGATAAGGAAGGCTCCGGTAGCATTGCATCGCACGAAACGTCCACGGCTACGCTTCTCGTAGCCACCAACTATCACGAAAATGGATTCCTAATCAAATCAGAGGTATCACATAGGAATCAAACGTCAATATTTCTAGTAACAATACAACCAGGCTGAAA
>NZ_WJNG01000020.1 GCF_009649745.1 Aquibacillus halophilus | reverse complement strand
TTGAGCTTATCTATCTCCATTTCTTTATTGTTTCAAATAAGATGATGATTGGAGCGTAGGGCAGTCGACTCCAGCGGGAAAAGCGACGGCTGAAAATCCCGCAGGAAGTGGGTTTCTTCCGAGGAAGTTGAAGCGTTGCCCGCGGAAAGCGACTGCCTGGAGCGCAAATCAACTAAGCTACACTACGTCGCAATTTTCATCAATTACGTAAATAGCAAAAAAAACGTGCAATTGATTATATCAACTGCACGTTTTCCTCTAGTTTTTACTATTGAACCCAATATCGCTTCGATAAAAGAATTTTTCATCATGATCAAATACTTTTAGATACTCGTAAATATATTTTTGTGCCTTCTGCTGTTCCTTTTGTACAGACCCAACCAGTAGTACACGACCACCTGTCGAAAAGTAATTTCCATCATGATTACGACCAGTTCCAGCATGAATGACAAAGCAATCACTCGTTTGTTTTAATTCTGGCAACTGGATTTCTTTGCTGTATGAACCGGGATATCCCTGTGAAGCCACCACCGTTCCAATACAATAGGCATCTTCCCATTCTAGGATGGGATCTTTATCAGCTAGAATATCTATGATAACTTGGATAAGATCATTTTTTAATAGTGGAAGTACCACCTGTGTCTCAGGGTCTCCTAACCTAGCATTGAATTCTATTACTTTAGGTCCGTGGGCTGTTTCTATTAGACCTGCATATAAAATTCCTGTAAACGATCTTTCCTCTTCAATCATACCTTTTGCAGTTGGAATAAGAATATGTTTAACAGCGAAGTCAATATCAACTTGGTCTAAATCTGGTACAGGAGAGAATGCCCCCATCCCCCCTGTGTTTGGTCCTTGGTCATTATCATAGGCACGTTTATGATCTCTAGCAGGCAGAAGAGGATACACTTTTTCACCATGAACGAAAGCCATCAGAGAGAATTCTTTTCCCTCTAAGTATTCTTCAACTACTACCCGGCTCCCAGCATCGCCAAATTTATTATCTACAAGCATCATTTCAACTGCTTGGATAGCTTCATTTACACTTGTTGCGACCACTACACCTTTTCCTGCTGCTAGTCCATCTGCTTTTATTACAATCGGAGCACCTTTTTGTTCAATGTATTGCTTAGCTTCGTCGACATCGGTAAATGTTTGGTAATCTGCCGTAGGAATACTATATTTGTTCATAAAAACCTTGGCAAAGTCTTTACTTCCTTCAATTAATGCGGCTTCCTTGGTAGGACCAAATACATTAAGCCCTTCTTTTTTAAATGCATTAACCACTCCAGCAAGTAATGGTATTTCTGGTCCAACTATTGTCCAGTCTATTTGATTGCTTTTCGCAAAGTCTACCAATTCAGTCACTTGATTATCTTTAATATTGACACAGGTAGCCTCTGCTTCTATTCCACCGTTACCAGGGGCGGCATAGATCTTACTAACCTGTTTACTTTGAGCTAGTTTTTTAACAATACTATGTTCACGGCCACCACCGCCAATGACTAAAACGTTCATGTTATCCCCCCTCAAACTGCTAGAACCTACCCTATACAGCTAATTTTTAATGCTTAAAGTGACGCATACCAGTAAGTACCATTGTAATGCCATGTTTATTACAAGCATCGATCGAATCTTGATCACGTTTTGAACCACCAGGTTGGATAATCGCTGTAATTCCTGCTTCAGCTGCTGCTTCTACTGTATCAGGCATTGGGAAAAATGCATCGGATGACATCACCGCACCTTTAGCCTTATTTCCTGCTTGTTCGAACGCTATTTTCGCTGCACCTACTCGGTTCATTTGTCCAGCACCAACTCCAAGTGTTTGATCACCCTTCGCTACAACAATAGCATTGGATTTCACGTGTTTGACTACCTTCCAAGCAAACAATAATTCAGCTAATTCTATTTGATTTGGTTTTCTGTCAGTTGGAACAGTGATGTCTTCTTCAGTTACAGTTCCATTATCCCGGTCTTGGACAAGTAAACCGCCAACTACACTTACTACTTTCTTTGTGTTCGACCCTGCCCATTCCATTGGCGTTTCAAGTAATCTAATATTTGGTTTCACTGTTAACAATTCTAACGCTTCGTTCGAGAAAGAAGGAGCAATAATTATTTCTAGGAAGATATCTTTTAATTGGTTAGCCGTATCAGCATCTACTTCACGGTTCAATGCGATAATTCCACCAAAAATCGATACGGGATCCGCTTCATATGCTTTTGCATAGGCTACAGAAATAGTCTCACCGATTCCTACACCACATGGATTCATATGCTTGACCGCAACCGCTGCTGGTTTACTATACTCCAGCACAATTTCTAACGCAGCATTTGCATCCTGTATGTTGTTATAAGACAATTCCTTACCATGAAGCTGTTTTGCATTTGCAATCGATGCACCTTTAACGTTCGCCTCTTGATAAAAAGCTGCTTGTTGATGAGGATTTTCCCCGTATCTTAATGATTGAACTTTTTCATATGTAATAGTTAACGTTTCAGGATCTGTTTCTCCTGTGATTGTTGTAAAGTAATTGGCAATCATTGCATCATAATTTGCTGTATGCCTAAATACTTTTGCAGCTAATTGTTTACGGAAATCAACGGATGGCTGTACTGAATTTAACTGATTTAGTACAGAATCATAGTCACTAGGATCGACTACTACAGTAACATCCCGGAAGTTCTTGGCAGCTGCACGAAGCATTGTCGGCCCGCCAATATCAATATTTTCAACCGCTTCCTCTTCAGTAACACCTTCTTGTTCAATCGTTTGTTTAAACGGGTAAAGGTTCACTACCACAACATCAATTGGATGAATGTCGCGATCCAACAACTGCTTCTGATGTGATTCATCGTCACGTCTAGCAAGTAGACCGGCATGAATAAACGGATGAAGTGTTTTGACTCTTCCATCTAGAATTTCTTCGAAGTTGGTAACTGCAGAAACAGGTATTGCTGGAAGACCAGCTTCCTTTAAGGCTTTTAATGTTCCACCTGTAGAAACCAATTCGTATCCAAGCCTATCCAATCCCTTTGCAAACTCAACTAAATTACTTTTATCTGAAACACTAAGTAGTGCTCTCTTTTTCATTTAAAAATGCTCCTTCCTTATTGTCCGACGAAATCAGTGATTGTATGATCTTTGGGAACAGTCGATGCTCGATGGACTGTAACCTTTGCTGCAATGATTCCCTGCTTTCCTTTTCGTGTATTCGCAATGATTCCTGCTCGATTATTTTCCCAGTATCCATTCCTTCATCTACAAAATGGATAGTTACTCCTGTCACCTTTACACCAGTAGCTAGAGCTTGACCAACTGCATCTTTTCCAGGGAAAGATGGTAGCAATGATGGGTGAATATTAATAATTTTTGATTGAAAAGGGGTTAACAAAGTGGGACCAATTAGTCGCATATAGCCTGCTAGAACAATCCAATCAATGTGACGGTTTTGTAATTCCTTTACTATTTTTTGTTCAAATTCTGATTTAAAGTTATATTGTTTTGGATCAAAGACAAATACCGGCACCTGATATTTTGCAGCCTTGTTCAACACTAGTGCACCAGGCTTGTCACATACTAACAGTGCTACACAATAGTCTAGACTTTCCAACTCTACCTTGTCCATCAACGCTTCAAAATTACTACCTGTTCCCGAGGCAAAGACAGCAACTTTTGTTTTACTCATTTATTACTGCCACTCCTTGATCATCCACCACTTCTCCAATAATAGAAGCTTGTTCACCAATATCGTTTAGGAGCTGTAATGCCATCTCAGCTTCATGAGGTGATACAACAATAGCCATACCTATTCCCATATTAAATACACCTAACATATCATTAAAATTAAGTTCAGCCTGTTCTTGTAGAAAGGAGTATATTCCTGGTATTTCCCATGATCCCGCAACAATTCGGGCACCAAGATTTTCCGGCAAGGCTCGAGGGATATTTTCGTAGAATCCTCCACCTGTTATGTGGCTAATCCCCTTAATCGTGATGTCTAGCTTTAGTTGTTTGATTGCTTTCACATAAATCTTTGTTGGTGTTAATAATACCTCACCAAGCGATTTGTCTAAAGGCGCATAGGTAGATAATAGATCGAGATTTTGCTCATCTATTATTTTACGAACTAATGAAAATCCATTCGAATGAAGTCCACTAGAAGAAATCCCAATTATCTTGTCCCCTGTTTCAATTTCCTCGCCAGTAATTATTTCACTTTTTTCTGCGATACCTACAACGAAGCCAGCTAAATCATATTCTCCATCCTGGTACATACCGGGCATTTCTGCAGTCTCTCCACCTATTAAAGCACTGCCACTTTCCACACAACCATCTGTAATACCTTTTACTATTTGTTCAATCTTTTCAGGCTCATTTTTCCCGCAGGCAATGTAATCAAGAAAGAATAAAGGGTCAGCTCCCTGTGCAACAATATCATTCACACACATAGCAACCAAATCAATCCCTACTGTATCGTGCCTATCCATATCAAAAGCAAGCTTTAGCTTGGTTCCAACTCCGTCTGTCCCTGACACCAATACTGGTTGCTTATATGAGAAGGAGGATAAATCAAATAACCCCGCAAACGCCCCAACTCCACCCAATACTTCCGGGCGGTTTGTTGTTTGAATATGCTTCTTCATCAAATCAACAGCTCGATAACCGGCTTCAACATCTACACCAGCTTGCTTGTAAATTTCACTCATTAGACCGCTCCTTTTAGACTTGGTAAATTAACCTTTGTAGGCTGGTAGTAAAGTATCCGGATAGATTTCTGTTGGATAATTCCCAGTAAAACATGCGTTACAAATTCCATGATCAATCGATTCTCTATCTGCAACTATGGATTTCTCTAATCCCTCGGTAGTTAGAAAAGCTAAACTATCTGCTCCTATTAACTCTCGAATTTCTTCTACGTCATAATTAGAAGCGATTAATTCTCCTTTATTTGAGGTATCAATCCCATAATAACAAGGATTTACGATTGGCGGTGACGCAATGCGAACATGAACTTCTGTTGCACCAGCTTCCTTCAGGAGACGGACAATTCGTTTACATGTCGTTCCGCGTACGATAGAATCATCGACCATGACGACCCGCTTTCCCTCTACAATTCCACGTACCGGGGATAGCTTCATTTTCACCCCTTGCTCCCTTAATTCCTGCGAGGGCTGAATAAACGTACGACCTACATAACGATTTTTTATTAGTCCTAATTCATATGGAATTTCAGCAGCCTCTGCATAGCCTATTGCAGCAGAAATACTTGAATCTGGAACACCTGTCACAACGTCTGCCTCAACTGGCGCTTCACTTGCTAGCTGTTTTCCCATTGTTTTCCGACTAGCATGAACATTTAATCCATCCAAATCACTGTCCGGTCTGGAGAAATAGACATATTCCATTGAACAAAGCGTTCTTTGCATCGGCGAGGCAAATCGTTTTGTCGTTATACCATTATCATCAATGGTTAGCAGTTCTCCAGGTTTGACCTCTCTAATATATGTTGCGCCAATAAGATCAAACGCACACGTTTCTGAAGCTACCACATAAGCTCCACCTAGCATCCCAATCGACAATGGACGTAACCCGCGGGGGTCAAGTGCAACAAATAATTGATCCTCAGTTAAGATAGAAAAGGCATATGCACCTTTAATCATGCTAAGGGCTGACGCAATTGCTTCATCCATCGCTAAATGGCCACTGCGTTTAATTAGGTGGGCAATTACTTCTGTATCAGAAGTTGTTTGTAAAATACTGCCCTGGGCTTCTAATTGGTTTTTTAAAGCATATGCGTTAACTAAATTGCCATTATGAGCAAGCGCCATACTTTTCTTTTGTGAACGAAACACAAGAGGTTGGACATTGTCATAACCGCCCCCACCTTGGGTTGCGTAGCGAACATGACCAAGGGCAGCAGTGCCCTTCAAACGAGTAAATTCATCTTGTTGGAAGACTTCGTTAATCAATCCATTCCCTTTATGCAAATGTAGCTCCTCACCATCACTCGTGACAATTCCGGCACCTTCTTGCCCACGGTGTTGTAGAGCATGCAATCCATAATAAGTCATCTCAGCAGCCTTTTCATGACCCCATATCGCAAACACACCGCACTCTTCATTTAGTCCCTTGATTTCAGCAAGCATGGTATAGCCCCTTTCCATAATGCTTTCAAGCTCTCAACTGACTCTTCAATAATCGTTTCCTCACTACTATTTACCCGAAGTGTTCCACTGTCTGTTACATATCCTAAATGGTTCGCATCTTCTACTAAACTTTCAAATTGATCTCTTTTTTCCTGTTTTACTGATACTAGGAAACGGGATTGGCTTTCACTAAACAATTGGACAGTTAAGTCGCCTGCAAGCTTTACTTCACATCCTAAGTTATTATCAAATAGACTCTCAGCAAGCGCTACGGCGAATCCACCCTCCGCTAAATCGTGAGCAGAAGAAATCAAACCTGATTGAATCGCCTCTAACAATTGACTTTGGCGCTTCGCTTCCACATCTAAATCAATACTAGGTGCTTTTCCGAAGTAACTATTTTCTAAAATATTCTGTAATTCACTTCCACCAAATTCCGGCTTAGTTTCACCGATTAGATAAATAGCATCACCAGCTGTTTGGAAAAACGATGGCGTGATATGTTCCAGTGACTCTAACAAACCTACCATCCCTACTACTGGAGTTGGGAAAATGGATTGACCATTTGTCTCGTTATAAAGTGAGACATTTCCACTTATCACAGGCGTATTAAGTTTCAAGCTCGCTTCGCTCATTCCATCAACGCTTTTCTCCATTTGCCAGAAAATTTCTGGTTTATCCGGATTACCGAAATTCAATCCATCGGTTAAAGCCATTGGTCTTCCGCCGGAACAAACAATATTTCTTGCCGCTTCAGCAACAGCAATCTTCCCACCTATTTCTGGGTCTAAATAGATATAACGCGAATTACAATCCGTCGTCATTGCCAGCGCCTTATCGGTACCACGAACACGTATTATAGCCGCATCAGATCCAGGTGTAACAACTGTATTTGTTTGAACCATTGAATCATATTGGTCATAAACCCACTCTTTACTAGCTATTGTTGGCTGTTGTAGCAATGCTTTTAATGCCTCACTATAACTGTTAACGGTTGGATAGTAATCGTCCATTTGTTGGAATTTTTTATAATAATCTGGTACTTTTGAAGGTTTATGATAAACTGGTGCATCCTCTGCCAATGAATCGACAGGAATATCAGCAGCAACCTTACCTTTATGAATTAAACGGAAACGGTTGTCATCAGTTACACGTCCTACCGCGACAGCCTCTAATCCGTACTTTGTAAACACGTCAATAATTCCTTGTTCTTGCCCTTGCTTTACTACTAACAGCATCCGCTCCTGAGATTCAGATAGCATTAGCTCATATGGAGTCATATCTAGTTCACGTTGAGGGACTAAGTCTAAGTCCATCTCCATACCTGTTCCAGCCTTACTTGCCATTTCACTAGCTGAGGATGTAAGTCCGGCTGCTCCCATATCCTGCATACCGACTAATGCTTCATGATGGATAACTTCTAGGCAAGCTTCAATTAATAATTTTTCCATAAATGGATCGCCTACCTGAACAGATGGACGTTTACTTTCTGACTCTTCCGATAGATCCTCTGAAGCAAATGTGGCACCATGAATACCATCTCTTCCTGTACGTGCTCCTGCGTAAATTACTGTATTACCAATTCCTGCAGCAATACCTTTTTGAATATCCTTTTGATCAATTATCCCAACACACATTGCGTTAACTAGAGGGTTCCCTTCATAACAATTATCAAATTGAACCTCTCCTCCAACTGTCGGGATGCCGACGCAGTTACCATAGCCAGCAATGCCATTAACAACCTCTTCAAACAAATATTTCACACGACCTGTGGTTAAGTTACCAAACCGAAGTGAATTTAATAGCGCTATTGGCCTAGCACCCATCGAAAAGACGTCGCGAATAATTCCACCAACACCAGTTGCAGCCCCTTGGTATGGTTCTACTGCAGACGGGTGATTATGGCTTTCAACCTTGAAGACAACTGCTTGACCATCGCCAATATCAATAATTCCAGCACCTTCACCAGGACCTTGAATAACATGTGAGCCTTTGGTTGGGAACTTTCTCAAAAGTGGTTTAGAAGTTTTATAACTACAATGCTCTGACCACATAACAGAGAAAATACCAGTTTCCGTGAAGTTTGGACGACGATTCATTATTGACTTAACAAGATCAAACTCTTCGTCTGTTAAACCCATATCACGATATAGACGATCCTTTTCTATTACTTCAGGAGTAATCTCAGGCGCTTGTAACATGTGCTTCCCTCCAGTTATTCACAATTGATTTAAACAACTTTAGACCATCAGTACCACCAAGTATCTGTTCCACAGCACGTTCAGGATGTGGCATCATGCCTAGTACGTTGCCTTGTTGATTAACGATCCCTGCGATATCACTAATAGAACCATTTGGATTATTTGTATAGGTAAACACAATTTGATTATTTTCTTTTAACTTCTGTAAAGTAGCCTCATCACAATAATAATTCCCTTCCCCATGGGCAATTGGCAGGGAAATTATTTCTCCATCCTTATAGGCTGATGTGAACATAGTGTTTTTGTTTTCTACCTTCAGGCCCTCAAAATGGCAGATAAACTTAAGGTTTTTATTTCTTAGCATTGCACCTGGTAACAGTCCAGCTTCTAATAAAATTTGAAATCCGTTGCACACACCAAGAACAGGTTTCCCAAGTTCTGCTTGTTGCTTTATTTCCTTAACAATATGAGAGGTTGAGGCGATTGCTCCCGTCCGTAGGTAGTCACCGTAAGAAAAACCACCAGGAAGTAAAATAGCATCATAGTCTGATAGATTTGCAGTTTGATACCAAACCAATTCTGCTTCTTCTCCTAGTGCATCCTTTGCCGCAAAGTACATGTCTCTGTCACAATTTGACCCAGGAAAAACAACTACAGCAAACTTCACTGAACGACACCCTCTTCGATCGTATATTTGTAATCTTCAATTACCGGATTCGCAAGTAATTTAGAACACATTTCTTCGATTTTCACTTCTACCTCTTCATTGTCGTCAACCAATAGTTCCATGTATTTTCCAACTCTGGCTTGTTGAACCTCAGAATAACCTAATGTGTTTAATGATTCTTGCACGGCTCTACCTTGAGGATCTAATACACCCTGCTTTAATGTGATATATATTTTAACTTTTTTCATTTTACTGCCTCCAGACGATTAAGAATAGTATCGTAAACCTTTAAAAGATCACCTAAATCTTCTCGAAAAACATCTTTATCCATCTTCTCACCAGTTTTACGATCCCATAATCGACAGGTATCCGGAGATATTTCATCAGAAAGAACAATTTCTCCATCTAGTGTTCTACCAAACTCTAATTTAAAATCCGCTAGTGTTAAATCTATTCCCTTAAAGAACTCCTGCAGATATGAATTAATGGTTAATGCTGCTTGTTTAATTTCCATTAAATCTTTTTCCTTAGCATCTGTCAGAAACAATGCATGCTCATTATTAATTAACGGGTCACCTAGTTCATCGTTTTTATAAAATAACTCCACTAGAGGTGGGGTGAACGGTGTCTTTTCTTTAATTCCCAGCCTCTTGGTTATGCTTCCCGCTGCGATATTTCTGACAACGACTTCAATTGGGATAATTGTTGTTCTGATAACGAGTTGTTCTGTATCATTTAGTGCTTGTTTAAAGTGTGTCTTGATCCCTTTTTCATGTAAAAATTCAAATACTTTGGCTGAAATCAAGTTATTATATTTTCCTTTTCCTTCAAAGGTTGCTTTTTTCAACCCATTAAAAGCTGTTGCATCACTTTTATAAGAAAGAATCAAGTTGTTGTCATTTCCCTCTACAAAATAGACTCTTTTTGCTTTACCTTCATATAATAAATTCCCCTTCAAACTAGTCACCCCATCCTTAGTTTGGTATTAGAAAAGCCTAGTTACCTCGTATTTAAAAAATCCCTGTTTGATGCTAGCTAATCATAAACAAACTCTTATAAACCAATCTTGTCAAAAATACGGTCAACGTTTTTCAAGTGATACGTGTGATCAAAGCAATCAGCTATTTGTTCTGGTGATAATGTTGACGTAATTTTATCTTCTGCTTCAATTAATTCTCTGAATGGAATACCATTTTCCCATGCCTTCATCGCGTTAGGTTGAACAATGTCATACGCTTCTTCTCTGCTCATTCCTTGGTCAATTAATGATAGTAGTACACGTTGCGAAAAGATAACGCCATAGGTTTTATCAATATTTGCTTTCATGTTTTCTGGGAACACAGTTAAATTCTTAACAATGTTTGAGAAACGATTTAACATATAGTTTAGAGCAATTGTTGCGTCTGGTAAGATTACTCGCTCTGCAGATGAATGAGATATATCGCGCTCGTGCCATAGTGATACATTTTCATATGCAGTTACCATGTAGCCCCGGATTAATCTTGCCATTCCAGTCATATTTTCTGAGCCAATTGGATTGCGTTTATGCGGCATTGCAGAAGAACCTTTTTGACCTTTTGCAAAAAACTCTTCTACCTCTCTAGTTTCTGTTTTTTGTAGCCCACGGATTTCTGTTGCAAATTTTTCTATTGAGCTTGCAATCAACGCCAGTGTTGAGACGTAATGTGCATGACGGTCACGTTGTAGCGTTTGTGTTGAAACTGGCGCAGCTGCTAATCCTAATTTTTCACAAACATATTCTTCAACAAACGGATCAATATTCGCATACGTGCCGACAGCGCCTGATAACTTACCTGTCTCAATAGTTTTTGCTGCAGCTTCAAATCTTTCTAGATTACGCTTCATTTCTTCATACCAAAGCGCCATTTTCAAACCAAATGTAGTCGGTTCAGCATGGACACCGTGAGTTCTACCCATCTGCACGGTATGTTTATGTTCCTTTGCTTTGTCTGCTAAAATATCAACAAATCGCTCAATATCTTTTCTGAGAATGGTGTTTGCTTGTTTTAATATATAAGATAATGCCGTGTCAACTACATCAGTGGAGGTAAGTCCGTAATGAACCCATTTTCGTTCCTCGCCAAGCGTTTCTGAGACTGCACGAGTAAATGCCACCACATCGTGTCTTGTCTCTTCTTCTATTTCTAGAATGCGATTTACATCGAATGAAGCACTTTCACGAATTTTTTTTACATCTTCCTTAGGAATAACCCCTAATTCACTCCATGCCTCACATGCTAAGATTTCAACTTCTAGCCATGCATTATATTTGTTTTCATCCGTCCAAATTGTTCCCATTTCTTCTCGTGTGTAACGATCAATCATTTAATTTCCTCCTAATTTCTCTTAGCTATTAATTTTTGTTTATTGTCTACCAAATTAATTAATTGTGTAAGCTTTGATCCTACAAATGTGATATGTCCCATTTTCCGGTTAGGTTTAATTTCTTTTTTCCCATAGACATGAATATGAGCACCGCCTAATTCATCCATACGGTTTAGATAGTCAGTCATATCTTCCCCAATAAGGTTTATCATAACTGATGCTCCTTGAAATTCAATTGGGATCAAAGGAAGTCCACAAATCGCTCGGATATGTTGCTCAAACTGAGAAACGTTACAGCTTTCAATTGTGAAGTGTCCTGAATTATGGGGTCTGGGTGCCATCTCGTTAATATAGATATCTTCCCCTTGAACAAACATTTCGATTGCAAAGGTACCAACCACTCCAATTTCCTCAGCAATTGAACGAGCTGCATCTAACGCTTTAGTCCTTGTCGCTTCAGAAATACTTGCCGGAGCAATTGTTTTATGTAAAATATGATTTTCATGCTGATTTTCAGCAATCGGGAAAAAAGTGATTTTCCTATCCATTGTTCTTGTTAACACCACGGATATCTCTTTATCGAAAGCTAACCATTGTTCAAACATGCATCTTCCATTCTGTTCTAAAAACCCTAGAGCGGCATGGATATCTCCTGTTGATTCAATTTTCAGTTGTCCTTTCCCATCATAACCACCACGACAGGTTTTAAGAACTGCAGGGAAACCGATACGATCTAATGCATCGTACAATTCGGCGTGATTTTCAATCACTTCATAGGAAGCAGCAGGTAAATTATTTTTTACAATTATCTTTTTTTCATTCTCTCTATCTTGAGTAATAGCTAACAATTCTGCTCCTTGAGGAAGAACTCCGTGCTTTTCAAGGTAACGGGCAGATACAAGGTCAACATTCTCAAATTCATAAGTAACCACGTCTGATAGTTCCGCTAATTGCTTAATTGCTTTTATGTCGTCATAGTCTGCGACAATATGGCGATCACTTACTTGTGCAGTTGGACAATCCGGTGTTGGATCTAAAACTACAATTCGATAGCCCATATGCTTGGCTGCAATAGCCATCATTCTTCCTAATTGACCTCCACCAACGATACCTATTGTATGTCCCGGTAGTATCCTATTCTGTTGCAAGTTGATCCCTCATTTCCTCAACTTTTTTTCTCATTGAGTTCTGATAATCTAGTAATCTAGTTGAAATTTCATCATCAAAAGCACCCAATATCTGTGCGGCCAGTATGCCTGCATTCTTTGCTCCAGCACTACCAATTGCCACTGTCGCTACGGGAACTCCTCCTGGCATTTGGACGATTGATAGCAAAGAATCTAGCCCATTAAGACTCTTCGATTGGACTGGAACCCCAATAACGGGTAAAGTAGTTTTTGCTGCGACCATTCCTGGTAAGTGGGCAGCACCACCTGCTCCAGCAATGATTACTTTCAATCCTCTACCTTTTGCCTCTTCAGCATATTGAAACATATCTTCAGGAGTCCTGTGGGCAGAAATGATTTCCTTTTCAAATGGAATATCTAGCTCCTTCAATACATCACAAGTGTTCTTCATTGTTTCCCAATCAGATAAGCTTCCCATAATTACCCCAACACGATTCATAAAAAGACCTCTTTTCTATGACCCATCATTTAAATTAATATAAGTGCTGTTTTTACTAACAAACAAAGAAATGCCTATTCGTCTCCTCATAATGAGAGAAGATGAATAGGCATAAGTGACCCAAGGTTCATATGCATTCATAATAATCATTGCTAATTTCTCCACAATGATTCTTCTTCCATCATAGTCCATCATTTACGGCGACGGGTAGAGACTATCGGGCCATATCCCCGAAATTATATGAGGTAAGTTTATTATTAATAAGTTGTATTTATATGATAACAAGTAGTGAAGTTTTATGTCAATAAATATCGAACGTTTTTAACGAACATTTTTTAAAACGTTCGTCTTTATAGGGGTACAGTTTCAAAAACTACTTTTTTGCTTACGGGATCGTAGGTAATTACACCATCTTTATTTATTTCTTGAAAGACAGGTACCTCTGTTCTCCTTATCGGGGTGTACCCTTCCTGTTCAATCCGAGCAAGGCATTGATCGATGGTTTCCCCCTGCTGCAATTCAAAGCGTTTTTTTGAATTATTTTTCTTATTACTGTTTTTTGACATTTTTAAAAAGTCTTCCCTTCCTAACTTGTTTGACCCAGAATCCACCATGAATTTGCTTTGGCTCATAAGAGATTATAAATGCTTTTGGATCGATATTCTTAATTACTTCATATAACTGTAATTCGTATTTTCTCGGTGTTAGTATTTGCATGGACAAACGATCCCCATCCATTCCATATGCATACGAGCTTGTCACTCCGTAACCTTTATCCCGCAATTGTTTCGTAAAGGTTAATTCAGGATCAGCCGAGATAACATTGACAGTAATGTACCCAAGCGCAAGTTTCTCTTCAATCATTGAACCAACTATGACACCTATTCCATAACCAAGCGCATAGGCTACCAGATTTTCTATTCGGTCTAGGTTACCCAACACCAACCCAAGTCCTAATGTGTAAATCGTTATTTCAAACATTCCAATAAAAGCGGCAATGTATCTTCTACCTTTAAGAGTTAAAATTACCCTCATCGTCGAAAATGACACGTAAAAAACGTTTACCGATAATATGATTACGATCATAACTAATGCATTATCCAGCACAATAAATGCCTCCTAAATCTTCTTATTAATACTTTCACCCATTTAACTTAAAGGCTCTTTTCATAAGTTTTGTTTCTTTTTAGTCTTCACATTAAAAATGCGACGTAACATACAGCTTTCACACCGCTGCGGAAATACACTACGCTTTCCGCGGGTGGCTGTTGAGCCTCCTCGCGCTACGCACTGTGGGGTCTCACCTATGCCTTTCCCTCCCGCAGGAGTCTCCGTGTATTTCCTTCGCTGCTACCCTTTGCTCCATTCATCATATAAGTAAATAGCTGTTGTTTGGTTTATTCTAGTTATCAAACATAAGTAATACTAGCTGACGAATACACAAAAAACTCCTAAAGAAGTAGAAACCTTCGTGCGATGAAAATTCTAATTAATGAGTAGTGATATTTCATGAAATAAACGTTTCTTGGAGTTCTTGTTACTTGAACAGAAAGTTGCTCTAAGCTGCGGAAAAATGCGAGACTCCTGTGGGAAAGGAACAGTCTGAAGACCCCGCAGTGAGTGTTCTTTACGAGCGAGGAGGCTGAAGCGTTCCCCACGGAAAGCGAGTATTTTTCCGCAGCGGCGAGCTAACATTCATCCCATAAAGACCGAAAGGAAGTATAGATACTCTTTCAAAAACAACAATCTTTTAGGGAACAGCCAACTTGAAAAGTTTTTTCTTATTTCATGATATCACTTTTTAAGCAATTCACCTATAAAACAGGTCCTGCATACACTATATCGCAATCTTACTTCACTATAACTACAAATACAACGAACTAATTACAGAGATAATAAAGACTTTAAAATAGGAGGAATTTGATGGATCCCTTTAGCAATATGGGCGATTGGAAAAAAAACATGGACAGTTTCTTTGGCGATAGTTTTTGGAACGAGTTTGAAGATGTATTAAAACCACCTGTTCCACAAATAAATTTATACCAATATGAAAAGGAAATACTTTGTTACGTTAATTTACCAGGAGTCAAAGACTTGGAAAAAATAGATGTTTACGTAGACTACGCAACTCTTGAACTAAAAGGAATCATTGATATTGAGCATTCAGGTGGCAAGGTGATTAAAAACGAGATTATCCAAGGGGTGTTTGAGAGAAAAGTTGAGTTACCCTTTCCTGTTCGCAGTGATAAAATTAATGCAACCTACCAACATGGATTGCTCGTCCTACAGTTACACCGCTTAATAAAGGAACAAACGAACAAAAGTAGACTTTCTATTCAGCATTTAGATCAATAATATAACTAAAGAGAAAAGAGCTTTGGCCAAATTGACCAAAGCTCTTTAAATTTTATTTTAGTGTAAGTAAGTCAGGTATAAAACAAATACCACAAACAGACCCCACATAATCGGATTAATTTCTTTTATCTTACCTTTTGCAATCATTGTAATTGGATAGAAGATAAAACCAACTGCAATACCTGTAGCGATACTATAAGTTAACGGCATTGCTACTACTGTAAGAAATGATGGTACTGCAATTTCAAATTTATCCCACTCAATATCTTTTAATGAGGTTGCCATTAATACACCAACAATAATTAACGCTGGCGCGGTAACTGCTGCTGTAACTACTCCTAGAAGTGGAGAAAATAATAGTGCTAGAAGAAAGAATCCAGCTGTTACTACTGCAGTAAATCCTGAACGACCACCGGCACTTACACCTGTAGCAGACTCAACGTAAGAAGTTGTTGTAGATGTTCCTAATGTAGCACCAACCACTGTAGCTGCAGAGTCAGAGAACAATGCTTTGCCAGCTCTAGGTAATTTATCATCCTTCATTAATCCTGCTTTAGTTGCAACAGCAACTAAAGTACCTGCTGTGTCAAAGAAGTCAACGAATAAAAATGTTAAGATTACACCAAGCATTGGAAGTGTAAAAATATCACCAAGGCTTGCAAATGCCGCACCAAATGTTGGAGCTAAGCTTGGAACTGCTCCAACCACTGCAGATGGAGGATCAATTAAACCAAAGATCATCCCAGCAATTGCTGTAACAATCATTCCGTAAAACACTCCACCTTTAAGGTCTAATGTAAGGAATACAACTGTAACAATAACACCAAAAACCGCAAGTAATGTAGTTCCAACAGACAAGTCACCTAGTGAAACCATTGTCGCTGGATTTGCAACAATAATTCCTGAATTCTGGAAACCAATAAAAGCGATAAATAAACCAATACCTGCACCAACAGCCAATTTCAAATTCGACGGTATTGCATTAATGATTTTTTCGCGGACACCAGAAAGAGTTAAAACAATAAATATAAGTCCTGATACTAGTACACCTGCAAGTGCTGTTTCCCAAGGAATACCCATTCCTAAAACAACAGTATAGGCAAAAAATGCATTTAATCCCATGCCTGGTGCTAATGCTATTGGATACTTAGCAACTAATCCCATGATCAGGGAACCGACTGCAGCAGCAAGTGCTGTTGCTGTAAAAACTGCACCTTGATCCATTCCAGTACCCTCAGCAGCTAACGTTGCTGGGTTAACGAATAAAATATAAGCCATTGCTAAAAACGTAGTTAATCCGGCAACAAACTCCGTACGGAAATTAGTACCTAATTCTTCAAATTGAAAAAACTTTTTCATTGTAAGATTCCTCCCCAGATTCGTCGCAAAAAAACACCCCTGGCAATATACCAAGAGTGCTACCATTAACTATACTGGGAATCGCAAATAACCATAAAAGGAAATTCACAAAACACCAGCGTAGTCAGACCAATTAACGGCGGTCTGGTAGAAACTCATGGGCCATATCCCCAAAATTATACGACGGTTTTTTTATTTAATTATGATTACAATCTTTATATTACTCGTGAATGGAATCCAAGTCAACAGAAAAAGCGAATGTTTTTATCGTTAGATAATCTAACGTTCGGTTATTGCCACTTATTCCCATTCAATTGTTGCAGGTGGTTTACTAGTAATATCGTAGACAACTCTGTTTATTTGGTCCACTTCATTAACAAGACGAGTTGAAATCCTTTCAAGCACTTCCCACGGAATCCTAGCCCAATCTGAGGTCATTCCATCAATGGAGGTGACAGCACGTATTCCAATCGTGTAATCGTACGTTCTAGCATCACCCATAACTCCTACACTTCGAATATCAGGAAGAACGGTGAAATACTGCCAAATATCACGTTCTAAACCAGCATTCTTTATTTCTTCTCTCAAAATGGCATCTGATTCTCTGACTATTTCTATTTTTTCCTGTGTGATTTCACCTAATACTCGAATACCTAGACCTGGGCCAGGAAATGGTTGTCTCCAAACGACCGCTTCAGTTAAGCCGAGTTCAGTCCCGAGAACTCGGACTTCATCCTTAAACAAAGCACTTAATGGCTCAAGCAATTCAAACTGCATATTTTCTGGTAATCCACCAACATTATGATGGGAGTTAATTGTTTGGGCTGTTTCCGTACCGCTTTCCACAATATCCGTGTACAGTGTTCCTTGTGCCAAGAAGTCAATATCCTTAAGTTTGTCCGCTTCATCATCAAACACATAGATAAACTCATTGCCAATAATCTTTCGTTTTTGTTCCGGATCGGATACACCTTTTAATTTTGATAGAAAACGCTCTTGAGCATTTACTCTAATAATATTCATATTGAATCCTTCTTGGAAGGTCTCCATTACCATGTCGCCTTCATCTTTTCGAAGTAAACCATGATCAACAAAAATACATGTTAACTGATCGCCGATTGCTTTATGAATTAAAGCTGCTACTACCGAAGAATCAACTCCACCACTCAATGCACACAACACTTTTTTATTGCCTACTTTGGAACGGATTTTTTCTATTTCTTGATCAATAAAGTTATCCATTGTCCAATCACCGGTGGAATCACAAATATCAAAAACAAATTGTTTAAGAAGCTGGTTGCCATATTCGGTATTTCTAACTTCCGGATGAAACTGTACTCCGTATAAGTTACACTCTATGTTACTCATAGCAGCTATTGGTGTTGATTTACTAGTCGCATCAATAGCGAATCCTGCTGGTGGTTCAATTACTTTATCACCATGACTCATCCAAACGGACTGAGATTGTGGTGTTCCGGTGAATAGACCTGATTCATTTACTAAATTAATTTCTGCTTTGCCATATTCTCTATCTTTTGCTTTTCTTACAGTTCCACCAAAATGTAAAGTCATTAACTGCATACCATAACAGATCCCAAGAATAGGAATACCCAAATCAAAAATACGCTCATCACATCGAAAGCTATTCTCATCATAGACACTATGTGGACCACCTGATAAAATAATCCCTTTTGGGTTCATTTCCTTTATCTCTTCAGCAGTAAGTCTATGAGAATGAAGTTCACTATAGACACCAAACTCTCTTATCCGTCTAGTGATCAACTGATTATATTGACTTCCAAAGTCTAGTACTAGAACCATTTCATTGTTAACATCCACGGCAATCATCTCCTTTATCTAATCCAGCAAAACAAAAAATCCGCCCTCAGCTAAGAAGGCAGAAATCAGTAGTAAAGACATATAAACGATTTCTACCTTCATAGCAAAGACATTTACGGTATCTTAGTAGAAACGCTCGGTCCATATTACCGAGCATATATGAAGGTATTATTTATAGATTTATATCATTCTATCAATGACGTTATTTCGGGTCAAGTTAATGTTTTCTTAATTAAATTTTCCCACAATTCCGTAATCTTTTCCCTTTCGTACGAATCCTCTTCATTTCTGTAAATCATTCTCTCAAAGTGATAGGTTAACCGTGTCATATCGGTAGTTTGGAACTCTTTATCGACATGGCGAGCATATTCTCTTAATGTTTGCCCCTGTGATCGTTTTATACCCTTATGATCAAGGACCTTTAGTAAGTAGTGATAAGCATTTTGGGTAGCCACTACCCCACCCTTGTTCTTATATCTTTTAATCATTATCGTTGTTCTCCAACGATATCTCGTCAAATAGAGTAAAATGCTCACTGCTGCAACGACTGCACTACTAACAAGGACAATTGACAATACCGAATCAGAGGAATTTCCACCGGTTTCATCACCAAAAGCTTCAGCTGCTTCTTCTTCAAAATCTTGGTAATTACCTTCTAATTCTTCCTCTGTCTCTTGCTCTTGAACAGTCTCATTATCTTCTTCTGTTTCGGTTGTTTCCTCATCTAAATAGAAATCCACCGCACTAGAAAATCCTGATGTGGGTTCAAATGGCACCCAGCCTATCTCTGGAAAGTAAACTTCTACCCACGAGTGAGCATTTGAATTACTTATTTCATAAACCTCTAGATCATTAGGGAGTCCAGAAGGTTGTTCATCCAGCCTATCTCCTGATGTAAAACCTTTTACCCAACGAGTAGGTATACCTAGAGTTCGGAGCATCACTACCATTGACGTTGAGAAGTTATCACAATACCCTACTTTTGTTTCAAACAAAAATTGATCAACGTAATCATCGCCTTGTCGCGGGACCGCAACTTCTTCTGTTTGATAAGCGAAGCCATTCCGATTAAAATATTGCTCTATCGCTATTACTTTTTCATACCTTGTTTCCGTGTCTATTACTACTTGTTCAGATAGGTTACCTATTCGGTCTGGTAAATCTTCTGGTAACTGCAGATACTTCTCTCTTATCTCTTCTGGATCATTATCAGTTGATTCAAGTAGTTGATTGATAGAAAAAGAGGGATAGTTATAGTTTAACGTATAATTACTTAATATCCCTTGTGATAAATTGCCACCAGTGGTTATTGACCCGGTGTTTTGATCCAATAAATATTCCTCGTCAGAATTACTAGAAACAGTCTCTACTCCATATGGGTACACTAATTTGGGTAAGGAAGCATTCTCTTCGAATCTTACCATTGCAGACAGATTTTCAGTAGCAACTGTGTCATGAAAAAGTTCTAATGACATTCTTCCAGATGGTTGTTCTTGGTAATTTAGCTCTGTTGAACTTTCCCAGCCTTTGCCCGTGTACCTATCCTTTGTTTCGATCCTCCAATAATGCTCCTGGCTAACTGCAGCTTGGAAAACAGGTGTAAAATCTTGAACAAATGATCCTCCAAGTCTGGAATCGTTTTCTCCATAGCCAACTTTTTGCACCACAGAACTTCCACCTTCACCAATACCAGCATTTTGAGCAGTGCTCGTTATAAAAGGAACTGGATCTGGCCATTTAGGCTCTTGCTTTGGAGAAATTACACCTATTATCGTTAAGCAGGAAACAATTAGTAACAAGGGAACAATTCTAGACAGAAAATTATTACTACCATCATATTGAACTGATTTACGTTCTAGTTCATTTGATAGACTAGCAACACCCATAGCAATTAACGATACGACAAATGTACGGACAATAGCTGCATTAGCTTCATACATCGTAAATGTATCAAGTACGGTTATATAAATAAAAGTCAATAATACAAATAGAAAAATTCGCTTTGCGATAACAAACCAATAATATAACAGGTAACTCATCGTCCATAACAACAGTAAGAATAATAGACTTCTAAATAATGGAGTCATTTCCTCCCATTGCTGACTAGTCATCACGTCAAAATTAAATTGTGCATGCATGTACAATAAACTAAACCAGGCTGGACTGAGTATTGGTTCTGTCATAAATAATCCGTCTATCAGAATGACAATCCCTGCGGTTTTAAGAGGTATTGATAGCCACCACTTCACATTTAGCATCGAAATAAAAAAGCAAAAAGCAGCGTAAATCACAAATAATACCAAATCACCAGTATCAGAAATGGTATCCAAAGGACGCAACCACTCCCAAAATAACAAGAACCCACAGATATATACAATATATTGATAGATTTGCGGCTGATTCAGAGATGGACGCGCCATTACATGTTCACCTCAAATCTTTGTGAAATAAGTACTTTTTCCGTTAATAAATTAACAATAACACCTTCAATAGTGAGTTGGTTAATAATTTGATTATCCTCATTCGTAATCTTAGACAACGGTTGAATTAAATAGACAACAACTCTCTTACTCTTTCTCTTTACGATGTCAATCGATTGTTTTATTTCAGGATTAATATAAGTAATAACAATCATTGTCGTTAATCCTTGTGGAACCTTCTTTATTTCCTCTGCCAGTTGCTGATGAAAGGCAACTCCCTCACTAGGCTCTACTTTTGCAAGAAATCTATCAATTAAATCTTTCTTACGAGAATCCTCATGAAACGGGAAAAATACTGGCTCTTTACCTAGCGTTAAAAAACCCAATTGTGAGGTTTTCTTTTTAAAAAACTCAATTAATGAAAAGGTAACCTCGACACTAGCCTCATATACAAGTTTATTCAACCCATCATAGTCAACCGCATCTAGAATTAGAGTAGTTCCCGAGCTTTTTTCTTGTTCAAATTCTTTCGTCATTACTGTGTTTTTTCTAGCCGTTGTCTTCCAATCTATCCATGAAAAACGATCACCAGGCATATACTCGCGAACACCAGTAACTACATTGGCATTTTTCATAGTTATGTTTTGAGAAGGAGAAGTTCCTTCATCAAAGCTACTCACTCTCTCTCTAACCATGAGTTCCCGCCGATGAGGATACACTAATAATCGATTAGTAACTGAAGCGACGTAGTCCCTCTTAATAAATCCAAAAAAGTCCCCCGTTTTAATCCGAATTGCGTTTAGTTGGTGTTCACCACGGGGCAAATTCTCCAGTGTATACTGGAAGTGAATTGTTTTTTTAAACCAAGGAAATACAGCCTTTTCCAATAGTCTTTTTTCATTGATAATTTCTGGTTGGTCAAAATATCGATAGTTTTGTAGATTAATACTTTTCTGTTGTAATGATAATGGGAAAAACTCTTCAATAATACAATAGTGGATAGGGAACGGCCATCTTCTTTTAATCTCGACGTTAACAGTAATGGCATCCCCAGCCCTTGCTACATTTTGGGATAAGGTTCTCTTTACCGACCATTTAGAAATTGGGTGTATTAAGAGAAGGAACAGATAAACTAACAGGGGAAGAAAACTATAAAATAAAAACCAACTGACAAAACCACCCTGGAACATAGCATAGGTAAAGAAAACAACAAATATCAATAAAATTTGCATTAGCTTTATAATAAAGCTAAGGTTTTCTTTCATTAAAGATATTCCTTTCGAACAGGGATAGAAATAGTTTCTAACAATTCCCCTATAATTTTTTCTTCAGTTGTCCCCTGAAACTTAGCTTCAGAATTTAAAATAATACGATGCGCCAGAACATAAGGTGCTAAATACTTCACATCATCAGGAATAACATAGTCACGATCATGAATAAATGCGAATGCTTTGGCTGCCTTCATCAATGCAATCGATCCCCTCGGACTAACTCCTAAATAAACAGATTCATGATTCCTCGTTGCCGTCACAAGTTGAACAATATATTGTTGAACACCTTTTTCAATAAATACTTCTTTTACCTGATTCTGAACACCAATCAATTCTTCTTTAGTCATAACCGCTTCGACTGATTTAATTGGATGCTCTTTCGAGGTTCTATCAAGCATTTCTAACTCTTCTGCATATGTTGGGTAACCCATTTTTAATTTCAGTATAAAACGATCTAGTTGTGCCTCTGGTAATGGATAGGTTCCCTCGTATTCAATCGGATTCTGTGTTGCCATTACAAAGAACGGTGGATTAAGTTGAATTGTTGCGCCATCAACTGTCACACTCATCTCTTCCATAGCTTCTAACAAAGCAGATTGTGTTTTTGGGGATGTTCTATTTATTTCATCAGCGAGAACGATATTCCCTAGAATAGGGCCTCCTCTGAATTCGAACTCCAACTCTTTAGGATTATATATCGAAACACCAGTAACATCAGATGGCAATAAATCTGGTGTGAATTGAATTCTCTTAAACTCACAATCCAAAGATTTTGCTAACGTTCTTACTAACATCGTCTTTCCTACTCCAGGAACATCTTCAAGTAGTACATGTCCCTCGGCCAATAAAGCAACTAAGCTTAGCGTTGCCTCTTTCTCTTTACCAATCATAACTTTACTAATATTTTTTAATACCTTGTTAATTTTTGAATTGTACAAAAATGTCTGCTGCACCATAACAAAACCCCTTCCGTTATATAAGCATGTATGTTTATACAAACTCTCCTATTATAACTATACTACATTGGGGGCGGTATTACGCAAGCAGATTGAAGTGGTAATGATGGAAATTTACGGATTTTTCACAATATTTTAATGGGAATAGTTGATTTGACCTATTTTACCCATATGTTTGGTTTATAGTGATAATAGAATATTTATAGATGCATGGTAAAAAAAAGGCCTTAGATAAATTCTAAGGCCTTGTTCTTATCCTATAATAACTTTTTCGGTTGGGAAGCGGTATATATCTTTTGTTTCCTTACCTCTCATTAGGAATATGAACGAGAATATTCCTATCCTACCAACAAACATTAGGAACATGATTAACGTTTTTCCAAATGTGCTGAGATCTGGAGTAATTCCCATAGACAATCCTGTTGTTCCAAAGGCAGAAGAAACCTCAAATATTATGGCTATAATTGGAAAATTTTCAGTTGAAGCTAACATAATAATAGAACTAATAACCAACATGGTTGCCGTTGATATAACTATAAATGACCTCGTCACATCTTCTGGATCAATCTCTCTTCCGAATACTTTAATGCTAGAGTTACCTTTTCCGTAGTTATATATTGCAAGCAACATGATGGCGAAAGTTGTTGTTCGAATACCACCACCAACACTACTTGGGGATGCACCTATGAACATTAGTGCAGACATAAATAACAAGGTCGGCATGGAAAATTCATTGACATCCATTGTTGCTAAACCGCCACTTCTTGATGTGACTGACATAAACAAACTATAAAAAAACGTTTCATGCCATACCTTATCAGCAAAAAATGCGTTTCTTTCAAGTAGATATATAAATAGCCATCCCACTAACACAAGAAGAAGAAATGTAAAGGTAGTTAGCTTTGTAAATAAAGAAAAATGGTATTTATTATTGGATTCTTTATAGTTACCACTCAAAAGATCTTGTACCTCGATCAAAACCGGAAAACCGATAGCACCCAAGACAATTAAAATAATGTTCACGAATTGCACAAAATAATCATCCGCGAATGGAATCAAGGAAGAACCAGTAATGTCAAAACCACCGTTCGTAGTAGCGCTGACTGCTCCAAAAAATCCTTGTAGCAGAGCTTCCTGCCAGGTATCAAAATACTGTAGGAAATAAGTGCTTAATATCAGTGCACCAACCAATTCGATAATAAGTACAATTTGGAAAATCTTAAGCATTAGCTTAACTAAGCCAGACAAAGTCTTACTATTTTGATCTACACGTATTAGTTGCCTGCCACGTAATCCAATTTTCTTACCTAAAATCACCCAAATAAATGTACCCATAGTCATAATTCCTATACCGCCGAGCTGTAGCACCAAAGCAATTGCTAATTTACCATATGTATTAAAGGTGTCAGCAGTGGAAACCACTGTTAACCCAGTTACACTTATTGCACTAACGGCAGTGAACAACGTATCAATAAAAGTAGGACTTACCCCTGGATAATGAAAAAAAGGTATGCCTAATAAGAGCGTAGCAAAGGCTACAGCTAATAAATAATAAATAACAATTATATGAAAGGTTGATAACTGTTTTGTTAGTTTAAAATTTTTTAAAGACAATTTCATAATTGAGCTCCTTGTTAATTAACATAAACTATTTGTAAGTTTATCATAAATGTGAAATCTTCGACTATATTATTTTAAATTACCTAATAGTTATCAGCATACCCTAAGCTAGTGTTCCTATTTCTATTAAAAATAACCCTAAAAGAGAGGCTATTTTTGACTTATTTTAAGTAGGCTTTATACCTCCAATTGTGTTTTTCTCTAAGTAGGCTAATTTAAAATTATACTAACTTTAGAATAACTTTTCTGTCTAAATGAACTCTTAGGTTTAATTATTAGTACTAAAAGAGATAGACCACCATTAAAGGTGGTCTATCTTTCTATACTCTAAATTTACTCAGTTCATCTTGTAATTCAGTAGCCGTATCAGCTAAATTTCTTGCAGATGCAGCTATCTCTTCCATAGATGCGTTTTGTTGTTGGGTAGCAGCTGCAATATTTTGTGTGAATCCATGAGAATCTTGAGTTAGTCCTTGCAGTTTTTTCATTGATTTAATTATATTACTAATACTGTCACTTACTTTATCAGAATTTGAATATAATGTTTTCGTGTTATTAGAAACATTGGTAATTGCTGTTGTGATATTATCAAAAGCACTTCCTGTTTTTTCGGTCAAAGTAACTCCATCTTCAACAACTTTATTACTTGAATTAACAGACTCGATTGCTTTCTGTGATTCTGATTGAATTTCTTTAATTAGATTGCTGATTTGTGTAGAAGCTACACCAGATTGTTCAGCCAATTTCCTAACTTCATCAGCCACTACTGCAAAGCCTTTACCTTGTTCACCAGCTCTGGCTGCTTCAATAGCTGCGTTTAAAGCCAATAGATTTGTTTGATTAGATATATCAGTTATAATAGTAATGATTTTACCAATCTCATTTGATTTTTGATCTAATGTTTGTATTACTTCTTCTACCTCTTTAGACTGTTTACCTATTAAAGTCATTTGACTTGTCATTTCAATTGCTACATTGTTTCCTTCAGTTGCAGTGTGTGTAGTTTCAGAAGTTTGTTGAGATATATCTTTTATAGACTCAATCATATTAGCCATTGTCTGAGACATATTATTAAGAAGATTATCAACTTCATCAACTGAATTGGATTGATTGTCAGATCCTTCAGCTAATTGTGTAGCTGAATCTGCAATTTGCTCTGTACCTTTACTTGTCTCTTCTGCACTAGCACTAAGTTCCTCTGAAGTCGATGCTACATTTACAGTTTTATCATTTACAGATGTAATAAAGTATTTCAAATTATTTTTCATATTATTAAAACTTGTAATCAATAAGCCTACTTCACCTTTGTCTTTTGTCTCAACATCAGCAACTGAAAAGTCACCTTCCGCAATTTGCTCGCTATATTGGACCAGTTTTTTAATAGGTTTACTTATACTATTAGCAAATAGAACTATTATGACAACGCTGACAATCAATGTAATAGCCAATACTATTAATGTACTATTTAGAACATTCTGAGCAGGTGCATTAAAATCCTTGTCATAAGTACCAGCGGCAATTACCCATCCCCAAGGTTCAAACTCTTGTGCATACGTGGTTTTAGGTGCTAGTTTTTCTGGATTATCTGGCAGTTCCCAAATATAACCGGAAAAACCATTTCCCTCTAAAGCACTATCCACTATTGATTTACCTACTAGTACTCCGTCCGGGTCTTCAACACTCCATAGATTAACCCCTTCTTTTAATGGGTGTGATAATAAAAGGCCCTCCCTATCCATAACAAAAGCATAACCATTTTCTCCAAGATGAACATTATCATTTATATTTCTTGTACCATCTTCGTTAGGCAAACCAGTTATCGCTTCTTTTGCATATTCTTTAGCCTCTTCTAATGTTATATCACCATGTTCAACCTCTTCATCTAAAGTTCTTAACATATTAATAGATTGATTCACATTGTTTTTAAGAAGCTCATTACCTAAGGATGCTAAATCTTTTTTCGCAATATTATAAGATACTAGACCCACTAATAACGTGGGAATAGCTACTAATAGTAAACAAATAGTGATTAGTTTAATTTTTAAAGACATATTATTATTTCTTTTTAATCCAGATTTCATTTTCATTCTCCTTATCATTCTAGTTAAATATCAACAATTTCAAGTATAAAATCATTTATATTAAATTGTGATTGAATTAAAAAAGCAATAAAAAAACTATCCTCAAACATACAGGGATAGCCAACTAGATTAATAATTCAATACAATCTTGATTGGTAGCCAGGCGATCATGGTAAGGAATTGACCTTATTTTAGACCCTTTGCTTTGCGTCCTGTTCTTTCAAACAGTTTGCCTTTCTCTATTTTATTATGTACTAACAGTTAGTGAGACTTTTGGAGCAGTTAATTATTTATATAATACCGTAATATTTACCTACTCACAACATATTTTCGACAAAAGAGCGAATAATTCGACAAATTGTTTTGAAGATATTCACTTATCTTACTATGGTTATTTTGATGGCTATCATGATTCTGTTTTTGATGATTGAGGATGACAATACACTTTTGTGGTACCTAATCTAGACATTGGGCTGGCTGTTTCTTTTTTGATATTGACGATAAATCATCGAAAATCTGTCCAATCATACATATGCTCTTTTTTCTTTCGGTCTTTCTCTTCCTTTTTACTTTCAACTTTCTTTTCCTTAATAAAACTCATGATATAACCACACTCTTCACAAACATATTTATAAACTTCAGCATAATCCGGATATTCATTTCGTTTGTCGTCTGAACTCATCCTAAAATCCAGATCACCACGAGACATAATATCATCATGAAAAATGCTAGTATTCACATCAACATCAACGTCTATATCATTTATAAAGCTTCTATTTCTTACATCTACAGCATTGTGAGCTGTTGAATTTATATCTATATGTAAATCTATATCGTAATAGCCTTTTCTGAAATGCACACCACTACAGACTAAGCACTTTATTTCACTCAAATCTGATCCACTCCTCTTATTATTTACTTAATGTATATTTTGGGAATGTACTCTTATGTCCTAAAAGCAAAAATACCTTTGCTGAGTCTGAAGCATACTTACAAACGATTACTAACAGACTCCGACACTTAGACGATAAAGGCAACTAAGACTTAGAAGCAATTGAGGAAGCACACAAAAAAAAAAAAATTAATTCAATCTGAGTCTATTTTGACAGTTAAAAAAAGAGAAGGTCTCTTTCATAAATGTAGGCTTTGACAGCAAATACATTTTGAAAGGGACCTTCTTATAATAAGATTATTTAGCTTATGATTTTTTATGATTTTACTGTGCCTGCATCGGCTGGATGTACTCCATGACGATAAAAGTCGATATCAATAGGCTCTAACGGTTTAAGTCCAAGGATTAAATCAGCTGCCTTCTCCGCCAACATTAGGACGGGTGCATGAATATTACCATTAGTGACATAAGGCATAGCAGATGCATCGACCACTCGGACATTATCGAGCCCATGGACCTTCATAGTTAGGGGATCTACAACAGCCATTGGATCTGATGCGGGCCCCATTTTTGCTGTACAACTAGGATGAAGTGCAGTCTCTGCATCTTCCGCCACCCAGTCCAAAATCTCTTCGTCTGTACGAACGGCCTTACCAGGTGCCATTTCTCCCGAATTATATGGTGCCATAGCTGGCTGATTCATGATTTCTCGTGAAATTTTTACGGCTTCAATCCACTCACGTCGATCCTGTTCGGTAGAAAGATAGTTGTAGACCATACTTGGATACTCTTTAGGATCTTTAGAACGAATCTTTAATGACCCTCGTGCATCAGAATACATAGGCCCGACGTGTACCTGGAATCCGTGTTTAGTGTCCGCTTTTTGTCCATCGTACCTTACTGCTACTGGAAGGAAGTGGAACATCAGGTTTGGGTAATCGACTTCCTCGTTCGATCGAACAAAACCTCCACCTTCAAAGTGGTTAGTTGCAGCTGGACCTTTACGTCCTAGTAACCACTGCAAACCAATCCAAGGCATCTTTGCTTTATTTAAGTTAGGCTGCTCAGAAACCGGTAGCGGACAAGAGTACTGAATGTAGGCTTCGAGATGATCCTGAAGGTTTTCCCCTACACCTGGAAGGTCAACTACCGGTTCGATGCCAACAGAACGCAAGTGTTCAGCATCGCCCACACCAGACAGTTGAAGAAGCTGCGGTGTATTAATTGAACCACCAGCAAGTACAACTTCACCTGCAGCAACCTGATGAGTCTTCCCGTTTCGTTGATATGTCACACCGCTTGCTCGGGTACCATTAAAGTCAATACTTGTAACAAAAGCACGAGTTTCCACAGTGAGGTTCTTTCGCTCCATATTCGGATGTAGATATGCACGTGAAGCTGACAAACGTCTACCTTTAAACACATGCTTATCAAATGGTCCGAAACCCTCTTGACGAAAACCGTTTACATCAGGTGTTCGTGAATAGCCAGCCTCAACAGCTGAGTTAAAGAATGCTTGGAATAATGGATTAGTTGCTGGCCCACGTTCCAATTTCAGAGGACCATCGTGGCCACGGAACTCATCATCTTTATCCGCAGCTAAAGCATTTTCCATCCGCTTGAAATACGGAAGACAGTGTGCAAAGTCCCACGTTTCCATACCTGGGTCGGCTCCCCAACGTTCATAATCCAATGGATTGCCGCGTTGGAAGATCATGCCATTTATTGAGCTAGAACCTCCAAGTACCTTTCCACGGGCATGCTTGATACGTCGACCTTTCATATATGGTTCAGGGTCGGATTCGTATTTCCAGTCGTATAAGCTTTTCCCTGCAGGAAACGGTAAGGCTGCTGGCATTTGGATCAATAGGTCCCATGCAAAATCCTTACGTCCTGCCTCTAAAACAAGGACACTGTGTTTCCCATCTTCACTTAGACGGTCGCCGAGTACTGAACCCGCACTACCACCACCAACGACTACATAATCAAATTTTTCTTTCATATAGCAAACCTCCTTAGATGTTGATAATTGAATTCAATGATTAAAGAAATCTGAAAAGCATTCATCAAAAACTCTCCTTCAGTTATTATAACCAGTCACTAGTTTAATATTTTTTTAATGCAATTTAATTTACCCTTTCAATGGTTCAAGGTTTTAGGCTTAGATAAATATGTTTTGTAATCTATTCCTAATCTTGAATTGATTAACTCATGTCAAACCTAGACTGTTTATATCTATCTCGACCTTCGCAATATTTGGGTGATGTCTCTTCATTTTTCCGGATCGAGCTAGAACTTATTCCCGGTTAAATTAATTTTGTTAAAAATTTTCTTAACGTATTTAACTTTCTAAATTTAACACATTTTTTTTTTTTTGTAAACTAGCGCCTATATTCTTTTACATATTTTTTTTTATATTCATCCAAAGAAGGAAAAGATAGCCTTTACCATGCGTAAGCCGAGAATGATTACCATTACAAGACATCAATATTTGCGGATTATTTTAGAGGATATATGGAATGTAAGGACAAAACACTTACTCAGAGGGATTGTCTTACGTTTTAACACGAGAAATAAAAAAAGAAGCCTCTCATCAGTTTAATCAACTAATGAGAAGCCTCCGTTAATGTCATATAATGTTAGCTCCAAAGCACACATTACGTACAATTCCAAAACTTTTCCAATTTTTAATTTTTCAATTACAGTGCTTTCTTGTGTATGGATCATTAATAGCTGGTGAAGTTGCTGCTCTTAGTGCTATCTCTACTAGTTGTTGTAGGGAAAATGATAGATCTTGAGAAGCGCTACGTTTACTACCTAATGTAATATGCTCTGCACATTTCTTAAGTAGTCCTTCTTCAAGATCATTCTGTTCACTTGAATAGTAACGACTTATCATGAAAGTAGGGGTTGGCATGGACAGATGTTCGCTTTTATACTTGGCTTCATTCAAGCAAAATTCAAAAAAAATACAGACTAATAATGCGAATTTAGTGCTATTGCAAGTCTACATTATATGCAACAATTTGGTTTCCGCCCAGATCCTTTGCTTTATATAATGCCTGATCTGCTCTCTGTGAAAGTTCCTCCTTTTTCATAATAACCGTAGGCTTCAATGTTGCGATGCCACCACTAATCGTAACATAATTACTAACAGAGGATTTCCCATGTGCAATTTGTAAACCTTCAATATTGTCCTTCATCTGATTTGCAATCATTTCCGCATCCTGTCGAGACGTGTTTGGTAAAACAACCACGAATTCTTCTCCACCGTATCTAGCTACAAGATCTCTTGGTCTTTGAACGGTATTAGCTAATTTTGTTCCGACACTTTTCAAGCACTCATCACCCTTAGAGTGACCATAAATATCATTATAATCTTTAAAAAAATCAACATCTATTAAAATCAAGGATACTTGTGAAGCGGTTCGAATTGCATTTTTCCACTCTTTTTCAAGGTTCTCATCAAAATTTCGCCTATTCGGAATTTGTGTTAATCCATCTATATAAGATAAGGCTCTTAGCTTGGCATTCGCCTCTTCTAGTTCCATTGCCTGTTGCTTGATTTTCTGTTTTTGTCTGTGTAATTCCATAAAAACTTTCACTTTACTAATTAAAAACTCTGGTACAATTGGCTTTAATAAATAATCGACTGCACCTGAATCATAAGCCTTACTTACATATTTATCTTCTTTACTAATCGCTGTCACAAAAATAATAGGTATATATTTTGTGCGATCACTGGATTTCATTATTTCTGCTACTTCAAATCCATCCATTTCTGGCATTTGTACGTCCAAAAGTACTAAAGCAATTTCTTCTTCGAGCATTAAACTTAATGCGTCATTACCTGAATTTGCTTTTAATAATTTAACGTCCAAGTCTTCCAAAATGGCTTCTAAAGCTAAAAGATTCTCTGCTCGATCATCTACAATTAACACCTTACAATTATTCGCTTCTGTCATGAAACAGATTCCCCCAGATGAGTTAAATGAATTTTTTCTGATAGATTTTATTTCTATCATTTACTGTATCAAGTAAATGATAGTGTTTTGAAAATCGAATATCCTCTTTTGCACCTATTCCTAAAAAGCCTCCAGTACAAAGGCTTTCTAGGAACAGTTTTATCGTTCGATCCTGTAGCTCTTGTTCAAAATAGATGAAAACATTCCGACAAATAATCAGATTCATTTCTCCAAAAACATGATCCGTCACTAGGTTGTGTCCGGCAAATACAATATTTTTCTTTAACTCTTCTTTTAGAAGAATAGAATTATATTTCACGGTGAAATAATCCGCTAACCTTCCTTTACCACCTGCATCTTTATAATTGTTAGCATAATCCTCTAATTTTTTTGCTGAATAAATCCCTTCTCTTGCTTTCATCAACACATCCTCGTTTAGATCAGTACCATAGATTAGAGAGCGATCCAAAAGCCCTTCCTCTTTTAATAGAATGGCTAATGAATAGACCTCCTCACCAGTCGAGCAGCCTGCTGACCATACCTTTATAAAGGGATACGTTTTTAAGACGGGGACAATCTCTTCTCTAATCAATTTATAAAAAGAAGGGTTTCGAAACATTTCTGTGACGTTAATAGATAGGTTTTTTAACACTTCATAAAATGTTTTACCATCATACAAAACCTTATGTTGAAGCTCTGATATATTTTGACTATTTGTCTTTTCTAGAATATAGCTAATTCTTCTAGTCAAATGATTAGTTGAATAATTTCTAAAATCATACCCATACTTTCGAAAAATAGCCTCTAGCAATAATTGAATTTCAATATTCGTATTTTCCTCATGATTCAATTCATTTTTTTTCATCTTTGTAACCACACTTTAGCCAAGGATAAAAGTTGTACAATATCTACTGGCTTAGACATATAATCATTCGCGCCAGCTTCCAAACACTTTTGCTTATCTCCTTTCATCGCCTTCGCTGTAAGAGCAATAATCGGGAGATCCTTATGTTTTGGTATTTTTCTAACTTCACGCATCGTTTCATATCCATCCATTTCAGGCATCATGATATCCAATAATATAAGGTCAATATCGTCGTTTTCATTTAATTTTTTTAATCCTTCTTTTCCATTCTTCGCAACGATAACTTTCATATCCTGATCCTCTAACACACTGGATAAAGCGAAAATGTTGCGCATATCATCATCCACAATTAGCACCTTTTTATTTAATAGTAATTGCCCTTTTGATGAATAATTTTCTTGTGCTTGATTTTCTTTGAATGATTGGCCTTCAATGTGATGCAAAAACAGTGCAAGTTCATTTATTAATCTTCTTTCTGAACGATCACTTTCTATAATAATACTGTTCACATATTTATTTACGATCACTTCATCATCTTCAGAGATCATTTCATCGCTGTACAAAATAATTGGAATAGAAGCAGTATCTGGATTGCTTCTTACCGTGCGCAAGAAATCCAGCGTTTCCTCATCCTTTAACGAAAAATCTATCACTATACTACTTATATTTTGGTGATCTAGTATGTTGTTTGCCTCTACAAAGTTAGCTACCTTTAGATAGGGAAATCCAACTTTTTTAATTTGTTTAATGAAGTCTTTACCTTTTCCATCATTATGAATAACGAGCAATTGAGGCTCTTCACCTGCAGCAACATTACCTTTTAAGCTTCCATCTATACCTGCGAAAAGCTTCTCAAATTTTTGGCCAGTGATTGGTTTCGTTGTAAAACCAAGTGCACCCATATCCCTCGCTTTTTGCATCTCATCTAAAGAGGACACAAAATGAACAGGGATATGACTTGTCTTTTCATCTTCATTAAGGCGCTTCATCACTTCAAAACCGTCAATTCCAGGTAGTTTAATATCAAGAATAATTGCGTCTGGTCTAAAGTTTTTCGCCATCTCTAAGCCTTTCTCTCCCTCGAAAGAGCTCAGACATTTGAATCCTCTATCCCCCGCAAAATCCTTTATTACTTTCACAACATTTGGGTCATCATCAATTATTAAAATCAGTTTATCCTTTTCAACCTTTTGAGAGTAACCTTTCTTTTCTTCTACTACAATAGGCTTTGGAATTTCTTTCTCTTCTAATTCATTTTTACCAGGAATCAGCAAGGTGAATGTACTACCTTCTTTTTCTTTACTTATCAACTTAATTTCTCCACCTAAGAACTTAGAAAATTTCTCGGATATGGATAAACCAAGGCCAGTTCCACCATATTTCCGATTCGTATTTCCATCCGCCTGACTAAATTCCTTGAATATTAATTGCTGTTTATCTTCTGGAATACCAATCCCGGAATCCGAAACGGAAAATGCTATACAATCTCTACTAGTGGACCTATAAATTTTGATAGATACAAAACCTTCATTCGTAAACTTAAAAGCATTAGATACAAGATTTTTTATAATTTGCTTAAGTCTTAGTGGATCAGTCTGAATATGTTCAGGTAATTTCTTATCCATTTCTACAGAAAAGTCTAAACCTTTCGTTATTGCTAACTCCTTAAAGGCCTGCTTTATATCATCTGCAAAATGACGAAGATGAACATACTCTAAATTTACTTCCATCATACCTGCTTCTACTTTAGCTAGATCCAATATCTCATTAATTAGCTCTAATAAATCATGTGCAGCTGCATAAATTGTTTCAGAGTACTCCACTTCTTTTTCAGTTAAGACGCTTTGCTTATTATCATACATAATCTTAGAAAGAATAATAATACTATTTAAAGGCGTTCTAAGTTCATGTGACATATTTGCTAAAAATTCCGATTTAAATTGGTTTGCCTTTTCTAGGTTTTCAGCTTTTTCTTCTAACTGCTTCTGCGTTTTTCGAAGCTTTTCATTTTTCTGATTTAACTCGTCTCGCTGTTTTTCCACATCCGAAGATCGTTCCTTAAGCTCCTCATTTACATACCTGAGTTCTTGCTGTTGGGATTCCAGTCGAGCTTCTGATTTCTTTAATTCTTGAGTTTGTTGCTCTAGTTCCTCGTTCATTTGTTCCATTTCTGTGTTAGTTTCCATTAACTCTTCCTGTTGCTCTCTTAATTCCTCGGTTAGTTTTTGACTTTGATCTAGTAATGCTTCCTTCATTTCATTCGTTTGATGTGAAGTAATAGCAAGCGCAACGGATTCGCCTATGCTTTCTAAAAACTCAACATGATTTTCATCAAAAGTTCCCATCGTTCCAAGAACGATTACTGCTTTTGTCTCATCATTATATACACACGGAATAATTGTCATTTGATTTGGCTTTAACTGAACGATGCCTGTATCTACAATTATATTGTCTTCCCGAATTTCTTCTATTATTTTCATCTGTCGGTCTACTGCTACCTGACCAATTAAACCTTCTCCCACCTTAAAATCCCTATGTGAAAATGGATGTCCGTAACCTCCTATCTGTCTTAACATATTATCATCTTCTAACACGTATATGACCCCAACAATAGCATCAACATGATTAGCTAGATTTTTTATCATTTCATCAGTCGAACGTGATAAACTCTCTGCATTTTGAATGGCACTACTTAATTGAACCCTTCCTCTTTGAATATAATTTTGTCTTGTGTTAATATTCAACATTTCGTTTAACACTTTAGTCATTTGGTGAAGTGCGTCCGTTACTTCAAAAAGGTTATTAAAGTTATCATCCTTTAATTGTTGGATTAAATTTTCGCTAAATTCATTTTGATTTTGAAAACTTAATGATTCAGAGTGTTCATAGATATTTTTTGTTTCATAAAAAATGACTCCAGCAATCTTTCTTAGTGATTGTTTTAATTTATTTAAATCCGTACACACTCTACCTAATTCATCTACGGAGGTCATACTAAGATGTGTAGTCAATTCTCCCTCTGAAATCTTCGTAATCGATTCTTTAATTTTTATAAGATTTTTTTTATTCGAATAGTTGAACATATTAATGGTTAGCAATAAAAGGGCAACTAGTCCAACTGAAATAATAATAAAGTGTAATTGTACTTGGTTAGTTGGAATCGTTTCATAAATTACCGCAAATATTAAATAACTGGTAACTGAATAAACAGCCAAGAAAATACCTACAACTGTTATAACCGTTTTATTGATTAAACTAAATTCTTTATATTGATTAGGCTCAATGATCGTTTCAACAAGCTTTGGTTCTTCTAAAATATCCGATAAGAGCCTTTCGGCTATAAAATAATTATTAATAAAATTAACTAATACAGATTGAAATAATGCTGCCATTGCTGCAATATAAGTAGTCATTTCAAGAGGTACGTATAAATTTGTAATTAAGATAACAATACATACACCATAGGCCCATCTAATAGAAGCACTATACGCTTCCTTTAATGGATATTTAAGTAGTTTTAATTTTATTTCTGATATTTGTGAATCATCTAGACTATCATCTGTATAAAGAGACTTTACTGGCTTGTACAATCCAAAATACCGAATAGATAGACCATGACTAAATGTGACAATTAATGCAACAACTAAACCTATAGCCGAGTATTGCAATCGTTCCCCAAGTAAATCTCCATGGTAAAAGACAACATATACCGCCAAAGGAATTAACACTAAATATGATATTCCTTCCATCATAATGGTTGATCTTACAAGTATATCTCTCGCTTTATTCATCGTTAGCCCCCAAGACCCAAGTAATTAAAACCTAGGAATATATTATATCGTTTATATGAATTATTTGTAATGCCTATAAGTGAATAACTTGTTTCAAAGCAAAACTTCCAACAGTGATTTCTTATAGTGGTGTCTGAAATGTATTTTTTGTCGAGTGAATAAACAAGAAGATTTAATATGATTCAATGTACTTAAAGTCACCGCTTTGACAGGGAGTTATTTTAAAAAGAGAAAGACCTTCCAGCTAACGCTTTGGCAAGATGGTCTTTTATTTTTCCACATAATATCTAAGAAATAATAAAAAAAGAGGCTTCTCAAAAGTTTAATCAACTTGAGAAGCCTCTTATATATGATGTTAGCATTTCACTTTCATCTTACTTAAAAACCCATTCATATCAAGGGTTTGGGGGCGATGTTACATCATGCCGCCCATGCCGCCCATGCCACCCATGTCTGGCATTCCGCCACCTGAGTTTTCTTCAGGAAGGTCAGCTACAACTGCTTCGGTAGTTAAGAACATTGCTGCAACAGATGCTGCATTTTGTAATGCAGAACGAGTTACTTTTGTAGGGTCAACGATACCAGCTTCAACCATGTTTACCCATTCCCCAGTAGCTGCGTTAAAGCCTATACCTACTTTTTCACCTTTTAGACGTTCTACAATGATTGATCCTTCTAGACCAGCGTTGTGAGCAATTTGGCGAACTGGTTCTTCTAATGAACGAAGAACGATATTTGCACCTGTTGCTTCGTCGCCTTCAAGACTTAGTCCTAATTCTTTTACTTTCGTGTACACGTTAACTAGTGCAGTACCACCACCAGCAACAATACCTTCTTGAACTGCTGCACGTGTAGAATTCAAAGCATCTTCAATACGAAGTTTACGCTCTTTTAATTCTGTTTCAGTAGCAGCTCCAACTTTGATAACCGCAACTCCACCAGAAAGTTTCGCTAAGCGCTCTTGTAGTTTTTCTTTATCAAACTCTGAAGTAGTTTCATCTGATTGTGCGCGAATTTGTGCAACACGAGATGAAATTTGTTGAGGATCGCCAGAGCCCTCTACAATAGTTGTATGTTCTTTTGTAACCACAACTTTTGTAGCGCGTCCTAGTTGCTCAATTCCTGTGTTTTTAAGGTCTAATCCAAGATCTTCTGTAATTACTTCAGCGCCAGTTAATGTAGCAATATCTTCTAGCATTGCTTTACGACGGTCACCAAAACCAGGAGCTTTTACAGCAACTGCATTGAATGTACCACGAAGCTTATTCACTACAAGAGTTGCTAACGCTTCGCCTTCAACGTCTTCAGCAATCATTAGAAGTGGCTTACCTTGTTGAACCACTTGCTCTAAGACAGGAAGTACTTCCTGAATACTAGCGATTTTTTTGTCAGTAATTAGAATGTACGGATCTTCTAGTACTGCTTCCATTTTATCTTGGTCAGTAACCATGTAAGGAGAAGCATAACCACGATCAAACTGCATACCTTCTACTACTTCTAATTCCGTGTTAAATCCTTTTGATTCTTCGATAGTGATAACACCATCGTTACCAACACGTTCCATTGCTTCAGCAATTAATTGACCTACTTCATCGTCTCCAGATGAGATAGCTGCTACTTGTGCAATAGATTCTTTACTTTCGATTGGTTTTGAGATACTTCTTAGTTCTTCAACAGCTAGTTTAACTGCTTTTTCAATACCACGACGAACACCAACTGGGTTTGCACCAGAAGCAACGTTTTTAAGACCTTCTTGGATCATAGCTTGTGCTAATACAGTTGCAGTTGTTGTACCATCACCAGCAACATCATTAGTTTGAGATGCAACTTCGGATACAAGTTGTGCACCCATGTTCTCGAATTTATCTTCTAATTCAATTTCTTTAGCGATAGTAACACCATCATTTGTAATTAGTGGTGAACCGTACTTTTTATCTAAAACTACATTACGACCTTTTGGACCTAATGTTACTTTAACAGCGTTTGCTAGAGTATCAACACCTCGGAGCATTGCGCGACGTGCATCTTCACTAAATTTAATTTCTTTAGCCATATTTAAAGCCTCCCTAACCGTATAATTATGATATATTGTGTATCTTCTTCGCTACTTAGCCAATAATAGCTAGAATATCACTTTCGCGAAGAATTAAGTATTCCGTACCTTCATATTTAACTTCTGTACCTGCAAATTTAGAGAAAATTATTAAGTTTCCTTCAGCTACTTCAGGAGCAACCTTTTCTCCGTTATCTGTTACACGACCTGATCCAACTGCAATGACTTTTCCTTCTTGTGGTTTTTCCTTTGCAGAGTCTGGAAGTACGATTCCGCTTGAAGTCTTTTCTTCTTGTTTAACAAGCTCAATAATAACGCGATCACCTAGTGGCTTTAACATAGTAAAACCCTCCTTAAAGTTATTCAATGTTTTGTTTTTCCATTTTAGCACTCACCGACTAAGAGTGCTAACACAATTCTTATCATAATGAATTGCATTTAAATTTGCAAGTAAAGTAAATTATTTTTTTTTCGACATTTATATTTCTCCTATAATTATGTATGTTTCTACAGTATGGGACTAACTATTTTAATTCTATTCTAAACTTGTGTTAAAATACGTACAATATAGTAATCTTAGTAAATTTACCTTGAAGGAGTCGTTGCTTTTTGCCTAAAAAATATTGGTATGTCCTTTTGACTTACCTTATTATGCAATTATCTGGTATCGTTGTTTTACCTATTATTAATTTGTTCAATATAGATGCGTTATTTGCAGTTGTATCTTGGAGTTTATTTAGTTTTATTGTTGCCTTGGTAGTTATAATGTATTTACTTAGAGATGAAATGAAAGATGTACGTGGTAATATGGAAATAGGTACTATTATTCTGTGGTCGATACTAGGAATATTTTTAGCCTTTTTCGCACAATTTGCTGCGATTATCATCGAGACTTTTGTACTCAATATTAAACCAGGGTCTCAAAATACGATGGACATCATGGCTATCGCAAGGTCCGCTCCTATTTTTATTATTGTGGTTACTATCATTGCTCCGATTTTAGAAGAAATTATTTTTAGAAAGGTTATCTTTGGTAGCATTTATAAGCGCACTAATTTTATTATAGCGGCTTTGGCTTCAGCACTAGTCTTTGGGCTTGTTCATAATGACAACCCACATATTTTGGTCTATACGGCTATGGGGATAGTATTTTCATTTCTATACGTTAAAACAAAGCGAATTATAGTGCCCATAATTGCGCACATGTCTATTAACACTTATGCTGTTGTTGGACAATTAACACTTGACCAGGAAGAATTAGATAAAATGTTAGAACAATTAGAGCAATTGCAAATGATCATTATTGGAGGCTAAGTAAAACATGAGAACATCACCACTGTTTATGGCTTCTTTATACTTTGGTATGGGAGTTGTATTCACTTATATAGCAACACAATCAGTTGAAGATACTGTATGGAATTTCATGACAATCTTGCTCGCTTTTTTTGCAACACTAGACTTTGTCGTATCTTTTAGGCTATTTAAGATGCATTTTAAACTTAAAAAGTCCAAAAAGAAAGAATAAAAAAACAGCTAACCTGACTAAAATGGTTAGCTGTTTTTTATTAAATCTAAGTTTAAAAGTATTATTCCGTACCACCATCGAGTGGATAGTGCTTAAGGAAATACACCAATGATTGAAGTTCTACGGCCAGATCAATATGATGAACACGAACTTCATCAGGCACAGTAATTCTAGCTGGAGTAAAATTTAATATACCTGAAGTGCCAGCTTGAATCAATCGGTCTGTTATAATTTGAGCTTCAGAAACCGGAACCGTCAAGATAGCCACTGTTATGTTACTTATTTTTTCTTCCAGATCATCTATATGATAAATAGGGACCCCACCGATTACTTGACCAACTTTATTTGGATCTGCATCGAATGCCATTTCAATTTTTGTGTTGTTATTTTTTGTGAAATTATATTGTAAAAATGCCGTTCCCAAATTACCCACACCTATTAAGACAATACGAGTGATCTCATCCTGGTCCAATGTTTTGCGAAAAAAGCCTAATAGGTATTCAACATTATATCCGTAGCCTTTTTTTCCTAATGCGCCGAAGTAAGAAAAGTCTCTTCTAATTGTTGCTGAATCTACCTTTACAGCTTCACTTAACTCCTTAGATGAAACTCTAAGTTTTCCTTTGGCATATAAGTTATTTAAAAAACGATAGTATAATGGTAATCTCTTTGCTGTAGCCTGTGGTATTTTATTATCGCTCATGATTATTCCCCTCATTTGACTAAATTTAGCTTTAGCTTCCCCAAAATTTGCTAATAATAGTAACTAGTTTTTTCGTTCTATTCTGATAGCGTGTACATTTATTTTATACTTACTTTAGACAAATAATTACAATAGAATTCTTTATATTACAAACTAAATAAACATTTAAATATAGTTTAACAAAAATAGCTGGGGATGTCGTGAAAAATTTCACTAACTCAATAGTATAGTTATTAATTTATAAATGCTAGTATTTTATTCAGTACTTTAATCGAGCGATTTTTAGGTTTCCATTATTTAAAGGTACTACTGCATTAATCAAGCTTGCTAGTTAGAAGAAAACTGCGATACACTTAATATACAGAGGTGAGTAAAATGATCTTAATGCAGGTGAACAATATTACAAAGCGTTACGGCGCTGAAACTATATTATCTAACATTAAACTAGAAATTAAAACCAATGATCGTATTGCAGTAGTTGGTAGAAACGGTACCGGTAAATCAACACTCTTAAAAATAATGTCTAACAACCTTTCTTACGATGAAGGAACTATTCATAAACCAAAAGACGTTTCTGTAGGATACCTTGCACAGAATACTGGTTTAGACTCTAAACAGTCGATATGGGATGAAATGCTGTTAGTCTTTGAACACTTGATTAAAAAGGAAAATTCACTTAGAAACATGGAACAACAAATGGGGGATCCTGAACTCATTAATGATACTAAAGCCTATCAACAACTTTTATTCGAATATGACAAAAAACAACAAGAATTCAAAACTGAAGGCGGTTATCAATACGAAGCCGAAATTAAAGGTGTTCTGAATGGTTTGCAGTTTCAGGATTATGATTTAACTACAACCATTAATGAGTTAAGTGGCGGACAAAAAACTCGTTTAGCTTTAGGGAAACTACTACTTGCTAAACCGGACATATTGATCCTTGATGAACCAACAAACCATCTAGACATCGAAACACTAACGTGGCTAGAGGGCTATTTAAATGGTTATAGTGGTGCTGTAGTTATTGTGTCCCATGATAGATATTTTCTAGATAAAACAGTCAACAACATTTATGAAATATCTAGACATCAATCTACAAAATATCACGGAAACTATAGTAAGTATTTAGAAAAAAAAGCACTCGATTATGAACGGGAGTCAAAACAATTCGATAAGCAGCAAGCAGAGATTAAAAGATTAGAAGATTTCGTCCAAAAAAATATTGTCCGAGCTTCTACAACAAAACGGGCACAAAGTCGAAGAAAACAGCTAGAAAAAATGGAGAAAATGGACAAACCAAGTGGGGATGAAGCATCTGCTAGGTTCTCTTTCCAGATAGATAAACGCAGTGGAAATGACGTTTTGAAACTAAAAGATTTGGCTTTTTCATATGACAATCAACAGGACTTCATTTTCTCAAACCTAAGTTTTGATGTCTCTCGGGGTGAGAGTATTGCATTAGTAGGACCTAATGGTGTTGGTAAAACAACTTTATTAAAAACGATTATCGGTGACTATAAGGCTAATCAAGGTACATTACAAATTGGTACAAATGTACAAATAGGCTATTACGATCAGGAACAGACAAAACTTAATTCAAATAAAACTGTTCTACTTGAACTTTGGGACGATTATCCAATGATGAATGAAAAAGATATTCGCACCGTCTTAGGTAACTTTCTCTTTTCAGGAGATGATGTCCTTAAGATTGTTTCATCATTAAGTGGTGGAGAAAAGGCTAGGCTATCATTAGCCAAGCTCATGATGGAAAAATCAAACCTACTTATTCTTGATGAGCCGACCAACCACTTAGACTTAGATAGTAAAGAAGTGCTTGAGGCAGCATTAATAGACTTCCCTGGAACAATATTATTCGTCTCACACGACAGATATTTTATAAACAAAATTGCTACAGAGGTTGTTGAAATGCAACCTAAAGAAACAACTGTTTATCTTGGAGACTACGACTATTATTTAGAAAAAAAACAGGAAGAATATGAGTTGAAAGAACTGGAAGAGGCTTCAAACCAAACGATAGATGAAACAAATGAAACAAAGGTTTTATTCCAACAGGAAAAGGCAGTAAAAAAAGAGTCAAGAAAAAGAGAACGACGCATTACTGAGATTGAGCAAGAAATAGAACACATTGAAGAAAGTGTACAGGAAATTGAAGATTTATTGTGCCAACCAGAAGTGTTTCAAGATCATGAAAAATCACTTGAGCTGACACAGAAAAATGAAGATTACAATGCAACTTTAGAAAAGCTTATGGAGGAATGGGAAGAACTTCATAGTGAAAAATAACTAGCACAAGACCTGTGATTTTCAAAAGTCACATAAGGTCTTGTGCTTTTTAATTGAATTCGACTTAATTGTGGATAAATCGAGCATTTTCGTGTTTGGATACCTCTTTTTTTATGTAATAACATAATGTAAGTGAATTATCCACTTACTAACAGGATTATCCACAATGTGGTCATTGGTTTTTAGGTTTTCAACAAGGTTATACACATAATCCACAGCTTTTTATGTAGTTATCCACAAAAGTTATCCTCACTGTAAACATTAATTACACTACACTTGCTAAATACTTATCCACAGGTGGTTGAAAATATTGTTGATAATTGTAGAATGATGTAAGAAAATGATTTTACAAATTTCTCATCATTTTACAGAACGAATAACAGGCTTCCTCTTAATAAAAGGAAGCCTTGATAAGTTAATTTACAGAGTTCCCCTTAAGGAATATTTTTCTAAATCTAAAGACGGATTAGCATTTAAATCCCAGCCTGCTCTGTGGCCTTGATCATATGCTATACTCCCCGCAGCAGCAATCATCGCTGCATTATCAGTACATAAATCCAATGGGGGTATTAATAATTCTATTTCATCATTAAATTTTAATTGTAATTCATTCCTGAGCCCCTGGTTTGCTGCAACACCACCAGCGACAATCACCTGCTTAACCCCATATTCCTTAGCAGCCTTATAGGTTTTAGCAGTTAACACTTCTACTACACTAGCTTGAAAGCTTGCAGCGACATCTTCTTTTTTAAGCGTTACTCCACGCTGTTCAGCATTGTGTAACGTATTAATAACAGCTGATTTTAAACCACTGAAACTAAAATCATACGAATCATCCTCAAGCCAGGCTCGTGGGAAATCAATATTCGCTTCACCCACTTTAGCCAAGCGATCAATGTGTGGACCACCGGGATAAGGTAGCTGTAATGTTCTAGCTACCTTGTCATAGGCTTCTCCAGCAGCATCATCTCGTGTCTCTCCTATGATTTCAAAGGATCCATGCTCACGCATTACGATTAACTCCGTATGACCACCAGAGACCACAAGTGCCAATAACGGAAACGAAAATTCTTTGTTCAAACGATTGGCATAGATGTGACCTGCTATATGGTGGACACCAACCAATGGTTTATTTTTTGCAAATGCTAATGCCTTTGCCGAATTAACGCCAATTAATAGAGCTCCCACTAGTCCAGGACCTTCTGTGACAGCAATTGCATCCATATCCTCAACGCTCATATTGGCTTTCTCAAATGTTTCTTCCAATACAATCGTAATTTGCTCCACATGGTGTCTAGAAGCAATCTCTGGCACCACTCCACCAAAACGCTTATGACTTTCTATTTGTGATGCAACAACATTAGCAACCACTTCTACTCCATTTTTAACTATTGCCATGGCCGTCTCATCACAACTTGTTTCAATTCCTAATATAAATTGATCTTTTTTCATAATTTCACCCACATTACTAACGCATCCTCATTGTCATCTGTATAATAGTTTTTTCTAATTCCACCCGGAATAAGTCCAAATCTTCGGTACATATTTTGAGCTACTATATTACTTATCCGTACTTCCAGTGAAAGTGTTTGGGCACCTAGTGCAATCGATTGATTCAATACATATTGAAACAGTGCTCTCCCGTATTTCTTTCCTCTGTATTTTGGAAGTATTGCAATATTAGTAATAGAAGCTTCATCAATTACTACCCACAACCCACAATAGCCAAGAATAGTACCTTGCTTTTCTATTACAAAATAAATTGCATATGGATTTTCTGTTAATTCCTTGTAAAATACATCTTTAGTCCACGGTACACCAAATGAGGACATTTCAATTTCTATTACTTGATCTATGTCCTGAACTGTCATTTGCCTGATTATAATAGTAGCCATTAATCTTTTCCTTGCTGTTGTTTCAACCAATTAGCTTCAGCTTCAGCTAGTCTTAAGTAATTAGGTGTTAGCGTATGTAATTCATCGGCATCCTTATCTGCACCAACTTGTGCTAATAACGATGGGCGCGGGACGTGGTGACTTGACTCAGGAATTATAGCCTTGTCTCCCATAGTCTGGGTTATTACATCCCTGTGAAGCTCAATGTCCTGACTCAAAAAAAGAACACTGCTTTTTTGTTGTGCGAGTTTGTCTAGCAGTTCAGTAAGCATGATGTTTTTTTCTTCTTCAATATGTTCAAGTTCACCGCTAGCGTTCCATCTGTATACACCCGTATAGACTAATCCTCTTCGTGCATCAAAAAAGGGACAAATTAATTGGTCAAAGAAGCTGCCTTGATAGGCTACTGCCTCTAAACTAGATACAGCAACTACAGGTATCTTTAATGCCCATGCCATTGTTTTAGCAGTGGATAGACCTATTCTAATACCTGTAAAGGAACCCGGTCCTTTCGCAACTACAATTTTTTTCAAGTCTTCTGGAGAAGTTTCCGTATCTCTCATTAATTGGTCAATAGCAGGCATGAGCCTTACAGAGTGATTCTTTTTTACGTTGGTAATATACTCACCAGCTAACTGACCATCCTTTACTATAGCAATCCCCATTGTTTGATTCGATGTATCTATCGAAAGTATATTCATCCTACTAACTCCTCACAAATCTTTTCAAAAGCCTCTCCCTTGGGGAAAAAGGTAATAATTCGAGTATTTTCATCTTTACGACGAATATCAATGTCTAATCGATGTTCCGGTAGAAAATCTTTAATAAATATAGCCCATTCAATTACCGTTATACCGTTTCCGTTAAAATATTCCTCAAATCCAATGTCCTCATCACTATTTTCTAACCGATATACATCCATATGATAAAGCGGTAGTTCGCCCATATATTCCTTCACAATCGTAAAAGTAGGACTATTTATTGTTCGAGTTACTCCTAGACCTGCACCAATACCTTTGGTAAAAGTTGTTTTTCCAGCGCCAAGATCACCTGCTAGTGTGATTACATCCCCTGGTTTGAGAAGGAGTGACAGTTTTTTAGCCAATCGTTTTGTTTCCTCAGTTGTGCAGCTAGTAAATTCAAATTTTTCCATTTTCATCACCTATTTCAAATGCGTATAACCTAATTTGTCTAATTTAGTTACCTTACTGTCCTCATACAGAAATACTGAATTGTTGGAATGTACATTATCCTTCACATAACCTATTTCAGTTACTTTAGTATTTGTCTGTTTTCCTGCTTCTACAACTAACGGCCATTCTTTTTCGGAAACTGTACCAATTAATTCAAAATCTTCGCCACCGAACAACTTCCATTTTTTTTGTTGTTCTTGGGTAAAGTACTCTAAATCATGGTGATAAGGAATTTTACTATAATCTAAATGAATCGAGACCTTTGACGCCTCGGCAATCTCTGCTGCTTCATTACCAATCCCATCACTAATATCATTGAGGGATATTCTAGAAAGCGATTCTAACCATTTAGCAAATGCTATTCTCGGTTTGGGCATACGATGTCGATTTACAAAGTAATCATAACCTCCAATTTCGCCATCAGACTCATTGGTTAAAAGATAATATCCAGCAGCGGAATCGCCTAGGGTTCCTGTAACAAATACCTTGTCATTATCTTGGGCACTAGAACGATATCTAGAGCTACCTTTAGCTACAAATCCTACAATTGTCACCGAGATTACTAGTTCGTTACCTGAAACAGTATCTCCACCTATTAAATCCATTTTGTATTCAGTTGCAATCTCTTTCATACCCCTGTAAATCTCACTTAGTTCGTCTTCGGCCCAACTTTCAGGAATAACAATAGATATTAAATAATATGCGGGATCACAGCCCATTGCAGCCATATCACTAATATTAGCAGCCAATACTCGATAACCTACATGAAATGGATGCATCGTCTTTCTAGAAAAGTGTATATTCTCTACGAATGTGTCGACTGCCATCACTGTATCCTGATAGGATTGACGGAAGACTGCAGCATCATCCCCGATACCTTTAATTAAACTTGGTTGTACATAACTTTTTTGCTGTATTGATTTAATAAATTCAAACTCATCCATTGCAAGTCACCACTTCCATTAGATCTATTTACATAATAGCAAAGTCTCATACAAATTAAAAACAACCATGCTATTTTATTGGGAATTCGGCAAAGTCCTATGAACTAAAAACAAAGATTTACAGAAGATCAACTTTATTTACACTTGTGGTTACAAATTTGATTAAACCTTAATGAAGCACTAAGCTGATTATAAAGTAAAAAAAGGTCTTAGGAAGAGTTTTCCTAAGACCTTTGTAATTAATATGTAATGGCGGTCCGGACGGGACTCGAACCCGCGACCTCCTGCGTGACAGGCAGGCATTCTAACCAACTGAACTACCGGACCATTATTTGTTGTTTTTAAAAGTAATTGGTTGCGGGGGCAGGATTTGAACCTGCGACCTTCGGGTTATGAGCCCGACGAGCTACCGAACTGCTCCACCCCGCGATAATGTAGGAAAAGTTTAATTTCCTATTAAGATTCTATTTTACTTAGAATATACTTATAAAGTATGCCTGGCGGCGTCCTACTCTCGCAGGGGCAATGCCCCAACTACCATGGGCGCTGGAAAGCTTAACTACTGTGTTCGGCATGGGAACAGGTGTGACCTTTCCGCTATTGCCACCAGACCAATAAAATAAAATTTAGGGACAAGGTATATTATATTCACATTGCATGAAAAAAGCAAGTGTTTTAGAAAATATCCTAATATATACCTTCAAAACTAGATAAGCAATGAGACATCAAGTTATTCAACGAACGACTTTTTTCTTTGATTCATAAAACTCATATCATTTTAGTTAAGTCCTCGATCGATTAGTATTCGTCAGCTACACGTGTCACCACGCTTCCACCTCGAACCTATCAACCTCATCGTCTCTGAGGGATCTTACTCATTTAAAATGATGGGAAGTCTCATCTAGAGGGGGGCTTCATGCTTAGATGCTTTCAGCACTTATCCCTTCCACACGTAGCTACCCAGCTATGCTCCTGGCGGAACAACTGGTGCACCAGCGGTATGTCCATCCCGGTCCTCTCGTACTAAGGACAGCTCCTCTCAAACTTCCAACGCCCACGACGGATAGGGACCGAACTGTCTCACGACGTTCTGAACCCAGCTCGCGTACCGCTTTAATGGGCGAACAGCCCAACCCTTGGGACCGACTACAGCCCCAGGATGCGATGAGCCGACATCGAGGTGCCAAACCTCCCCGTCGATGTGGACTCTTGGGGGAGATAAGCCTGTTATCCCCGGGGTAGCTTTTANATGTCCATCCCGGTCCTCTCGTACTAAGGACAGCTCCTCTCAAACTTCCAACGCCCACGACGGATAGGGACCGAACTGTCTCACGACGTTCTGAACCCAGCTCGCGTACCGCTTTAATGGGCGAACAGCCCAACCCTTGGGACCGACTACAGCCCCAGGATGCGATGAGCCGACATCGAGGTGCCAAACCTCCCCGTCGATGTGGACTCTTGGGGGAGATAAGCCTGTTATCCCCGGGGTAGCTTTTATCCGTTGAGCGACGGCCCTTCCATACGGCACCGCCGGATCACTAAGCCCGACTTTCGTCCCTGCTCGACTTGTAGGTCTCGCAGTCAAGCTCCCTTCTGCCTTTACACTCTACGAATGATTTCCAACCATTCTGAGGGAACCTTTGGGCGCCTCCGTTACTCTTTGGGAGGCGACCGCCCCAGTCAAACTGCCCACCTGACACTGTCTCCGAACCGGATCACGGTTCTGGGTTAGAAGGTCCGTACAGCCAGGGTGGTATCCCACCGACGCCTCCACCGAAGCTAGCGCTCCGGCTTCTCAGGCTCCCACCTATCCTGTACAAGTTGTACCAACATTCAATATCAGGCTACAGTAAAGCTCCACGGGGTCTTTCCGTCCTGTCGCGGGTAATGCGCATCTTCACGCATAGTATAATTTCACCGGGTCTCTCGTTGAGACAGTGCCCAAGTCGTTGCACCTTTCGTGCGGGTCGGAACTTACCCGACAAGGAATTTCGCTACCTTAGGACCGTTATAGTTACGGCCGCCGTTTACTGGGGCTTCGGTTCAAAGCTTCGCACTAAGTGCTAACATTTCCCCTTAACCTTCCAGCACCGGGCAGGTGTCAGCCCCTATACTTCGCCTTACGGCTTCGCAGAGACCTGTGTTTTTGCTAAACAGTCGCTTGGGCCTTTTCACTGCGGCTTCTTCTAAAAGAAGCACCCCTTCTCCCGAAGTTACGGGGTCATTTTGCCGAGTTCCTTAACGAGAGTTCTCCCGATCACCTTAGGATTCTCTCCTCGCCTACCTGTGTCGGTTTGCGGTACGGGCACCTATAATCTCACTAGAGGCTTTTCTTGGCAGTGTGAAATCAGGAACTTCGGTACTTATGTTCCCTCCCCATCACAGCTTGACCTTAGTTGGACGGATTTGCCTATCCAACAGTCTCACTGCTTGGGCGCACATATCCATCAGTGCGCTTTCCTTATCCTACTGCGTCCCCCCATCGTTCAAACGATCATGAGGTGGTACAGGAATATCAACCTGTTGTCCATCGCCTACGCCTTTCGGCCTCGGCTTAGGTCCCGACTAACCCTGAGCGGACGAGCCTTCCTCAGGAAACCTTAGGCATTCGGTGTAAGAGATTCTCACTCTTATTTCGCTACTCATACCGGCATTCTCACTTCTAAGCGCTCCACCAGTCCTCACGGTCTGACTTCGCTGCACTTAGAACGCTCTCCTACCATTGTTCGTAAGAACAATCCGCAGCTTCGGTGATACGTTTAGCCCCGGTATATTTTCGGCGCAGAGTCACTCGACCAGTGAGCTATTACGCACTCTTTAAATGGTGGCTGCTTCTAAGCCAACATCCTGGTTGTCTAAGCAACTCCACATCCTTTTCCACTTAACGTATACTTTGGGACCTTAGCTGGCGGTCTGGGCTGTTTCCCTTTCGACTATGAACCTTATCACCCATAGTCTGACTCCCAAGATGGAGTGGCTGGCATTCGGAGTTTGACTGAATTCGGTAACCCGGTAAGGGCCCCTAGTCCAATCAGTGCTCTACCTCCAGTACTCAACTCTTGAGGCTAGCCCTAAAGCTATTTCGGAGAGAACCAGCTATCTCCGTGTTCGATTGGCATTTCACCCCTACCCACACCTCATCCCCGCACTTTTCAACGTGCGTGGGTTCGGGCCTCCAGTCAGTGTTACCTGACCTTCACCCTGGACATGGGTAGATCACACGGTTTCGGGTCTACGACCCCCTACTACATTCGCCCTATTCAGACTTGCTTTCGCTGCGGCTCCGCATATGCTGCTTAACCTTGCAGGAGATCGTAACTCGCCGGTCCATTCTACAAAAGGTACGCCGTCATCCGTTATTTTTCCAAAGAAAAATCATAGGACTCCGACTACTTGTAGGCACACGGTTTCAGGATCTATTTCACTCCCCTTCCGGGGTGCTTTTCACCTTTCCCTCACGGTACTGGTTCACTATCGGTCACTAGGAAGTATTTAGCCTTGGGAGATGGTCCTCCCGGATTCCGACGGAATTTCTCGTGTTCCGCCGTACTCAGGATCCACTCTGGAGGAAACACTCTTTCAATTACAGGGCTCTTACCTTCTTTGGCTGACCGTTCCAGGTCGATTCATTTAAAGCGTTTCTTTGTAACTCCGTATAGAGTGTCCTACAACCCCAGAAAGCAAGCTTTCTGGTTTGGGCTGATTCCGTTTCGCTCGCCGCTACTTAGGAAATCGCATTTGCTTTCTCTTCCTCCGGGTACTAAGATGTTTCAGTTCCCCGGGTCTGCCTCACGTATCCTATGAATTCAGATACGTGTACTACTCCATTACGAGCAGTGGGTTTCCCCATTCGGAAATTCCTGGATCAATGCCTACGTACGGCTCCCCAAGACATATCGGTGTTTGTCCCGTCCTTCTTCGGCTCCTAGTGCCAAGGCATCCACCGTGCGCCCTTCTTCACTTAACTATCTTACAGTAAAAAAGTCGTTTCGTTGTTTTGTTTGATGTCTTGTCATTGCTTATCTAGTTTTCAAGGTACATATCTACTATCGAGACATATAAAATCAGTCCCATAGATTGAAGGATTNGGTTTCCCCATTCGGAAATTCCTGGATCAATGCCTACGTACGGCTCCCCAAGACATATCGGTGTTTGTCCCGTCCTTCTTCGGCTCCTAGTGCCAAGGCATCCACCGTGCGCCCTTCTTCACTTAACTATCTTACAGTAAAAAAGTCGTTTCGTTGTTTTGTTTGATGTCTTGTCATTGCTTATCTAGTTTTCAAGGTACATATCTACTATTGAGACATATAAAATCAGTCCCATAGATTGAAGGATTTAATCCCTCAAAACTGAACCAAACAACCAAGTATGTGTCAGCTCGTAAGAGCTGTTCCGTTCTTCCAACCACATACCGTAAACGGTACGCAGTCAGAAGAATATTCCTTAGAAAGGAGGTGATCCAGCCGCACCTTCCGATACGGCTACCTTGTTACGACTTCACCCCA
>NZ_WJNG01000001.1 GCF_009649745.1 Aquibacillus halophilus | reverse complement strand
GTATTTTCTAACGTTGTTCCATTCGGTTCTTGGTTAGCTTACTATTATGACAACACCAGTCTAAAGGGTTTACCAAAGAAGTCTAAGGTAATAGCACCAACAGGTCAGTTTGGGAAACTATCAGAGGATAATGGAACCGGAAGCCCTGCTTCAGGAATACCTGTCGATAATTTTTCTGCTAAGTATACCACTGCGAAGCGGATTACAGCAGGAAACTATATTCTACGAACAAAAGCAGATGATGGTGTACGAGTATATCTTGATGGTAAACTAATTTTAGATCGTTGGAACGAAGGCGCACATGCAGGTGAAGCAATTCAAATGAGTGTTTGGGACCGTAACGATGTCCCAGCAAATGAAAAAGATATTCACTTGATTGAAGTGCAGTATCGCGAAGCAAGTGCTACAAGTTCTGTGGACGTCTTCCTAGAGCCTTATGAAGATGCAATTTCAACTTCGACTACTTGGATAGCTGAGTTCTTCCCTAATGAACAATATAGTGGAAATCCAATAGTAATGGGCGGAAATAATGGTTATTCACTTATTACATCGCTTAATTACAACTGGGCACAAGAATCACCACATCCTTCAATTCCTGTCGATAACTTCAGCGCTAGGTTTACAAGAAAAATTAACATAGCGGAAACTGGAACCTACGTTTTTGAGGCAAATGCAGATGATGGTGTTCGGGTAACAGTAGATGGACAAACATTAATTGATTCACTTGCAAGTACTTCTGATAGATTGCGAAAGAATGCCATTTATCTACAAAAAGGTTCTTATTCAGTAGTAGTTGAATATAAGGAAATCCTTCGGAATGCATGGATAAATTTAGAACATAAGAAAATTAGTGATAATAAAATCTATTACCAATTTAATGGGGATGTTCATTATAATTGGGGAATTGGTCAACCTAATTCAGACTTACCGGCTGATAATTTTACTGGTCTGTTTGAAAGTTCACGACAGTTTGCTAAAGGAGATTACTTTATCCAATCTTTCGCAGATGATGGCGTAAGGGTAAAAGTAGATGATCAGACTATAATTGATCGTTTGACTTCGTTCAGTACTAAAATAGACCGAGCTTTGTGGCTAAATGCACCTGCTGGAACTCATTCTATTACTACTGAATACCAAGAGATTAGTAACAATGCTGGTGTTTTTACCGATGTTGTTCCATTTGGTTCATGGTTGGCATATTATTACGACAACAAAACGCTGAACGGTTTGCCAAAAGCAGCGAAAGTAATCTCAAGTGCTAATAAGCTGACTGAGAATTTTGGAACAGCAAGCCCTGCTCAAGGAATACCAGCTGATCAATTCTCAGCTAAATATTCAACAGCGAAGCGACTTCCTGCTGGGAGCTACATTATCCGGACATCATCTGACGATGGAGTACGGGTGTCAGTAGATGGTAATTTGGTTGTAGATCGTTGGAGTTCTGGTGTTCAAAACCAGGAATCGATTCAGGTACAAATCAATGATAAAGATGGTTCTAATGTGCATTGGATTGACGTAGAGTATTTTGAAGAAACCGGTCCAGCTGAAGTAAACGTAGAAATTTTACCTTACATTGGTCCAATCAAAACCTATAACTCTACAAACTATAACTATACGTTTAACGAAATGGTAGATAAACAGATGGCTTATGGTAGTCCTAAATCTGATGGTGCAGGCTTAATTCCTGCTGAAAGATTTGAGGTAGAATACTATGCCAACCCTACCAATTTCTCAAAAGATACTGTTAGTTATTTACAATTCCTTAAGCTTTCAGATTCAGCAGGATTAAATGTTAATGAAATCAACACGAAAATTCTAGCTAATAAAGGTACGTTAACTAGAGAAGGACAGGCATTTGTTGATGCTGGTAAGCTGTATAGTATTAACGAAGTTTACCTAATTGCACATGCTCTACATGAAACTGGTAATGGTTCTTCAACGTTAGCTAGTGGAATGAGCCAGTGGAAGACATGTTCAGATGGGAAAATTGTAAAGGATAGTAGCGGAAATCCAGTCATAACGGATATCGCGCCGGAAAAGGTTTATAACATGTATGGGATTGGTGCATATGATGCCAATCCAAATGATTGTGGAGCCCAATTTGCATACAGTCAAGGTTGGTTTAACCCGAGTGCAGCTATCAAAGGTGGGGCACAATTTGTGTCTGTGAACTATATCCAAGTTGGTCAAAATACGTTATATAAAATGAAGTGGAATCCTGCAAAACCAGCAACACATCAATATGCCACACATGTAAGTTGGGCGCTTAGTCAAACTAAAAGGATTGATAATATCTATAAACTTCTAGATAATTATTCAATGTCGTTCGATGAACCTAAGTTCTTAGAGCAGCCTCCAGCTAGTGAATTATTGAATCTTTACCCTAGTGGAGTTATAGGTGTAACAACAGAAGCTGTGAATTTTAGATCAGAACCTATAATAGATTCATCAACACTTATTTCTACAATACCTAAAGGTACAAAACTCCAATTAATTGGATACGCAAGTGGTTGGTATCAAGTGAAGGTAGGAGATAAGGAAGGCTGGTTATATGCAACATACGTTGATCCGTTAAACTTACTACAAATTAGTGTATCTGGAACTCTACACGTAAGACAAGGCCCAGGTACAACCTATGAGGTTGCTGGCGACTTATACAATGGCTATTATGTATCAGGATTCTTAGATAGTAACAATCAATTAATAAAAGATGACGCCACAAAGAAGTGGTATAAGATTAACTACAAAGGATCTGAAGCTTGGATCCACAGCGATTACGCAATAGAAAAATAATGTTAAACTCGAAAATGCCCCAATACGGGGCATTTTTTTTTGGAAGTCTTACTTTGATTCTTCTCAATTCTTTGAATTCTTGTTAGTAATAAGTAGCATAACATCCTTAGTTGGTTCATTTTTTTAATGGAGCCTGTTTTCATCAATAAATATATGATATAATGCCGTGTAGGCTTTACATTAAAGGTATTTTACATGTTATTATTGGGTTAATTAATGGTAATCCTAATAGATAAATCAATGTGCCAATAGACAAGCCTAAATAGCAATAAGCCAAAGTGGTGAGTGAATATGACAAATAAATTAATAAGTATTGTAATGCCAGTATATAATGGAGAAAATTATGTTCAGCAAACCATCCAATCAGTATTAAGTCAAACACATAAAAATTTTGAACTACTGATCCTAAATGATGGTTCTAAAGATGATAGTTTAGTGATTATATCAGAATACAAACGAGATCCTAGAGTTCAAATTATTGATAAAAAAAATACGGGTGTGGCAAAAACAAGAAACATGGGGTTAGACTTATGTAGTGGACATTTTGTCGCTTTCTTAGACCAAGATGATCTATGGGAAAATAACTACCTAGAGAAACAAGTGAACATATTAGAGGAAACAAATGGTGATTTGATTTATGCCAATGGATCCATTATTGATAAAGATAATAAAGTATCAAGAGAGATATATGAAGATAATTATACGCATGTGGATAATATTGAGAACTTAATCACCCATAATTTTATAATATCACCTTCCCAAGTATTAGCTAAGTTGTCAGCTGTGTTGGATGTAGGGAAATTCTACGAGTCTAAGGTTGGAAGTGGTCCGGATGATTGGGGGCTTTGGTTAAGGGTTAAATTAGCTAACAAGAAGATTATATATAATAAAGAAAAGTTAGTAGGCTATCGTCTACATGAATCTAATAATAGCTATAACCGAATAGTAATGGAACAAGCAAAGTTGGAGTTGATCGAAAGTATATTCAGTCAAATAGATTTGAATGTACCTTTTAAAAAGCAAAAACTTGCAGATCTTTATTTAAATTTAGCTTTATCCCACGCTGTTAAAAAAGACAGAAAAAACGCATCTTCTTTTTATAAAAAAAGCTTCAAGATGAATCCCAGTATTGTTTTCGATAAACGAACAGTTAAGGTTATTTTGAAAATAATACGATGAATTTCTGTTACATAAATGGACTGAGTTTAAACTGATAGGAGTAATAGCATTGAAAAAAATTTTAATCATTGGAGCAAACGGGTTTATTGGTTCCCATTTAGCAAGGTATTACAGCAAACATAACGATAATGAGTATAGTATAACACTGGCTTGCAGGGACATATCTACAGTTGATTTGCATTCTGACCACATCCATGCAATTGAATTAGATGTTTTAGACAAGAAGCATCTTCAACCACTTTTATCGGGATATGATGTGATTTACAATTTTGCAGGACATTCCGGAGCGCTTTCTAGTTTTTATAATTATAATCAAAATTTGGAAGTTAATTGTCGAGGCATGTTAAATATTCTTGATACTGTTAAGGATTTTGAAAACAAGCCATTAATTGTCTTTCCAAGTACACGGTTAGTATATGGTCACACAACATCTGAAAAAGTAAATGAATTGTTTACACCCCAGCCAAATACCATTTATGGTTCCAATAAACTAGCTGCCGAAAATTACCTTCAATCTTACTCTAATTTATTTGATATTCCATATTTGATTTTTAGAATATCAATTCCTTATGGTTTATTTGACACAAAGGAAACTTCAGGGAATTATGGTTTCATTAATTATTTTATTAACCGTGCTCTTAATGGTGATCCAATTCAAATATACGGTGATGGTACACAAAAAAGGGATATTATCTATATCCAAGATCTTGTATCAATCCTTTATAAATCTGTTCATGAGTTTAAATTAAGGAATAACATACTCAATCTTGGTGGTACGGAAGTTATTTCAGTTGGTGAAATTGCAGATTTAGTTGCAAACAAGTTTGGTACTAATGTGAATAAAATAAATTGGACGAAAGAACTTGAAAGAATTGAAACAGGGGATATGGTTTTAGATAGTTCCGCATTATATAGTCAAATTGGTTTTACACCACAATTTAAATTAAAAGATTACTTGCAAATTATGAGGGGTGGGGAGGAAAATGCGTAATATCCAGTTGGTCAGTACATTTATGAAAATTACTGAAAATTGGCTTTATGACTTGTTTAATTCAATGGATAAGCCTCCTGTGTACAGTCTACAAGCAAGTAACTCTGACCTTTTTCCATATGACAAATTAACAACTATAACATCAAGACTACCTGGAATGTTAGGGAAGATTGAGAAGAAAATCCGTTACTATAGAGAATTAAATAAGATCATAAAGCAAAGCAAAGAACCAATTGTTTTACACTCCCATTTTGGTGATAAAGGATATATAGATAGCTCAATGCTAAAATTATCTAGAGGTAAATTTAAACATGTAATTAGCTTATACGGGTATGATGCAAGCATATATTTGGATGATCCAAAGTGGATAGCCAAATATCAGGATCTAGCTAATCATATCGACAAGTTCTTGGTATTAGGAAAAAATATGCAAGAGAAAATGATTAATATTGGAATTCCACAAGAGAAAATTGAAATATTTCATTTAGGGGTTGAAGTGGATAAATTAACATTTAACCCTTTAATGCCAACATCAGATAAAACAATCAAATTTATTATTGCCTCAAGCTTTAATAAAAAGAAAGGAATTCCAGATGCAATAAAATCATATTTAGAAATCTTTAAAAATCATCAAAATGTAGAGTTGAACATCATAGGGGATATTCAAACACAGTCACCAAGTAACCTTGCTTTGAAACAGGAAATATTGGATTTAATAAGGAACTCACCAGCAAAAGATACAATTAATTTATTGGGGTATGTACCATATAAACAACTTGGTGATATGATGCAACAAGCTCATTTTCTATTACACCCGAGTGTAACAGATGAAAGTGGTAATCAAGAAGGCACACCCATTACGATTCTTAATTCGATGGCAATGGGAACGGTTGTCTTATCTACATTCCATAGTGACATTCCGGAGATTATTGATCACAATAAAAGTGGAATACTAGTACAAGAACATGACTATAAGTCTCTAGCAGAAGAGGTAGAAAATTGTTTAAATGATTTTGATTTTTATCAAAAGTTAGTCGAGAATGGCAGAAAAAAAGTAGAAGATGAATTTAATGTAAAACACCAAGGTAAGAAGTTGCTAGACATCTACCGTTCGCTTTAATTAAGAAAAAAAGTTAATTTAATGTGAGCTAAAGTCGTACTCACTTTTATTTTGTTGACCTACAATACTTTCTGTATTACTATTAATTATGCTAAACTTCGATGAAATTATATTGAATTAGATTATCTTTTTATATAATGGTAACAATGTGTATAAATATATATATAAGTTTACTATTTTTATATACTATTTTGAAACATTTAACCGTAATCGCTCGTCTAATAATGTGATTAAAGTTTTTTATAAAGACACAAAGAATGTAGGGGGATATAAATGGTTTATCTTGCGCTAATAGTGTGTTTTCTTATCTCTATGGCAATCACACCTTATGTGAAAAAACTAGCGTTAAAAGTTGGTGCTACAGACCAACCAGATTCTAGAAAAGTACACACTAAAATAATGCCTCGACTTGGCGGACTTGCAATATTTGTAAGCTTTATCATTGGTTTTATTATCTTCTCACCAGAGGGTCAAAAGATTTGGCCAGTTGTAGTTGGTGCATCACTAATTACACTGATTGGTGCCTTGGATGATAAATATCAGTTATCAGCAAAGGTTAAGTTTAGCGGACAATTTGTAGTTGCATTAATTACTGTCCTTGGCGGAATCCAGATTGATTTTATCACTCTTCCTTTTGGATTTGCTGACAGAATTGATATAGGACTTTTAAGTATCCCAATCACTATTATTTGGATCGTTGGAGTTACAAATGCCATTAATTTAATCGATGGTCTTGATGGTTTGGCAGCAGGAGTATCATCCATTGCTTTAATTACTATTTCAGGAATGGCGATTGCGCTTGGAGACGGTTTTGTTGCGTTGATTGGATTTATGTTACTTGGAAGTACAATTGGTTTCTTACTGTATAATTTTCATCCAGCAAAGATTTTTATGGGAGATACTGGTGCTTTGTTCTTAGGTTATATGATCAGTATTCTTTCAATTATGGGATTGTTTAAAAATGTAACATTGTTTTCATTATTAATTCCTATTATTATTTTAGGGGTTCCTATTCTTGATACGTTGTTTGCTATCATCCGTAGAATTTTACATCGAACACCTATATCGGCTCCTGATAAGCTTCACCTTCATCATTGTTTATTAAGACTCGGGTACAGTCATAGACAAACAGTTCTATTAATCTATGCAATGAGTGGAGTGTTCAGTCTAGCAGCTATTATATTCACAAGGGCAACCATGTGGGGTTCAACATTAACTTTAATAGCATTAATGGTTTGTATCGAAATTATTGTTGAATTAACAGGTTTAGTCGGTAGTAAATACCGCCCAATATTAAACTTAATTTATGGATTTGAATCTAGAGTTAAAAAATAGATTTAAACATGAATATAGTTGACTAAGTGGTGTCTTTTCATAATGGCCATCTTAGTCAACTTTTTTCTATTGGGAAGTTATATGGAAAATCTTTAAAGAGGTTTCATCTTATTTGAGGTTAGTTTAAGGATTAGCAATTTGGAAAAGATGTACAGAAGAACGATAGAAAATAATAGAAGTGTCTAATGTCTTATTCTTGTTATTTTATATAATGAATCCTTTTTAAGTGATCGCCCATTTCACCTAGATAAACCCATTATTATTAATTGCAAATTACAAACAAACTTACAGTATTTGGAGGGGTAACGATGAGATTAGTTCTTTTGTCAGGCGGATCCGGGAAAAGGCTTTGGCCACTTTCTAATGATTCAAGATCCAAACAATTTCTAAAAGTACTATCCAACTCAGAAGGGGAATTTGAGTCAATGGTACAGCGTGTTTGGGGGCAACTAAGGAAGAATGATTTAGTAAATAAGGCGATAATAGCCACAAGTAAATCACAAGTAGATATGATTACGAACCAGCTCGGTTCAAATGTAACTATTGTAACTGAGCCAGAACGAAGGGACACATTCCCGGCGATTGCACTAGCAGCTGTCTACCTATACTCCATTGAAAAGTGTAGCCTGGACGAAGTTGTTGGAATGCTACCTGTCGATCCTTATGTAGAAGATAAGTTTTTCCAACGTGTCAAGGACCTAGAACTTGCCCTTAATTCAACCAATGCAGAGCTAGCTCTAATTGGTATAAATCCGACCTATCCATCTGAGAAATATGGGTACATCGTACCTAAATTAAGTGATGATGGCAATATTTTAAAAGTCGATTATTTTAAGGAAAAACCCGATATAAAAACAGCAGAAGAATTAATGTCTAAGCAGGCATTATGGAATAGTGGTGTATTTGCTTTTAAGCTAGAATATATTATCAAAATGCTAGAAGATAAAGGTTTACCAACTCAATACAACGAGTTATTAGAGCAATATCATACATTACATAAAAACAGCTTTGACTATGAGGTGGTTGAAAAAGCTAACGATATTGTTGCGCTTTCCTATGATGGTTACTGGAAGGACCTTGGCACATGGAACACTCTTACAGAGGAAATGGGTTCACAACAAATTGGTAAAGGTATTATGGGAGAAGGTGTTGATAATTCCTACATTATTAACGAATTAGATATTCCGATTGTCTTATTGGGAATAAAGAATGCAGTTGTCGCGGCTAGCCCAGATGGTATTTTGGTAACTGATAGTGAAACCAGTCCTAAAATTAAGGAGTATGTAGATCGCATCAGCGACCGTCCTATGTACGAAGAAAGAAGATGGGGATGGTACAAGGTATTAGACTATGTCAAGTATCCTGAAGGAAATGAAGTTTTAACGAAGCGAATAGGTATTAGAGCTGGTAAAAACTTAAGCTACCAGGTACATTATAAGAGAAGTGAGATATGGACGATAGTAAAGGGACAAGGTGTATACATAGTCAATAATAAGTTAAGCCATATACGGGAAGGGGATGTTGTTCACATCCCTTTAGGTATGAAGCATGCAATAAAAGCTGCAACGGATATGGAAATCATCGAAGTGCAAACTGGTTCGGAGTTGATAGAAGAAGATATAATCCGCTTAACGACAAATTGGGCTGATATAGAACAATTAGCACGTATTTAATACAAAAAGGCAGTGAGTACCTTTAATTAGTACTCACTGCCTTTTTGTCATTCTCTAACTCACTTGAATTTAATACTTCTTCCCAAAGCTTTGCGGTACTAGCAATCGTATAATTTCGTTCGACAGTAACACCTGCTTCAGCGGACATTTTGTTTGAATAATCCCGGTCACGGTATAGCTTAAGTATTCTTTCTTTAATTGCTTTTTTATCTCCTTGTTCAATTAAATATCCATTTAATGAGTCGGTAATAATTGTATTCGGACCAATGGCGTTGGTCGAGATAGGAATCACCCCACTAGCCATAGCTTCAATAATTACGATGCCAAAAAGTTCTTCCCAACCTTTTGTTTTATAGGATGGTAATAAAAGAATTTGACTACTTCTATATAATTCTGCTAATTTATTTTGATCTTTGATACTGCCAAAATATTTGACATTATCCTGTCCAGCTTCCAATTTTCTAATTTGTTTCTTTAACTCTTCATCACCCTCACCAACAAACCACCAATCAATATCCATCTTTATTTCTTGTATGAGCTCTAAAATTAATTTAATTCCCTTTTGTTCAAGAATTCGTCCTACATAAATCACACGAAAGTTATCTTCTTTACGATTGTGACTATGGAAGATATCAGGATTAATACAGTGTGGAATAACTGTTACCTGATCCGTAAAGCTTACTAGTCCGTCCTTGACAGCTGAAGTTACAGCAACTACTTTCGTATTGTCCAAAAATTCACGCCACATTTTCTGTTGGTGTTTAATTAAGATTTTTCTGGGATGAAAACTCCCATCCCAATAAGGCCAAGAAGAGTAATAAATAATATCGTGCCTTTTCTTTAGTGCTAGTAAATAATAGACAAATATATCAAAAGGAGCTGCTCCAATAACAATTTTTTTATCTCTAGAAAACAAAAAAAATAACAAGTGCATTACATTGTATAAAGACTTAAATAGTAATTTTGGTTTTCTCTTAACGATACCTTTTACAAACTGATGAATAACGGCGAACTCCAAATGTATGACGCGATCGTACAGTTTTTTTTCGTTATTCAAGTAAGTTATAGCTTCAAAATGACGTGGTGCACCATGCTCGTGTAAAACGTATAACGTGTTCATATTATATCTCCTTCAGTTAAAGATCTGGATGCTTCCCCATCCTTTGTCTAAGTGCATCTATCAATCCATAAAAAATATATTTACTTCTTAACACCTTTTTATCCTGATTTTTGACAAGGATTTTTACATGTTTCTTAAACAATTTCCAAAATAATATCGAAAATGGTATCAACTTTCTTGCGCTTCTATTTCTTCTCATCATTACATAGGAATTTCTCATATTATAATAAGCGACATAAGGTGCCAACGATTCTTCTCCACCCGAGGAATGTGAAACTTTATGATAGACAATTGAACTAGGAACATAAAAAATTTTCCATCCGTTATCTTTAACTCTTACATTGTAATCGGAGTCTTCATAATATAAAAAGTAGTCTTCTCTCATGTATCCAACTGTTTCTATCACTTCTCTTCTAACTAACAAACTACAACCAGTTATAAACTCAACTTCTCTTTGCTCATCGTATTGACCTTTATCTATTTCATGTTGCCCAATATGTGGTGAAATGCCTTTCTGTAAGTCCAACTCTCCACCGGCAAACCAGAGGACCTTGGAATCATAATAATAGATTTTCGATCCTACGATACCGATCTGTGAATCGCTTGAAACGGTATGTATCAACTCACTTAGGGTAGTGGGTGTAACTATCGTATCACTATTAAGAAGCCACATATAGTTGAAGTTCCTACTGTACGCATCCTTAATTGCAATGTTGTTTCCGCCAGCAAAACCTAGATTTTCCTCGGCTTTTTTGAAATTAACATTAAAGTCGAAGTTCCCTTCGGAATAATGGTCCTTAAGAAGTTCGTATGAATTATCTCGAGAACAGTTATCTACAATAAAAACTTCGAAGTCTTTATACTCTTGTGTTTTAAGCGATTCTAAACAGTCAACTATGTCATCGTAACTGTTCCAATTTAGCAAAATGATAGCTACCTCGGTAACGTTAGTTTTAGCCATGAAAATCCACCTCAATTATATATTGAACAAATTAAACAAAAATATGATTTGTATTTATGCCTCTTCTACCATTCTAATCAGTTTGATTAGCGAGTTAAAGTATTTGTAGTTATGTTAGCACTATTAAATCTTAGTGATTTGTTAATTTATGAGTAATGTCCAGTAATAACAGCTTGCTGGATGACTCATAAAGTCTATTATACGACAAGAGATTTTGATTATCATCCTTAAGTTGTTAAAATGAAGAAGAAGAGAGTCTTTAAATAAAAAGCCCAGGATATCCTAATAGGTTATCTTATCCAATAAATAATAAATATTTATGAAAATACTTTGAAAGTGTAGTGCGAAAAATGTAATATTAATAATGAAGTACATTTATGCTAAATTACGATAAATATCACTAATTTTAATGAAAAATAGGTAACTAATTGAATAGGAAAGGGTTTGGTTCAAATTAAAGGAATTATTTTAGCTGGAGGAAGCGGAACACGTTTATATCCATTAACAATGGTAACGAGCAAACAATTGTTGCCAATCTACGATAAGCCAATGATATACTATCCGTTATCCACATTAATGTTGGCCGGAATAAAAGATATCTTAATTATTTCTACACCAGAGGATACCCCTCGTTTTAGCGCACTTTTAGGAGATGGTTCTCAGTACGGAATCAATTTGGAATATAAGATTCAACCTAGTCCTGATGGATTAGCGCAAGCATTTATCATCGGAGAAGAGTTTATTGGAAGTGATTCAGTTGCGATGGTCTTAGGGGATAATATTTATTATGGTAGTGGGTTAACAAAAATCCTAAAGCGTGCTGCAGAAAAGGAAAAAGGTGCGACAGTGTTCGGATACCATGTAACAGACCCTGAGAGATTTGGTGTGGTTGAATTTGATAATAGTGGTAAAGTATTAAGTGTAGAAGAAAAACCAAAGAATCCAAAATCCAATTATGCAGTTACGGGGTTATATTTTTATGATAATCGTGTTGTTGATATTGCGAAAAATGTTAAGCCTTCGGATCGAGGAGAGCTGGAGATTACTTCAATTAATGAAGCTTATCTTAAGAGTGGCGAATTGGAAGTAGAATTATTAGGCCGTGGATATACGTGGTTAGATACAGGAACACATGAAAGTTTGGTATCTGCAACTAACTTTGTGAAAACGGTTGAGGATCATCAAGGCATTAAAATTTCGGCATTGGAAGAGATTGCTTATATCAATGGCTGGATAGATAAAGAAAAATTAATGGAGTCAGCAGAGTTATTCTCTAAAACTGGATACGGACAATACCTATTAAAAGTAGCTAATGGAGCTATAAAATACTAGGGTAAGGGGTAATTGGATGAATATTAAAGACACACGACTTCCTGGAGTTAAAGTAATTGAACCAAAGGTTTTTGGGGACCATCGTGGTTGGTTCATGGAAACTTACAGTGAATTGAATTTTAAAGAAGAAGGCATAGATGTTGCATTTGTACAGGATAATCAATCATTCTCTGCGATAAAAGGTACATTACGTGGACTTCATTATCAATTGAATCCAAAAGCACAAACAAAACTTGTTCGTTGTACACGTGGGGCACTTTATGATGTTGCAGTTGATATAAGACAAAATAGTCCTACATATGGTGAGTGGTTTGGCATCGAATTGACAGCCGAGAACAAAAAACAATTACTTGTTCCACAAGGATTTGCGCATGGGTTTATAACATTACGGGAAGACACCGAAGTTCAATATAAAGTGGACCAATTTTATGAACCAGAATGTGATCGGGGTATTATTTGGAATGATCCAGAAATCGGTATTAATTGGCCCTTGGATATTAAGCCAGTTCTATCGGAGAAAGACGAAAAGGCTCCACTTTTAAAAGACGCTGAAAAGAATTTTTTATATGGGGAGTAATTGGATGAAAATTTTAGTGACTGGTTATACAGGCCAGCTTGGATATGACGTTGTTGAGGAAGGTTTAAAACATGGCCTCGACATGCATGGTACTGGCCGGAATAATTTAGATATAACGAATGAAAAAGAAGTAAACCAATATGTAGAAACACTATATCCAGATGCTATTATTCACTGTGCGGCATTTACAGCAGTGGATAAGGCTGAAGATGATAAAGATACGTGTTGGGATGTAAATGTTAATGGTACAAAGCATTTGGTCAACGCAGCTAAAGCAATTGGTGCTAAATTCATTTATATAAGTACAGACTATGTATTTGAGGGTAAAGGCATTGTTCCCTATAGTGAAATAGATCAGACAGATCCAATTGGTTATTATGGACTTACAAAATTTGAAGGTGAAAAAGTCGTACAGGAAACATTAGATAACTGGTTCATTGTGAGAATTTCTTGGGTATTTGGAATCAACGGTAATAATTTCGTTAAGACAATGTTACGGTTGGCCGAAACCCGTGATGAATTGAATGTCGTGGGTGACCAATATGGCTCCCCAACCTATACATTTGATTTAGCAAAACTATTGATCGATATGATTCAAACACAAAAATATGGTGTTTATCATGTGTCAAACGAGGGTTACTGTACGTGGGCTGATTTTGCAAAAGAAATTTTTAAGCAGAGTAATAAGATGGTAACGGTACATCCTATTACAACTGAGGAATATCCTACGAGAGCTGTGCGACCAAAAAACTCACGTATGAGCAAGGATAAGCTTGAAGATAATGGCTTTAGTCGCTTGCGAAGTTGGGAAGATGCTCTACAACATTATTTAAAGCAGTTAAATGAAGAGGTGAACTAGAATGTCAAAAAAGAAAGTATTGGTAACAGGTGGAGCAGGATTTATTGGGGGTAATTTTGTCCAATATATGATCGATAAGTATCCCGATTATGATATATATAATTTGGATGAGCTAACTTATGCAGGGGATTTAATTAAACACAAGAGAATTCAATCTAAAGATAATTATTATTTTGTTAAAGCAGATATAGCTGATCGAAAGACGATTATGTCATTGTTTAAAAAAGAAAAGTTTGATTATGTTGTCCACTTTGCAGCAGAAAGCCATGTTGATCGATCTATTACAAATCCTGAAATTTTTATTCGAACCAATGTTTTAGGAACCCAGGTATTGCTGGATGCTGCTAAAGAGATTAATGTTAAGAAGTTCGTTCATGTCTCTACAGATGAAGTATACGGTGAATTGGATTTTGATCCTAAGACTTTCTTTACTGAAGACACGCCATTACAACCTAATAGTCCATATAGTGCAAGTAAAGCATCTTCTGACTTATTAGTTCGTGCTTATCACGAAACATATGGTTTACCAGTTAATATTACTAGGTGCTCTAACAATTATGGACCATATCACTTTCCTGAGAAGTTAATTCCATTAACAATTTCTAGGGTGTTAAACGATGAAAGAGTACCTGTTTACGGTGATGGGAAAAATATCCGAGATTGGTTACATGTGCAAGATCATTGTTCGGCAATTGACTTAGTACTTCATAATGCAAAGAGTGGAGAAGTTTATAATGTCGGTGGCCATAACGAAAAAACGAACTTAGAAGTAGTTAAAACGATTATTAATACGCTAGAAAAATCAGAAGAGTTAATTGAATTTGTAGAAGATCGATTAGGCCATGATAAACGCTATGCCATTGATCCAACCAAATTAGAGAAACTAGGTTGGACTCCAATCTATGACTTTGATTCTGGTATAGCAAATACTATTCAGTGGTATCTAGATAATAAAGAGTGGTGGGAGCAAATAATTAGCGGTGAATATAAAAATTACTTTGCTAGCCAGTACTCTATAAAATAGTATCTTTTGCTATTATGGTAGACCATAATAAAACCTCATATTAGTGGGGTTTTTATTATGGTCATTTGTGTCTAGAAAAAAGGTTACAAATAAAATTATAGTCTGTTTTTGGACTTATCAATTGTACAATCTTCTTAAGCGGGATTGGTATTACACAAAATCTGTAGAGATCGGTACAAATGATGTTCTAGACAATTAACACAGAGCAGTAAAGGTTAAATATTTTTCCTTCGTAATAACTGGTTTTTGATTATTTTCCTCTGTTAAATAGTAGATTAAGCCATGATTTTCAATCACAGTCCCGTATTCAACAAATGTTTTTAATTCTTTAATGGTATGATAAAATAAATAACAAACTATGTTTATAATGGAGATGTCTTAAATAATGAAAATAGCAATAGCAGGTACAGGATATGTAGGTTTATCAAATGCAGTATTACTTTCACAACATAATGAAGTTGTTGCAGTTGATATTATTGAAGAAAAGGTAGACATGATTAATAAAAAAGAATCCCCGATTGTAGATAAAGAAATCGAGGAGTTTTTAACTACAAAAGAGTTAAACCTTGTTGCGACAACAGATAAAGAAAAAGCTTATAAGGACGCTGAATTTGTTATTATTGCAACACCAACCGATTATGACCCGGAAAAAAACTTTTTCAACACAAAAACGGTTGAAAGTGTTATAGACGATGTCCTGACAATTAATCCAGATGCAGTAATGGTAATAAAGTCAACGGTTCCAGTAGGATATACTAGAGACATTAAAGAAAAGCTCCAAACGGATAACATTATCTTCTCCCCAGAATTCTTAAGAGAAGGACAAGCCTTACATGACAACCTATACCCATCAAGAATAGTTGTTGGCGAGCGTTCCGAACGAGCAGAAAGGTTTGCGGATTTATTGGTGCAGGGAGCAATTAAAACGGATATACCTGTCCTATTTACTGATTCAACAGAGGCCGAAGCAGTAAAACTTTTTTCAAACACATACTTGGCGCTTAGAGTTGCTTATTTTAATGAACTTGATACGTATGCAGAGATGAAAGGATTAAATGCGAAGCAAATTATTGAGGGGGTTGGCTTAGACCCAAGAATAGGAGATCATTACAACAACCCATCATTTGGATATGGTGGCTATTGCTTGCCAAAGGACACAAAACAATTAAAAGCAAACTACGAGGATGTTCCTAATAATTTAATTGGGGCAATTGTGGATGCCAATACTACAAGAAAAGATTTTCTTGCATCAAAAATTGTAGAGAAAAATCCTTCGATTGTTGGAATATATCGCCTTACAATGAAAACCAATTCTGATAATTTTAGAGCATCTGCAATTCAAGGAATTATGAAACGAATTAAAGCTAAAGGTGTAGAGGTGGTCATATACGAACCTGTACTCGAAGATGAATCGTTTTACAATTCTAAAGTAATCAGGGATTTAGAGGAATTCAAGAAGATCTCAGATGTGATTGTATCGAATAGACTAGATTCCGATTTAATGGATGTGAGAGAAAAAGTTTATACGAGAGACCTGTATAATAGAGATTAATTTTAATTTGCAAGATTATAAACAGTTGATAAAAGAAAGATGAAGTTTCACTATGAACTTATACCTATCAAGAGTTTATTTTACTTTAAAACCTCACAATTTGTGAGGTTTTTTCATTGATCAATAATAAATTCAAATCTATAGAAAAGTAGTAGGTTATTTGTACTCTGGATTCGTTTTAAATTTAAACCATGTAAGTATGGATACTATTTCACTTTATCAATGCTATGTTGACTTTGTTTTCTGTATAAGGTATTTACTAGATTTTCGCTAGAGAGGCCTTTCGAATACTGGTTCCATTTTGCGGCATAGTCTTTTATTTTTTTCATATTGAACTTATCCAATTGGATGGTATTAATGACCTCGGTTGTATTTTTAACTAAAGGACCCGGAATATCTAATTTATAATCTTCCCAGAAACCTCTAGTCTTTGTGTATTCCTCAAAATCATATGCTAAGAAAATCATGGGTTTTTGTAAAAGAGAAAACTCAAACGGGATAGACGAGTAATCGGTTATCAAATAATCAGTGATTAGTAGTAAATCATTTATATTTGGATAGCTAGACACATCGATGAGAAAATCAGGGAACTCATTCTTAAAAGTGTACTTTACTGCAGGATGTAGTCTTAATAATAGCACATAATCATTACTCAATTCCTTATACATTTTTTCAACGTTCAAAGGAAGACTGGTCATGCTCAGTTGTTCATCTCTAAATGTAGGAGCAAACATAATTACTTTCTTATCTGCAGTTATAGGTATATGTTTTCTTAAACAATTTTTGGTTTCGATTTTATATTGCTGATCAAAAAACATATCAGTTCTGGGGATTCCAGTCCGTAATATATTTTCATTTGTTAAACCGAAACTTTTTTTGAAAATACTAGCCATTTTTTCTGAACCAACAACAACATAATGAAAGCGGCTGTAAACTTCAAGGAAACGTTTAAGCGCTCTTTTACTTCTGTATTTAACAGAAGGATCAAGCAAACCGAACTTTTTGATGGCTCCTGCAGCATGCCAAAGTTGAACACAAGTTACATTACTTCTAAAGCTAACAGCGGATAAAAAACCGAAGTAGTTATCGACCATAACTGTCTCGGCTGTCGCGAGATGGTAAATAGATTTTAAAAAGTTAAATGGATTCATAGCTTTAAAGGTTATTACTTTAGCCTCGGTGATAGCCTGAAAATCAATTTTACAATTGGTAGTTTTGAGGATTACTATTTCTGAAGTGTCCGTTGAAGCTAGTGCTCGTGCTGTATAAAAAACATTATCACCAAAAGAAGCGACAAAGGTTGTTTTATTTTGTTGGGGTAAAAAATTACATATAGAAAAAAATACATGAAAAAAAGAAAGGTAAATGGAAATTAGTATCTCTCTACCCATCGTTGGCCTTTGAAAAATCACTTTTTATTTGTGTTGAAGAGATACCAACTGTCCTAGGCAAGTATATAACTTTACAGTACTCGTTTAAATAGTCGAACTTACCTTCCCAATCATCTCCCATAATGAATATATCAATATTGTGATCAATAATATCCTGTATTTTCTGCTCCCAATTATCTTCTTGTATAACATTATCCACATATCGGATTGACTCTAAAATCATCTTTCGTATTTCATACTTATAGTAGGAATCTTTATCTTTAATTTTATTAAATGTATCAGATGATAAAGCAACGGTTAAATGGTCACCATATTCTTTGGCACGGCGAAGAAGGTTAATGTGACCGTTATGAATTAAATCAAAGGTTCCGTAGGTAATTATGTTAACCAATGTTAATCCCCCTTCATTCTTCAATATAAGATGAAGATAAATTTTCTTCTGAAGTTAATTAACAGAAAATTTACACTATATTTACAATAAGCTTACCTTTAATATGTTTAATTTACAAGGTACAAACAAGCTAATTAACTAAAAAAACAGCAATTATTATATCAATTATTGTTCTTTATTAAGTAAATAATAAGTTTACAGTTCTTTATAAAGAATGTATGATGAGTATGTATCGATGATTTAAAGAACCGACTACCGACGCTAGGCATGATGAGCAGAAAGAATAGAAGAGGTGATTTAATGAGTAATGTTAGTTGTATTTTGTTATCTGGTGGTATTGGAGCTCGAATGAAGTTAGCAACACCTAAGCAGTTCTTATTAGTTGGAGGAAAACCAATTTTAGTCCATGTTCTTGAGCGTATTGATACAATTAAAGAGATTAAAGAAATAATTATCCCATCACCAAAAGAGTTTATTGAAAAAACTGAAGAAATAATAAGTAATTTTGGATTTAGTACAACGATTCATTGTATAGAAGGTGGAGCAACTAGACAAGAATCAGCCTATAAGGGTTTATTAGAAGCTTCAAATGAACAAACGGTTATTCATGAAGCGGTGAGGCCCTTTGTGACTAGAGAAGAATTTGTTGAGTTAATTCAAAATCCAGATGAAGCTGCTATTTTTGGCTTAGATATACCATTTACAGTATTAGGTGGTAATGATTATATTGAGGAGAATTTAGAACGTAATTACTTGATAAATGTACAACTGCCACAAAAATTTCCCACTGCAAAATTGCTAATAGCTCATCAGCATGCAGAATTAAATGGGTTATCCTTTACTGAAGATGCTAGCTTATACTTTGATTTTCATAAATCAAAAGTAAAAGTGTTAAAAGGTAGTGAATATAATTTTAAAATTACCAATCCCATTGATCGAAAATTAGCGGAAATTATATACACAGAGTACATATTGGGGGGGGATGGCAATGTCTACAATGTCTAAGACTTGTATTGTAACTGGAGCAAGCAGAGGAATTGGAAGGTCAATTGCTGTAGCCCTAAGTGAAAGAGATGATATTACTAACTTTATAATCATTTCAAGGACTGAGCAAGGATTACGAGAAACAGCCGAACTTATGAATCCTTCTAAAAATGTTGTTTATTATGCGATGGATTTAACGGATTATCAAGCAGTAAAAGAACTTATTGAAACAGTTGGTGAACGATACGGAAGCATTGATTATCTGCTAAACGTGGCAGGCTATGCAGAACCAAAGTCTTTATTAGAAACTTCAGTGGAGAACTGGGAAACAACTTACAAAGTAAATGTGCACTCCATTTTTTATATTACCAAAGAAGTGGTTAGATTTATGAAAAAGACTGGCGGTAAAATTCTTAACGTAGCATCCACGGCTGGAAGCAGTCCTCGTCCAGGATGGCTATCATACTCCTCATCCAAAGCGGCACTAATAAGTATGTCAAAAACACTTTCGGATGAACTAGCAGAGTATGGTATTTTAGTTTATTGTATTTCACCAGGTCGTTGTGCAACGGAGTTAAGACGTAAGCTTGCGCCTGATGAGGACCAAAGCACCATCATGCAACCTGAGCATGTAGGAGAGGTTGTTGACAATTTACTATCTGATAATGGCATTTGTTTAGATGGTCAAGATATTACAGTCCGTAAACAAATGTTTAAAGTATCGAGTACGTCGTAGCATTCAGTTTCTAGAAAATGACTCAAGGGGCATTAATAGCTAATGTATATAAGTGATTATCAATTAAATGTAATTCAGACAATTTTACTCAGTATCATTTTGTTGGTCGTGCTATCGATTAAATACAAGGGGTTAACAAAATACTTTAAGAGAATGCTTTTTATATCTATTCATGGACTATCCAAACTGTTTCCTAAATCAAAACGGATTGTCATATTTGGTGCTGAAAATGGAGTTGGGTTTAGAGGTAATCCCAAATATATTTTTCTTGAGATGATGAAAAATCCTGACATCCGCTGTATATGGATTGCAAAGTCAAATAGTTTAGTTAGTGAAATAAGTGACTTGGGATATGAATGTTATTTGCATAATTCACGAAAAGGAATTTATTTTCAGTTAAAAGCAAAATTAGCGATTCATTCTCATGCTGCTAATGATGATTTTAATAATAAATTCATAGGCGGAGTTATCTCTTACAATACTTGGCATGGTGTAGGGTTAAAAAAGGTATGGGGTGCTAACAGGAACACCTTTTCTTTTAAAGTGATGCGCGAAAAAAGTTGGTTGAAGCGGACCTTTGGAAAGTTAGTAATTCGGACTAACCAAGGTAAAGAAAGTTATGTTGTTTCGACAAGTCAAAAAGTGTCTTCCTATTATCCAGAAACTTTTTTAACTAGTAAAGACCACATCCTTGAGCTTGGTCAAGTACGTAATGATGTATTTTTCAGAGAATCAGAAGAGGATGAACAAATTCCAGAGTGGTATAAGAATGGAACAGTGCTTCTCTACATGCCCACCCATAGAAGTAAAGGGAAATTGGACAATAATATTAATGAGGTCATGGACTTTGAATCATTAAATCAGTTCTGTGAAAAAAATAATTATACTTTTGTTATTAAGCGGCATATGTATAGTGATGGTAAGGTTCCAACCAATTATAAACATATTATTGATATAAGCAATGAATCCTATGATCCCCAATTTCTCTTAAAATACGCTGATTTGTTAGTAACTGATTATTCTAGTTGCTATACGGACTATTTATTATTAGATAGACCAGTAGTCTTTTATTGCTATGATTTAAAATTATATTTACAAAGTTCAAATGAAATGTATCATGATTACTTTGATGTGACTCCTGGACCCAGACCAATGAATTTTCAAGATTTACTTGTAGCTATTGAAGAGTCAATGAATGATCTATCACTCTATCAGCAAGAAAGAAGTCGTGTCCTGGACATTTTTTATTCCAAAGAAAATCAAAATATGGTTTTAGAGAAACAAGTTAATTATATATATGAAAATCTATTGAAAATAAAATCCTAATATTAAAGACACCATTATCTTAAGGTAATGCATTAATTTATTTGTAAAGGGTGCGGTACGGTGTGAATTTAGCGGGGCTGACTTTAACGATAACAGTGAAGTTATTTATGAAAACAATCTATGCAACCATGAGATTATTCTTAAAAGTAGATCCCCAAAAAATAACCTTTGCCTCCTATCGTTCAGAAAAACTATCTGGTAATCTCTACTTTGTATGGAAGGAAGTTAGTGAAAATTATCCAGAGTATAGCTGTCATTTTGCTATAAAAAAATTCCACAGCTCATTTTGGGGCAAGCTTGATTACGTTATGCATATGATGAAATCATCCTACCATCTAGCGACATCTAGGTACTTTATTATTGATGATTTTTATTTGCCTGTCTACATGATTAAGCCAAGAAAGAATACAGATATCATACAGCTTTGGCATGCAGCTGGTGCACTGAAGAAATTTGGATATAGTACAGTCGGTAAATCATTTGGACCAAGTAGGGAATATCTAAAACATGTGAAAATTCACTCAAATTATTCTAAGGTGTTTGTTAGTTCTTCCGAAGTGATTCCGTACTATGCTGAGGCATTTAATATGCCTTCTGAACGTATCTTTGCATCAGGTGTACCTAGAACGGATATCATGTTTTCTTCTGAATTTGAAAGTGAAACAAAATCAAAACTATATGAAAAATTCCCGGAATTGAGAAAAAAGAAGATGATTTTATATGCACCAACCTATCGAGGAAAGAGTCATTATCAAGAAGAGTATTCTATCCCAATGGATTTGGAACGAATGGAAGCCGACTTGTTAGAGGAAGGGTACGTTTTGGTTGTTCACCTTCATCCGTATATGAAAGCTGGAAAAAACCTTAATGGTAAGAATGGGAGCTTTTTGTATAACGTTCAGAAGGAATTTAACATACAAGAGTTACTATTGATTAGTGATATGTTGATTACTGATTTCTCGACTGTCTTTTTTGACTATAGTTTATTAAAAAGACCAATCATTTTTTTTGCGGACGATGTAGATGAGTACGTCAAAGATCGCGATTTTTATTATGATTATCATCAATTAATACCTGGTCCTCTGTGTACTAATACAACACAATTAATTGAAACTATAAAAAATAGTGCCTTTGATTTGGAGAGAGTAAACGATTTTAAAAATCGTTTTTTTGACTATCAGGACGGGAAGGCAACAGAACGAATTGTTCAGAAACTGGTAGGGAAATGATGGGTATTTTACAACAGTTGTCTGTAATAACTGTAGATAAATAAATCACACTGTTTCAAATAGAAGTACAAATGTAGGTATATTCAATTAGGAAGGACATCTATATGAGATCTGCCATAGCAGTATTAGAGGAGCAAGTAAAGCATTTTTATCTTATACGAAGATTATCTTTATATGAGTTAAAAAGTTCTAACTATAGTAATCTACTTGGAATGGCCTGGGAAATCATCAATCCACTTATACAAATCGGGATATACTGGTTTGTATTTGGTTATGGAATTAGACAACGTAGTCCAATCGTACTCGAAAATGGAACTGAGATTGTATTTTTTCAATGGATGCTTTCAGGGATCATTGTTTGGTTTTTTTTCTACCAATCAACCATTAAAGGCTCTAAGTCGATTTATACTAGACTAAAAATGTTATCAAAAATGAATTTTCCGATGAGTGTGATACCGAATGTAATTGTTTTTTCGCAATTTTATATTCATTTAGTATTATTGAGCATTACGATTATCGTCATGCAGATATCTGGATATTTTCTTAATATTTATTACTTACAAATCATTTATTTTATCTTTGCAACATTTGCCTTTACGTATTCACTAGCTTTAATTACATCTACATTATCAACGATTATTCGAGATGTGCAGATGTTCTTGCAGGCTACGTTACGGTTGTTATTATACCTATCGCCGATACTCTGGCAGTTATCAACTTTGCCAGAGGCGTTACAAATTATTATGAAGATTAATCCACTTTACTACATTATTGAAGGCTATCGAGCAGGATTCCTAGGGCTAGGTTGGTACTTTATTGAACACTGGGATTATACGTTATACTTTTGGTCGTTAACGATTATCCTATTCTTGATTGGCTCAAGTCTTCATCTTAAATTCAGAAAACATTTTATTGATTTTCTTTAATTATGGAAGGGAAATGACATGGATAAATCAATTCTTGTAAACAACGTATCAAAAAAATACAAATTGTATAGTAGTCAAAAGCAGAGGGCCCTAGACATTATTCTACCCAAGAGCTATGGGGAAGACTTTTACGCTCTTAGTAATGTTAGCTTTGAAGCGGAAAAGGGAGATGTCATCGGTTTTGTTGGAATCAATGGTTCAGGAAAGTCAACGTTATCAAACATCGTTGCTAGAATTGTACCTGAAACATCCGGAAGCGTGAAAATTGAAGGAGATTCCGCATTAATTGCAGTAGAGTCCGGTTTAAAACCTAGTCTGTCAGGTCGAGAAAACATTGAGTTGAAATGCTTAATGCTCGGCTTCACAAAAAAGCAAATTCAAGAATTGGAACCATTAATAATTGAGTTTGCGGAGCTAGAAAAGTTCATTGATCAACCAGTAAAGTCGTATTCTAGCGGTATGAAATCAAGACTTGGCTTTTCTATTTCAGTAAATATAGATCCGGATGTCTTAATCATTGATGAAGCACTTTCGGTTGGTGATAAAGCCTTTTCTGCCAAAAGTCTTGACAAAATGAAAGAGTTTAAGCAAAAAGGAAAGACGATGATCTTCGTAAGTCATTCTATTCCGCAGATGAAAGAATTTTGCGAGAAGATTTTATGGCTTGAATATGGCCGAGTAAAGGAATTTGGAACTACAGATGTTGTACTTCCTAAATACGAGGATTTTATCAATCGATTTAAGAGAATGTCAAAAGCAGAAAAACAACAATACCGATTAAAAGAACGAGAATAAGAAGAAGTAAAACCCTATATTTTTGTTCTTTTAAAAATATTCTATTGTTCTTTATAAAGAATAGTGACATAATAAATCATAAGGTAATCTATTATCTACTAGTAATAAATACCTGTTTTTTAAAATAGACTAATAGAAACTTCACCTTATGAAAGGTTGTTTTAAATTGCCTGTTAATATACCTATTAGTAATCCGTACACCACCTCTATTATGGATATAAATTTCCTGAATAAAAGCAAGCAAGATCTCTTAAATCATCATATATACCCAATCCTTCACAATAAAGTGAAATCATTCATTGTCACTGCCAATCCTGAAATAGTAATGCGAGCCAGGGAAGATCAAGCATATAAAGAGGCGATAACGAGAGCTGACTATATTATTCCGGATGGAGCTGGAATTATTGTTGCTTCAAGACTGTTAAAAACCCCTATCATTGAAAGAGTCCCAGGATTTGATTTAATGAATGATTTAATTGCGTATGCGGAGATCCACTCCTTGAGCTGCTATATGCTAGGAGCAAAGGAAGAGGTTAATTCAAAAATGATTGGCAAGCTGAAGGAAAAACATCCAAATCTAACTATTGCAGGTAATCACCATGGATATTTCGATATGGATGATCGTTTCATTGTTAATAGTGTAAAAAATGCACAAGCCGACCTTGTATTTGTTGCGTTAGGATTTCCTAGACAAGAAAATTGGATTACTAAGCATTATCATGAATTTGATAAAGGCTTATTTATGGGAGTTGGAGGCTGTTTTGATGTACTTGCTGGTGAAGTCAAACGAGCACCTGATAGTTGGATTAAATTGAATTTAGAGTGGTTATATAGGTTGTTAAAGCAGCCTTTTAGATGGAAAAGAATACTAAAGGCAATTGAATTTATCATAAGGATTCAGTTGAAAAGATACTAATTCATATGAAAGCCTGCAAATCTACAGATACATAGATGAGCAGGCTTTTAATTTTGATTTACTGCAGTGTTGTCTAATTCTAAAGACTCCCCTGATGTTTGACCCGAAATTTCGAGATTATCTTTAAGTTTTCGTTTGACCAGTGTCAGACTCTTTTCATCAATCTGATAGTACCAGAGGTTATCAATATAGGTGCCGATACCGTCTAACTGAATAGTTTCAAGACTTAAATCTCTACTAGTTACGTAAGAAGCAAAGCTTTTCATTTGAGAGAATGTCATGTTTGTCTTCATATTAGCCCCGACCGCTTCTAATACATCATCATATTTGAGGATGGAATTTATGGATGTAGCACGATCCATAATCGACTTAATGATTTCTTGGTGTCGACCTCCTCGTTCAATATCACCATCTAATTTTCTTGTTCTGGCAAATGCTAATGCCTCTTCACCATCTAATAGTTGTTCACCCGGCATAAGATGAATGGCACCCTGTTTATCATTAGAGTTTTGTTCGGATAGCTCATAGGGAACGTTAAGAGTTATGCCATTTAACGCTTCAACTACATCAATAAATGCATCAAAATTCAGTCGTACATAATAGTCAATAGGTATATCAATGAATTGCTCTAGGGTTTCGATAGTAGCTTGAGGTCCACCATAGGCGTGAGCATGATTGACTTTCGTATAGTAGCCAACCTCTGGAACAAATACATAAGAGTCTCTTGGGATACTTAACAGTTTAACGCTTTTTGCTTCGTTATTAAGAGTAGCTAGAATCAGTGCGTCTGATCTTGAAGTCTCAAAATCTCTTTTACTGCTATCATCTACACCTATAAATAAAACAGAGACATTGTCAATATCAGGATTAACTTGCTCATCCCGTAGCTGTGATTTCTCTCGCCCGTCATTTTCGTATGATTTAATAGCAACATTTTCTGCTATGTTATATAACATTGTTGCATAAACAATTCCGGTTACTAGCAATAGTAAGAAGGGAGTCCAAATTAGAATAATTTTCTTTCTTTTCTTAACTGTTAACTTTCCAGTTCGAGATTCATTTTGGTTTTTCATAAAGTAGCTATCTCCTCATGTAATTACATATAATTCCATTATAATTGTACTATGGAAGAATAAATTGGTAAATTTTCTTTTTATTGGTGGTAGGAAAAGTTGTTTATAACCATTGTAAATTTTATGATAATATGTATCATATTATTAACTTTATCATTGATTAATAGAAATTAGGTATTGATAATTGATCAGTTTGTTATTTTTTTGACTATTATATTTTACAAAACTAAAAGGAGCGGAATGCAGAAACTAAAACCAATGAAAGAGAGTAGCTAAAAGTACTCACAAATGTATTTAACAAAGGCTATAGTGGAGCGTCTTTAGAGGATGTCATGAATGAAAGATTGAACTACCCAAAATTATAATAAATAAATTAGTAATTAGTTACTAAAATAATGGGACAAGCAAAGTCGTTAAGTTATTTAACGCTTTTGCTTGTCCCATTTAGTTACGGACCTATCTCTATATATGAACTATATGTTTGTTTTGGTTGATCCTAAGTTAAATATCTTTTTAACTGGAATTGAGATTTCTAAGAGAAACGCAAAGTACCCTACAAGTACTATATTAGCAAGGTATTGCCAATAGTTATGGAATTCGTAGATTTGTTGAAAACTGTCTGTTTCCCAAAAAATAACAATAGAAAATATCGCTAAATATACGTATTTCATAAAACACCTCCAAAGGAGTATTGTAAGTTATTTTCAGAATAATTGCCATAGTTATTTTCATTATTACTGAATAGTTACGATTTTATACCTATAAAAAGCTAAGAACCACTAAAACCAGCCCTTACGCTTAAACCACACATACATGGCTGCAGAAATCACGACCATCAGGCCTAGCACAATAAAATAGCCATAACGCCATTCTAGCTCGGGCATAAACAGAAAATTCATGCCGTAAATACCAGCGATAAATGTTAAGGGTGCGAAAATCGAGGTGATGATAGTTAAGACTTTCATCACTTCATTTGTCTGATGCGAGTTTACTGATAAATAGTTGTCCCTGATATCATTGGTAATCTCGCGGTTAGATGATACCATTTCCGATAACTTCAACAAGTGGTCATAGATATCAGCAAAATATTCCTTCCGCTCATGTATCCCCTCTAACCGACTAGAATTCAGCATCCGGTAAAAAAGATCACGGACTGGGTTGATGGTGTGCCGTAGTCTTAATAGTTCATGCCTGATATCGAACAAGTCATCAAGCAAGACGTTCATTGGTTTATTATCAGGATTTTCTTCAACTGCATCTAATTCATCTTCTATTTCGTAAATGATTGGGAAGTAATGATCAACAATCTTATCTAAAACCTCATAAAAAATTCGATACTTATCCCAATTGTTTGTGTCAGGAAGCTTAAGGAATCTTTTTTGTACTTGATTGATTTCTTTAGACTCACTGTTATGGTAGGTTACAATGAAATCCTCACCAATAAAGAAGTCATGCTCTTGTTTGGATAGGTCCTTAGGATTAATCGCATGCATAACAAAAAAAGTGAAGTCGTCATAATAATCCAGCTTTGGTCGTTGTAAGCTTTGAATACAATCCTCAATCGCTAATGGATGAAAGTGTAGCTTTTCATCCATTTCCTTAATTTCCTCGCTCGTAGGCTGGCTAAAGTCAATCCAATACCAGCTATAATCAATCGTTTGTAAGTCATCTATATTATCAAACTCGATACATTTGTTTTCAGCTGTAACTGCAATTATCTTAATCATAGTTCTGCCCCTTTTACTTCATCATATAGTGCAGTTTATCTGAAACTAATGGAAAAGTTCAACCAAAATGGCTAAAAAATAAAAAAGACGACAATTAATTGTCGCCCACCTAAGCTAATCCTTTATCTCTATTTTCTAAGTATTTTTCGTAAGAGTGCATGTACTGATGATAAGTAAAATCAGCAGTATGAATATTCAACCCATATATAAAGGAATTATTGGCTTCCTTTTTCCAAACAATCTCTCCACATACCTGAGTTTTAGGAGAAAATAAATCTAAGTGCATTGCTAAGTATTCATGAATAGAAAATTCTAATTCAGATGTGAAGCTTAAACCCTCAAGGCCAAAATTATGAAGTTTTACTACCGTAGTATTATGTGACATCATACTTCCGGTTGTCGAAAAAATAGTGGCGTTTGCAGAAGGTGGTTGCTTTGCTTTTAACCTAGCTCGATCACGGCGTTCCATATACTAGCCCCCCCTAGTTATCCGATCAAAAAACTTTACAATACTATGTACAACTTACTCTAAAGGCAGGGAAATGTCAATGTATTCTGAAAACTATAACATATAATGATAAGATTAAAATAAATTACTTGAAAGGGAGTGAATTATTATGATTAGTTTCTTTTGGATAGCAGCCGGGTTAGCTGCATTTGGATATTTCATTGGAGAAGGTTTAAAAAACTTTGCACAACCTGAAACGTCTCTATGGAAAGATGATGAAGAACACCCTCAATTCATAAAACAGAAGGACCTGCATCGATATTTAGCTATTGATAAACAGGATGTCGAAGCTTTTCTACAGAAATACCCAGACTTGCCTTCTACAGAGTTGAATAGCAATACATACTTTCCTTATAAAAAATTGCTGGAATGGTTAGCTAAGAAAGAGGATTTCTAAAACTGCATTTTTAAGCTAGACCTGGCCCCACCCATCGGCGCTGCTGAGGCCAGGTCCATTAAGAAGGTGAGTTAGATTTGTGGCTCGAATGTTTGGCAATCTGTTTCTTCTTGGTTAGACGCTTCCTTGCCGCTGTGGCTGACCACGTAAATGGCATCCGCAGTGCACTTATTGCCTTTTGCCCAATAATGACAGTTTTTTACCTCGCATAATACATCTTGAGCCATGCTTCACACCCCCTATAGCTATAGAGTTCCGATTCTTCTCAAAAACATTCATCAATATGTAGCAAAAAGTTAACTACTGTTTGGAAATTAAATCCAATTTATCATGAAAACTTTATGAATCATTTAAAATTATATAGAAAGCTCAAACGATTCCTGCTACTGACTTCCTACAAGTTTCAACAAAGCGGGAAACTTAAAATCAGACAGAAGTATAACTTTAGATATATGTAAATTTCGAGAAGATTCTGTATCATATTTCATGCGGACGGATTTTCAAATTACATAAAGGCTATAAAAACCTGTTTCTATAGGTCTAGGTTCAGGAGTGAATTGATTACATTTTGGAATGGGGGATTTAACAGGATGGAAAAGGTAGAGGAATTATCGACAGAATCGCATGAAAAAGAGTGGCTTGCACTAATGGTGGAGGCAAGGGGGATCGGAATAACAAAAGATGAGGTAGAGCAGTACTTAAAAGATAATAATCCAATCAAATAGATTTCAATATAACCGGTAGTAGCAATACAACAAAACATAGCCCGAAGAAGCATCAAATCATCATGATTTGGTCTTTTTTTTGTCCTTTTTTATAGGGAAATTCGTTTTTGAGTATATACCTAGGTATATATATGTAAAAAATTGGAGTTTACTTAGTCAATTTTTGCTATAATGACTTTACTGAACAGGCTTGTTAAAGGGGTGTGTGTTTCTTGAGTGAACTTTTTTTAGAAGAGAACAAAAGGTCATCTAGAAAACCTGAGATACCAGCCAAGCTTTACGGGAGAGAAGATGAATCGGCGGTACTAGGTCGTGTTATTGAAAAGGCAACTATTGGCTCTAATGAGTTTATTTTTCTGCATGGTCCACCTGGTATTGGAAAAACTTCGTTAGTAAACCAAGTAATGAAGTTAAATAGATTTGGTAAAGGTTTTTATATAGCTGGAAAGTTCGATCAACTAAAACAACATACCCCATACGAGTCGTTTATTCATGCGTTTAAAGACTTAGTTCGTCAAATTCTCACCTTGCCTGATGAACAGGTCACTAATTGGAAACGGAAAATCATGGAAGCGGTAGGTAGGAATGGCGCGGTAATTACCGATATTATTCCCGAGTTAGAATTAATTATTGGAAAACAACCAGTAGTTGAGAAAGTTTCAGCAAATGATTCAGAAAATAGATTTGAATTTGCAGCTCGCAAATTTGCACAGGTATTTACAACCACAGACCAGTCGTTTGTATTATTTTTAGATGATATTCAATGGGCAGATGATGCTTCACTTCGTTTAGTTAATAATTTAATTACTGATCCAAGCAGTCAGGGCTTTGTTGTGATTGTGTCGTATCGAGATAATGAGTGGAACAAAAAAGATTTTCCGGATATTGATCCGTCTAACTATAAGAACGAAGGGGTAAATGTCACAGATATAGCACTAGACTATTTATCTACAAATGACGTCATCCATTTTGTATCTGACTCGCTACGTATTGAACCTAAGTCATCCCGCTCTTTAGCCCGACTCTTATTCACTAAGACAGCAGGAAATCCGTTTTATTTAAAGCAATTACTACAGTTAATTCACCATAAAGGTTGGCTTTATTATTCCGAGCAAGAACTAGCTTGGACTTGGGATGTACAAGTTATTGATCAAATCAACGGGCCAGACGATATAATTGACTATATGGTAGAAAAAATCACCCGTCTTCCAGTTATGGTAAGGGAAGTAGTACTGAGAGCATCCTGTCTAGGAAATACATTTAGTGAAACGGCTTTGTACAGGTTGTTTGATCTACCAGTTGAAGTTGTTACTGAGGCAGTTCAACACGCCGTAGAGGAGCGACTTTTCACTGCCTTTCAGGATAATAATAAAATTAACTATCAATTCTTTCATGATCGAATACAACAGGCTGCCTATCAGTTACTGGATATACAGGAGAAGCAGCAAATCCATTACGACTATGGCAATTTTTTAATTGGAGAATTGGATCACCCCCATCAAATTTCATTTGAAATAGTTAATCATTTAAATAGAGGGGGATTGTTAATTAAGGAAGCAAGTGAAAGAAACCAATTGCAGCTTTACAATTTACTAGTAGGCTTAAAGGCAAAACGTTCTGCTGCCTACCAGTTATCTAAGTTTTATTTGGATAAAGCTGTAGCTTTACAGGGGGAAAATGGATGGAACGAAGCGTTTGATTTTCATTACAATCTTTTTTTAGAGCTAGCGGAAACGGAATATCTTTGTGGGAACTATGCACGTTCAGAGCAACTTTATAAAGAACTATTGAAAAAAGCAAGGTGCACTACCGAAAAAACTAAAGTTTACAGTCAAATAATCATTCAGTACACAAACCAAGTTAACTACAGTGAAGCAATTACTCAAGGATTACACGCGTTAAGTGAAATTGGTATTTCGATTAGCTCTAGACCGAGCAAGTCAGTAGTTGCGAAAGAACTACTATTAACAAAGCTGCGTCTTCCGAATGATCCAGCATTGCTTAAGGAACTACCAGAGGTTTCTGATGAGAAAATCGAAGCAATGATGGAGCTAATGTCCACCATTCTTCCTGCTACCTTTTTTTACAACAAAGAGGTCTTTGCAATTCTTATCTGTAAATACATGCGATTAATGGTTAAGTATGGTCGGTCCCCAATGGCCCCGGCAGTTATAGCAATTTATGGCGTGTTACTCTGTACCGGTTTCAGTCAGTTCGAAAAAAGCTTTAAAATTGGCAAAGTTGCAGTAGATCTAGCGAATGATTCGAATCTTCCATCAGTAAAAGGTAAGGTATATGTCGTGTTTGGTGGGGTAATCGGACAGTGGATTGATAACCCCAAAAAATGGGATACTTATTTAGAAGAGGGATTGGAATTATGCTTAAGCACCGGTGATTTCGTCTACACCAACATGGCGATGGGTGCGCATATTAACTCAATTTACACGAGAGAAAGCTTAGATTATATTGCTGAAAAAAATAGACAATACCAAGAAGTTTTAGAGCAAACAAGAGATGACTTTATCACAAGAAATACAAGACTGTTTATGCAGTTTTCACGTTGTCTAGAAGGTCATACTGAAAATCGTCTATCGCTTAGTGATGCTGATTTCGATGAAACGACTTTTTTTGAAGATATTGCTCTAGATCAAATTAGTAACATCACTTATTTTCAATATTATACATACAAAACACAGCTCCATTATTTATATGGTGAAGACAAGATAGCGATGATCATGGCAGCAAGAACTAGACCTTTTATCCCATATGCCGACCACATGCCATATCTAGGGGAGTATTATTTTTATAGTGGACTAGCAATGCTAAGACTAGGCGATAAAATCCACCGAAAAGAAATCATTAATTCAATTAATGTTCTGTCAAAATGGTCCAAATCTAGTAAAGCAGGATTCTGGCATAAAGTCTTATTGCTTCAAGCCGAACGAGCTAGGTTAAATGGAAAAAAATATCAAGCAATGGATTTGTATGATCAAGCTATTTCGGAGGCTAAAAGCTCCGGATATGAGCGGAATGAAGCGCTAGCCAATGAACTTGCTGGGGTATTCTATCTGTCATTAGGAAAAGATAGAGTGGGAAAGGCATATTTAGAAGAAGCGGTTCAATTGTATCAAAATTGGGGAGCTAAACTGAAAGTAGATCAACTAAAAGTTGATTACCCATCTTTCTTCAAAAAACTTGAAGAATCAGTTACTAATTCAGTGATGATCTCATCAAATGATAAAATCAATTCTTTTAATTTCGATCTAGCAACAGTTATGAAGACAGTACAAACGGTGTCAGAAAAGATTGATTTGGAAGAAATATTATTAAAATTAATTACGTTAGTCGTGCAACGTTCTGGTGCTGGAAAAGGGATACTGGTTAGAAGTGTTGAGGGGCAGTTAGTCGTTAAGGCAGTCGTTGATGAAGAACGGAGCGAAATTCGTTCTGAGCCAATGGATGATAGTGCTGAACTATCGAAAGGTATAGCCAGATATGTGGCACGAACGCATACGAGTGTTAACTTACGGGATGCAAGTAAAGACTGTAGATTTATGACGGATTCCTATATTATCGATAACACAATTCATTCACTCTTATGCATTCCGTTATTTATACAAGGTAAATTCAGAGGGTTAATTTATCTCGAGAATAAACCTTTACCAAACGTATTTAAAGAAGAACATATACAGGTTATTCAGCTACTAGCGATTCAAGCCATATTTGTACTCAAGCTAATGGACACATTCACGATTACTACTGAGGATTCAATCAGCGATAGTCAACATGTGCTCCTAGATGAAATGACAGATAGAGAGCTAGAAATATTGAAGCACATTGCATCAGGAATGACCAATCAAGAAATAGCCCAAGAGCTGGGACTAAAGGTTGGTACAGTCAAAGTCCATAACCACAACATTTTCTCCAAGCTCGACGTCAAGCATCGGACAAAAGCAATTGTCAGGGCGAAGGAATTGAACTTGCTTGAAAGATAGTTAAACAAAAACAGTCAACCTAAGGATCTAGGTTGACTGTTTTGAGCTTATATTAGAATTTACCATATCCAGTAAAGTATTTACCCCAGTATGAGCTGTTTACTTTTGATACAGTTACCCCACTTGAACTAGCGTGAACAAATTCGCCATTGCCCACATAAATACCCATGTGACTAATTCCCGGCTTATATGTGTCACTAAAGAAAACTAAATCGCCAACCTCTGGGTTACTTACCTTTGTTGCTTGGTTATAATAATTCGCAGCTGACGTGCGAGAAATAGTTTCCCCTACTTTGTTATGGACATAGTAGATAAACCCACTACAATCAAATCCACCTGGAGCCGTTCCTGCCCACAAATATGGCGTTCCTACATGGCTTTTTGCTTCAGCAACAAGTTTTTCTGCATAAGAGGCCTCTTGTTTTACTGGAGCAGGAGCCGATTGGCTAGCTTCCTGCATTTGTAATACTTGTCCAGCATAAATCGTATTAGAAGAAAGGCTATTCCATGACTTCAAATTTGATACTGAAACGCTGTAACGCTTAGCAATGAAGAATAAAGAGTCTCCAGAGCTTACTTTGTAAGCTGTAATCTTTTGGACTGGTTGGCTAGTAGTTGAACCTGAGACTGCAAGTGTTTCACCAACATATAAAGTGTTAGTAGATTTGTTGTTCCATGATTTTAAGTTGGCTACAGACACACCATGTTTACTAGCAATAGCCCATAATGAATCACCATATTTAACTGTGTAGTAAGAACCAGTTGTAGCTGTTCTACTAGTTTCTAGTCGTTGATTAATATAGATATTATTCGTAGAAAGGTTGTTGATTGATTTCAAGTTAGCAACAGATGTATTGTGCTTTTGTGCAATCGACCAAAGTGAATCTCCTGATTGTACCGTATAAGATGCTGCCTCTGCTTTCGTCGAAAATCCAGTTGCAATAGCCAAAGTAGCAACCACCGTTAATAACGTCTTATTCGTTTTCTTCATGTTGTTTCACTCTCCTCGATGTATTAGTTTGGTCAATAAAATATAAATTATGCTGATGTTTTTTATTAGGCGCTTTCATGATTTATGAGACGAGTATAGCATGGATTTCGCGAAAAACATCGAATGTTATCGACTTGTAACCCTACTTAATATTGCTGACATAATAGAGGATAAATGTGGAAGAACTGGATTTGCTTGCGTTGGCGGGGCGCATATATGTTGGGTTGGAGCGCATTCCACGTAAGGTGAGCGCATATTTGCCAATTGCCATCCATATAAATAACAATGCGCCATTCTTGGAATACAATGAGCCACATCGTACAAGATATGCGCCAAATCCAACGTAGAATGCGCTCATCCCATATCCCTCAGCTCAAACTAACTCAATCGGCACGATAATAAACTCTACCCCGGTTAGTACCGGAAAAAGGTAGGCCAGACCGAGATAGTAGTTTATATGAAATATGTCGGTCTTTTAATAAAAGTAATTCCTTGCACTGTTGGTTTGTAATAGAGGGGTTTATTAACAAAAGATAGTCATCGATAGCTTGTAGATGTGCGGTTTTAGATACAGTATAACAACGTGGACAATGCCACTTGCGGTTTTCACGATTCATGCCAAGGAAAAGGCAATTAGGACATTGAACTCCTCTTTGAAAATCGGATCTTTTTAATCCAAAAGGTGTGTGGATATCCGGAACTTTAGGTGAATGGCTACGAACGAGCTGCCCACTAATTTCACTTAATTCCCTTAATGTTAAACATTCTTCATTGTAATTACTCTTCACTTCCAAAAATTCATTTTTAATATGCGGAAGGTGAAGAATGAACTGAAAAATGTGCTGGCTGTCAGGATGTGCTTCTACTATTGTTTTCGGATTAATTATACCAATGATGAAGTCAACAGGAAGTGAAGTAATGTTGCGCGTCATTAACCAATCAAGTAGTTGTTCCTGTTGCTCTTCCACTTGGATAATCGGATCATCAAAACTATCCTCTCTACCACCAATGGTTCGTATGAATTGTTTAGAGATGGTATCAAAATATAGGGTGCCAGAATAGTTCTTAACTTCAATAATAAGAGTGAAGTGAGGGGTTAATAAAAGGCAATCATTTTGAAAATGGTACATTCCATTTTTCAATCTGAGGTCATTAAAGATGTGGAGATGTTTCTGGGGTAGTCGATCAACATAGTAATTTAAACTTTCTTCTCCCATAAAGCCGGATTCCCATTTAGCGAGGTCATTTTTAATTAAAGTCCGCTTTGGATGGTCAGGTGGAAGAAGTCTTCGCAATACTGCTTGTTCTAATTCAATTATCATAGGTACTTTTCGATTCTTTATTATCATGGCTTCACTCCTTTTCAAATCAGGTCCTCCATTTCCTTTATTTTAGAAAATTTTAAGTAGCTATTAATAAAGTTAGAAGCTTATTTCTTCAACCAAAAAAATGGTGGTCAGATTACAATCTAATCTGACCACCATCAAAAATCTACTCAATCCTCTTATTCATAATGTTCAAAGAAAAAGCATAGCACATCGCTAATAATACCCAGAAAAGCGGTGCGACTGGGATGACACTAATATTGAATAGGGTTTTTATTAGATAACCAATAATTGTAGCCAGTAAACCATATAAAAATATTTGCTTATCCCCATTAACTTGCCTGGCAGCTATAAATCCCTGTTTTATAATAGTAAACAGAAAGGCTATATACAGAAGTAAAGCGGGTATCCCCATACTAAAAGCAATTTCAAGAAATTCGTTGTGAGAGTTATCTAGACCATGTTCTTTCCAGTACTCTGTATATGGAAAAACTATTGAAAAACTACTTGGTCCTGACCCCAGTAGATAATAATCCTTTACTAAAGGCACAGTCGTTGCCCATATTCCCCAACGACCTGCTCCAGCCATGTCCCCATCTTCTTCTAAAAAAACAGAGTTAACATCCTCACCAATACTGAACAATCGGTAAAATAAGAAATTATCCTCCGATATATTAACAAGGATAAGCAAGAGAACTAAACTAACAAGTAAAAGCACCCACCTTTTCCAAGCTTGTCTGTTTTTCCAAACGACAAAAATTGTAAGAACTATCATACCACCCAAAATAGCTAGCCATGCACCACGTGTAAACGTGTATAAAACTGCTATGTAGAGGGTGCTAATAATTACCCAATATACCGAAAATTCTTTTACGTTATCAGCCATAAGATAAAAAGTCATTGCACTAAGCATCATAATGACAAGATAAGTTCCAAAATGATTTGAGTTGTCAAAGAATGCCCAGCTTCTAACAAAAACTCTTTCTATGGGTTCAGCTACTAATCTATCAAGGTAAAAGTGTTGGATTATGCCATATATCGAGACAAAAAAAGAGGCAAAAACCATTAAACGAACGATCTTGATTACTTTATTAACAGGAATAAGTCTATAGCTAAAAAGAAAAAGAGATATGTAACCAAACCAAGCAATAAATCCATGAAGTTTATGCAGACTTCCCCAGAAAGAGACCATGATATCTTGAGCGAACAGAGTCGATAAACAGATCACGAAGAAAAAGATGATTAGTAGCTTTTCCGCCCGAGACTGAGGAAACTGAGGCAGCCGTCTTTGTTTAACCCATTGAAGTAGCAAAAAGGACCAAAGTACAATTGTAAATAAAGTTAAATAAACCAATTTGGTAAGTGTACTATAGTAGATATTCCACCATGGTAAAACTAAAAAAGGAAATGCGATGATAAAAATTAAGAGCAAATAATAATTAGGATAGATTTTTTTGCTTGTTAGTTTCACGTCTCTAACCTACTTCCACGATTGATATTACTAGTATTCTGGAAAGGAATTCCAGATTTTTTGTAAGACAACCTAAATTCCAACATTTAGGTAATTATATCTAATTTCGATATAAAGAACAAACAGAAGTTTCATAGATTACAGAAAAGTATAACAATATATAACATAATCTTATATATGACTGCTAAAAAGTATTAATAAATAGTCGAGAACGATAAGGTAGAATGAAGACAGTTTATTTCGCTTGTGTTGTAATAAAACAATTTTAAAAATTATTAAGTTAATCTATTGGAGTTATACTTTTTAAAAGCCGAAATGAAAAAAAGTACCAGCTGAACTCAAATGGTTCAGCTGGTATTTCTATGGATTACTTTTAATAAAACCTCTTAAATCCTTCAAAGTGCTTTTTCCAATAAGAATCATCTAAACTAGTAATCTGTACGCCACTAGATGCTGCGTGGATAAAGTTGTTGTTCCCTATGAAAATACCTAAGTGAGAGATGCCTTTACGATAGGTATTCTCAAAAAACACCAGGTCACCAATTTGAGGGTTATTAACATAGAATGAACGGTTATAGTATCCATCACTCGAATATCTTCCAATCGATTTGCCTGCTTTGTTATATGCATAGTGAATAAATCCACTACAATCAAACCCAGTGTTCAGACTTGATCCGCCAAAAAGATAAGCTGTCCCGAGTAACTGGTTCGCCTCATCTATAAGCTTAGTAATATCATAGTCTACCTGTTCGGTAGGTGGCTCTACTTTAGTCGGTGTTTTAGGTTGCTCAATTTTCTCAACTGGTGTCTTTTCGAGTTGCAATACTTGTCCAATCTGGATGACATCGGTTGTGAGCTTGTTCCATTTTTTTAGATTAGCAATGGTAACATTTAAATTATTGCTAATCTTCCATAGAGAATCCCCAGACTTAACCTTGTATGTAGTTGTGCTTGTTGTTGGTTTTGGAGTATTTGTCTCTGGTTTAGAATCAGAATTTTTAACAGGTGGAGCCTGTTTGTTTGATTCACTAGTTGTAGTTGAGCTTCCTGGTTTCGTAACGGTAAATACATCACCAGGATAAATTAATGTGGATGAAAGTTTGTTCCACTCAATTAAGTTCGATATTGAAGTTTTATGGGCAGCTGCAATTTTACTTAGTGAATCTCCTGATTTTACAGTATAAGTAGCAGTAGCTTTTGGAATCTGCTCGGGTTTAACTGTCGGTTTAGATGGCGCCGGTTCTAAAACAATCTTTAGCATTTGGTTGGGAAAAATTGTTGCACTAGAAAGACTATTAATAGTCCGTAAATTATCTACACTAGTTTGATGTTTTTGTGCAATCAGCCATAACGAGTCCCCTTTTTGTACTTTGTAGGTGGCAGCCTCAGCAACAGAAACACCAAGTGATGAGGCTATAACAGCCCCGGCGGTAATCGACAACAACTTTTTTTTCACTCGATCAGTCCCCTTTTCTAAATGGTCAGTCTAATTATCCTGATTATAGCACACTAATTTGTGGAAAAATCATACATTTTGTCTTGCAAGGCCGAAAACAGCAAACTGTTTTAATGCGACACAAACTAGGGAAAGGTATAATTAGACAATGCAGGATTTTTAATTTTCAAGTGAAGGAGGAATTTAATAAATGGACACTACCGGTTCAACACAAGTACGCCAACCCGATTATGATATAGATGCTATCTATTTAGAACGCTGGTCGCCGAGGTCCTTTTTGGAAAAAGAAGTACCCGAGGACCTATTAATGAGTCTGTTTGAAGCGGCTCGTTGGGCACCATCATCAATGAATAACCAGCCATGGAGATTTATTATTGCCCGTTCGAAAGATGAACGTGAAAAATTTCATTCTTTTATTATGAAAGGGAACAGAAAATGGTGTGAAAAGGCACCTGTGTTAGCATTGATTATTTCTGAAAAGAAAGGCCCACATGCATTCGACACTGGAGCTGCTTGGGGATTCCTATCTTTACAAGCAATCCGAAATGGTTTGATCACCCACCCAATGGGAGGATTCGATAAAGATCAAGCAAGAGAAGTGTTGAATATACCGGAAGAGTTTGCCATTCATGCAGTCGTCGCAATTGGTTATCAAGGTGATAAAGAGGCACTGCCTGAAGATATCCAGGAAAAAGAAAAGATCTCAGATCGGAGACCAGTGGAAGAATCCATTTATGAGGGAACCTTTAAATAGATAGTAGAAAAAAGCAGATCGCTAAGCGGTCTGCTTTTAAAGTGAAATTTTCAGTGGATTTGCAACCTTGTTCAAATCCACATGTAACTTTTTATCGGTTAATAGAAGCGGCCATCCGAATATAGGTATGACGCTTTCCTCTAATAGCAATCGAATAATCCATGATATTTTCTGGAATAGCAATTCCTGTATAACCGGCATCACCGATATGATGTAGATCAGCACCAACCATCTTATTTTGCAGGGCTATTTGTTTGATTGTAGTGGAATCAGCACCTTCTTGACTCGTACCTATTGTCAGCATGGCTAGGGCGCCGTTTTGATGAACCGTCGATACCCATTGGTTGGCGCGTTCAACGGTAATTCCAGGGACCGTTCCTGGAGACGGAATTAATATAACACTTGCACCTGCATGGATAAACTTTTCAATTATCTCGTCATTTAAAATGGAGTGTCCTGCTTCTCCTTTAACACCTGCACCATGCATTTTTCCTGCAATAATGGAGACATCATCACCAAGAATAGTTTTGGCATTACTAATAGCTTTTAAAATTTCGTCATTTGTTACACCTGTTTTAGGATTACCAGTTAAACAAACAAAATCAATGCCTAGTTCTTTTACTTTTAATAACGATTCAGTAGTAGCCGTGCGACCAACTGGTAATGTCAGGAGCTCCTCGGCTGCTTCAGCCGCTGGGTCAACAGGCTCAAGGTTAATGCCAATTGGTCTTCCTGTCAGTTCTTTTAACTTTTTGATTACTTGAGACCCTTCACTATCAATGCCTGCGATGGCTGGGTTATTGACGTCAAACATATTCAGTAGTAGAAGATCTGCACCAAATGCTGACACAATTTCAGGATTGGATATTTCTGGGTATAGAGGTTGTACCGGAACAACAATTTCTGAGACGATGGTTCTTCCTTCACTTGCTTGGATCGAGTCCAACAAATCTTTCCCTTTTAATTCTTTAAAATCTGATGCAAAACAGTTAAGTATTCGTTTCATACTAACTAAGCCTCCATTCATTTAATTGAACAAGAAATTCCTTAACCACAAAGTGATTAAGGAACTTCAATAAAACAGGGATTAAAAAAATCTACAAATTGCAAAAGTGCTTATTGTCATCCTTTTCGTATTTTATGAATTTCATCTGCAACGAATTGAACTTGTGTTCCGACAATAACCTGAATATTGTTTTTTCCAACAACATTAATTCCTGGAACGCCTGTATCCTTAATCTTTTTCTGATCTACTGCGTCCATATCTTTAACTTCTAACCGTAGACGTGTAACACAATTATCGACAGAAACGACGTTTTCGTCTCCACCTAATCCAGCATAAATTTCAGTTGCCATTACAGCTATTTTATCTTTACCACTTACAACTTTCTCTTCTCCAGCTACTGCGTCAAGATCTTCATCCTCACGACCTGGAGTAGCGATGTTGAACTTAGTAATCAAGAAACGGAACAAGAAGTAGTAGATAACACCAAATACTAGTCCTTGAACAAGTAGCATATAAGGCATGTTAGCCAATGGAAGTCTTGAACTTAGTACAAAGTCAACAAAACCTGCGCTGAAACCAAAACCTGCTGTCCAATCAAACATAGAAGCAATGAATAAAGAAAGACCTGTTAATGCAGCGTGAACTACATAAAGAAACGGTGCTACGAACATAAATGCGAATTCAAGTGGCTCTGTAACGCCGGTAAAGAAAGAAGCAAAACCTGCAGCTAACATCAATGATGCAACTTGTTTCTTCTTCGCTGTTTTAGCGGTATGATACATTGCTAAACCTGCAGCCGGTAGACCAAACATCATAATAGGGAAGAAACCTGCTTGATACATACCAGTTACACCTTTTTCACCTTCACCTGACCAGAACTTACCAATATCATTAATTCCAGCTACATCAAACCAGAACACAGAGTTCAAAGCATGGTGCAACCCAGTTGGGATTAAAAGTCTATTGAAGAAACCATATAGACCTGCTCCTGCTGATCCTAAATTACTAATTGAAGTACCGAATGATACAAGGCCAGAATAAACTAATGGCCAAACGAAGAATAATACAGCTGAAACTACGATCATAGAACCAGCAGTCATAATTGGCACAAGTCGTTTTCCACTAAAGAAAGCGAGAGCGTCAGGTAGCTTAACATGACTGAAGCGGTTGTACATAATCGCAGCAATAATACCTGAGATAATACCTACAAAAGCGTTTCCAATTTTTCCGAAAGCGGGATCAACTGTTGCTGGGTCAATGCCCTGTAACAAGGCAACTGTACTTGTTGAAAGTAGCGTTGTCGTTACGAGAAATGCAACTAGACCACTTAACGCAGCAGAACCATCTCGATCTTTTGACATCCCGAGAGCCACACCGACAGCAAAAAGAATTGGGATGTTGTCAATAATCGAAGCACCTGCTTTAATTAGAAATGCTGCAATCGCACTTCCAGCGCCCCAACCTGAAGGGTCAATCCAATAACCAATACCCATTAAGATCGCTGCAGCTGGTAAGACAGCTACCGGTAGCATTAATGAGCGTCCTAATTTTTGAAAATAATTCATCATTTTAAAAAACCTCCTATCAATAATTAATAAAAATAGTGCAAAACATAATCACTAAAATAAGTACGAAATACTATCTAGGCAGTCATCTGCATAGCCTGACTTTTGTTCCTCCTTTCATACTCATTTTTGTGAATATTTGATCTTCAAACGTATTTTAGCACAGTAACAATATAGTTGTCTATACCAATTATGCTTATGTTTATTATAAAAAGAAAATGCTTACATTACACTAAAATAAGTAGCCGATGGGTATAATGGTATAGAACAAACCAGTATGGGCTAATATGTATAGACAACTATACACTAAAATGATATTCTGAACGTAACCAAATAAAAGTATGGTGTGGTGTGAAAATGAAAAAAAATAATGTATTAATAAGAAACGCAAGTCTTTATTCAGAGAATGGATTAGTTGAAAATGCTTATATTAAATTGGTAAATGGCTATATTTCTTGTATAGGCTCCATAGAAACCTTAACTTCTTATGAAGGATTTGAAATAATTGATCTTCCAAGTAATTATAAAATAATACCGGGTATGATTGACGTTCATATTCACGGTATAAACGGTTCGGATACAATGGATGCTACGACTGAAGCACTACAAAACATGGCTGCTTCTGTACCAAGTGAGGGAACGACGAGTTTTTTGGCTACAACGATTACTCAAGATAGATCGACAATTGAAGCAGCACTTAAAAATGCGGGCGACTACATTAGGAATCATCAACAACCAGGCGATGCAGAGATTATTGGTATTCACCTAGAAGGACCGTTTATAAATAAGGATAAAGCCGGCGCACAGCCATTAGGTCATATTACTGACCCTGATTTATTGTTATTTAAAAAGTGGCAAATCCTTTGTAATAGTAAAATTAAACTAGTTACGTTAGCGCCGGAGCTACCAGGGTCAGAAGAACTCATTCGTTATTTAAAAGAAAATAAAATTATTGCATCAATTGGTCATTCCAATGCAACGGCAGACCAAGTTGATGTTGCAATTGAACAAGGATTGTCTCATGTTACTCATCTATACAATCAGATGAGAGAGTTCCATCACCGCGAGCCTGGTGTAGTAGGAGCCGCATTACTAAAGGATGAATTGATGGTTGAGATTATTTCTGATGGAATCCATTCTACCCCTCAAGCAGTTGACCTTGCTTATCGTCAAAAAACAGCAGATCGACTTGTACTAATAACTGATGCTATGCGAGCAAAATGCCTTAAAAATGGCACCTATGACTTAGGTGGACAGGAAGTAACAGTTACAGGTAACAAGGCATTCCTAGCCGACGGTACATTAGCAGGTAGTGTGTTAAAAATGGGGCAAGCGTTTAAGAATATAATGGAATACACCAATTGTTCCGTAGCTGAAGCAATTACCATGTCATCAACCAATGCTGCAAAAGAACTAGGATTGTTTGATCGAAAAGGAAGTATTGCGATTGGAAAAGATGCTGACATTGTTATATTAGACGATCATAATGATGTGTACATGACATTTTGTAAGGGACAGCTTGCATTCGCAAAAGGAGATGAACAGATATGAAAATTATAACTGCAAAAGATTATTCAAATATGAGTGAAATTGCTGCCTCTACCATATTGGAGAGGGTTAAGCAGTCATCGAAAATAACGCTAGGATTAGCTACTGGCGGGACTCCAGTTAAAACATATAACTATTTAATTAATGATTATAAAAATAACAAAACCTCGTACCAACATGTAGTAACCTTTAATCTTGACGAGTATACAGGTATGAAACCAACTAATCCAAATAGCTATCATTATTATATGGAAAAAAATCTTTTTGAGCATATTGATATTCCTAACAATCAAACACACCTCCCAAATGGTGCAGCCGATGATTTTGAACTGGAATGTAAGACTTACGAGCAAAAGATTGCAGAACACAATGGCGTTGATTTACAGATACTCGGACTTGGAAGTAATGGGCATATCGGTTTTAATGAACCAGGTACAGCCTTTGATACTCGTACACATATTGTTGATTTGTCGAGTGCAACGCGTAAAGCAAATGCAAGATACTTTGATAACATCGACGAAGTTCCAACACAAGCGATTACAATGGGTATTGCTACAATTTTGGAAAGTAAAGAGATATTGCTTTTAGTGTCGGGGGAAAGAAAAAGTAGAGCGTTAGAAAAATTACTTCATGGTGAAATAGACACGTCATTTCCTGCATCAATTCTTAATCAACACAAAAATGTAACAATTATTGCCGATAATGAAGCACTTAAGTATGTAGATATATCATCATCAATGATACGATAAAAAGAACGAAACCTAAGTGAGAGAGGGAGAACAAATGATGATTGATAAAAATTCCCCCATACCTATATATCATCAGTTAGAAGAATCAATCAAACAATTGATTGAAAGTAATCAACTAAAGCCCGGTGATTCCCTTCCATCTGAACGAGAGTACTCCGAAAAATATGGCATTAGCAGGATGACAGTTAGACAAGCGATTATTAATCTGGTTAATGAACGATATTTATATAGAATCAAAGGGAAAGGTACCTTCGTTACGGAACAAAAGTTTGAACAGAACCTTCAAGGATTAACCAGCTTTACGGAAGATATGAAAGCTAGAGGAATGAAGGCTAGTAGCAAACTAGTCAGTTTTGAAATCATTCCAGCTGACATTAAGTTAGCAAATCAACTAAATGTTCCTGAACACGGACCTGTATATGAAATTAAACGAATTCGTTTAGCTGAGGATATACCAATGGCGTTAGAGAGAACCTACATTTCAGCAAACTTAGTTCAAGGCTTAACAACTGAAATTGTACAGGATTCATTATATAAATATATCGAGGGTACGTTGCATATGAACATCGGGAGTGGAACACAAGTGATTGAAGCTTCAATTGCAAATAAGGAAGAATTAAAACTACTTGAGATACCCGAACTATCTCCAGTTATGATCATGCAACGAACATCTAGATTAGAAGATAATCGTATTTTTGAAATAGTAAAATCATCCTATCGCGCTGACAGGTACAAATTTATGATTGACTTAAAAAGAGGCTAATTCAAGGGTTGGAGTGTGGAAGATGAACGTAACAGAAACACTAAATAAAAATAGCTTAACAATAGATGAAATGGAACCGATCGATATTGTTACACTTATGCTAAATGAAGACAAAGCAATCGATCAAGGCGTAAGACAGGCATTGCCTCAGATCGCCAAAGCAATTGAATTAATTGTTGAACAATGGAAGCAAGGTGGACGTGTATTTATAGTAGGTGCTGGCACTAGTGGAAGGCTAGGGGTACTTGATGCTGTCGAGCTAGGTCCAACATTTTCAATTGAAGATGATCGCTGGATTGGGTTAGTAGCAGGTGGAAAAGAAGCGATGTGGAGTCCACTTGAACAACACGAAGATGATGAAGCAGTTGTAATAAATGAACTAAAATCATATTCTTTTAATCAAAAGGATGTAGTTGTTGGCATTAGTGCCAGTGGCTCAACCCCATATTCTGTATCAGCTATTAAGTATGCAAAAAGCTTAGATGCCACTGCTATTTCAATAAGCTGTAACCATGATACGATCTCAACAGATTTAAGTGATTGTGGCATCGAGGTTGTCGTTGGACCAGAGGTAATCCGAGGATCAACAAGACTTAAAGCAGGAACTGCACAAAAAATGGTTCTTAATATGCTATCCACTGCTACAATGATCCGATTAGGAAAAATCTATCAAAACCAAATGGTCGACATGCAACTGATTAACAAAAAATTAGTAAAGCGGGCTAAACAGACATTAATGGAAGTAGTAAATGTGTCAGAAACTGAAGCCCAACAGCTTATGAATGATAGTGGACAAGACTTGAAATCTGCCATCTTTATGAGTATTACTGAAGCAGATCTCAGCGAAGCGCAGGTCTATCTTAATGAAGAAAACGGACATTTAAAAAATGCCATAAAAGCTTATTATAATGCGAAAAACAATTAATTCTTCTACTTTGATTAGTAGAAGTTTTTTTATGGAAAAAAAAACAGAACTGATTCATCTGAAGAATGCGTCAATCACGGTGCTGAATGCGCTGAAATCAAGATGGAATGCTCTTATCCACAGATGTATGCGCTCAAGTCAACCGAAAATGCGCCACCCCTGAGATATATGCGCTCTAGTAGACCGAGAATGCGCTCATCCCTAGATAATATGCGCTAACCTTAACTCGCTTGTTTCAAAAATGTTAGTTTTTCAGCAGTCCCTCTTTATTTGAGTATATTTTTGTAATTTTAGGTCGAAATCCCTATAAAATTGTCGTAATTTATTCTATAATGGTAATAATAGGAATTTTATGTAATCGGATAAATCAATAATATAGTTAGCCTTGTAGGAATACATAATTTTCGAAATTAGTCTTGTCAACTATGTTGTCAGGAGAGGTCTTTTTAAAAGAAAAATTTTCTCTTTACTGCTTTTTTTAAAGTTGTTTTTTTAAGCGGGAAATAAGCGAATCAACAACCACCGTTTATGGGGAAGTGAAAGGTGAACAAGAGATGAGTAATTCACTTGGGGCTATATATATGGATCCATTAATTCAATTACATATTATCCAATAATCTAGGTAAGGAGCTAAAACAATGCCAAATAGGAAAAAGGAAATGAAAAGAATCAGAGGGCAAGTTGTACAATCTGTTACCACAGTTTTATTTCAGGTAAGAGGAGGGGATACACGTTTATTTAAAGGTGATGAAAATATAGGTGAATTACTTGGCAACAACATAGAAAGAGAACAACAGCTGTTATCTTCACTAGAAACTGAGTTAGATATAAAAATCCCATATGATGGAGAGAGTTTTCTGAAAGACAATAGTACGATAAATGATTTATTCTATTTTTTTACTAAAGAACTCATGATTCGTGAAGGAATTGCCATAAAACAAAATAAGCAAAACAAAAAAGATAACCGATCATTCTGGTTTTATTTGTTTATGTCACCGTTGTATTTAATCAGGTTCCTATTCTTATTAATTTGGTGGACAATCAAATATACATTTCTTGCAATCTGGTGGGTAATAAAATTACCTTTTCGCATTATAGGTTGGATTTTAGATCGTAAGTTTTTTGTTATTTGGTGGGGTTAATAACACTTAGTACTCGATAGCTTGATAAATAATTAGCTTCAGAAAACCATCTTAAGGGGAATATAACATGTTAACTTTATTACTGTTTATTTTATTATTTTTATCAGGATTAGCATTAATCATAGGATTTATTAAACCTAAATGGATCGTGTTATGGGATACTCCGGAAAAGAGAACTAGGAAAAAGGTGTTCGTGTACTTTGGACTAACTATTTCAGGTTCTGCAATCTTACTGATTGGGCTTGGCTTTGCCTGGATTATATCAGCAATGATATTATTTTTATTTCTGGGGTGTATCGCTCTAATTAGTTTGTTCGTTGGGCTTATTGCACCGACAAAAATAGTTATTTTAGGAAAACAAACAAGAAAAGGAGTGCTTTTACAATATAGCGGTTTGCTGGTACTCATTTTAGTGGGATTGGGAGTAATAGTGGGAGTTGGCATGGCCGATGAGGAAATAGATGAACGAGTGCTTTCCGGAGAATATGCGGGAGAACGTCAAGGGGAAATAAAGCACGGTGAAGGGAAAATTGCAAATAGTTCAACATCCTATGAAGGTAGCTGGGCAAATGATCAGCGAAATGGATTTGGAACAGAAGTTGTTGACCTTGGGTTAGCAGTAAATTATAAGTATGAAGGTAACTGGAAAGACGATAGAAAGCACGGACAGGGTACAGAAACAGGAAAAATTCTCTGGATAGATGTCATCTATGAAGGAGAGTACAAGAACGGATTAAGAGACGGCTACGGAAAGTATATAGATAGAAAAGGTAATATTTATCAAGGAGAATGGAAAGATGACTTACCATATGGTGAAGGAGAAATGATTCTGACTAACGGTGAGAAGTATGTAGGTCAAGTAAACGGCTGGACGAGACATGGTTATGGAAAAGCAACACTAAAAGATGGAACAGTAATGGAAGGTGAATGGGTCGATAATGAGTTGGTTGAATAAAGCCTTTTCTCTACTTAAATAAATGTATGGGCGTGTCCTTTCATGTGGTTTCTATTTATTTCTGCAATTATTCTGTTGGTCACTTTTCGACTGAACTATCCGAAAATTAAAGGGTATATTGGTGAAAGTTATATTAGCAACAAGCTAAAGAAACTGGATTCAGAGAAACACACAATTTTTAAAGACTTATACGTACCAACTGAAAATGGGGGGCACACAAGTTGATCAAGTCGTTACCTCACCGAATGGTATCTTTTTTATCGAAACGAAGCATTATGATGGTTGGATATTTGGAAATGAAAAACAATGATACTGACACAAGTAATTGAAAAAGTCAAAGTTATGTAATCCAATTTAGCAGAATTCAGGACACATACAAGCATTATCTAACTACCTACAAGAGGAGGACAAACACTACTTTTACTCCATTGTTGCTTTCTCGGGAAAAGCAACATCGGTATATAGTAATTTTGACCTTCATAACATTAACAAAAAAGCAGAAAATTTAATTATTACTGATCGAAAAGAATTAAAGGTTGTACGAAAGAATCATATTAACTCAGTAAAAGCGAAGACAAGAACGAAAAGTAGATCCTCCCAAAATAAAGTAGTGAGTATATCAGGACATTCTAATGACATAGAAAAAACCTTCAGGATAAAGAAAAGCAACTACGTGATAAGCCATCAAAAAAAATAGTGAGTCAGGACATAACAACAGAAGAATCTTCAGCTTGTCCAAAATGTAGTTCGGTAATGGTTGAAAGAAAAGGGGAGTACGTATAATTTCCCGAAATGTAAGTACACGAGGAAATCCTCCTAATAACCAGCCTAATCCAAATATAGTTTACAATAGCACTTATTATGTTGCAATTTGAAATATTCCCTGGGAAATAAGTAAAAAAATGGCAGATGGAATAGAGATATTTGACGAATATACATATACAGCAACCAAAAAATAAAATACACCATCAGCAAAAAAGTGAGCATCCTGATTTAAAAGTTAATCCGTTATAGAATAAAAAAACAATAAATATAGTAAGAACAGGAAATACTTATATCAATAGCAAAATCCCTTTAATGCATAGCAACCAGGATCCTCATCAAAATGAAAGAGTTCACTATGGTGATTACTATGAAAAAGAAAGTAATGCTTTTATTATTATCTTTTATGACAATAACTCATGTGGTAAGTGGGGAAGAGAAGCTTAAGATTGAAAAAGGTGAATTTATAACGATAGCACATCGTGGTGCTTCTGCTTATGCACCGGAGCATACGATGCAATCCTATAAGTTAGCAAAGGAAATGAATGCTGATTATCTGGAAATTGATGTACAAATGACAAAAGATGGCGTTCCAATTGCTTATCATGATCACAAACTTGATGATAAAACAGATTGGAAGGGAGAAATAGAACAATACAGATTAGATGAAATCAAACAAATTGATATTGGTAAGTGGTTTGGTGAAGATTTTCAAGGTGCTAAAATTTTAACATTAGAAGAAATTTTTAAACGATTTGGAACAGACACAAACTACTATATTGAATTGAAGAAAACGAATAAAGGTGTAGAAAAGACCGTTTACGACCTTTTATTAAAATACGATCTTAATTTGTCTAACGGACAAGTCATCATCCAATCATTCAGTCAGGATAGCTTGCTGAGAATGAAAAGCCTAAATGTCAGAATTCCTCTTATAAAGTTATTAGAAGACGAAAATGCACTAAATTTAACTGAACAGAAGCTCAAGGAAATTACCTCCTATGCAGCAGGAGTAGGTGTGAATTATAAGGCTGTTACGAAAGATTTTGTGGATCTAGCCCATAACAATAACCTGCTGGTACATGCATATACAGTTAATCAATTAAAAGTTATGAATGAAATGTTGGAACTTGGCGTCGATGGAATGTTTACAAATAAACCTGATGTTCTATTGGAGTTAAGCTTGTCGTTTACCTATTAGACAACTTCATAATGAGTTTTCATTAATTAACAATGTCAGGTCCATTATTTGGTAACCAGTCATTGTTAATTGTTTGTTTTAATTGATGGATGAGCCGTTATCCATGGGAAATGCGCTGTTCTCCGTACTGAATGCGCTGCTATCCATGGGAATTGCGCCGTTCTCCGGTCTAAATGCACTATATCCATCAATTATGCGCCGTTCACCGGATTAAATGCGCTACTTTAAGCGCCCACCTCCATAGTATGGCTATTGAACTTCCACAACAAATGTATAGGATGCCTCACCATTATCCCATTCCCCCAATAACTTCATATATATATTTTCCTTTTTCCGCAGGAACGTGGAATTGATCATTTTTAATAGTGATTTCTCTTACTCTTTCTTCTTCGTTCCATAAATAAGCAGTGATTTCAGGGTTACCTTTTGTGACAACCTCAATCCTGTTATCTTCTCCCAATACTATTGGCTCGAAATCTTCAGCTATTTGATTTGGCGATGCTGCATCAGTTTGTGTCACCTGTGTGGTTAATCCTTGTTTAAACTCCCACCTAAATCCTCCTGTTTCCATTTTGTATTCTTTGTCATTAATTACAGCAAACATAGATGGTGGCTGTTTGAAATCAGTTAATTCATCGGTCTGACTACTACACCCGACAATGAATAGAAATAATAGCACAATGATAAATTTCTTCACAAAATTCGCCTCCCTTATCATGATAGTCGTATTAAATATAATAAGGTTTCGTCTGAAATAGAGTTTACAAGAAAGGTAACCATTTACATTCATGCAGTTTGGAAAAATCGCCAGAAAGTGACAAGCTATTACCCTAAATTCCCAAACCTAGGTAATATAACTCATGCAGTGTTATAATTGATAAGGTTAATTAATTGAAAATTCTTATAATTATTTCTGTAAAAAGGAGTGATAGACATGAACATGGAAATGTTGGGAACTACATTATTCATTATTGCATGTGCACTGGTCGTAGTGTTTGGATTTATTTTTGCAAAACGTAAAGCAAAAGGAAAACCAAAGAGAACAAAGTATATCATTAGGGGAATAACTTTGATCGTCTTGTCGCCATTCACAGCGTTGGTAGTAGGTGCGATTATAGAACTTCTTTCTCTGGGTGCAGGAGGGGGCTGGATGATGGTCATATCATTATTTTATTTAACACCTGTTCTTTTTGTGGTCGGTCTTATTTTATTACTTATTGGTATTTTTAAAAAAGATACAAGTGTGGAGGAATAAAGTTTTTTTGCCTAGGGCTGATTTAACTTTTATTCGATTAGAAGACAAAGCAATTTCTATCCGACGAAATGACAATTTAAATCACATGAGAACATTACCTCGATATAGCATGTTGTTTCCGGTAGGCTGTAAAAGAGAAAATAGACATATTAATAAATTATGATTACATACATTTTTGGTAAACTACACCACTTCGAACGGTGTTACCTCAGGTATTTGATGTTACAAAAACACAAAAAAGAATGGTATTGGTTGAAAATTTGCATGATGTATGAAAACGGGAGAAACTATTTTAGATTTACAAGCTACTCCTAGTTCAATACAGGTAGGGGCAAAGAAGGTATTCACAGAAACAGATTTATCATTAATTAATCACCAGTTTTACAACCTTATATTCAGAGTTTTAAAAAGTAAAACAAGAGCGACCACAAGGACAATGCCGTTTTGAGTGTTGGGTCACAGTATCTAAGTTGGAAGAAATTACGATCTAAGAAACATTCAACTAGCGGAGGTCTATAGTTTATTGTCAGCAATGTCACAATCAAAGTTCCGATGTAATCTAACTCCATTCTATGATAATATAGGGATTAAAATGGATGTTGGGAGAAAGTTGAAAATGGGGAAAATAAAACATTTTGTAAGAACATTAAAAAGGGATCTTATCATTAATAAAATTGCTTCATCTTATGTTGTTCCTACGGTAATCAGGCATATCATCTATAAATGGTACGGAATTAAAACGAAAACCAAAAATATATCTCCTGGTTGTTTTTTTGGAGGTAATAATATTTCCATCGGTGAAAATTCTTTTATTAATTATAATTGCTTCTTTGATAACGCAGGAAAGATTGAGATAGAAAAAAATTGTTCAATCGCAATGGATGTATTGTTTTGTACTTCATCTCATGAAATGGGCAATAGTGATAAAAGAGCAGGCAAAGGGGTAGGTCAGCCTATCAAATTAGGACAGGGATGTTGGGTTGGTGCTCGTGCAACCATTTTACCGGGAGTTACAATCGGTCATGGCTGTATTATCGCTGCAGGTTCAGTGGTGAATAAAGATTGCGAACCAAACGGAATATATGCTGGGGTTCCTGCTAAAAGAATTAAAGAAATTGAATAAATTTTAATAAGATACTCTTAACTGAGTGTCTTTTTTTATTCCTTGGAGGGTTCAGTCATTGAAGCAAGCTTGTAAAAGACGAGAGTTTCCCGAAAAATTTACATCTATTTACCCTGCGTTAGGTTTGGTAAATTAAACACCTACTCATATTCATTTCGGGAATACGTTTTACCTAGTGTATTTTTTCCATTTTCTGCTTCAATTGCAACTGTAAATACCATTATTTAACCCCCTTTTAGTTACCTTGCTTTTGTAAAACAATCCGCTAGCTGACAAACCAGCCATCAACCCACATGATTTGTTCCTGAATTACTCCATTTACATAAAAAAATCCCGGCTTTAACGGGGAGGAGACTTCCCTAAATAAATATTAGTTAAGGTAGTAGCTTAAAAAAATGAGGTGGTACTAATTTTTTTGATAAGGCGATTAACGAAGATTATGCCTAGTGTCGATGTATAAATGTCGCTTTTTTTGACCATAAAGATAGTAAAAGTAAAAAGGGTGATACTTATGGGAGCGACAAGTTGGCTGATTATCATTGCTCATGTATTTTTACTTCTTGCTGAAGGTATGTCTAAGTCAGATGCTGTTAGTAAGGCTTCAGAAAGATTTGGTGTTAGTAAAAGTGAAATATTTTCTAGATTGTAAGCCCACTAGTCTGTGGGCTTTTTACTTTATAATCTGAATTAACAACACCCAACTAACGGAGGTCGTTTGTTGAGTTTCTCCCACTAGTATAATTTTCGGGATCCATGTTTACTCTTGTTTAAGTCCTCTGCAAAAATACCATACTTTAATTTACTAACATTGTGTTATGATACAAAAAATACTGGAAATACTTGGGTTATTTTCATACTTTCATATATAGTTTTGGCTTTGTCCTGAATCTATAATTGTTAGTGAATTACTTAATAGTGGGTCATTTCCAGTTCGATTGGGAGGAGGGACTAACTTCTAAAGGTAAATTGCAAACGCTTACGTTAATTAGAAAACTAGTATAACAGCAAATTTAGTGAATCTATTAACTCCGCAAGTTTACTAGTAGATTTAAAGAGTGTTATTAACTAAAATAATATAGAAAAGGTGATGTGAATGAGCAAAAAAGTACTTATTTTAACCGGTGATGCAGTAGAGTCCTTGGAAATCTATTATCCTTACTATCGACTATTGGAAGAGGGTATTGATGTTACGATCGCATCCCCAACGAAGAAAAGTCTGCAAACAGTTGTCCATGACTTTATTCCAGAGGTAGAAACTTATACGGAGAAGCTTGGCTATAAACTTGATTCTCATGCTGCAGTAGCTGATATTGATCCTGCTGATTTTGACGGTTTGATTATCCCAGGCGGTCGTGCACCAGAATACATCCGTATGAATGAAAAAGTGCAGGAAATTGCCGCACATTTCCTTAGTGAGGATAAGCCACTTGGGGTCATCTGTCACGGGATGCTAGTGCTAACTACCGTTAGACAGTATATTCAAGGTCGTGAAGTTACTGCTTATGGCGCATGCCGACCTGAAGTAGAGGCTGCTGGTGGAATTTACATGGAAAAAATGCTGCATGTAGATGGAAACATTGTATCCGGTCATGCATGGCCAGATTTGCCGGGATTCATGAAAGAGTTCTTCAAGGTTTTAAATGTAGAAAAGAATGTAACGGTATAACTTTAACCTTTAAAGATTCATATTATCCTGAAGCAAAAACACTCAGAAATTTTGTTGACGGGTTCACTTAAGAGGTGCAAATAACTCATTCTCCAATATTACCGCAGTGATATTCGTTATAGAATTCACTGCGGTATTTTTATTATGTGTTCAAATGATAATAGAGATAAAACAGAGATTGTGATATTTTGCACTACAGGAATGCTAAAGTTTTATATTAAAAATAAATAAGTACATATATTAATGTATATGGAGGATTGAGAGTGTGGATGTAAATGGATTTGTATATTCGGCAAAATTGACAAATGCTTTAGCGATTGAGGTTCCAGAGAGTAAATGGGATATTCAATTGATTCCAGAGTTAGGTACATTGAGAAAACTGTTTTTACATATGGTTCGGGTAAGTGATGTATATAGTGATGGTCTTAGAACTGGAACAGTTGAATTTCCCGGTACATTACCATCGAATGAAAATATAATTGACGAATTGGAAAGAAGTATGGAAGAGTTAGTTTCAACATTTAGACAAACAAAATTTAAACAAATAAAATTGGGTTCAAATTATTTGTCAATCGTTGAACTACAAGGTACAACAATACATCACGAGGGTGTTCATCAAGGACAATACTATGTGGCATTTAAACAGTCAGGCATTGCTTTACCTAAAAAGTGGGTTCTGGACTGGAATTTGTAGAGTATGGTAAAAAATGCACCTAAAGTAACTAAGTTTAGGGCTAAGAGAATTTATCTCTAAGCCCTTTTAATGCGATTTACAATGTGAAATAAATTGCGGAAAATCATGTGAATTTTGGTGCGTTTTTCATTTTGCACGTGTGTCATCTGCTAGACAGTTGCCAAAACAGATTTCACTATTTTTCTGTATATCTTTCATTGTTTAAATAAGAATAAAGTCTGTAACCAACTGGAATGATTGCAAGAATTGTTAACTATTTAGTCGTGTCGCTAGCAAATAGTAACCATCCGATAGCCAAAATAATGGCAAGAATAAAACTAAAGTTTCCGGAAAAACCATTAAGAGGTTTATTAGATAAGAAGAATGTTTTGGCTCCTTTCAAGTCTTTATCATAGCAATCCTCATGATATGGGACGACCTCAAAAGCTAATGTTGAAGTTACCAAGTCATCTCTTATCTTGATTTCTTGTAAGCACTTATCACAATAAACCTTCGACATAGCGTACACCCTTTTTTCAATAGATTCTCATGTATTGTTTATTAATAACACAATTCTAACATTAAATTGCAGTTTTTTTGTGGCTATTCTTTCTTGACTAATGTTTGCTAAAATTAATGATTAACCCAACCTGATCTGCAATAATTCCCCCGAGAACTGAACACCCTCAATCCTTTTAGCGATTTTTCGTTATAAAGAAGGATTACTTTCATTACATATGGAATCATTAAGTAATGAAAGTGGGTGGAACGGATGCAGTTATTACCACAGCTTGCGAAGAAGATTGTCGATGAAGTTCAAGTCATCATGAAGGAGCATGTGATTGTTGTTGATCAAAAGGCAATCATTATTGCATCTACTGATAAAAATCGGATTGGGACTTTCCACGAAGGTGCCAGGCTTGTCATGAAGACAAAGAAAAAGCTCCACATCACTGAAGAAAGTGCTAAAGTTTTAAAGGGAGTTAAGGCTGGAATCAACTTGCCTATTTTTTTTGATGGTAATGTAATTGGTGTCATCGGGATAACTGGTATCCCCTCTGAAATTGAAGGATATGCAGACTTGCTGAGGAAAATGACTGAATTAATGATTAGAGAGGCCTATCATTTTGAACAAAAGGAATGGGAAATGAGAGGGTTAGAGGCATTTTTTTATGAGTGGGTGATTACCAAGGAAGTAGACGAAGCTTTTATTCACCAAGGGCAAATGCTCGGAATACCGATAGGCATCTCATACCTTTGTGTGCTTATGCAAATAGAGTCTAAGCTTGAGCAGCAATCGATAAAGTCTGAAAAGACCAATTGGATGAATAAACAATTTGCTAGCACCCCCGATGATTTCTTCATTAGATGGGGAGAAGGACGTTTTTTGTTATTAAAAAAATATGATGAACAAACCTCTAAATCCTATTTAAAAACCGAATACAAAAGATGGAAGGGATATTTTGAAAAGAAATATGAGTCTAAGTGCTCGATTGGAATTAGTAGCTCAGTAGTAAAATATGATATTAACGTAGCCTATGCAGAAGCAGAAAAAGCATTAAAAGTAGCAAAAAATAAAGGTGGAATTGTTTTCTATGAGGATTTGTTTTTGGATATTATTTTGGAGGAGGTAAGTGATCAAACACGAAGGGAATTTACTGAGAGAGTACTAACGGGCATGGAAGACGACAAACAATTAATAGAAACTCTGAGAACATACCTGCTGAAAAATCAATCAATAAAAGTAACAGCAGCCTCCCTACACATACATTCCAACACACTCCATTATCGCTTAAAGCAGATTAAAGAATTAACTGGCATCGACCCAAGAACTACAGAGGGAATCACCTTATTTTTCGTAGCGCTTTGTTACCTTAGTGAAACAGGTGGAAGCTCTGCTCTGTTAAATTAGAAGGGACGTGTACTCTTAAATGGAGCTACACGTCCTAATTGGTTTACCTACTATTCAATGGTAAAATTTCCTTCTCCGATAAGTTCAGAATCATTTTTGTACATACGTAATATATAATTCCCTTTATCGAATTGTCCATCTGCTTCAACTCTTTGAAATTCATAGAGTAATGTTTCCCACGTTGGATCCACCGTATCAGACCATTGTTGGTAAATTTCTTCACTACCATTGCTTTCTTTTAATACACTGAATTGAATTTCTGTAGTTTCAAAAGGCTCACTAAAGACTGCATCCAACAAAAAATCTTCTTCCTGACTGAAGGTAGATTTCTGTTCTGCAATTCCTTCTTCAAATGTACCTGTTCCAAAAACTATTTCTTCATTAGGTGACTCACTAAACGCATCAGTAATTAAACCACAACCGGATACAATAGACAGAATAAGTATAAGACCAAAAATCTTAAGTGATTTATACAATTTTCACACCCCCTCCTACTTATTTAGTGTACTGAATAGAAAGACCTACTAGTAAATAATATGATTTTACCATAAATCAGTAAAAAAATGGCAAATAATAATTTGAATATTATTGTAGATTCAATTGGAGAAAGCAAATGCTATCTCCCAAATGTGAATTGAAACTCATACAGTACTGGGTTAAATACACTTGAAGCTAACATAAACGCGCACCCAATATTTGAAATGCGCTAAAAATTAATGGTTATGCGTCTTCCGCCACCAGGTATACGCCAATCTCATGTTATATACGCTACTCTTCGGTGGAAATGCGCTCTTATCCGGCTTGAGTGCCCTCTCCAACACTTGGAATGCGCCAAACCTTAATATATATGCGCCCTTTATTAACTTTTATGTGCTTACTCCGTCACGGTATGCGCTCTCTCATACGCCTCCAGCAGTAGATCAACTATATGCACTGCCTGAACTTGATCAGAAAAGCCTTCTCTTTCAATCCCAATCTTCATTTGTAAGAGGCAGCCGGGGTTTGTTGTTACTACGGTTTTGGCGTTGGTTGCCTTGGTTTGTTCCATCTTGTAATCTAGTATTTGCATCGACATCTCTGATTCTACGATATTGTATATCCCAGCAGAGCCACAGCATCTGCCGGCATCCTTCATCTCAACATAGGTTGAGCCCTCAATCGATTCCAGCAATGTTCTTGGTTCCATAAAAGTCTTTTGACCATTTTTCAAATGACAGGAATCCTGGTAGGTTATAATCTGTCCATCTAAAGAGAGGGGTTGTTTATGGAAATCCAACTCTACTAAAACACTTGTCACGTCTTTAATCTTTTTGGAAAAATCCTCTGCACGTTGCTTCCATTCAACATCATCCTTCAATAAATGATCGTAGTCTACTAGAAAAGCTCCGCAGCCACCGGCATTGGTGATGATGTAATCAACCTCTGCATCCTCAAATGCAGCTATATTTCTCTTGGCCATCTGTTTGGCTTTGTCTTTTTCTCCACCATGTCCATGCAAGGCACCACAGCAAGCTTGACTACTGGGAACAACAATCTCACATCCTGCATATTGTAACAGCTTTGTCGTTGAGTTATTTGTTTCCAGAAACATCGTATCCATAAGACAACCAGAAAAAAAGGCAACCTTCTTCTTCTGGGGAGCAATCGCTTCAAAATGCCTTGGTCTGTTCTTCATTTCTTTCTTTGAGGCAACCTTAGGTAATACTTTCTCCATTGATTGTAAGGAATCAGGAAATAACTTCATAAAGCCAGATTTATGGACAACCTTTTGCATGCCAGTTCGTTGATAAAATCCTAATACTCCTGTTACTCCAATCATCCGGTTTGGATGGGGGAAAAGATCATTAAATACTACTCTTCTCAATGCTTTGACCGGCATTGAGGTTTTTTTATTCTGGTAGATAATGTCTCTAGCTTGCTCAAGTAAATGGCCATAGTTAACGTCGGCTGGACATACTGGCTCACAGGCTCGACAGCCAAGACACATATCTAGCGAGCGCTTAACATCATCATCGGGTTCAATTATTCCGTCAACGACACCTTTCATCAAGGCAATTCGTCCTCTAGGGGAGTGAGCCTCATCCTGGCCTGACTCAATGTAGGTTGGGCAGCTTGGCAAACAAAAGCCACATCGCATACAATTTAACAATTCATCATAATCCATTTTTTCCTTAAACTGCTCTTGAATTCTCGTCTTTTCAATTTGCTTCATGACTCGCTCACCACCACTCTTTTACGGGTCGACTTGGTGAAAATCTTACCAGGGTTCATAATGTTGTTTTGATCAAACGCTTGTTTAATGCCGTACATCGCAGCAATACCAGCCTCACCAAGCTTTAAATGTAAGTAGGGAGCCTTCATTGCACCGACCCCATGCTCGCCAGTAATCGTCCCACCAAGCTCAACAGCTTTCTTGAAAATCTCTTCAAATGCTTTTTCAACTCTCTCAATTTCTTCTTCATTTCTAACGTCCGTTAAACAGGTAGGGTGCAGATTGCCATCACCAGCATGACCGAACGTACATATCTCGACGTCATACTTTTCGGCTATTTGGTTGATGGCGCTTACCATTTTAGCAATCTCAGACCTTGGTACCGTCGCATCCTCTAGGATAGTAGTTGGCTTCAGTCGTGCTAGTGCGGATAGAGCAGACCTTCTTGCTGTTCTAAGTGCGTCAGCTTCTTCCTCTGATGCAGCAATCTTAACTTCAACAGCATGATTTTGCTTACACAACTCAGCAATTTTTTCAATATCTTTTTCGACAGTTTCTGGTTCACCATCCTGCTCTATTAATAGAACAGCCTTCACATCGGTAGGCAATCCAATCTTGGCAAAATCCTCGACAGCTTGGATTGTCTTTTGATCCAAAAATTCCAATGTAATCGGAATAATTCGGTTTGCAATAATTTTTGATACCGTTTGGGCAGCTGCATCAAGATCCTCATACAATGCGAGGATGGTTTTCTTGGCCTTTGGCATTGGCAAAAGCTTCAGTGTTGCCTCGGTAATGATACCGAGCGTCCCCTCCGAACCAACAAATAACCGAGTCAAATCATAGCCAGCCACATCTTTGGCAAGCTTTCCGCCAGTACGTATAATGTCTCCGTTCGGCATGACAATCTCAAGCCCCATCACATAGTCCCTCGTGACACCATACTTAAGTCCCCGCAATCCACCAGAATTCTCATTAATGTTGCCACCAATTTGCGAAATCTTCATTGAACTAGGATCTGGCGGATAAAATAACCCCTTAGCTTCGACGCGATTCATCAAATCTAAAGTAATCACCCCAGGCTGGGTAGTAATTGTTAAATTCTCTTCATCAATTTCAAGAATTTGATTCATGTGCTTGAACAAAAGCACAATACCACCCTCAACAGGAGTCGTGCCCGCACTTAGATTCGTTCCGGAACCTCTTGGAACAATTGGAATTTTATATTCATTACAGATCTTAACAATCTCTGATATTTCACCAGTATTGTGAGGAGAAACTATCGCATCAGGCAGCGTCTGGAATTGTGGGGTTGCATCAAAGGAATAGACAAGCTGACTAGCCTTTGAGTCCTGAAAATTTTGGTTTCCAACGATTTGAATTAATTTTTCTTTAATGGCAGTTGATAACATGGGGAGCCACCTTTCATGTAAAAATCTATTTATCTATATTTTGAATATATTACTCCCAAAAATATATGTATGAAAATACAATAACATAAGTATAATTTAATGATTATTTGTGTTTTCATCTAAAAAGGGGGTTCTGCATATAAAGTGTTTTGGTTTGTTTTGATCTAATAAAATAATTTCATTTATCCTTTTTAAGACAATAATAAATAGTACTAATATAGATACTCAATTCCTTGTTGTTTTAACCTTTATAGGATACCTGTAAGCCAATCACCCCTACTACATCATCAAACATTATTGGAGGATTAATTCCCACTTTAACCCCTAATAATGTACGATAATCTTCAGTGATATCTTGTGTAGGATGTGATTGGCATGGCTAAAATAATAGATTAATCTATAGAGTGAGTTGTTGCAGAAATTTAGGTCTATATATTTGTTATTGGGCTAGAGTTAATATCAACTAGTAAAATAGTGTGGGAAGCCATAAAGATAATTGTGGAAAAAGTATAATTAATAGCAATGTAATGGAAAGAACAATGAAATAAGGAAGGACTCCTTTGATTACTTCTTCCATTGGTAAATTCGTTATACTACTAACAAGATATAAGCTCATTCCAACCGGTGGTGTCAGTAGTCCCAACATAAGTGTAAAAATCATCACTATACCAAAATGAATTGGATCAACTCCTGCAGCCGTCAGTGGTGGCAGTAAAATTGGAGTAAATACTAAAATTGCTGCCATTGATTCAAAAATCGTGCCAATTAGTAATAACAGTACTGCTGTAATTAGAAGCATTAGGATAGGATTAGTAGTAATTCCTAAAAACAGCTGTGTAACTTGTAATGAAATTTGAGAAACAGTTAGTGTCCATGCAAAAATCGATGCGGCAGAAATAATAAACATAATAATTGCCGTAGATCTAACAGTTTCTTTAAATGAATCTAGTAAATTAGTCATAGTTAATTTTTTATAAACAAATTTACCTAACACTACAATGTATAAAACGGTGAAGGCTGCTAATTCTGTAGGTCCAAAAAAACCAAACAGTAATCCTCCAATTAGAATGACTGGTGTCATAATAGCGGGGATTGCAAATAAGAATGCGCTAGACAACTCTTTAAAGTTTGTCTTACTTTCATTTTTAGGATATTTATACTTCTTGGCCATGTATGCTATTTGGAGCATTAGTAATCCAGTTAACAATAATGCAGGTATTATTCCAGCTATCAGTAAATGTACCGCCGAAGTTTGAGCTACTACAGCAAAGATTATTAACGGTATACTCGGTGGGAAAATTGGGCCAATAGTTGCCGATGCAGCTGTAATACCAGCGGATGTTCTTTGGTTGTAGCCCGAACTATTCATCGTATGAATAAGCACTTTGCCAATTCCGCCAATATCAGCTAAAGCTGAACCAGATATCCCTGAAAATACAAGACTCGCAAGTACATTTACTTGAGCTAAGCCTCCACGTATATTTCCTACTATGAGAAGAATAAATTTAAATATTCGATCGGTAAGCCCGGATGAGTTCATCAAGTTACCAGCAAAAATAAACAATGGAACTGCTAATAACGTATATGAATTTACCGCATTTATCATCCTATGAGATAGTGAATGGATTGGGATACCTTCTATTGATAAATAAATAACAGCTGGAATAGCCATGCTGAAAGCTAAAGGAAGCCTAATTATGATGAAAAATGCAAAAAGGACTATAATCCAAATACCGCTCATCTATTATCCCTCGCTTCCCTTGTGAAAAACACAATGAATTGTTTAATTATAATTAGCAACATTAAAGTAAAACCAAGGATAGGGGGGATAACAAAGATAATGTAAGGCATACCCATTGCAGGTGTTACTACATCACTTAATTGATTCGTCAGTTTTATTGAGCTGTACAAGAAGAATAGAATAAAAAACAGTGTAACTAAATAATTAAATAACTCAACACCTTTTTGGAGTTTTGCGCTTGCTTTGTTAATTAAAAAATCCATTTTCACATGCCCATGTTCCCTAAAAACTACAGCTGCGCCTAAAAATACTAACCAAAAATTCATATATATAGCTAATTCTCCACCCCAAGAGAAACTATAGTTTAAAACATTCCTAAAAAAGATTTGAAGTAATACAACAATGGTTAAGCCAAGTAAGGAAAATAGACTTAATTTTTCATAAATGTTATTTATCAAATCAATTAAACTATCGAATGTGTTATTATGCGTTTTGTTCATCAAACTTCCTCCATCCCAGAGACTACCAATTTAGTAGCCAAGCATGTGCTTGGCTACTAAATGATAGGTTGTTTAAACCTTATTCAATACTGTTTACTTCATCATAAATATAGCCATACTCATCTGAAAATCTTTCTTGAATTAATTCGGTAATCTGTTGTTCAAATGCATCGACATCTAGACCTTCTTCTTCACCGATAACTTCCATACCTTTTTCTTTAATTTCAGTTAATGCACTAGATTCTATTTCTTTATTCCATTCGATGGCACTGTCTCTTGCTTCATTAGCAGCTTCCATAATTAACTCTTGATCATCTGTGGGTATACTCTGCCATGTTTCTTCATTAATAATAACCCCCGAGCTTGCAATGATATGTCCGGTTAGCATCAGATAGTCTTGTAATTCATAGAGGCTATTGGACACCACAACATCAAGAGGATTTTCTTGGCCATTTACAACACCAGTTTGTAGGGCGGTAGGTACTTCTGACCAATCAACTGGAGTAGCCTCAGCTCCCATACCCTCTACAGTGGTAGTATAAATATCCCAAGGAATCGAACGGATTTTAACATTACTTAAATCATCTGGATGCTTAATTGGTTGATCGGCAGTTAGGTGACGTGTTCCAAAGTAGAAGGTATATAATAATCGAACACCACTTTCTTCAACAAACCTTTCATTTAATGTTTCCATAAGAGGTGAATCCATATCCATAACCCGTGACATGTGATCGACATCCTTAAATAAGTATGGTGTATCTAACGCAGCGAGGTCGGAAAATAGAGAACCGTTGGCAGCCATCGTATTATGGCTAATAGGAATCGTACCTAGTTTTACGCCTTCTGTTATCTCTTGTAAGTTACCTAATTGGCCAGATGGAAAAACTTGAATAGTTACTCGACCATCAGTTTTTTCGCTTACTAGATCGGCAAATTGTTGAGCTTGTCTCCCAGCAACACTTTCTGGTGCATTAGGGTGTGAATATTGGATTTCGATCGGCTCATCAGTTGACTGCTCTTCCTCTTCATTTTGCTCACTTGTTTCATCCCCATTTGTTTGGTCGCCACTCGTATCTTGACCTGATGAATCTTCTGAGCATCCTGCCAATACCAGGAATGAAGCCAATACAATCATTAAAAACATTATCATTTTTTTCAAAAGAAAAACCCCTTTTCTATTATTATAAATTAGCAATAACTGCAAACGTTTTCAATAAAATGTTTTATTAAAACACTTATGATCTAAATAGTTAAGCATTTTCCAAGATAATCTTCTTCTCCAACTTGGCCACCTTTAAGTGCTATTTCTAGACCATCGAATCTTTCATTTTCTGAATAAATTCGACATAATGGCCCGCCAGGATCAATTGGTTTAGTCATTTCTAAACCATATACTTCAAGTTCTTGTGTCAAAAATCCTGATGTATCTCCGCCGGCTATTACAATTCTTTGCAAATCTCTTTCTAATAATATGTCTTTAATAATTTCGCCAAGCTGTTGACCAATAATTTTTCCTGAACTATGGGTATTTAGATTTAGTGATAACATTAGTTCTTTTGTTTGCGTTATTGAAGGATCATCTGGACCAAGTGCAGTATAGATAATAAGACTTTTTCCTGTCTTTAAAATATCGGATGCTTCTTTGTGCACCCTACGTTTAACAGCATCCTTTTTTTCGGGATGTACTAAATCTTGGCTAGGAATTTTTATGCCTTCAAAGCCATTATTTAATGCCCATTCAATCTGTTTATGGGTAACTGGTGAACAACTGCCTGATGCTACCAATAGTTGATTAGTTTTTTTACAATTCAATTGCTTTTTAGTTAATTGTTTAGCAATGCCTATACTGTTCCAGTACTTCCCGAGTGCATACTCTACACCTGATGAACCAACCACGAATTGTTGGGTTTCCAGTGACTCATTCCAAATCAGTTCTCCAGCCTTTAACAAATGCGCATCTTCTAGGGTGTCATACAATAGTACATCTGGTTTCATTTCTATGCGTTTTTGATAGTTTTTGTTTACTGTATCCATATCCCCAGTCATGTCGTTAATATCTAGAAGCTCTATAAAACTAGTTGTCTGTTGTGCTAAGTGTAGGCGTAAGTCAGATTCATTCATTGGAGTAACAGGATGTCTAGACATGGTTGGGTGTCGGTCTAACCGATATGTTGTGTCATCTACACCAACAAACAAATTACCAAACACTGTGTATCGTTTAAGTAAAGGGACCCCTACCAGTAAAGGAATAAATTTTTGATATGGGAAAATTTCTTTACCCATATCGATGACTTTCCCTATACTTCCAACTTTAGGTGAAGAGTCGAAAGTAGAACAGGTTTTGTAATGTACTATCTGAGTATCAAAAGTCATCAATTTTTCTAAGATGGGGCGCAGATCATTTTCCATTTCAGTCGTGTCCATTTGACGACTGACTCCAGCAACCCCAAAACATTGAACATCAGAGAATTTATTATTTAATAAATCTGGTGAAGGAACCTGTAAAAAAAGGACAGTCCTTAGTCCGCTATTTGTTAAAGCTTCCATGGAATCCGTTGATCCAGTGAAGTCATCTCCATAGAAACATAGTTTTAGATTAGGTAATTGCATGACAGTTTCCCTCCTTAACCTTTACCAAATTTAATCAGGGCTTCCTTAAGTTCCTGATTTTTTTCAGCATATTTGTTAAGTGGGATTCCAGCCATTGCTGCTTCCCATCCCTGAATCATACTTCTGAATCCTGCAGCCGGTCCACTTGGATGAGCGTGAATTCCACCTCCAGCAATATTCATTATGTCAATTGTCTTAAGTTTTTCATATGTTACAGGTGCTTGCCCTGCCCACTGTTTGGAAGAAAGTACTGGCAAAGCTTCGTATCCATTAAACATTGGCTTAAGGCAATCACTTACGGATTTGATTACTGACTCGTTCGAATCATAAAATTTACTATTTAGTCCATTAACATGTAAATGGTCAACACCAACTAATCTGCATAACTTTTGGTATGCTGTGAAATCGATACCCAAATAGGGATGACGGGTCATAAGCCCCCACTGATTTCTGTGACCGTGAATGGGTACTTGACTATGCTTCCTTAAATAGGAAAGACCAGAGTATCCAATACTGTTTATACTAACCATGACACAGTTACCACCTGCCTCAACGACAAGATCATGATTATGATGTAAATTTTCGATGTCATCAGTAATATTGAAGGCATACATTGTTTTCTTTCCAGTTATGTCTGCGGCTCTTTCAATTTCTTCCATTACAACTTTAATTCTGTCTTTTAAAGGAGCAAAAGGTGGATTACCATTGATTTCATCATCTTTAATAAAATCAATTCCTGCTAAAGCTAGTTCTCTTACTAAAGGACGCAATTCTTCAGGTTTTAACCCTATATTAGGTTTAATTATCGTACCAATAATTGGACGCTCGGTAACACCTGTTAAACTCCGTGTTCCTTCTATGCCGAATTGAGGACCTAGGTAATTTTCAGTAAAATCAATTGGTAAATCAATATCCATAAGTCTTAGTCCAGAAAATTCCTCTAATTCATAGAGATTACCAGTAATGGTAGCTAATAAATTAGGAATTGATGGTCCGAAGTTATGGTATGGAAAGGACAGGATAACTTCTCCGCGATGATAGTTTGCTATACTTCCATCAGGAACTTTAGCGCCAGGAAGAGAAGGGGAAGAAACGGTTTCTATTTCTTTGATACTTATTATCTCTGCGCCGTGTTCTTGCTTAATTTTTTCTGTTTCCCCCGGCAATGCTAAAAAAGTACCAGTTGATTGTTCACCTGCCATTACTTGAGCAGCATGTTCTAATGAATAGGCTGTTTCAATAAGGTAAGTAGCAATAACTTGTTTTTTCATTACGTAACCTCCAGTCTTGTAAAAGTTAATCCGATTTGCATTACACCAAATAATAAATTTGTTAAGAGGTTACTGTTCCAGCAGAATCTCTTTAAGTTTTTTAAAGCCCTCATCACCACTAGTTAAAACAGGTATTCCAAAACTAGACTCTGGATTTGGATAAGAAAGCTTAAAGACGCTCATTGATAGTTGGGCTAATACTACTTGGTCAATAGCATCTTTTTCCTGAGCTTTTCTAATTTCATTAGCAATTAGCTCATTATGATCAGTAATTCGTCCTTCCCCTAATAAGGAAAATGCTTCCTCAACAACAGCCCCGGAATACTCAAGTGATTCAGATTTACCAAATGCCATTGCTGTTTCCTCTAAGAGTTTTTTGGTATTGTCTACCGTCGTCTGAACCGTTGCGATGATTAAAATTTTTCCGCCAATTCGTACCGCGCTTTCCATTAAAGGCTGGTCGATTGTAATAACTGGTATGCCATAGGGTTCAACGGCCTTTTTAACGGCAGGATAACTCCGGTTCATCGTAGAGCAAGTTACCATAATTGCATCTACACCACCATTAAGTTCTGCAACCTCTGTGGCATAGTTAGAAAAGATCTCTATATTCCGTTGAGGGGGGCATTGTTCCCCTTGTTGAAACGCTTTCATAAAATGCAACTGAACGGCTTCATTTCCTACATTAATTAACTTAACTCCTGGGAGATGTAATCTACCAAAATAGTAACACCAGAGCTGTATCCAGGAAGCAGCGTTAACTAATCCAATTTTTTTGCCGTACAGCCTTTTTTCTTCAGTTTCTTCATCACTTAGTAGTGGGGTGCCTACCATCTTCATATAGTTCTCAAACATCTCCAAAGCATTGAAATCTAAGTAACTCTTCATTTAATCCCTCCATTTCTTAGCAACTTAAAATTTAACCAACATCTGATATACATGTTGTATACCATATATATACTGATTAATTATTTTGAATATTACATCTTTTCTTTGTGAGTGTCAATATAAATCCAACATAATATACATTAGGTATACGAATTGTATATAAGTTTATTGACATTTAGAAGCAAATCGCTAAAAATGTATTATATACAGTCGAAAACGAAAAGGGATGAGACAAGTTGGAAACTTTAACACTAAAAGAAAAAGCATATCAGGAACTAAAAGGTTTAATTCTTACTGGAGAACTCAAGGCAGGAGAATTTTTGACGGAAAGATTATTAGTTGAGAAATTAGAAATGAGTAGGACACCGATACGTTCAGCTTTGGAGAAACTTGAAGTTGAGGGGTTTGTAAGGCAGTCTCCAAAGCAGGGTATTATGGTAGAAAGTATGTCAATTGAAAAGGCAATAAATATTTACGATTTAAGAAGTGCACTAGAATCATACGTAGTAAAACAACTGGCTGAACGAGAAATCGATAAAGATGAAAAAGCAAGAATTAAACAAATACTAGAACAGCAAAAATTATATATGGAACAAGATGATTTTTATAACTTCTCTATTAAAGATTTTGAATTCCACCGGGCATTAGCTGAAATATATGATAACAAAGAAATAATTCACATACTCGATCAAATTGGAGATAAGCTTCGTTTTATAGCAATTACCGTTATGAAAAAGAAGAAAACAAGAATCAACATTGCTTATGAGGAACATTTATTAATAGTAGATCATATTTTTGCCGGAAATGGTGAAAAAGCAGCAAGCGAGTTAACTGAGCATTTTGTGAAAGGGAAACTAATATTAATTTCCTAGGAATGTATTAACGTTTAAGTAGATCGGTGTTGTGGTTTTAACAATTTGGATTGTTCCGCCAAGGTTAAATGCGCTGAATCCGGAAAAAATGCGCCGAACCACTAGCCAATTGCGCTTTTATAGCCGGTACGGGCCTAGCAGATCTGGCTATCGGTGTTAGGGATTTAGTACAAATTACCTATAAAGGATAAATTTGCAAGAAATTACTCCTATTTGATGAACTATTAAGTACCATTAGTGGTTAAGTGATGTCTTAAAAATAGTTAATTTGTCGCTTCATGGTCTAATTAAAGTGTGTTATATTAAAGACAACTGAATAATCGTACGAAAGGGCAAACTCATTGAAAGGTGAGGACGCAAAACTATAGGAGCTAAAGTCTTCCAGACAAAGCTAGCCAGTTACCGAATACTTACATACACCTCCGTGCGATTAAATTATTTTCTGGAGGTTTTTTTGTTGAAATTAATACATCAAATACTATTTAACTATTACTCAACTATTTATCCAAGCTGTCTTGATGAAGAAATCAAAGGCAGGTTAAGAAACAGAATGTCCTATCACCAAACGAAAACTTTAAGTTAGTTTAAGTTGATTTGCAACTAAGTTATATGTGAGAACGTAAAATATGCTAGATAAAGGAGTATCCTTGTCGATCATTAAAACAAGGATACTCCTTTTATTTTAAAATAAAAGATTATTACCAGAAATTTGTCACCTAAACAATGTAAACTTATGATATAATTTCGTTTGTGTATTTAAATCTATTAAACTACTTACTTAATTTAATTTAAATGAAAAAATCAACCGGAGGTACTTGCATGGAAGAAACGATTTCACTGAAGGAAATATTTGAAGTAATTAAAAAGCGTTTGCTACTAATTATCTTGCTCATGGTAGGTGCTGCTGGTATTAGTGCTATAGTAAGCTTCTTTATCTTAACGCCAACCTATGAAGCTAGTTCACAGTTTCTAGTAAAACAAGATGCCCAAGCAAATATGGAATATAATTCTGCAGATATTCGAACTAGTTTAGAACTTATAAATACGTATAACGATATTATAAAAAGTCCAAGGATTTTAGATGTGGTTGCCGAGGAAATCGGTGCTCCGTTATCATCTGAAGCAATCCAAATATCTAGTGGTCAGAATTCTCAGGTTGTAACAGTAACAGTCACAGACACAGACCCTAGCATGGCAGCGGAGATTGCTAATACAACAGTTGAAGTCTTTCAAGATGAAGTGCCAATTCTACTAAACGTGAATAATGTTAATATTTTAACTGAAGCAGTTGTTCCGGCTAATCCGCAGCCTGTCAATCCAAAACCACTTTTAAATATCGCTATTGGACTTGTATTAGGGCTAATGGTTGGTGTTGGTTTAGCATTCTTACTTGAGTATCTGGATAATACAATTAAAAACCAAACGGATATAGAAAATAAATTAGAGCTTCCGGTACTTGGAGTAATTCCTCATATAAAGGAAGATGATATTATAACTAGTCAGTTTAATCCAGCGGTAAAGAAGCGAAGAGGAAGGGGAGATTTTGATGGTCAAAAGAAAAAAACAGTTTAAGAATAATGTCAGGCATCTAATTACAAAATTAAGCCCTCATTCCCCAATATCGGAACAATACCGTACCGTAAGGACTAATCTGCAGTTCTCTCATATCGATGGCGAATTGAAAACAATGCTCGTAACTTCTGCAGGACCTTCAGAAGGTAAGTCATCAGTGACGGCCAATTTAGCTGTTGTCTTTGCGCAACAAGGAAAAAAGGTGTTACTGGTTGATGCGGATTTAAGAAAGCCAACCATTCATTATACCTTTCGAGCAGATAATCGAATTGGGTTGAGTAATGTACTTGTTGGTGAAAGACTTTTAGTGGATTCAGTGATTGCGACAGACATAAAAGACTTAGATATTCTAACCTGTGGGCCAATCCCACCAAATCCGTCGGAGTTATTAGGTTCGAAGGCTATGGAAAAAATGATCCGAGATGCATCAGCGCAATACGATATGATTATATTTGATACACCACCAGTTCTAGCAGTTACCGATGCGCCAATCTTAGCTAACATTTGTGATGGTGTACTAATGGTTGTTCGTAGCAAACAAACAGAGTATGAAGCAGCTCAAAAGGCAAGAGACCTTCTAAAATCTGCTAAAGCCAAGTTGCTTGGTGTTGTCTTAAATGATGTTGAGCAAAAGAAAGATAATTATTATTACTATTATGGTACAAAATAGGAATTCCTTCCTAGGAAACATTTGATCGGATTGATATAGACAAGTTAGTAGAGATTCCCCAACTCGCGAAGAGGGGAATCTCTATTTTTGCTTTTATAAGTTGACCCTTTAATTGAAATGGTAATAAAGTGTTGTAAAAAAATACATTCGACAAAACCTCCCATACATCTTCAAATTTCTTTTGTTATACTCTATTTAGACATTTTTGTTCTATATAGCGTACAGAGAGGTGTGGGGAAGTTGATCGATATACATAGCCATATACTACCAGCGATCGATGATGGTGCAAAACATATGGAGGAAAGTTTGGCAATGGCAAGAACAGCTGCTGATCAAGGTATCCATACGATTATTGCAGCTCCTCATCATATGGATGGTAGGTATCATAATTTTAAAATGGAAGTAATTGAAAATGTGAAAGCATTTAACGAAAGGCTAGTTAAAGAAAATATCCCTGTGACCGTATTATCAGGTCAAGAGACCCGGATGAATGGGGAGCTGATGAGCAGTCTAGAACAAGGTAACTTGCTTCCGCTCGATGAAATCAGTGGGTATCTTTTATTGGAACTACCTACGAATCATGTACCCCGTTATGCTAGTCAACTCGTATTTGAATTACAGATGGGAGGATATCGGCCAATTTTGGCTCATCCTGAACGCAATCGAACATTAATTGAAAGTCCGAATCAGCTTTACAACTTAGTGAAAAATGGGGCGTTTGCATCGATTACGGCAGGCAGTATTGTTGGACAATTTGGCAAAAAAGTACAAAAATTCAGTCATCAACTGATAGAAGCTGATTTAGTTCACTTTGTTGCAACGGCAGCAAAAAATAAAGAAATGGTCTGTTTGAAGGAAGCTTACAAGGAGATAAATAAAACATTCGGAAGAGCTACTATGGATTATTTTATTCAAAATACTAAAATGTTGAAGAGTGGGGATCCGGTGATTGGGCAAGAACCGCACCGAATTAAAAAGAACAAAATCTTCGGAATAATATAGTGAGTCTAAATAACCAATAAAGCTGAGAACGCTTTATTGGTTATTTGTGTCCTTCTTACTATATAATTTCTTAAAAACGACAAAAATCGACATTTAATGCTATTTTATTTCCAACACTACCCTGTTATACTAGTACTATTGTTAATAGAGAAGTAAGGGGGATGTTCAAAATGATTGATATACATAGTCATATTCTACCGCACCTAGATGATGGAGCTAGTCACACAGAAGAAAGTGTAGCCATGGCTAAGGAAGCTGTATCTCAAGGTATTCATACGATTATAGCAACACCCCATCATTTAAATGGCAGATATGAAAACTATAAAACTGACATAATATCACAAGTTAAATCGTTAAATGAAAGATTGCTAGAAGAAAACATCCCCTTAACAGTCCTACCAGGTCAAGAAACACGAATAAATGGACAGATGACTAACGACTTAGAGCAAGGACACCTACTACCACTTAATGAGACAAGTGGATATTTATTTGTGGAACTACCTTCAAACAGTGTTCCTCGTTACACAAGTAAACTCCTTTTTGATTTGCAAGTTCAAGGATATAAACCAATCATTGTTCACCCTGAACGAAATAAAGAGCTAATAGAAGACCCAGACCAATTATATGAATTCGTTAAGAATGGTACGCTGACACAGGTTACAGCTGCGAGTGTAACTGGTAAATTTGGGAAGAAAATACAAAAATTTACACATCGGTTGATTGAAGCCAATCTAACGCATTTTATTGCATCGGATGCACACAACACCACGACTCGTGGTTTTTGTATGCAAGAAGCATATCAAAATATAGAAGAAAACTATGGAAACTCATTTGTTTATTTCTTTAGGGAAAATTCACAGTATTTGATTGATGCAGGTACAGTTGTTGGGGATGTGCCAGAGCGGATAGCGAAGAAGAAGTTTTTAGGGTTGTTTTGATGGGTGAGGGCCACTTTTTTTAAAATTAAGCCTTTCGGCTAATAGTGCATCCATAGTCCCACGAGTCACTTTTAAACTGAGTTTATGGGAATTTTATATGTGAAATGTGCACTTCATTAGAAACTTAGGCTCAGAACAATCCGGGGTACTGATTGCGAAAGTTGTTGTTTTACAAGCTAAATTGACAGAATATTATTTACTATCTGTTTAAAGTACTATATGATTAATTATATGGAAGAAAAATGGAAGTAAATTGAACCTTAAACAACTAGTGAAGAGATATAAACTAAACTTATTTGTATCTTTTCACTAGTTATTTATTATGACTACTTACTATTTGTAACAAACTGGAGGAAAATAAGTATGAAAAAAGTAAGAAAAGCAATTATTCCAGCAGCTGGATTAGGGACAAGGTTTTTACCAGCAACGAAGGCAATGCCAAAGGAAATGCTACCGATTGTAGATAAGCCTACAATTCAGTATATAGTGGAAGAAGCAGTTGCTTCCGGAATTGAAGATATCATCATTGTTACAGGAAAAGGCAAGCGTGCGATTGAGGATCACTTCGACAACAATTTTGAGCTAGAAGATAACCTAATAAAAAAAGGGAAGTTTGAACTGCTTGAAAAAGCGAAGCATCCGGCAAAGGTTGAAATCCATTACATTAGGCAAAAAGAGCCTCTTGGTTTAGGTCATGCTGTCTGGTGTGCGCGTAAATTTATTGGTGATGAACCATTTGCAGTGTTATTAGGTGATGATATTGTCCAAGCAGAAACACCTTGTTTGAAGCAACTGATCAATCAATATGAAGAAACTGGTGGATCAGTTATTGGGGTTCAGCAAGTGCCAGAGGATGAAACGCATCGCTACGGCATTGTAGATCCAAGCAGTCAGAAAGGTCGTCGTTACCAGGTAAAGCACCTTGTTGAGAAACCTGAAAAGGGAACGGCACCGTCTAATCTAGCAATAATGGGTAGGTATATTCTTTCGCCAAAAATATTTAACTTTTTAGAAGCAAAAGATATTGGTGCTGGTGGAGAAATCCAACTTACCGATGCAATCGAAAAGCTGAACAATGACCATGGTGTATTTGCCTATGACTTTGAAGGTAAACGCTATGACGTAGGTGAGAAGTTAGGATTTATTCGAACTACAATTGAATTTGCATTAAATGATAAGGAATTAGGACCAGATGTAGAAAAGATTCTTAGAGAGTTATTAACACAGGAAGTGAAAGGTTAAACTTTTTGTCTGACTAAGAAAAGATGAAAATCCAAGAAAGGAGTCCATTAGATGACGTATCAAAAGAGGCTCACATTACTTGTTATTCTTGATTCCCTAATCGTTAGTTCGGCAATCTTCATAGCCTTATGGGTTGCTTATCCAAGTACCGCTGCATTACTACAAGTAGATGTTATTATAGTTAGCGCTATTGCACTTTTATTCTTTCATCATCTATTTGCTATTCTTTATAAGCTATACAATAAGGTTTGGGCATACGCAAGTGTTGGGGAACTGGTAGCGATTGTAAAAGCAATCACCTTTTCTGTACTGGCAGCAGGATTCGTTCAGTTCTTATACAATGATTTTTCGATTTACCGTAGAGCCTTGCTTGTTACCTGGATGCTCCACATTATCTTGATAGGTGGATCGAGGTTTATGTGGCGGATCTTTCGGGATCGCTACATTGCGAGCGATTTAAACCAAAAACGAACACTGATCGTCGGAGCAGGTGCTGCTGGAGCAATGATTGCACGTCAACTTAAAAATGAACAAAAAAATGCGGATTTATTACCGATTGCTTTTGTAGATGATGATCTATCTAAACAAAAAATGCAATTATACAACTTACCAGTTGCAGGCAGTGTTAAGGATATTCCTCGGTTAGTTAAAGAGCTAACAATCGAACATATCGTTATTGCTATCCCGTCACTTCAAAATGGTGAGTTAACTGCAGTAGTGTCAAAATGTAATGAAACAAACGCCAAAGTACAGATGCTTCCGAAAATTGAAGATATTATGTCAGGTAAAGTCTCAGTTAACACACTGAAAAATGTCGAAGTCGAGGACGTACTTGGGCGTGACACTGTTGAACTTGATATTACTACGATATCAGAGTACGTTACAGGTAATACAGTGATGGTAACTGGTGCTGGTGGATCGATTGGTTCAGAAATATGCCGTCAACTAATGAGGTTTTCGCCTAGTAAAATTATCCTTGTTGGCCATGGCGAATATAGTATCTATATGATTGACATGGAACTCCGTGATAAGTACGGAAAAACAGCGATTGAGATTGTTCCAGTAATTGGGGATGTACAGGACCGCATGCGGGTGTTTAACATAGTAGAAGAGCATAAACCTACGATTGTCTATCATGCAGCGGCACATAAACACGTACCACTGATGGAGTATAACCCACATGAAGCGGTTAAAAACAATGTAATAGGTACGAAAAATGTTGCCGAAGCTGCCGATACATATGGAGTAAAAACCTTTGTACTTGTATCAACCGATAAAGCAGTTAACCCAACAAATGTCATGGGGGCGACAAAACGGATTGCAGAAATGGTTATTCAAGACCTAGCACAACGCAGCAAAACGAAAATAGTTGCCGTAAGATTCGGTAATGTGCTCGGAAGCCGTGGTAGTGTAATTCCGTTGTTTAAAAAGCAAATTGAAAAGGGTGGACCAGTTACAGTTACACACCCTGATATGACTCGTTACTTCATGACAATTCCTGAAGCTTCTCGACTCGTGATTCAAGCAGGAACACTTGCTAAGGGTGGAGAAATATTTGTCCTTGATATGGGTGAGCCGGTTAAGATAGTAGATTTAGCGCGTAACCTTATCAAACTGTCAGGCTATACAGAAGATGAGATTTCAATTGAGTTTGCAGGAATTAGACCTGGTGAAAAGATGTTTGAGGAACTTCTGAATGAAAAAGAGGTTCTACCTGGCGAGGTTTATGAGAAAATCTATGTTGGTCGAACTGTAGAGGTTGATTCTGATAGGCTACTAGAATTGATTGAACGATTTAATGGCTATGGTGCTGTTGAGTTGAAGGATGCGCTGATGGGGATTGTTTATGCGGAGCAGGAATTGGTGGCGAAGGGGTCTTGAGAATAAGCTCGTTTCCTTGGATCCTTGCGGAGCTTGGTGAAATGTGAAAAACAGAATGGGGAAGCCTTGCGGCTTTCCTGATTATCTGGATGTCATTCATTGGTTGAGGAAAGGTTTGAATGGGTTGTTGTTTAGGCTTTTCTTGAGTTAGATGAGTGGGTTCAAGTTTAAGTCTGGCGACTTAAACGATTGTGCTTAATTTATATAATTGGCAAGTCTTACGACTTGTATTTACGCAAGAGTATTTTGGTGATGTCTCCTTACCACTACCAATGGAGGCACTCGGTTGTTCTGTGGGTAAACTTTCGTTTACCTTAGACACATTTGTTGTCAGTGGAGCGGCGTGAGGTTGGGTTGAATGCCCTGTTTTAATTTTTATTTTATTTTTGAATCTTCTATGATTATTGGCAGGTAGAGATGGTGACCTTACATGAATAGGAGCTATCATATATGTCTAATTATAGGTGTCAGATTTTCAATGAAAGAATCAAGTCTAATAATCAGGGTTTTACTTTACTAGAGTTACTGGCTGTTATCGCTATCTAGGTATTATTGTTACGATAGCTGTTCCGTCTATAGGGAAAATCCTTGATAATAGTGAGAAGGAAGCGTGTTATTCTAACAGTGAACTTGTGGGAAGGATGTATGAAACTTATTTAATAACTGAAGAATTAGATCATTCAACATTGATCTTCGATCAGTATGTGAAAAAAGTGGGTGGGAATATGCACTCTGATAAAGCAGTTCTTTCTTATATTTGACGGAGAAGTTCAGTGTAGCATTCATCCAAGAGGTGATAAGCCACAAGATGAAGAAGAGAACGATGATGGTGATGTGCCTTTTTTATAGCTAGAAGATTTCATTAAATTGGGAGAGTCAATGTCTGTTGTTAATACATCAGTTCCCATTATTGTTCTATGGAATCTAATGTTGAGATTGAATGACGTGGGGGAACTGACTATCATGGTTAGATTGAACGCTAGAAACCTTGCCGTATAAGGGTTTGAGGCGTTTTTTGTGAGATTTATAGATTGATTGAGTGGTTATTTAATTAGGAAGAAACTCGGTTTATGGTGACAAACGCAAGATTATCTATTTTGTATTTGTTTGTTAGATTGAATAGATATTACGAGGTGAGTATCATAATAAGATAACCAAGTGCAGTATATAGTATTGAAAACCATATCTTAACGACAAACACACTACATGTTGATTTTTTCATCTGTTTCGCATATTGAATATAAAATGCGAGGTGACTATCAGAAGTGGATAACAAATTTTAGTGGTTTAGAAGTTGGTTGGAAGATGAGGTTTCCAATTAAGTCCTAACTTACTAAATAACTTTTCAAGGAGTGTTAAAGACATGAATATGAAAATTAAAAGACTGATAGATATCATTCTTTCATTAATTGGACTTATAGTTTTATCACCGATTTATTTAGTTTTAATTATTGCTATTAAGATTGACTCAAGAGGTCCGGTTCTGTTTAAACAAAAGCGTGTTGGAATAAACAGAACACATTTCAATATATTAAAGTTTCGTACTATGCGCATAGATACACCTAAGGATACTCCAACTCATTTATTAGAGAACCCAGAACAATACATTACTAAAATGGGTAAATTTTTAAGAAAAACATCTCTTGATGAACTACCGCAGATATGGAATATCTTTGTTGGGCAGATGAGTATTATTGGGCCGAGGCCAGCACTATGGAATCAATATGATTTGATCGATGAACGGGATAAATTTGGTGCCAATGATGTTCCACCAGGGCTGACTGGGTGGGCTCAGATTAATGGTAGGGATGAACTTCCCATTGAAGTTAAGGCTAAGTTAGATGGAGAGTATGTTGAAAAGATTAGCCTCGGAATGGATGTAAAGTGCTTTTTTGGTACCATCGTTAGTGTTGTTAAAAGTGACGGTGTTGTCGAAGGTGGAACTAATAAGGAAGTTACGAGTAGCAAGGAGAGCATTTCTAAATGAAAAAAATATTGATAACAGGTGTAAACAGCTATGTAGGAAAGAACATGGTGAAGTGGCTTGGGAATTACCCTGATAAATATTCTGTGGAATCCATTAGTTTGAGAAATAACAATTGGAAAGAAAAAGATTTCACAGGATATGATGTTGTACTTCATATGGCTGGGATAGCACACGTATCATCAAATCCTAAAATGGAAGAAATGTACTATAAAGTTAACCGGGATCTTACAATAAAGACTGCTGAAAAAGCCAAAGCAGAGGGTGTTAAGCAGTTTATTTTTATGAGTAGTATTATTGTATATGGGGAGAGTAGTAGCAGTAAGAAGGTCATCAATAAAAATACTGTGCCTACACCGAGTAATTTCTATGGAAATAGCAAATTGAAGGCTGAAGAGGGGATCAACCCTCTAGAAAATGATAATTTTAAAATTGCTATTATTCGCCCCCCAATGATTTACGGTAAAGGATCTAAAGGGAATTATCCTAAGCTTGCAAAAGCGGCTCGAAAGTTACCTGTTTTTCCAGATATAGAAAATCAAAGAAGTATGCTTCACATTGATAATCTTTGCGAGTTTCTAAAACTTATAATTGATAATGAAGAGAGTGGAATGTTCTTTCCGCAAAATACCGAGTATGTTAGAACAAGTGAAATGGTTAGATTGATTGCTGATGTTTATGGAAAGAAGATTACATTGACAAAAGTTTTTAATCCTATATTAAAAATCGTGGGATTGAGGTTAGGAATTATTGATAAAGTGTTTGGTAATTTAGTATATGAGAAAAGTATGAGCGAATATAAAGTAAATTACCAAATAAGGAATTTTCGGAAAACAATTGAATTGACGGAGAATAAAGAGGAAGGGTGGAAAGAAAATTGAAAAAACATATTTTAGTTATTGCACAGTATTTCTACCCTGAACAATTTCGTATTAATAATATTTGTATTGAATGGGTGAAAAGGGGATACAAAGTAACGGTTATAACTGGTATTCCAAATTACCCACAAGGTAAATACTATGATGGGCATGGACTATTTAAGAAAAGAAAAGAAACATATAACGGCATTGAGATAATTAGGATACCACTCATACCAAGAGGAAATAATTCAATTATGCTTGCGTTAAATTATTTATCCTTTGTAGTGTCTGGTTTCTTCTGGAACTTATTTACAAGAATTAAAGCAGATTATGTTTTCATATATGAAGTATCCCCAATGACACAAGCATTACCAGGAGTTTGGTATGCACAAAAGAGACGGATACCATGTTATTTGTACGTTACTGACTTGTGGCCTGAAAATGTAGAAATTGTAGCAGGTATCAAAAATAAACATATTTTAAATGCAATTGGAGTAATGGTTGACTATATATATAGCCGTTGTGATAGAATTTTTACTTCTTCTAGAAGTTTCATCGATGTCATAAATCAGCGTGGTGTGAATCTTAGTAAATTAGAATTTTGGCCTCAATATGCAGAGGATTTTTATACCCCTGTTGACAAAGAAACGGTAATACTTCCAGAGATTCCTCAAGATGACAGTTTTAACATTATTTTCGCAGGCAATATTGGAGTAGCACAAGGATTAAATATCCTACCCGAAGCAGCTCATATATTAAAACAAAATAGTAAGAAAGTTCGTTTTAATATAGTTGGTGATGGACGTTATAAAAATGAGTTAATTAATCTAGTGAAAAAATATGATGTTTCTGAAATGTTTAATTTCGTGGACAAGCAGCCTGCTACTAGAATCCCTGAGTTCATGGCAGTATGTGACGCTACATTAATAAGCCTTTCAAAAAGCAAGGTTTTTTCAATAACTTTACCCGCCAAAACACAATCATGTCTAGCATGTGGGATCCCTGTATTAGTTTCAGCTGATGGAGAAATACAGCAGGTTATAAATGAAGCAAATGCTGGTATTTGCAGTGATGCCGGAGATGCCAAGACACTTGCAGATAATATTCAAGAATTTGTTGTTATGTCTTCCGATGATTTACAAAGTATGTCGGATAGTGCACTTGATTACTATAAAAGGAACTTTGATAAAAATAAGTTATTGGAAAGAATGGACGAATGGTTTAGTATAAACTAACTTTATAGATTGGAGCTAATAGATATGTTTGAAAACAAAACTTTATTGATAACAGGCGGGACCGGTTCTTTCGGTAATGCTGTTATGGAAAGGTTCTTAGATAGTGATATAAAAGAAATACGTATATTTTCAAGAGATGAAAAAAAGCAAGATGACATGCGTAAATTATATAATAATGACAAGTTAAAGTTCTATATAGGGGACGTAAGAGATTTGGCAGGTGTGAAAAATGCAATGCACGGGGTTGATTATGTATTTCATGCAGCAGCACTTAAACAAGTGCCTTCATGTGAATTCTTCCCTCTTGAAGCTGTAAAAACAAATATATTGGGAACAGATAATGTATTGACTGCAGCTATAGATTTTGGAGTAAAAAAGGTGATTTGCCTATCAACAGATAAAGCTGCTTATCCAATTAATGCAATGGGTATATCAAAGGCGATGATGGAAAAAGTATTTGTTGCTAAATCCAAAACTGTGGATCCAGATAGGACGCTTATATGTGGAACGAGATATGGTAATGTAATGGCATCACGTGGTTCAGTAATTCCCTTATTTATTGAACAAATTAAAAATGGTCAGCCATTAACGGTTACCGACCCAAATATGACTAGATATCTAATGAGTCTTGAAGAAGCAGTTGAATTGGTCGTATTTGCATTCCAGAATGCTATAGCTGGAGATATCATGGTTCAGAAAGCACCGGCTTGTCTAATAGGAGATTTAGCTATAGCTTTAAAAGAACTTTTTGAGGCAGATAATGAAATAAAAGTTATTGGTACTCGTCATGGAGAAAAGCTGTATGAGACTCTTTTAACAAGAGAAGAGTATGTAGTAGCAGAGGATATGGTTGGATTCTTTAGAGTACCGGCGGATATACGTGATCTAAACTATGAAAAATACTTTGAACAAGGAAATGAAAAACTTTCTATTGAACAAGAATATAATTCTCATAATACGCACCGTCTGAATATCGAGCAAATTAAAGAGAAATTAATGAAACTTGATTATATAAAAGAAGAGCTTGATAAATGGATGAAGGTGTTTGCATGAGGTTTTTAATACTAGGTGCTACCGGTATGGCTGGTCATGTGATAGCTATATATCTGAAAGAGCAAGGACATGAAGTAACAGCTTTAACTAGGAGGACTTTTCCATACACCGATAATATTATTGCTGATGTATCCGACATACCTTTAGTAACTGAAACTGTAAAAAAAGGTAAATATGATGCTGTTATAAATTGTATAGGAATACTGAATCAATATGCAGAGGAAAATAAACATCAAGCAGTATTTTTAAACAGCTATTTACCTCATTATCTTAGTTATATAACTAGAGAATCTAAAACAAGAATTATCCATATGAGTACAGATTGTGTTTTCTCAGGTAAGGCTGGAAATTATAATGAGAATTCATTAAGGGATGGGGAAACTTTCTACGACAGATCAAAAACTTTAGGTGAATTAGAAAATGGTAAAGATTTAACTTTTAGAAACTCAATTATTGGTCCGGATATAAATCAAAATGGGATAGGTCTTTTTAATTGGTTTATGAGGCAGGATGGGAAAATCGATGGCTTTACAAAAGCTATTTGGACTGGAGTAACTACTCTGACATTAGCAAAAGCCATGGAAAAGGCATTAAAAGAAAACTTAACAGGTTTATATAACCTAGTAAATAACAAAAGCATCAGTAAATATGACTTGCTTCAACTTTTTAACAAACACATGAAGAATAAATCTATTCATATTTTACCTAGTAACAAAATAAAAGTTGATAAATCGCTTATTAATAATAGAAATGATTTTTCTTTTGTGGTTCCTAGTTATGAACAAATGGTTATAGAGATGAAATATTGGATTGAGGATCATAGAGAACTTTATAAACATTATTATTAGATAAAGGATGGGCAAAATGGTGCAAAAGTTAAAAGTTATGACAATTGTGGGTACACGCCCAGAAATTATTAAACTATCAGAAACGATAAAAAAATGCGATAAATATTTTGAACATATATTGGTGCACACAGGACAAAATTATGATTATAACCTTAATCAAGTGTTTTTTGAGGAATTGGGATTAAGGGAACCAGATCATTATCTAGGGGTTGTAGGAGATAACTTAGGACAAACTATGGGGAATGTTCTTGCAAAGTCTTATGAATTAATGGTTGAAAAAAAACCAGATGCAATTTTAGTTCTGGGTGATACAAACTCATGTTTAAGTGTTATATCTGCTAAAAGATTAAAAATTCCAATCTTTCATATGGAAGCAGGTAACAGGTGTTTTGATGAAAATTTGCCTGAGGAAATTAATAGAAGAATTGTCGATCATACTAGTGATGTTAACCTTTGTTATACAGAGCATGCAAGACGATATTTGAATGCTGAAGGTGTGCCTAAAGAAAGAACCTATGTAGTGGGATCGCCTATGGCAGAAATTTTTAAGGTTAACTCAGAAAGGATTAAAAGTAGTAAGGTTCTAGAATGTCTCGAGTTAGAAATTGGGAAATATATTCTGTTATCTGCACACCGTGAAGAGAATATTGATAACGAGCAAAATTTTATGGAATTAATGAATGCGGTAAATGCTATGGCAGAAACATATGACATGCCAGTGATTTATAGTACTCATCCACGAAGTAAAAAGATTATAGAACAGCGTGGGTTTAAGTTTCATAAAAATGTGAAAAGTATGCAGCCATTCGGTTTCTGTGATTATAATAACTTGCAACTAAACGCATTCTGTGTAGTTTCAGATAGTGGAACTGTGGCAGAAGAAGCATCTTACTTTAAATTTCCAGCTGTATCAGTAAGGACTAGTACTGAAAGACCTGAAGTTTTTGATAAAGGTAACATGATTATAGGTAGTATTACTACTGAGCAAGTATTGCAATCAGTTGATATAGCTGTAAAAATGAAGGCTAATGGTGATTTTGGTGTTAATGTTCCAAATTATACAGATGAAAATGTAAGTTTAAAAATAGTAAAGCTAATTCAAAGCTATACTGGAATTGTTAATAAAATGGTGTGGAGGAAACTATGAATAAATTGTCTTTAATGTTCCAGCTGAAAAGCTGGTGCATTGAATACAGTAAAGAATACCCAAAAAGGCAATTTAAAATTGAAATAATAAATGTTTTTTATGGTTAGCACTCCTATTCTAAAGGAAACTAAAAATGTAAAAGTTAAAATCAACCCTTGGGTAAAAAAGAGCTTGTTTCACAGATTTTACTTTGAAATGGTAATATCCCATAAAATAGTTGTAGAGCTAATGCGGGTGAAGTACTATCTCTTTATTAATAAAGTAATAGTTAAGCAGACTTTGTACTTATATCAACCATTACCGTTTATTCAGATAAGGTACAGTATTTATGAAAACCCAAGACTTCGGATTTAACAGGTGAAATGATATTTTGTTCAACAGAAAAAGCTGATAAAGTATTAGTCCAAACAGAGTAATTGGAGGAACTAATTTTATGAGAATAATGGTGTTTGATGTTCCGGCTGAAAGTGGGGGAGCATTAACTATATTAAATCAATATTATGATGCTGCATTAAATAATACTAAAATAGAGTGGATTTTTGTTGTCAGTAATCCAAAATTAAAAGAGCAAAAAAATGTTAGAGTTTTAAACTATCCCTGGATAAAAAAGAGTTGGTTTCATAGACTGTATTTTGATAAATTTGTAGCACATAAACTAGTGAATAAGTATGAGGTTAATGAAGTGTTATCTTTACAAAATGTTCTTGTACCTAAAGTTCAAGTAAAGCAAACATTATATCTACATCAACCATTACCATTTGTTGAGAAACAGTATGGTATCACCGAAAATTTTAAATTTTGGGTTTATCAAAATGTAGTCAATAAGATGATATATAAATCGATAAGGAAAGCTGATAAAGTAATTGTTCAGACTAAATGGATTATGAATGCTGCAATAAGAAATGCAAATGTTGAGAAAGAAAAATTTATACTAAAGCAGCCAGAATTTAATGTGAAAGTTAAAAAATTTTATAGTAAGCAAGATAATGAGAAAGTTATTTTCTTTTACCCTTCAAGTGGATTGGAATATAAAAATCATAAAGTAGTGGTTGAAGCGATAAGAAATTTATCAAATGTTTTTTTAGATAAGTGTGAGGTTATTTTCACATTAAAAGGAGACGAGAATAAACACATTCAAGAACTCCAAAAAATTATATACAATAATTCGCTACCAATTAAGTTTATCGGTTCATTGAGTATTAATGAAGTTTATGATTATTACTCCAAATCTATTTTGATTTTTCCATCTTACATAGAAACTTTTGGTTTGCCTATGCTTGAAGCAAAGATGCATAAAACGCCAATAATAGCGTCTCACACTAGCTTTTCTAAAGAGGTTCTCAATGGTTATGAGAAAGTAGACTATTTCCCGTATGATGATCCCAAAGCATTGGAGAGGTTAATGAAAAAGCATCTTATATCCCAAAAACAAGAATTATATAATTCTTAAGTTTTCATTACCTTGGATAATATAATTAAGGCTAATCATATTTTTTAATTCAGAGGAGAAAGTAATAAATGAAATTTAGAAAGATAGCTAGTGATGAAGTGTGGAACGTATATTATTTTGTTGTTCTGTTAGGGTATTTACTGGCTGTATTCTATACAAATATTCCAGTAGGTATTCTAGCGACTACTTATATGATGATTCTTGTGATTGATTTGTTTCGAAAAGGCATAATAATTCAAAGATATTTTGATTTATTGATACTTGCATATGTTTTTTTCTCAATAATTTCTCTGCTTTGGTATCCAATAGGTAAAATACCAATTCAAGCATATGTAGTAGAAATAACCTATGGGATATTACCAATTTGCTTTTACTTTTATGGAAAAGTAGACAAGTCTGCCTCTTTCTTACCGAATTTTTTTAAAGCGATTTGCCTTAGTTTAATAGTAGGAATTATTTTTTATATTTGGGCCCCTATGTGGTATGGTAATTACCTAGTTGAAATAGGTTACTCAAGTAATAATCAACCTTCATGGATAAGAAGCAGCCTATATAGCATTTACGGAGCTACGATAGCTTCAAGTTTTGCTACAATGTTGTTTTTTTATAGTTTCATGGGACTAGCACAAAAGGGTAGTAAAGAAAAGTGGTTATACTGGTTATACCTTATAGTAAGTATGATCGCACTTATTCTTGGTCTCCGAAGGTCTGCTTTGCTAGGTTCATTTATAATAATAATTATTTTACATTTTTTTCTATATGTGAAATGGAGACGTTTAAAAGCAACTCATTTTATATATGAGTTATTGATTGTTATTGGTACTCTTATTTTAGGGTGGTGGTTATTTCCACTCCAATTCGAAATGTTAGTTACTAGAATAGAAATGTTTTCTACAGCAGTAAGTAGTAGATCGGATCAATGGGAATTAGGATTAGGATTAGTAACAAATCACTTAATAGGATTAGGGCTGGGTGCTGTGAGTCATACTGCAGGTGCATATGGATTTCCCGCTGTTCATGATGGATCGATAGTGAGAATGTATGTAGAAATTGGAATTATTGGGGTAGGAATTTTTTTAGCAATTGTTACTATAGCTATCCTAAGAGGCTTGTTTGAAGCACGGTCTAAGATTATTGAGCTAGGTATAATTCTACTATTGTTGTTTCAAGCAACTGGTTCTAATGTCTTGGTATTTCAGCTCTTGGCACCTATCTTTTGGTACTCTATAGGACGATGTATTTCTAAGCAAGACAATAAAGGTCTAGCCGATTTAAGAAATAGTAAATGAAACACCTAAGAACTATAGGAGGATTTTAATGAAAATATTATGTATGTATTTACCTCAATATCATGAAATTGAAGAAAACAATGAATGGTGGGGAGAAGGTTATACTGAATGGACAGCTACAAAGAATGCTTTCCCATTATTTCGCGGGCATGAACAGCCTAAAGTTCCATTAAATGAAAACTATTATGACTTATCAGATGAAAGTGCCGATACTTGGAAGTGGCAAGCGGAACTCGCAAAAAGATATAATATATATGGTTTTTGTGTATACCATTATTGGTTTAAAGGAAAGCAATTATTACAAAAACCCTTAGAAATTCTTTTAAACAATCCTCAAATAGATATCAATTATTGCATCTGCTGGGCTAATGAGTCTTGGACAAGAACATGGTATGGTCTTGAAAAAGAAGTGTTAATGAAACAAGAATATGGAAATAGATCTGATTGGAAAGAACACTTTATATACTTACTAAAATTCTTTAAAGATAAGAGGTATATCAAAGTAAATAATAAACCAATGTTAAATATTTATAGAAGCAGTGATATTAATAAACTAGAAGAAATGCTAGATTTTTGGAATGAATTAGCAGTAGAAAATGGGTTTGACGGTATATACATTGTCTCCGCTAATAACAATGGTGAGCTTGAAAAAAGAGAAAATCTGATTGATGCTTACTATAATTTTGAGCCTGGCTATACCTTAAAGCACAAATTAAACATGTTACAAAAACTAAAATATAATATTAATGTTCTATTGCGGCAAGAAACAAACAGAATATTAAAAGTTAAATTACTTGAGCGGATCATAGATGCAAAGAAGATAAACCAAATGATGTTAAAAAGAATTGAAAACACAACAAAACCTGTTTTCAAAGGCGCCTATGTAATGTGGGACAACACTCCAAGAAGATCTTATAAGGGGTTAGTATATAAGAATACTTCTCCGGATCTGCTTTACGAAACTTTAATAAAGATTAAAAGTACTTTAGATGATGACGATTTGAATTTTGTATATTTAAATGCTTGGAACGAATGGGGCGAAGGTTGCTACCTTGAACCTGATAAGAACAATAGATATAAAAATTTGGAAGCAGTTAAAAAAGCCGTTGGGGAAAATGAAGTGAGGGAATAAGAGAAATGATTTCTGTGATAATACCGACTTATAACAGAGAAAAAACTATTAAACGTTCTATTGAAAGTGTTTTAAATCAAACATATAGAAATATTGAAGTTATAGTTATAGATGATTGCTCTAAAGATAATACTCAAGCCATAATTTCTGAATTAGATGATAAACGTATTTTATATTTTAAGAATAAAGAAAATTTAGGCGCGTGTGCATCACGTAATTATGGTATAGAAATGTCTCAAGGAGAGTATATTGCATTTCAAGACAGTGATGACGAGTGGTTACCCGAAAAGTTAGAATTACAAATAAATTATCTCAAAGAAGAAAATTGTGATGTTGTATTTTGTTCTATGACTAGGTCATTTAGTGAAAACCAAGAATTATACCCTCCATATAAACCTGACAATGATAAAAGTTATTATAAACAGTTACTCCTCGAAAACTGTATCAGTACACAAACTGTTTTAGGGAAGAGAAATGTTTTTAAGACAATGAAGTTTGATACGGGGATGCCTCGTTTTCAGGATTGGGAACTAATGTTACGTTTATCTCGACATTATAACTTGAGATTTTTGGATAGAGTTTTGGTGAATTCATATATACAAGAAAATAGTATATCTGTGAACTCAGATGCGGCAGTAATTGCATTAAAAGAAATATATTCAATATATTTAGAAACAATTCAAAGTGATAGAGACATAAATGCTCAAATTAATAAGAAAATAGCTGAGTATATGTTAGCAAGCGGGAATAATCCAAAAAGCTACTATAAGAAATCATTTCAAGAAAGTTTTAAAATGAAAAATTTTCTATTCTATTTAATATGCAGTCTTAACTTGCATAAGCAATTATATAATACAAAGTCAAAGTATATTAACTATAAACTTAGACAAAAGCATTAAAATATATAATAAAGGGTAATTTCACCTTTTTCTGCTTTTAACAATTATAGATTTTCTATCTAAATATATAAATTAAGGTGAAATAACTTCCTTTCACTTAAAGGAGATAAAATGTGGTTAAAAGTAGCAATTAAAAATGTGTTATTAAAATATAAAAAAAGAATAGTTGTCGATAGCAATTCGTCTGTAAATTATTCAGTAGTAAATAGGAGTAAAAATTCAACTTATCCTGTTAAAATTTTAAATTCTATTTGTAGTTTCAACAGTGTGAACGAAGGATGCAAAATAACTGATGCAAGATGTTACGGTGAAATTTCACTAGGTAGATTTGTTTCAATTACTGGCCCAGGAACTATTTTAAATTCATTAGAAGAAGGAATTCAAATTGGAAGTTTCTCATCAATAGGACAAAATGTTTGTATTGTTGATTTTAATCATCGAATCGATAGGATTTCCAGTAGTTTTTTTAATAATAAAATATTCGGACAAGATGTATTAAATGACATACAGACGAAAGGGCCTGTAATAATTGAAGAGGATGTTTGGGTTGGTTCGAATACACTTATATTACCTGGTGTAACTATTGGTCGTGGATCAGTAGTTGGTGGTGGAAGTGTTGTTACTAAAAGCATTCCTAGATACTCAATTGCATATGGTAATCCTGCAAAAGTTCAATCTAAAAGGTTTAATAATGATGAAATTAACTTTCTTGAAGAATTAACTTGGTGGGAGTGGAGTGAAGAAAAGTTTAAAAAGAATCAAAACTTATTTAATATTGACTTAAAAAAAGTTAATATTCATTCAATTGAGATTAAGAAATAGATAGCTTAAATTTGGTAGAAAATGCTCTTTAACATTATGGAGGAAAAAAAGTGATTAAAAATAAAAAAGTATTATTAATATGTAAAGAAAGTTTTTCTATACCACTTTATTTTATAGCAAAAAAGCTTCTTGAAGAAGGAAATACTGTTGGTGCTTTTTTTGTATATCCAATTGAAAGTTTTTATAAAAAAAGTATTTATAATGAGAATACTTTTTTTAAATTCAAAGAAGATTTAACTGAGGTAGATTTGTTTGGTTTAGAAGATTTATGTGAGGAATATAATGGAAATTATAAAAAACCAAATATTGATATGGAGTTTTTAAAAAAAATAGAAATAGAATATACAAATTTTAAGAGTTTAAATTTACAATTGACGAGTTCCCAATTAACTACAAGGCAATATCATAATAGGATTTATTTTGACTATTCTACAGATGAGCAAAATAAGTATTGGTTAGAGTTAAGCTATAAGAAAGTTATTAATGTCCTAGATGAATTCGCCCCAGATGTAATACTTGATTCAGATGATGCCGAGCTAATGAGAACTATATTGAATGAAATTGCTTATAAAAGAAGTATACCCTATATTACTATAAATTACCCAAGGTATAAAGATTATAAAATACCAACCTTTTGTCTTGGACTAAAAAATGAAAAGTTTCTTATTGATGAATATTCCAAATGCTTAGAGTTATCTCAGGAAAAATTGTCTGATGAGTACAAGGAAGTTCTGAATATAAGGGAAGAGTCAACTATAATGTCGAAAGAGTTTGCAAACACAATTACAAGTCAATATAAGCAAAGTAATATACTTGCAATGATGAAGACGCTACTAGGAAAAGTGTTATACTTTTGGAATGTTTATATTACAAATAAAAATATTAAATTAAGGAGAAAAAAAAGTATTATATATCCAAACCCAATAAAATACTTATTATTTTATTTAATAGTTGAAATGAAAAAGCAAATATTATTTAGACCTAACAAATATTTTGAAACCCCTAAAGAGACCGATAAATATGTATACATGCCTTTGCACTTAATACCTGAATCTACTACTTTTGTTAAAGCGCCTTATTATATTGATGAGTTAAATGTTATTGCACAAGTTTCTAAATCATTGCCTATTGGGTGGAAATTATATGTTAAGGAGCACCAAGCAATGTTAGGTGAAAGAAGTTTAAAGTTTTATAAAAGGGTAAAAGAGTTCCCAAACGTAAAATTAGTACAGTTAAATTACTATACCGATCCAAAACCTTGGATAGAAAGGTCAGAGGGAGTAATTACAATAACCGGTACAAGTGCATACGAAGCTTCTTTAATGGGGAAAAAATCATTAATATTTGGAGATGTTCCTTTTAGTTTAATTAATACTGTTCATAGGATTAAATCATATAATGAGTTACCTAAACTATTAAAAGATTTGGAAGATGGAAATATAGATAATATTCATTCTTGTGCAGCATACCAAAGAGCTATTAAAAATATAGGTACAAAAATTAGAATTCCATATTTAATGGATGAAGGTACCAAGATTATTAGTGGCAAAAAAGAGTTGAAAAAAGAATATAAAGAGGAAATAGAAAAGCTATTTGACTTTTATAATAAAGCATATGAACAATACCTTAAATACTAAACCATCAATATAGTGTTTAAATAGCTATGTGAAATTTAATATTAATTTGTTAATAAGATTTATATACTAAAGGAGAATAATATGAAGAATATTTTAATTACAGGTGCGGACGGTTTTATTGGCAGCCATTTGACAGAAGAGTTAGTTAAGCAGGGCCATAGAGTAAGAGCATTTGCCTACTATAATTCATTCAATTCTTGGGGATGGTTAGACACTCTTCCAAAAGAAATTATTAGTGAGGTAGAAGTTTTTTCAGGAGATATAAGAGATCCAAATGGTGTGAAAGAATCAATGAAAGGAGTACATGATGTTTTTCATCTCGCAGCCCTTATTGCAATACCATTTAGCTATCACTCTCCGGATACTTATGTTGATACGAACATCAAAGGTACTTTAAACGTATTACAGGCGGCTAAGGATCTTGATATATCCAGATTACTTATTACTTCAACATCAGAAGTTTATGGAACTGCTCAATACGTTCCGATTGATGAAAATCACCCATACCAAGGGCAGTCACCGTACTCTGCTACGAAAATCGGTGCAGATCGTTTAGCTGAATCTTTTTATAGAAGCTTTAATATGCCGATAACTATAGTGAGACCATTTAATACTTATGGTCCACGTCAGTCTGCAAGGGCTGTAATACCAACTATTATAACTCAATTACTGGCAGGTAATAAGGAAATTGAGCTTGGATCACTGACTCCAACGAGGGATTTTAACTTTGTGAAAGACACAGTTAATGGATTTATTGAGATATCTAAGGCAGAAAATACGATTGGTGAAGAAATTAATATTGCTACACAAGAAGAGATATCAATAGGTCAACTTGCAGAGGAACTAATTAAACAAATTAACCCAGAGGCAAGAATTATTTGTGATGAACAAAGGTTAAGACCAGAGAATAGTGAAGTGAATAGATTGCTCGGGTCTAATGAAAAAATTAAGAGTCTAACGAATTGGAAACCTCAGTATACTTTTCAACAGGGCCTAGCTGAAACAGTTGAGTTCTTTAAACATAATTTAGATAAATACAAAGCGGATATTTACAACATTTAGGAGGGGAAAAAATGATTAAAAACTTCATCCCTCTTTCTGTACCAAACTTAAAAGGAAGAGAATTAGAATATGTAACCCAGGCTATAGAAACAGAATGGGTATCAACGGGTGGACCTCATATTGATAAGTTTGAAAAAAGCATAGCAGAATATTTAAATGTTGGACAAGCTGTGTCTTGTCAAAGTGGTACGGCGGGGTTACATCTAGCGCTAAGGCTATGTGAAGTAGGCTATGGCGATGAGGTTATTGTTCCCACTTTGACTTTTATAGCAGCAGTAAATCCGGTAAAGTATTGTAGTGCTGAGCCCGTTTTTATGGATTGTGATGATACCTTAAACATGGACCTCAATAAATTATCAAATTTTATTGAGCAGGAATGTGAATTTAAGAATAATAAACTCATTAATAGTGCAACTGGCAATGTAATAAAAGCAATAATCGTAGTCCATGTTTTTGGAAACTTAATAGACATGGAAAGAGTTATTGGAATAGCTAAAAAATATAATTTAAAAGTAATTGAAGATTCTACAGAAGCATTAGGCAGTTTCTATACTAAAGGCAAATTTAAAAATAAATATGCTGGTACTATTGGAGATTTTGGTGTTTATTCATTTAATGGTAACAAAATTATTACAACAGGTGGCGGTGGAATGCTTGTTGGAACTAATGAGAATTTAGTTGCGAAAGCAAAATATTTATCTACACAGGCTAAAGATGATGGATTGCACTATATACATGATGAAGTTGGTTATAATTATCGAATGACAAATGTTCAAGCAGCAATCGGGTTAGCTCAACTTGAGCAACTAGAAGATTTTATCAATGTGAAAGAGAGAAATTATTACTTATATAAAGAAAAAGTAAAACACCTAAACGGGATAGAAATACTTGAATTCAATAAAGGGATAAGACCAAACTTTTGGTTTTATTCATTAGTAATAAATTCTAGTGTATTTGGATTGACCAGAGATAAAGCTTTAATCTCATTACAAAAGTTAGGCATTCAAACACGACCTATTTGGGGATTGATTCATGAACAAAAGCCATATAAAAAGAATCAGTCATATAAAATTGATAAAGCAAATCACTATTTAGAGTCCATTTTAAATTTGCCATGTAGTACTAATCTTAGTGAGCAAGATGTTGATTCTGTGGTAAAACAACTAGCTTCTTTATATAAAAGGGGTGATCAAAATGTTTGATATTAGTCAAGTTATGATAAAAGAAAACATGTCAATAATTGAAGCAATTAAACAAATGGATATCACTTCGAAGAAAATCTTACTCGTAACTAGTGAGGAAGACAGATTAATTGGAGTAATCACTGATGGTGATGTAAGAAGATGGATACTAAAAAATGGAAATTTAAATGATGAAGTTTCCTATATTATGAATACTAGTCCAAAAGTGGTGAGTGTTGGGGATGAGGAAAAGAAAGCTCTAGATATCATGAAGTCCAAATTTATTGATGCAGTCCCAGTAGTAGACCATGAATTTAAGGTTGTAGATGTAGTTTTTTGGAATAAAAACATAAATGGTATTTTGAAAATGCATGGAGATATAGATATCCCAGTGGTTATAATGGCAGGTGGAAAAGGTACTAGGTTGTATCCATATACTAAAATACTGCCAAAACCTCTTGTTCCAATTGGAGATACGCCAATCGTAGAAAGAATTATTAATCGGTTTGTTGAGTTTGGTGTGAAGCATTTTTATATGACTGTGAATTATAAGAAGAATATGATTAAATCTTACTTTGCAGATATTGAAAAAATATACGATATTGAATTTATAGAAGAGGAAAAACCTCTTGGAACTGGAGGGAGTTTATCACTTTTGGGTGAACATTTAAAAACTTCTTTTTTTGTAAGCAATTGTGATATATTAATAGATGCTAATTATTCTGACATTTATAACTATCACCAAAAAAATGAAAATAAAATCACCATGATTACTTCACTTAAAAACTTTAAAATTCCATATGGAGTTGTTGATTTAGACGAATCTGGTACTATTAATAAAACACGTGAAAAACCAGAATATACACATTTAATTAACACAGGCATGTATATAGTTGAACCTGACTTACTTGATTATATCCCAGGTAGTGAGTTCTTTCATATAACAGAACTCATAGATTTATGTATTGAAAAAGGATTTAAAGTAGGAACCTATCCTGTGAGTGAAGACTCATGGTTAGATATGGGGCAATTCGATGAAATGGAAAACATGATAAAGAAATTAGGTATTGAGGATAAGCAATAGATACAAGGATATTTTTATATTCATATGGATGTCGAATGTGACTATTCAGAATACTTTAATTTATAACGAAAACTTAAAATAATAGTGCTAGAATAAAATGTTATAGTTGATCCTATGGTTGAACAAATGCACAAATGGTATGAAATCCTTATAAGGTGGTATTGTAAACATGAAAGTCGCCTTTGGAACGGTTATCTATGAAGAAGGATTTGATTATGTTTTAGATTATATAAGTTCACTTAATAATCAAACCTACAATGATTTTGATATTTTGCTCTTAAATGATAACTTATCAAATGAACAGGAAAGTTATATTTATGACAATTTAATAATTAAACCTAAAATTTTTAAAAATATGAATGGACTTAAACCACACCAATTGAGAGTTGAATTAATTCGGAAGGCAAAGGTTGAGAACTACGACTTACTAATATTAGGGGATTTTGATGATGTTTTTTCAGAAGATAGAATATCGTCAATGGTGGCAGAGTTTGATAACGAATTTTGCTTTTTTTATAATGAGCTTTATTACATGGGTTCAACCAAAAAGTTTTTTTCGAAAATACCAGATATTACTCAGGATATTGGTTGTATTTTAGAATCTAACTATATTGGACTTTCAAACTCGGCGCTGAACTTGAACTATATTACTAAACATATAGTTAATGAATTGAATGGTTGTACAAATTCTGTCTTTGATTGGTACATGTATTCTTTGTTATTACATTTAGGATTAAAGGGTAAAAAGATAACTGGTGGAAAAACATTCTATAGGATACATGAGCTTAATATCGCAGGTAAAAGTAATGATTCTTATGAGGATATTACAAAAGAATTAGAGATTAAGATTAGACACTACCTTGCATTAAAAAATAAAAACATTATATATAGTGAAAAACTAAAAGATTACATTAAGTTAAAAAGAGATATTGAAAATAAGAAGTTAAATATTATGGATTATATAGATCATGGAAATGACTATTGGTGGGGCAAGTTAAATCTAAATAAAATGGAGTGTTTTAAGAATGATTAAATTTAACGGGAAAGAGATTAAAAATTATTCAGAGCCATATATAATTGCAGAAATTGGTGCTAATCATAATGGTGATATTGAATTAGCTAAAAAGATGATTGATATTGCAAACGAAAAAGGAGTCGATGCTGTCAAGTTTCAATCCTGGTCAAAAAATTCAATAAATAGTAAAAAAGTTTATGAAGATAATTACTTTTTATCAGATGATTATAGAAGCAGAACTGACCATACTCTTGAGTCAATTATCGAAGCGTATAGCATTGGTATGGAAGAGCAAAAGAAACTAAAAGAATATTGTGATAAGGTAGGTGTAACCTTTTCCTCAACTCCTTTTTCAAGGGAAGAAGTTGATTTCTTGGTTGACGAATTAGATGTTGCTTTTATAAAAGTAGCTTCTATGGATTTGAATAATCTTCCTTTCTTGGAATACATTGCATTAAAGAAAAAACCGATAATTCTATCAACTGGCTTGAGCACTATTGCGGAAGTAGATGAAGCAATAAATACCATCCTTTCGGCAGGAAATGATCAAATAATAATATTACATTGTGTATCGATTTACCCACCTAAGGATGAAGAGGTTAATTTAAACAATATTGATATGTTAAGGGACCTATATGCCTTACCAACAGGATATTCAGACCATACTATTGGAGTAACAGCTCCTATACTATCCGTATCAAAAGGAACTTGTGTAATAGAGAAACACTTTACACTTGATAAGGAAATGGAAGGATGGGACCATAAAGTATCCGCTGATCCTGTTGAATTAGAGACAATGGTAAAGGGTTGTAAAAGCGCATATAAAATGCTTGGAAGTTATTACAAGACTGTAAACGAATCGTCAGAACAAAAAGCAGCGTTCAGAAGAAGTATCGTAACTACAAGAAATATAAAAGAAGGGGAGATTATTACTGAGCAAGATATTGAATTTAAAAGGCCAGGAACAGGTATTGAGCCAAAATATAAAGATTTTGTAATCGGAAAAAGAGCAAAAAGAGATATCCAATTTGATGAAATTATTCAAATGAATGATTTCTAAGAAAAATAAAAAGGGGTAGGGAACTTTGATAGCAATTATTCCAGCAAGAGGTGGATCTAAGGGTTTACCACGAAAAAATGTAAAGTTACTAAACGGAAAACCCTTAATATATTATACAATAATGGCTGCAAGAGAATCTAAATATATAGATAGAATTATTTTATCTACAGATGATAAAGAAATTGCTGAAATAGGAAAAAAGTACGGTGCAGAGGTACCATTTTTAAGGCCCCAAAACTTGGCTGGCGATAATGCAAAAGCTCGTGATGTATACCTTTACACTATAGAAAAGTTAAATAAGCATTCTGAAAGTTCTATTGATAATTTTATAGTACTTCAACCTACATCGCCATTAAGGAGCACTGATGATATTAATAAAGCAGTAGAAACTTATTATGAAAAGGGAGCTGATTCTGTTATTTCAGTCACAGAAGCAGAGCATCCCCCAGATTGGTATAAGAAAATCAATCAACAAGGTATTTTAGTAGACTATTTAATCGAAAATAGTAAAAATAACTTAAATAGACAAGAATTTGAGAAGACCTATATTCCTAATGGTGCTATTTTTATATTAAAATATAGTATTCTAAAAGAGCAAACTAGCTATTATACAGACAGGACATATCCTTATGTTATGAAAAAAGAGTTCTCAGTTGATATTGACACTATCATTGATTTTAAGATAGCCGAAATATTATTAAGTCAAAATTACTAAGCATATGCCAAAAGTTTGAGAATATTAATTGGCTTGAATAGGATAGGAATTTGTAAGCATGTTAATGCGAGTAAGTATTTTTTTGCTCCATTGATATTTAGTAAAGGATATGTTTTTTCACACAACTAAATGGTATTAGTTTGTAGTCTACTAATTATTATTAAGTGAAATGTTCCTTTTAATTTAAATAGTATAAGGTATTAAATTAAGAGTTCATTAGAGAATTTTCTTAAATTTTAAAAAGGTCGACTAGCTAAAATTATTCATTAAGATTAAAGATGGTATAGAAGAAGTACTTAAGGTGAATTTTCACATAACTTAAACATAACCAGGAGGAACTACTAAATGTATAACGTAGTTATTGTTGGAGCAGGTGGCTTCGGAAGAGAGATATATCAATATACAAAATGTATATATTCTGAGGACAAGTATAAAATAAAAGGCTTTCTTTCAACTAATCCAAGTGATTTAGATAATTTTGATATTGACGCAAATATCTTAGGAAATGAGTACACTTACGAGATTCAAGAAAACGATCGATTTATTTTTGCTATTGGAAGTATAGAAAAAAGACAAGAAATAGTTCCCATATTAAAAGAGAAAGGTGCAAAATTCTTAACTCTGATACATCCAACTGCAGTTATCTTTAATACTGCAAAAATTGGAGAAGGGGTTGTTATAGGTCCCTTTGCAACAGTAAGTGACAATGTTGTAATTGGGGACTTTGTAATGATGAACTTTTATTCATCGGTGGGTCATGATTCGAAAATTGGAAAATATTCCATATTATCACCTTATGCAACAGTAAATGGTTTCTCTACTTTAGAAGAGGCAGTTTTCATGGGAACACATTCAACTATTACTGCTCATAAAAATATAGGGAAAGAGTCTAAAATTAGTGCAAATTCAGTTGCAATGTATAATACCAAACCATATTCTTTTGTTTATGGTGTTCCAGGTAAGGTAAAAAAGATTTTTGGCTAATATATAAATAGAGGTTATTATTAACTAAGGAGGAAGTAAAATGACTAGAAAAGTAGCAATGATAATTAATGAAATGCTAGAAGAGAGTGGGTTAGAAAAGGTTGATAATGTTAACCTTTCAATGTCCTTACGTGATGATTTTAACCTGGATTCTTTGATGTTAGCAGAATTAACTGTAAGGTTAGAAGATGAGTTCGGTGTAGATATTTTTGAGGATGGAATTGTAACAACATTTGGGGAAGTAATTGAAAAGCTGGAAAGGAAGTAATATGGATAAGAAATTTCTAATATGTGCCGGTAATGAGTATACTTATTCTCAGTTAATTGACGATATAAATACAAAAGGAAATTTTAATCCCTATATTTATATCAATGATAATAATCCATATTGGATATTTTTATCAATTATTCACAGCCTTATATATAATTATTCAATAGAAATATTAGATGGTGACTTTTCTGATACAGAACTTAAAGAGGTAGGGGTAGACACAAAAGTATTCTCAAATTATGAGAATATAACTAATAGAGTGAAAATTGATGATTATAATTCCTTACTAGATAAAATTTTAATGTCAAAAGATTGGTCTTTATCTTTATATACATCAGGTACAACTGGCAGACCAAAAAAGGTTACCCATACTCTGAAAACATTAACTAGAAATGTAAAGATTGGTGAAAGATTTAAATGTAATGTATGGGCTTTTGCTTATAACCCTACTCATATTGCTGGATTGCAGGTGTTTTTTCAAGCCCTTTTGAATCAAAACACTATAGTCTATACATTTAGTGGTCAACAAAAAAACTTATCGGATTTAATCCAGAAATATCAAATAACGAATGTATCTGCTACCTCAACTTTTTACAGAAATGTTTTTCCATATTTACAAGGTAATATATACAAATCTGTTAAAAGGGTAACCTTCGGTGGAGAAAAGTACGATCCAAGTTTGGAAAATAAAATTAAAATGATATTCCCCAATGTATTAATTAGAAATATTTATGCTTCTACAGAAGCTGGAAGCCTATTCGTCGCTAATGGAGAAAATTTTGAAATACCTGAATCTATTAGAGATTTTGTTAGAATAAATGAAGCTAATGAATTGTTAATTCATAAGAGTTTATTGGGTAATTCGGATTCTTTTACTTTAGAGGGTGATTGGTTTAATACGGGAGACATTGTTTATCAATTGGATAGTAATCACTTCAATTTTATTTCAAGGAAGTCAGATGTGGTAAATGTAGGTGGATATAAAGTAAACCCTTTAGAAGTGGAAAATACGTTAATTAAAGTTGAGGGAGTTATAGATTTAGTAGTTAAGTCAAAAAAAAATAAAGTAACAGGTGAAATACTAGTAGTAGATGTGGTTAAAGATGAAAATTATGATGAAATGGAATTAAAAAAGAATTTAAAAAGATATGCAACTAAACATCTACAAGAATGGAAGGTTCCAAGAATAATAAAGTTTATAGAAGAAATTCCTAGAACTCGGACGGGAAAGAAGGTCAGAAAATGAAATGGATAATTGTTACAGGTGATTCTAAAGGGCTTGGTAAAGAAATTGTTAAGCAGATATTGTCAGATAGTGAATATGGAGTAATTGGTATCAGTCGATCTAATGAGCAATCAGTCCTAGAATTAATAGATATGTATCCAAAAAGATTTAAACATCTATCTTTCGATTTGGAGAAAGTTATGGATATAAAAGAACTTTATACAAAACACATACGTAAAATAGGTCCAATTTATGGTTTGGTAAATAACTCCGCATTAGCATATGATGATATTATATCTAACTTAAATGTTGAGAGCTTAGAGCGTATGTTTAAAGTCAATGTATTTTCATCAATGCATCTAACTAAATATGCAATCAGAGATATGCTACTTAATAAAATTGAAGGTTCAATAGTCCATATATCATCTGTTAGTGCGCATACAGGTTATAAAGGATTAAGTATGTATGCTGCAACTAAAGGTGCTATGGAGGCATTTTCTAAAAATACAGCTAGAGAATGGGGAAGCAAAGGAATCCGTTCAAACTGTGTTGTACCAGGTTTTATGGAAACATCAATGAGTGCATCTCTCTCAAATGAACAGAAAGATCGTATATATAAAAGAACATCAATGAAAAAAGAGACTGATGTGGGGAGTGTTGCAAGTTCTGTAGTGTTTTTATTATCGGATAAATCACGATCTATTACAGGAACAGTAATTCATGTTGATAATGGAACTATATAGAAAACCTATTTTTATGGTTAATATTACGGTGCTTTTGTTTAAATTATTGTAATCATTTTTAAAAAATTCTTTTGAAATACAATAAGTTGGGAAATCTCTAGGAATGGGCATATAAATTCGCATATATTTTATTCTAGTAAAAATCGTTATTGAAAATGTAAAAACGAAATTACTACGTAGTTATATTTATATAAATAAATTATTATCAAGCTTGAGATAATGTAGTAGAGTTTGCTAAATTTTTTTCTTTTTGAGAGGAATTAAGTGGAAATTACAATTGCATTTCGGTACAGGATGAGGGTATGAAAATAAAGAATATTGATTATCGTGGATGGTAGATTATGAGCAAAAATATAAGTGAAAAAGCATTTAAAGCAGGTATATGGTATACATTATCGAGTATACTTATACAAGCAATTTCTATATTAGCAACTCCAATTTACACAAGAATGTTGTCACCTTCTGACTATGGTACTGCGTACACATTTACTTCTTGGCTACAAATTCTAACAGCTTTAGTTACGTTAAGTTTAGTTTATAGCTTAGGGCGAGCAAAGCTTGATTACTCTAATAGATTATACAATTATATTTGTTCCATACAAACTTTATCTAGTTCTTTTGCAGGACTTATATTTATTCTTGTTATGATATTTATTGAACCAGTATCCAACACATTAAATTTTGATAAGCCATTGGTCTATATAATGTTTATATTTTTAATTTTCTCACCTTCCTTAGCATATGCTCAAAGCTATTATCGGTACCAATATGAATATAAGCAGAACATTTTATTATCATTAATCATTTCAGTTTCAACTGTTGTATTATCAATTTCATTGATTAGTATTTTCGATGAAAATCGTTATTATGGAAAAATCTTTGGTACTTTAATCCCTATTTTCGTTTTAAGTGTATATTTTTATTTTAAGTTCATAATAAAGGGATTCACATTTATAAATAAAGAATACTGGAAGTATGCATTGAAAATTTCAGTTCCAATGATAGCTCACTCATTATCTATGATAATCCTTATCCAATCAGATAGAATAATGATCAGAGAATATATTGATGATACAGCTACTGGTATCTACAGCCTTGCTTACTCTTATGCCTCATTATTGCTTATTGTCACAGGGGCAATTAATCAGGCGTGGCTTCCTTGGTTTTATGATAAGTTTAATTTAAATGAGTTTGCTGCAATAAATAAAGCAATAAAACCACTTGTGATATTAGGTTGCTTTATGGCGATTGGGTGTATAATTATTACTCCCGAAGCTTTGATGATTTTAGGAACTAAAAGTTATCTAGATGGTAAATGGGCTGTACCACCAATCGTTATTGGTATTTTATGTCAATTCCTTTATTCCCATTATTCAAATATTGAATTATATTTAAAGAAAACATCATTAATTGCAGTAGGAACAATAATTGCATCTATCATTAATGTAATATTAAATATTATTTTTATACCAAAATACGGATATATGGCTGCTGCTTATACTACAATGATAAGTTACTTTGGATTAATGCTTTTTCACTATCTATCAACAATAATAATATTGAAAGTTAAGTTATATAATAACGTTTTTATATTCTTAGCGTTACTTATTACAACTCTAAGTGGATTAGGGATATCGCTTATTTTTGATAATGCGTTGCTTCGCTATTTACTATTATTATTAATTTTAATTGGAGCTCTGTATGTTTTTTGGAAAAGTAATACTATTAAAAATATAATTTTAAAAAGATAATTTGTGACTTAAACAATTAAGAATAGGTAAATAATAGAATTATAAAAAGAAAGGTGAATTACCATATGAAGGGTATCGTTTTAGCAGGTGGAAGTGGGACGCGTTTATATCCTTTAACAAGGGTAATTAGTAAACAATTATTACCTGTTTATGACAAACCGATGATATACTACCCACTTTCATGTAACTGCTAAACCAAAAGAGTAATTATTGGACTGACATAGCGATATGAGACACATATAAAACACCTATTTTAGGCTGCCACGACGCCAAATTCTTTTGGCGTAAGGTAGTCTAATTTTTCTTGAATTCTTTCCTTGTTATAATGTTTAATGTATTCATCCACTTTTTCAACAACATTAAAGTTGGATAAAGAATTGAATTTAATATACTGAAATTCCTCTGACTTTAAACTAGAATGAAAGGATTCAATTACGGCATTATCCCAACAATTTCCTCGTCTTGACATACTGCTGACAAAATGGTTTTTCTTCGCGTTATTCTGATAGGCATATGATGTATAAACACTCCCCTGGTCTGAATGAAGAATGACACCTTCTGGATATTGACGATTAATTAATGCCTCTTCGAGCGTATCAATCACCAGTGGTGTCTGTTGATGGTTATACAGCTTATATGCAATGATTTCATTATTATACAAGTCCATAATAGATGAAACATATAAGGTTTCGCTCCCATATTGGATATACGTAATATCCGTTACCCATTTTTCATTTGGTTTAGAAGCAGTAAAGTCACGTTGTAGAATGTTCGGTGCTATTACTTCAGATTCCCCTTGTCATTTCCATTTTCGCTTTGGTTTCACTCTACACTGTACATTGTGTTTTTGCATGATTTTCTGTACTGTATTTCGGTGTAATTCAATTTTATGATCGCGCTTCAACAACTTTTTAATATTACGGTGACCACATCGATACTTGTATTTTTTGCATAGTTCTATAATGAGATCTTCATGTGGATTCCGATAGGTGATTCCGATATTCATCCAACGATAAAATGTAGAACGTGGCACTTCTAGGGCAGACAAAATAGAAGTGATTGTGTACTTAACCTTGAATTGTGATTACGGCCACTGAAATGTACCACCTCTGACATAGTTTTTACCACCGAATGACAAAGAATGTACCAGTAAATGCCATTCATTTACCATATTATACCTTTGTATAATTAATGGGCACACCTCGGGTGTGACATTTTTTATATGGAGGTATTTTTTTATGATCCATTATCAAAAGATATTGGAGTTACACGATGAGGGGATGTAACCGTCAAGTAGTTCTGAACACTTTCTGCTCATTAATTTTGAACACTTTTCGCTTGAAAAAGGGACTCTCGATATTTAATTCTGTGACTTGATCCATCAAAATGGATGACTTCAGAACGGTGGAGAAGGCGATCTAAAATCGCCGTTGTTATTCCTTGATCCCCTAACAATTCTCCCCATTCCTCTGGTCCTTTATTTGATGTTAATATGATAGAACTTCGTTCATAAAGATGATTTACAAGATGGAAAAATAAATTTGCCTCATTTTGGTCCATCGCCATGTACATTAAATCATCAATTATGACCAGATCAGCTTCTCTAATACGTTTCATCTGTAGTTGAGACTTTCGAAGAAAGTCCTCACTTTTTAATAAAGGCACTAATTCCCCCATAGATACAAATGATACGCGATGTCCCTTATTGATTGCCTCTAATCCTAAGCCAATAGAAATATGCGTTTTGCCCACTCCAGGTGGGCCCAAAAATAGTAGATTGAAAGACTCTTCCAACCATGTAAGCTCTTTGAGTTGTCTTAATTGTCTCGTACTAAGCGATGGAAGTTCTTTAAGATTAAATTCATCAAGACCTTTTTGATAAGGGAACTTTGCCCACTTCAAGTGTTTTTCTATCATTTTTTCTTCACGACGCTTTTCTTCGTACGAAAGTAATTCCCTAAGAAATTCCTGATAAGTCCATGAGTTGGATTCTGCTTTCCTTAAAAAACCTGGAAGTTCTTTTGACGTTTCTGACATTCTTAGTTGATGCAGCTTTCTTTGTAAACTCTCTACTGAATATTCCAACTTACATGCCTCCTAAAATTTTAAGATATCCATCTAGTTCTCTTACAGATGCTTTATCTTTATAATGGATCGAGGTCATTTCTATTGTCGGAATATCAGATGGAAGAATAGTAATCTCTTCTTGAGTTCTTGCTAAATGTTTTGCGACATCATGAAAATCATTGGCACTCCATATACGCTCCAATTCCTTTTGATCTGTCACTAGAGTGATGTGTATTTTTAATCAACTGGCCTTTTCCCCTAGAAAGAGGATGAGTAGCTATTGGTACACCTCCAGGTGTCTTTTCGATAATAATTTCGTCTTCTTCGATGCGAACATAGACCGTATTCTCACCATGTGGCTTATAGGTTCCAAGTGGAACCGAATAACGATTCGATTTATATTTGATAATATTGTCCTTATGCACAGTTCTTGTTATACGTTACTCTCGAAAGAGAGTAGGGAGGAGATTTTTCGTAAGTTGGCTTTTCCAGGGCAAACACTTCGAAGGGTCTCTTTTTTATTGTATTGTGAACTTGGTAGTTTCCTTTTCTTTCAAGCCATGCTAGACACTGTTCATTCCAACTATCTATTTGATGAAACACTCGATTTTTCGCAAAATTGTTCTTAACGAATTTCACAACATTTTCAATTTTTCCTTTAGATTCTGGGTCTGCTGCTTTACATAGATAAATTAAAAAACCTCTCTGCTGTTTATAAGCTTGAAACTCTTCCGTATATATGATATCGCCTCCATTTTCACTTACAGTCATCAACTTATCTTGATCATATTCAATTTCGTCTGTCCTGCCTCCGTAATACTCAAAGGCATTTTCATAACAACGAAGAACATCACGAGTATTAAAAGGTCGTTCCTGCCACTCAGCATATTTATAACGTGAGTGAGAAAGGACAAAGGCAATTACATAAATTTTTATCCATTTTCCTTCAAACGTTTTAATCTTTATTTCTCCAAAATCTACTTGCATTTGTTTTCCCTTTGGCAGTTCTTCCACTGCTTCGTAATTCCGGAATGTAACTGTTTTAGGTATATGATATTTTTCCCGTAATTCTCTGATATAAGCCCGAACAGTACTGTCATCAACTTCGGTAAAGGAGCAGCACTCATCTAACCAATCTGAAATTTGGGATGCTGATAAATCTGGATGTTCCTTTAGCCAACCTAATATTTGATGTTGAAAAGGATCTAGTTTTCTCTGTCTTATCTTCAAATTATCTACCCACCTACATGCTTCTTCAAAATCCCTTTCCAGATATTCATAAACTGTTGTTCTCGACAAATTGCATTTACGAGCGATAGCAGCAACTTTAAAACCTTGCTTTTTCAATTGATGAACTTCCACAATCACTTCTAATTTCAACACCTTCCTGATCCTCCAACCCTCAGCTATTTTTATACTTTCTAATAATAACTGATTGGAGGTAAAATCGAGCAGAAAGTGTTCAGTTTTATCGAGCAAAAACTGTCCATTTTAGTTTAGCAGTTACAAGCAGGAGATATTCATTATCCAATCCCGCCAGGTGCTGTATTTCTTGGTGTACTGTCACTCGATGGAACAATCAAAGGTGTCGATGGTATGTTACCGGCGGTTTTGGCTGCGCAAAAGGAAGGATTCTCTATTTTATATCTCCCATGGATAGATAACTTTCCGCTGAAACAGATGAAAGGAATTGAATTGCGATTTGTTCGGTCCTTAAGTGATGTTATTGAATCATTCTCTGGCCAACTGACAGCATTTTCTTTTGATTCATTTTCTATGTCAGTGGCTTCTTATCCACCCATAATAACTTATGATAAAGATTTTAAATCTATCATAGGGCATCGAAAAGAGAAAAAAGCCCTTGAAATTGCAGCTGCCGGAGGGCACCACGTTTTAATGTCAGGACCACCGGGTTGTGGCAGGAGTTTACTTGCTGAGACAGTCCCTTCAATCTTACCTCTTCTGACACAGGATGCTCAGTATGAAGTGATGAGTATCTATCAACTGTCTGGGTTAATTAATCAAAATTATCATCTTGCTCCATTTCGAAATCCACATCATTCATCCTCAGCGGTCTCACTTATAGGTGGTGGATCTAATCCAAAACCAGGAGAAGTATCACTTGCCCACTGTGGGGTATTATTTCTTGACGAGATGGCAGAATTTCCAAAACGAACGCTAGACATGTTAAGGCAGCCGATTGAAACAGGGAAAGTGACGATAAGTCGAGCTGCATCAACGGTCACCTATCCAGCTCGATTTCTTATGTTAGGTGCGATGAATCCATGTCCCAGTAGGAATTTAGGTTCTCGGCATTTGTATTGTACTTGTACACCTAAACAAATTACAGCTTATTCGAATAGGGTTTCTGGGCCGATTCAAGATCGGATGGATATCATAATCAATCTTCAGTCTGAATCTCTGGATGGGAAGTCACACGAGGAGAATGAAGCATCGCAATCTATAAGAACCAGGGTAAGTAGTGCTCGGCAAAAGCAATATGATAGATATGGGAGTGACATTACCAATGCAATTGCATCTCCTGAGTTGATCATGGAAAGCTGTGAACTAGATTTGGATCAACAAAAGATGCTACAACAGTGGTCTAGTAAATACAATTGGAGCACGAGAGTCCAAATGAAAATCCGTCGAATCGCCCTAACCATTTCAGATTTAAACGAGAGCAAGGTAACAAGTGAAGCTTTATGGGAAGCCATGACGATGAGATGTACGAATCAAGAAAATAAGTCTAAGACAATGGTGAGGTGATTGGATGGGAAGAAAGCAACGAGTATGGATAGCAAACTCGTATTATCATATTGTTTGTCGGGGAAATCGGCGAGATGCCTTATTTAGAGATGACAGTGACTTTATAGCGTTTTTCTATATCCTCCAGAAAGTATTCGACCGTTATCCGTTTGAGCTTGCCTCCTATTGCATCATGACCAACCATTTCCATTTGCAACTCCGATCTACAGAACATCTTTGGAGTAGTTACAAGTTCTATCAACCAAATAATTATGGTTTCCGCCAATATATGAATCCACACGTATTACTCAATTACTTTTCAGGCACACTGGTAGAAAAGAAACGGGCCTATTGTGAGTATGTAGATAGGGAGGAATAACAGGACTTCCAAAGTTCACGGAAGTCCTAAACCTATTAATAGACTATTACTTATTGATTGATAGACCATGCAAAAGGCCGTAGATATCGGGGGCAGTAAGCGTACCAATGCCGTGGACGAGTGTCGGTACTTTCTCCGTGAGGGGGACGAGTGGCGAGGAGAGAGTTAATCTATAAGAATAGTAATGTAAACGTTAAAATAGAATCAACAGTTTCCAACAAATAAGATTCAACAGTTTACCTCAATTAAGCTCATTTTCTATATACTAGATTTATAGTCTGTGGGACGTGAGGAACAGAGAATGGAAAAACTGATGATCTAAAACGAGGTTCACAGGCTGAGGAGTGAAGGGTTCTCCAACATTGCGAAAGCTAGAAAATTACAGATATCAAGGAACGGGTGATCGAATACGGAAAAATGTCTCCAGATGAATTTTATTTGTTTGCCGTTTCTTTAAAGAAAAGAAGCAAAAAACTTGATCCATTTCGGGACAACATTCTTGGATGGCAAAATGGAGGTCATTGGGGTCATGCCCTGCCGTGCATTAAGTTTGAATGATCAGCCGGTTGCATTTTGGATGTAATTAGTATTATGTTAAAAAATGAAGATATATAATTCACGTAAAGGTAAGGAAGCAGAAGAACTAAGAATTATAGTAAGGAGAAGGAGATGTTCTTCATGAAGATATTTGTAAAGAATGACGACGGAAAAGTGTATGAAGCATTCCAGGTAGATGAAAACACTTATAAATTTAAAGCGGAAAATAAAACATTCGAGCTTTCCCTTACAGAATCTGAAGAGGTTGATGTTTTTAGTGCATCAACAGAGAAACGGAAGAAGAACACGACAAAAGTGTTTTTTTCCAATGAGGATGTTTTGGAACAATTAAGAGAAGCTAGGAAAAATAGACATAGTGATTTTTCTTATTATAGTGGAGATGAGGTGGAATTCAATAAATTAGTTGATGAAATAAACAGTGATAGATAAAGAATTTCATTATGAAGTAATCTAGGGACAAAAAGCTAGAGTGAAATTAGCTGAAATGAAACCTTATAAGATTGAACCCAAGATGGTGTTCCTAAATTCAAAAAGTATTTTGTCAGTAAAACCACGTGAAAAAGCTGATAACGTCGTAGATTACCGTGATTTTGAATTCAATGGTTATTATTGGGAGTATATTAACAATGTCATAGTGGTTTATAACGTACTTGAAAAGGATAAAAAGGTATTGGTTGATGCTTGTTATTCTGCTTTAACAGGTTTTACTCTACACATATTTTTTGGTGAACATGATACAGATCCACTATAGGTTGCACAGCACTTCTGAAAAAGAGGTGTTTTTTTTATGCATTTTATAAATGGGTCCCCCAAAAAAGACAAAACGGATAATTTAACCATGGTGGGAGGATAGCATACAGGGGTAGGCTTACAGACCCTAGCTGGTGAAAAAGGAAAGGATAGAATTCCGATCTGATATTTCTATCAGATTGTTGAGAAAGGCACCGTGGATCCTTATGGCTATGTAAGAAGAAAAAGTGAATAGAGGTAAAAATGAATGATATGGTACACCGCCCGAATGACATTATATTTATTTATTTCACATAAGGTGTTTATTTGTTGAAATATAAACAAAGGTTTGTGGATTTTTTATCTTTCCTTTTAGTAATCGACATATAAGGAAAAGTTTAGTGGAAGAATCTATCGTAATTTCGCGAGAATATTTTGTTTATTCCAAAAATTATACATGGTACTATTAAATTATCTTGCATTGAAAGGAGAGATTGTATTGAAGAAGAGAAAAATATTACCTATTATTTCTGCTAGTATGTTGGCGGTCGCTCTATTAGCGCCTGCTTTTACTACTAGTATAGAGGTAGAGGCAGAAACTACCTCGAGCTGGAATGTCGAACGTTATGGGGATCGGGTGGACATTGACGGTCAACTTCGCAGCTTAGCTAATGATCCAACTTTTAAGCAACAAGCTGAAGAGAAGATAAAGGAGCAAGCCGCACTTATAACTGGACAAGAGAGTAATACGAAAGGCAATGGAAAAGAAAAGGTGACAGGAAAAGGTAAAAAGCAAAATGCTGATGAAACTCAGGGAACTGAGGAATCATCTACTTCCAGTGATTTTGCATATGATGGTGGAACTAAGTTTTTTCTTGATAGAGATTTAGCTTTTAAAGAGTTTACCCTTAGAAGTGTTGGAGAAAATGTGGAGATTTGGGTGGCAAATGACTTATCCTTTCCAGAGGGAGATACGCGCCCAGCTCATGTGGTAACACAAGAACAGGTAGACAAGCTGCGTGATGAGTTTGATAGTAATATGTATCCTGTGGCAACAGAATTCTTTGGTAAACCTGATTCACTAGATGGGTCTCATTCACCACTTGTAGACTGGGGATACTTCCCTGAAGGCTATTATGAGACTAGTGACAAGGTCATCATGCTCGTAGATAATATTAAGGATGAAGGTTATTATGATCCTACTTATCCGTTCTTTGTTGCCGGATTCTTTTGGCAAACACTAGAAAACTATATCGATAGAAATATCATTACCATCGATACAAATAGTTGGGATACTCGTTTAGAAAATACATTTTTTGCAACGACCATTCATGAATTACAGCATCTTATTCATGCAGACAATGATGGTGCTGAGGAAACATGGATTAACGAAGGGATGTCGACATTCTCTGAGTTCCTAGGTGGTTATGGACATGGCACTGGATCCATTAACTTTTACCTAGATCATCCGGAAAATTCATTAGTTGCTTGGGATGATCATTATTCTGCAGAAACTGGTCCAGAGACGATTGCAGATTATGGACAGGTATATCTTTTCACTCTGTATATGTATGATAAGCTTGGAAGTGAATTTATCCGTGATTTAGCATTAAATGAAAAACAAGGAATGGCAAGTATTAATGACGTGTTAAAAGCTCATGGCTCCTCTTTAGACTTTACACAGATTTATCAAAACTTTATTACTGCACTAGCCATTGATGGTGATAATAGTAACTTTAGTGGAGTATTTGATTTTGATAGCATTGACCTTCGTGATCTACCTGTTGACAATGAAGGTACGAAACGAGGGATGACAGTCAACTATGAAAAAGCATTAATTTTTGAAAAAGAAGGTGTTCCTGCTTGGGGTGGGGACTTTAAAGAATTAGACTTTGATGAGAAGCTTAGAACGATTTCATTTGATGGTGTCGATTTCCTACCAACTCCTTGGCAATCAGTAGCTGATCCATTAGGCTCTGACAATCAAGTGTTATGGGGCAATGAAGGAGACGAGGCAGATAACGAAATTGTTGTAGAAGCCGATCTTAGCGCAGTAGATTCAGCAACACTTCAATTTGATAACTATATTGATATTGAAGAACAGTGGGACTTTGGTGTGGTCCAAGTTTCTAATGACGGGGGACAAACGTGGACTAGCTTAGCAAATGAAAATACAAGAAGTGATATTGTTGATGAAGGCTACCCTAAAATCCAAGAAAATCTTCCAGGATTCACTGGTCATTATGAAGGCTGGCAAACAGAAACATTTGATTTAAGCGAATATGCTGGTCAAAAGGTGTTAATCGCATTCCGATACATGACTGACTGGGGCTATAATGATGCTGGTTGGTTCATCGATAATATTGAGATACCTGAAATCAACTATAGCCACGATGGCAGCTCAGTAGATGAATTTTCTTCTTTTGCAGAGATTACGGGTAAATACGTGAACTATACGGTTACTTTTATCAATGAAAGAGAAGTAGGTTCTGGTACAAAGTATAGAGCCATCACAGTAAATCCTTTTAACGTAACGGAAGAGGATGCATTAACATTAAGGCAATTATTCCAAGATGGAAAGAATAATATGATTACATCCTATGCTGCACCGGCAGATAGTAAGGTTCCAGTTGATTTTACGTATGAAGTAATATTAAAAGAAAAAGGACCAAGTAAATAAAGAGTAGGAGGCAAGGGGATTTCCCCTTGCTTCTTTTTGTTCTTTCGACTGTTTGTTCTAGTTTTGCAATCTTATATTTAATGGAATTGGTAAAAGGGCTTATGTCATATAAGGAGGGAGAATGGAATGGTGTAAACGTTAAACTACAATCAACAGTTTACAATAAATAAGAGTAAACAGACTTTTACAAAGAAGACTTAACAGTTTAGCTCAATTAAACCTACTTTCTGTATTCTGGATATTGTCTATGGAAAGTAAGGTATGGTCACAGCGACGCCCTCGAATATGTCGAATGTTGATAAATAGGATGAAAAGTAGAATATGATAAACTACGATAGAAACTGAATTTTGTGAGGGTGGTTGGTTATTACTATTCATTCTGTTTTTGAAGGCTTAGGTATTAGGTGCCAATAGGAGAAGTAACATAAGTTTAAAAGGGTTAGGTCTTTTTCTTGTGTGACTTGGTACATATGTGCCTTTTTCTTAAGTGTCTTCTAACAAAATAAAAGAGATAATAAGTTGCTCTTCCCAAATAGAAGTCCTCCAATTATTCTGCCGTTCCGCAATAGTATTTATCGCAATTGATTTAATTGAGGATTAGTATTACAATCCAACCTTACATCTTGCTCATTAAGAATCGTAACTTCATTACAAAATCTAAATGCATGGGTGTTTTTAAGTAAGCCGAAAATAAAAGATTGTACTAAATCACTACTAATTCAAATAATTTACATATTTAGGAGGATACAAACCAGTTCATGTCGAACTTTAGGTGTGACGCCATGTTATTAGGGTGATATTAATTTGAAATATATTCCATTTACTAGTTTTTAATATTTGTTAATCTAGAAAATTCATTTCATATTAATAAAGATGGAAAGTGCGTTTACAAAAAAATGAGGAAGGGAAGTGTGAGAATTTGTCTTTTTTAATAAGTGTTTTTTCAAGCTTAGCGGCAAACAGTATTGGAGCAGGAGTAAAAAGTGAGAAATTTCGTAGTATTCTACATAGACTAAATCAAGGAGAGTCTTTAAAAGAAGATAGGTTAAGAAACCATCATCTGAAAAGAGGTGTTATTCGTTCCTATCTAAAAGCTATTAAAGAGGTGAATTATCAGTGTATTCAAGAGAAGGAGAACTCTTTAGAATATGACGATGAATTTTCTATCTCTTTTTATAAAGACCAAATAATAATGATTAATAAAGAAATTAAAAGGTTAGAAAATATAAATAATTATGATATTCCAATGGATTTTGCTCATTTAGGCTACTTAATCTTACCAGATAAAGCAACAGAAAGTTCGTTAAAAGAGACTAATAGACTACTTGTTAACAGCCTTCCTAACCATTTTTCCGTTGATTCTTTGCTATTTAGGGATAAGTTCGAACAAAACATTTTTGATTTAGTTAGTAAATATTTAGCCTATGAAATTAAGTATAATGAGGAAGTCAGAAACATATTCATGGCGCAAATGTCAGTACTGCAAAGTCAACAGTATGAAAACATAACAGCTTCATCATTAGTATATATTGATAATTTAGTACAAGAAATTGACAAAATAAATAATCAAATATTAAAGGAGTTAGAAACAAGGATTAAGGAAGACGGGGAAAAAACAAGAGATTATCTTAAACAACAAAGCTCAGTCATAAAAGAGACAATAACAAATAATAACGATGAAACCAAGAAACTTATTGAGAACTTTATTAGTTCTTTAAAAGATGAAAGTCCTACAGCAACTTACTCATTAAAAGTAACTTCAAATGGCTACATTTTAGATGATGAGGATGATCTATTTGATACAATATTTGATTTAAGAGAGGAAGCGAGGTCTTATGGACTTCCAAATCAAATCTATGATTATATGAACGAGGTATCTTTTGACATCTATTTAGATCTAGAAGCACAAATCTATCAAAAGTTAGGAGAACTAGATAGAATTAAGCGAAGTAGGAATTGGACAGATAAAGAAAGACAAGATCGCCACCAGTTGAAAAGTCGGCATACTAAACTTAAGAAGAAAAAGGAAGAGGTTAAAAAAAACATTTTAGCATTTGTGTTTACTATCGCAAAAGGGAATGCATCGTTATCAATGGGGTTACTTAGAGCAAATGAACAAAATTTATTTCAACTTGAATTAAGTGATTTGTCTATTGAGGTTGTTAAAAATATAGTGGAGCAACAATTGACTGGAAAAGGGCTACATATGGTAAAACTAAAAGGGTATGAGAAGGTATCTTTTGATAATACTCCTTATGAAGGCTTTTCAGTATTATTGTCAGAGGAACAATTTGGATTGTTGGATGAAGAACACTATTTTCTAACAGATATTAATGACCCAAGCCTTCTAAAAAATATTCTTCCACAATATATAAAAAATATTACACAATGTCTAGAAATAAACCCTAAATATAGAGAAGCAATAAAATTTCCAATGATGGGAAATTGGATTATAAAACATCCTGACCTTAACCATGATCTTACAAAAAAAATGTTTGATCTAAGTGCTAACTCAAACAAAAATGAAACAAGATGACGTGAATTATTTTGAATTTAATTCAATTTATATTTATAGTATTTCTTGATGTAAATAAGTAAAATGGACAGTTAAGGCCAAAAAAGACCATTCCTAACCATAAATTATACTTTTCATAAAGATACATGGAAAAAATAATTTCTGTTTTGAACATGGGTCGTCTTCTTTTTGAGGCGGTTACTTGCTTGAACAAATCATCATATATTTGATTAACCGTTCTTCATTCAACATTTAGTTACAATTGCCGAGTGGTCCCCACTCGGTATTATTATTTATATAGGCTGTTAATACTAGGGTCATCTTAGTGTTAATGGTCTTTTTGTATTAGATTATTAGTTTTTGAAAGAATTTAATTATGTGAAAGGTGATTTCTAATTTTTTGTTTCGACTCTTTGTTAATGATTTGATAAATTATATTAAATTTTGGTATTGCTAGTTTCCGAAGGAGGAGAGTTTTTTGGCAATAATTGTTCATAGTATAGGATTAAAAGGGATGGAAGGATATAAAGTACAAGTGGAAGCGCAATTAATTCCCGAAGTGGAGTTGATGAGCATTGTTGGGTTACCGGATGCATCTGTAAAGGAATCGAAAAATCATATGATGAGGGCTTTGTATTCGAGTGATTGTCAGATTCCTGATAAGAAAGTAATTTAATCTATCACCTTCTTGGCAATGGCAATCGGAGCGATGAAAGAAACAGGAGATATTCAGGATCCAATCCCGTCAGATGCTGTGTTGTATTCTTGGTGTACTGTCACTCGATGAATGATAAAAAGTGTCGACTAAATGTTACCGACGGTTTTGGCTTGGAAAAGGTAGGCTTTTCTATGTTATATCTCCTATGGATAGATAACTTTCCCTATTAATAGATAGGCTTATCTAACCTAAATATAACTTTAGGTGTGGGAGTGTCAAACCACCACATTCAGTACCGAGCCATCGTTGTTTCGCTTAAACAAACTAAAATGACACAAAAGAACCGTCCCTATGAGTCACCTATGAGTCTTTACTTAAACAAACTAAAAGTAAAAAGCTCTTCTCATATGAGAAGAGCTTTACTGTTTATTTATGCTTTTTCAACATTTGCTGCTTGCTGTCCACGGTTACCTTCTTCGATGTTAAAAGTAACTGCTTGACCTTCATCTAATGATTTGAAACCGTCGCCTTGAATTGCTGAGAAATGTACGAATACATCTTCTCCACCTTCAACCTCGATAAAACCGAAACCTTTGTCTGCGTTAAACCATTTTACTGTACCTTTATTCATAAGAAAAAATCCTCCATGTGCCTTAATAGCACGTTTATTACTTTTTGGTTCAAGATAATAATTCAAGACGATGATAATCACTAGAAAGTTATTACAAAAATCTTGTTTTGCTAAACCGAACATCAATAAGTTAACCCTATTATACCACTTAATGGGAAAATAGATAGCTTTATTAAAAATATTAATAAAGAGAGAATCGAGGTAATGGGCAGAGGTCCTTACTGATTAAGATATTTCTCACTGGCAAGAGAACAATCAATGTGTGAGTTATTGTTTTGATAGTAGCTCACTCTTTTAAATTTATATCGTGAAATATTGCTATTTTTAGAAATATATCCTTGTTCTGAAAGTTAATTATTGACATATTCTAGAAATAATTATAATCTAAATCCTAGTAAGTTCATCAGGATTGATGGAATAAAGAAAGTTGGGTTTGACAAAATTACATAAAATGATAGGAGGAGAAACAAAATGGATAATGTATTTATTTTAATTAATATCGTTATCATGCTCGCACTTATTGGTATTCTTTTTTACATGCAAAAAAAGCACGTTTCTTTTAGTAAACGTGTATTCACAGGTTTAGGTCTTGGTATATTACTAGGAACATTTTTACAACTAGCATATAATGCTGACTCAGTAATCGTTGGTACAACGACTGACTGGTTCAATATTGTCGGTAGAGGTTATGTCAGTCTATTAATGATGATCGTTATGCCACTTATCATGGTGTCAATTATTCAGTCGATTATTAACTTAGAGAAATCTGCTGAACTTGGAAAAATGACGGCATGGATTATCGGTATTTTGGTGGCAACCGCAATGGCTGCTGCAATTGTTGGTATTTCAGCTGCATCTATCTTTAATTTGGATGCTAGTCAAATTGAAGCTGGTCAAGCAGAAAGTGATAGAGGACTTGCTTTGGAGGAACGATTAGGTTCTGTTGAAGATTTAACAGTACCGCAACAAATTTTAAGTTTTGTCCCGTCTAATCCATTTCATGATATGACAGGTGAACGTGCTACATCCACGATTGCAGTAGTAATCTTTTCTATTATCGTTGGAATTGCTGTTCTTGGCGTCCGGAGAAAACAACCAGAACAAGCGGCAGTATTCGTTAATTGGGTGAATGCTGTCTATGCCATTGTTATGAGAATTGTGACACTGATTTTGCGCTTAACACCATATGGAATCTTGGGGCTAATGGCTAATACAGTAGCAAACACAGATGTGGCTGGAATTCTTGAACTCGGTAAATTTGTCGGGGCATCCTATGTGGCGTTACTAGCTATGTTTATTATCCACTTAATCGTAATTGGATTGTTTGGACTTAATCCATTAACATTCCTACGTAAGGTATTACCAGTATTAGGATTTGCTTTTACATCTCGCTCAAGTGCAGGTACCATTCCACTTAATATTCAAGCACAGAAGAATAGCTTAGGAGTAAACCAAGGAATTGCTAACATGTCAGCATCGTTTGGTGCAACAATCGGACAGAATGGTTGTGCCGGGATTTATCCTGCTATGTTAGCAGTAATGATTGCACCATCACAGGGTATTGATCCTTTATCACCTGGATTTATTGTTCAATTAATTCTTATCATTGGTATTACTTCATTTGGTGTAGCTGGTGTCGGTGGTGGTGCTACCTTTGCAGCGTTAATTGTACTTTCATCTATGAATCTACCAGTCGCATTAGCAGGGTTACTCATTTCTGTCGAGCCATTAATTGATATGGGACGTACCGCGTTAAACGTAAATGGTGCAATGCTATCAGGAACACTAACATCAAGAATCATGAAAAAACTAAACTTAAAAACATACAATGACCGCAACGCAATCGAAAGAGAAGTAGAACCAGAAGCAAGTTAGGGACGGTTCTTTTGCGTCATTTTGTTGATTAGTTTGATTCACAAGTGCGTTAATGTTTTTTATAAGACTGTTAGTACTAAGTTCATCTTAGTATTAATGGTCTTCATTTTGTTAGATTATTAGTTTTTGAAAGGAGTTATGTTAAAGGTGATTTCTATTCGTTTAGCTTCTAAAAGCCAAAAAAATAGGATTGCAATAACAACTATTGCAATCCTATTTATATAAATCTCATAAACTTATTTTATTCAATATATTTCAAAATAATCATCTATTCCATCAGCTATTGATTTTGCTAATTTGTCTTGATAAGAGTTCGTTATTAATTTCTGTCGATCGGAAGAATTATTAATATAACCCATTTCAATCAAAGTTGCAGGTACAACCGTTTCACGTAAGACTGCAAATGCTTGTCCATCTAGTCTACGATTATAAGCACCTGTATTCCTTAGCATACTATCATGAACTAAGTTTGTAAGTACGACACTTTTCGTCATTCTATCCGGATCGTCATGCATAGTATGATTGATTTTCGGTGGGTGGTCCGGATTGACTCTATAGTAGAAAGATTCGACACCGTGAACCGATGTTGATGCTGTACCAGTTGAGTTGGCATGAATACTAACAAAAATATCAAGTTCTAACTCGTTAGCCATTTCAGCACGCTCATACAAGGATAAATAAGTATCATTTTCACGTGACATATGAACAGTATATCCTCTAGCAACTAGTAAAGATTTAACTTTTTTGGAAACAGGTAAATTCAAGTCCTTTTCGTTATATCCACCAGCAACTGCTCCTGGGTCTCTTCCTCCATGGCCAGGATCTAAAAATACTGTTGGGGCACGTTTAAATGCTTCTAGTTGACTGACATGATCGCCTTTCCCTTTAGAAACCAACTTGATTTCAACAGCTTCGATTCGTTTAGACAACCCTTGGGTCCCAGCTTTCATCCCGTTTCTCGCCCAACCCATCCAACCAAAGTTTTGAGCGTGTACACGATAATATACATCATAATAATTTGCAATATCACCGGTTAATGCTATTTTGATAGCTTCCATTCGTTTGCTTTCTCCGTTAGTTCCTGAGACTTCGCCAGGTTTCACTTCATTTAACCAGCCATAGCCTTGAACATGTGTGGAATAAACCAAACCTCCAGAATACAAGCCATCCTGTAGGTTAATTTTAATCGCTTCTAATCGCTTTGATTCACCTTTTGTTCCACTCATTTGACCATTTTTCATTTCATCCATCCAACCATAGGATTGAACATGGCTGGAATAGACAATAGATGGACTGGAGATATAAGGTAAATTCATTGAGCCTGGTGCAGCTTTACCCTTTTTAATTAAGATGACTTCTATTGCTTCAAGACGTTTTGATAATCCCGCGGTGCCAGCTTTGGCTCCATTTCGAGCCCATCCTAACCATCCAAAGTTTTGGGCGTGCACTCGATAATAGACATCATAATGATTAGCTATTTCACCCCTTAATTCTATTTTGATAGCTTCCATTCGTTTGCTTTCACCGTTAGTTCCTGAAACGTCTCCATTTTGCACTTCATTTAACCAGCCGTAACCTTGGACATGAGTGGAATAAACTATATCTCCGGCATATTGGCCATCTTTTAAGCTAATCTTAACTGCTTCTAAACGCTTCGATTGGCCTTTTGTTCCACTCATTTGCCCATCTATTACCTCACTCATCCAACCGTATGATTGAACATGACTGGAATAGACAGCAGATGGAGTCGTAACATAGGGTTGAACCATTGACCCGGGTGCAGGTCCATCTTTTTCTACCAAAACGACTTCAATTGCTTCAATTCGTTTAGATAGTCCTTCGGTGCCAGCTTTCATCCCATTTTGAGCCCAGCCTAGCCAACCGAAATTTTGAGCGTGTACTCGATAATAAATATCATAATGATTAGCCATTTCGCCTGTTAAGTTGATTTTAATGGCTTCCATGCGTTTACTTTCTCCGAGGGTTCCTGCCATTTCGCCATTTGTTACTTCATTTAACCAACCATAGTCCTTCACATGCGTTGAGTACACCAAACCTCCGGAGTATGGACTGTCTTGTAAGTTAATATTGATGGCTTCCAGGCGCTTCGACTCGCCTTTTGTTCCACTCATCTGGCCATCCTTCATCTCATCCATCCAGCCGTACGATTGAACATGACTAGAATATACAATTGATGGACCAGAAACAAAAGATCGATCTGTGGACCCTGGTGCAACCCCACCCTCAGCTACTAAAACTACTTCAATAGCTTCTATAAAGTTCAGATAGTTTTCAGAACCGGCTTTCATCCCGTTTTTTGTCCAGCCTAACCACCCAAAATCCTTGGTTAGAACACGGTAATAAACATCGTAGTAATTCGCTATCTCTCCACTTAAATCTATTTTGATAGCTTCAATTTCATTAGTTTCTTCCGTTGTTTCAGATACTTGATCGTCCGTTAACAAATTTGCCCAGCCTTGACTTTGGTCATAGGTAGAATAAATTACGTCCCCAGTGTAAGGAGCTTGATCCAATGATACTTTTATTGCCTTAAGGTTACTACCTGCTATACCAGACGTTTGACCGTTAGATACTACTTCTTGCCAACCAATTCCACCTACAAAACTATTATAATTTATGGATGGAATTGGCGCTTCACTTTGACTTTGTACTAATTGATTGGTCTCATCAGTGTTTAATTTTTCAGTATCAGTGGTTTGGTTATCTTTCTCAGAATTCTTTAAAATTTCTACTTTATATGTGTTTGAAGCTACTAATCTATAACTAATAGTTTCCACTTTACTAACTTTATCAGTAACATTCATCGTAATATTCTTTAATGACTCTGTATAGTGGACCTCAGCATCAGCTGATGTTTTAGATTCATCTGTCCATCCAGTTAATTTTAAAACTACATCCTCACTAACAAGTATCTCTTGTTCTTCACCATTATAATGAATTAGATAATAGTCATTACTTTCTTGATCAACAGCATCAACAGTTGCTTTTGATTGAAATACAAATCCTATGAACAATATACCAATTAGTAATATTACTTTTCTACGCATAGTCATTATCCCCACTAAATTGAATTTTTAATACATAAAAAAGAGATTAAGAGAATCCAAATGTCTATGTATTTAATAGTCTTATTCTAGCATAATTCGACAATAGATAAATGGGTAAAATCAATATTCCAAAAAATGAATAGGTGAAAGTTCATACCTTTATGTAAATAAAGGTAAAAGAAGGAACCAGAATAAAATTTTTCTGGTTCCTCAGTGTTATATATAGAATCACTATCTCAAAAACCTAAATAGTTTAATAGACTTAATTATATGAGATAGCTTGACTGCCATACTGTTTCCAGCCATCTATAAACTTTTTCTTGTTTACACGTTTATTTTTACCACCGAATGGATCATTAATATAAAGATTCTCATTGTCATACCCAGTTACCAAGACACTGTGCATTTTATAAGTGATCCGAACATCACCGTGAATGGTGTTCCATGTGCTCCAATAGGTTTCAGGAACATAACTGAACCAAGATGTAACAATTACCCAAACGGGCTTTCCTTGGTCTATTTGAGCAGTAACTGCATCAAATGATTGACCGGTTAGGTTTATAATTCTACCAGGTAAATATTGTTTTGCTAAGTTTTCGATTGGAGAATGAAAGGCTCCTAGACCCGGCTTATCAAAAGTGTACATATTACCGACAAATCCGATATTGGGATGACCATAATATCTACCATCATGGAATGGTACCTTTTTGACTTCTGCTGCTAATCGAATTTTATCAACATTAACACCTGCATACTGAAGCATCATAGCCAAACTAGTAACCTCGCAACCTCTTGGTAATAATGGATTTTGAAGAATTAGCGGTGCATCAATCTTCAGATTAGCCCGGCGCTTAAATGCTGCTTTAGTTTCACTGAACAATCTTGCTTCCTCTTTCGAAACTAACTTGATTTCAATCGCTTCGATCCGTTTTGATAACCCTTCAGTTCCAGCATTCATCCCATTCTTTGCCCAACCTAACCAACCATAATTTTGGGAGTGTACACGATAATACACATCGTAATGATTGGCTACTTCTCCGGTCAAGTTTATCCTTATTGCTTCCATTCGTTTGTTTAGCCCGGTTTTACCAGATATATTGTCTTCTGTTACTTCATTTAACCAACCAAAATCCTGTACATGTGTTGAGTAGACCAATCCTCCGGAATATTTCCCTTGCCTCAAGCTAATTTTTATAGCTTCTAGACGTTTAGACTCACCATTAGTTCCGCTCATTTGCCCATTCTTCATTTCGTCCATCCAGCCATAGGATTGAACATGGCTAGAATAGACAATAGATGTATTTCCAACAAAAGGTTGATTCATGGAACCAGGTGCGGCTTTACCTTTTTCTACCAAAGTAATTTCAAGCGCTTCAATCCGCTTAGATAATCCTTCTGTACCTGCTTCCATTCCATTTCGTGCCCAACCTAACCAACCATAATTCTGGGAATGTACACGATAATACACATCGTAATGTTTCGCAATTTCACCAGTTAGGTTTATTTTAATAGCTTCCATTCTTTTACTTTCTCCAAGGGTTCCGGTCACTTTTCCATTCGTTACATCATCTAACCATCCATAATCTTGCACGTGTGTAGAATAAACTAATCCCCCAGTATACTGCCCGTCTTGCAAGTTAATATTTATCGCTTCGAGCCGCTTTGACTCGCCTTTCGTTCCAGTCATTTCTCCATTTTTCACCTCATCCATCCAGCCATAGGATTGAACGTGGCTAGAATAAACAATAGAAGGATTTGCAACAAAAGATTGATCCATAGAACCAGGCGCACTTCTACCTTTTTTCACCAAAACAATCTCAAGTGCTTCAATCCTTTTTGATAACCCCTCAGTACCTGCTTTCATTCCGTTTCGCGCCCAACCTAGCCAACCATAATTTTGTGAATGTACACGATAATACACGTCGTAATGATTTGCCATTTCACCGGTCAAGTTTATTTTAATAGCTTCCATTTGTTTACTTTCTCCAAGGGTTCCGGACACTTCACCATTGGTTACATCATTTAGCCAACCATAACCCTGCACGTGCGTGGAATAAATCAACTCCCCAGCATACTGCCCATCCTCCAAGTTAATCCTTATTGCTTCGAGGCGCTTTGACTCACCTTTCGTTCCACTAATTTGACCATTCTTCACTTTATCCATCCAGCCATAGGATTGAACATGACTTGAATAAACAATAGAAGGGATTGCAACAAAAGGTTGATCCGTAGAACCAGGAGCAGGTCCGTCCTTTGTTACTAGAATAATCTCAAGTGCTTCAATCCGTTTTGATAATCCTTCTGTACCAGCTCTCATGCCATTTTTGGTCCAGCCCAGCCATCCGAAGTTTTGGGTATGCACACGGTAATAGACATCGTAGTAGTTTTCTATTTCACCAGTTAAATCTATTTTGATAGCTTCCATTCGCTTACTTTCACCAAGGGTCCCTGACATTTCTCCATTTGAGACTTCATTTAACCAACCATAATCTTTTACATGGGTAGAATATACTAAACCTCCAGTGTATGGGCCACTTTGCAAGTCAATATTGATAGCCTCTAGTCTCTTGGATTCGCCTCTAGTTCCAGCCATTTCACCATCTTCTACAGAATCCATCCAGCCATAGGATTGAACATGTGTAGAATAAACAATAGAGGGGTTAGTTATAGAAGGTTCTTCTGAATCCCCATCATTACTACTTTCTTCTTGATTAATTGCTTCAGTAGATTTTATTTTTTCAACTTTATATGTTTCAGAAACAACTAATCTATAATATGTACTTTCTTCTTCATTATGGATCAATTCATTAACATTATCGGACACGTTTAATGTTATATTATTCATTTGATCTGACAAATTGGTGTCAAATAAATTAGCATTTACAGATATTTTTGTTTCATCTGTCCAATCGGTTAATATCAAAGTTACCTTTTCATTTATTACAATTTGTTGCTCTTCACCATTATAGTGAATGAGGTAATATTCTCCATTTTCCTGCGCATCAACAATAGTTATTATTGTTAGAAAAAAACTCCCAATTAATAGCATCCCAGTTAGTAATATTATTTTTCTGTTCATAGACACAATCCTTATGTTCTTATTTGTAAATGCAAAAAATACAAAATAAGTATAATTATGTAAAATTTTGCATTAACTTTTATAATATTACCATAAATTCGACAATAAATTTCACTTACTTTTAATGAAATACCATAAAATTGTAAAAAAACAGGTTCATATTAACCAGGCCTATCCAGGTTGAACTCCATTTTTCGACAGAATTTTCCCACCGTTCTAATCTTCATAAGGGTTAAATCGTAGCTTTTAGTAATCTAGTATTTTTGCTTTCCAAATAGCGCTATTGAACTTCTTTATCATATTAAGTAACTACCTATGTGTATTTTCGGCAATTCTCAACAAAATACATATAATATACGATATAATACTTTTAACGAGATTTTAAAGAACAATTGATTAGTAAACTCATAACTCTAGTTAATGAGTCAACAAATTCTGATGGGTGTGAACATAGAATGAGAAGAAAAAATTCTATCTTTCTAGCTTTTCTTGCATTATTAACCATTATTCTTTTCAACAACTATTTACCAGATGTGTATGCAGAGGAATCAGGATTACAAGAGAGAGATGTCATAATTGTTTATAAAAATGATAAGGGGAAAGACATAGTTATTGAAGGAAGTAAAGAAGTGAATTACGAGTTTAAAACAGTTCCAGCTATAGCCGTATCAGCAACAGAAGATGAACTGGTAAGGTTAAAGTCAAATTCTAACATTGATTATATCGAGGAAAATATCCCCTTTAGTATGATAGAAACCGGACAAGTAGAGATTTTTAATGCAACAACGAGTGAAACTACAGAAGCAACTCAATGGAACATTCTTGCAACAAATATTCTAGAATCTTGGAAGCAAGGTTATACAGGAAATGGGGTTAAGGTAGCTGTACTTGACACAGGTATCTCCACCCATGACGAGTTAACTATTGCAGGTGGTGTTTCAACCGTTGATTACACTGATTCATGGGAAGATGATAACGGACATGGGACACACGTTTCTGGCATTATTGCTGCACAGCCTGAGATTACAACTGTCAATGGGATAGATGTTGTTGGGTTGGCACCTAATGTTGACCTATATGCTGTAAAGATATTAGATAATACAGGATCTGGCAATTTGCAAGATATTTTAGAGGGGTTAGATTGGGCAATTGCAAACGAAATGGATATCTTAAACCTTAGCATAGGCAGCATTGGTTATAGTAAATTGTTAGAACAAATGATAAATGATGCCTATGATAAGGGTATTATTCTTGTGGCTGCTAGTGGTAATGACGGGTTAGAGAATTCCGTGCATTATCCAGCAAAATTCACAAATGTTATTGCTGCTTCATCTGTGAGCGAGCTACTAAACATAAGTGACTTTTCTTCTACAGGGAACGAAGTCGATTTCTCAGCTCCTGGAGAAAATATTATTAGTACATTCACCAAAGGGATTTATGCATCTCAAAGCGGAACATCACAAGCTACTCCGCATGTTACGGGAATGTTAGCTCTTTTGAAGGAAAAATACCCACATTCAACAAATAGTGAATTAAAGGTGCTTCTTAGTTTAAACGCAAAAGATTTAGGTGTGCCTGGGCAAGATCCTTACTACGGTTATGGATTCGTTTATTACCATCCTATTTCCGAAACTATTGTGAATCCATCTATAAGTTATTCGACACATGTTCAATCTTATGGTTGGATGGATTTCGTGGCCGACGGTGAGGTGAGCGGTACTACTGGAGAATCTAAACGATTAGAAGCAATTAAAATCGAATTAAAAAACACCAGTTATAGTGGAGACATCGTTTATTCGACACATGTACAAGACTACGGGTGGACAAATGATGTAGTAAATGGAGAGGTCTCAGGAACTGTTGGTCAAAGTAAGCGAATGGAAGCGATCAAGCTAAAACTGACTGAAGAAATGGCAGAGCATTTTGATGTGTATTATCGGGTCCATTCTCAAAATTTTGGTTGGTTGGATTGGGCTAAAAATGGTCAACCTGCAGGCACAGAGGGATTGTCTAAGCGGTTAGAAGCTGTTCAGATTGTCTTAGTAGATAAAGGTGGTCAACCACCAGGATCAACAGATAGGCATTTTTTATCAAGTCCTTCTGTTGTTTATTCAGCCCATGTACAAAGTTATGGTTGGTTAAATTCAGTCGCTGACGGCGAAAAAGGTGGAACAACTGGACAAAGTAAACGAGTCGAAGCTATTCTCATCACATTAAAAGGTGCCCCATACGATGGAGGCATTTCATACAGTACACATGTTCAAGACTATGGCTGGTTAAGTTCAGTTTCTAATGGAGAAATAAGTGGAACAACAGGAGAAAGCAAACGTGTTGAAGCAATTAAAATAAACTTAACTGGAGCAATAGCAAATCATTATGACGTTTATTACCGAATGCACGTCCAAAGCTTCGGGTGGTTAGACTGGGCCAAAAATGGGAAAGTCGCTGGAACACAAGGGCTCTCAAAACGAGCAGAAGCAGTAGAAATTCTCTTGGTCAAAAAAGGTGGTCAACCACCAGGATGATCTACAATCTAATAAAGTGACACTAGGATGCAACCAAATGATCCCGGTATAAATGAGGCCGCTGAAAATCTAATGATTTTCAACGGCCTTTGTGGAAATTGAGGGACGGTTCTTTTGCGTCCTTCTTAGCATGAGAATTATATCCAACCTACTCAACAATCTCCACTTAGTATTTAATTTATAAAATTCTCAAAGATATCGTGTTTTGGCGTAACTTCTACTAGCTATTCTTCTTACAATAACAATCCTTTCAATTTGTCCACGTGTGAATCGTTCTCCTTCGCCCAATGCTACTCGGCTTAAACAATTATAAAAACTAGTGAACCTTCGCTTATTGAGAATGGTGGAGTGAAGAGCCCGTTATTTAATGAGACGCGTCCGGGTCTGTGAAGCAACCACTATCATTCTTCCTTTTTGCTGTTTTCGGACGCAAAAGAACCGTCCCTACGCATATTTTGTAAAAATAATGGATTTTTTGTATAATTTTGTTAACTAACTAGGTAAAATGAGCTATAATGCTTTTATGTGTATTTTATTCCTGGCAAAAGGGAGTCTTTTATACTATACATTACAAAGGGGGATATAGAATTTGAGTATTAGAAAATGCGTTAACATTTTATCTATCATTGTGATACTTTTTTCAGTTATTGCTTCACCTGTGAGTGCAATTGCTATGGAAAATGATGATGTCACAGCTATTAATTTACAAGTTGAACAGGGACAAGCTTCAAACCAATTGACTTGGATAATCAATGAAACTGAGGTTGGAGAGGAATTTTCTCATTTTTTCATATGGAAAAACGGAGAAGCTTCTATCGTTGAACCTACTAAAGAGCAACTTGATTCCGATTTTGTTCAGTACAGTTATTTGGATACTGAAGTAGAACCAAATACTACATATACATATCAATCTGCTGGAGTTACAGTAAGTAACTTACAGATTGAAAGTAATAAAGTGACCATAACAACTTCAGACTTTGAGGTTTCTGAAGGAGAAGTGGAACCACCTGTTGAATCTGAGCCGACTGAGACACCTGACTTAGACGGGCCATTAGTTGATAACATCAGACTTGTAGTTGGTGGTGTAGCGATGGCAACTCCTAAACAAGAAGATTATTTCTTGTTAGATATGGGGGATCTCATGGATCCAATTAATGAGGGTTCTCCTTTGGAAGATAATAATGCTAACGTGGAAGGTTTCTCTATCGAATCATCAATAGATGCTTTAGAGGGATCAGCTTCATATAATGGTCAAAGTTTCTATTTTGGCTTTACAAATGGAAATGCATTTATACCACTTATGAGCCTTTTTGATTTGGAAGAAGATGCAACACTGGCTCAATTCAAACAAGCTTTGGCTAACAATGGTGATGGAAAAATAAAGATTCAGCTGTTAGGTGAAGATGGTAATGTATCTACCTATTACTATGAGTTTATGAGAACCTCATTGTACGAAGGTGATACAACCGATGGATCAGTGGAACCAACAGAACCAACAGAACCGGAACAGCCAGCGGAACCTGCAGTAGAAGGACCAATAGTTGAAAATATTATGTGGACTATAGAAGGTTCTGGATTTGGTGGTGCCTATAATCAAGAAAAATATTTTGAATTTGATTTTATTAATTTTCTTGATCCGGCATGGACGATAGACTCACCTTTAGAAAATGATGAATCTATCGTATCAGGTCTCACAATAGAAGCTTTTAATGATATAGCGAAAGCTACGGTTACATTTAATGGTCAAGATACTATTATTACGTTTAACAATGGACTTGCCTCTATTTCAATCAATGATCTTTTTCATTTAGAGGGTGAAGTAACATTAGGTGAGTTTAAAGAAGCATTAGCGAATAACGGAGATGGAAAAATATCTATTTCTCTTTTAGATAATGATAATAACGAATCTATCTATTACTATGAATTTATTAATACATCTATTTTTAAAGTGATTTCATTCGAGGATCCAATTTTAGAAGAGAATGTTCGTGATCATTTAGCAGTATATGATCGAGAACTTACAGGTAAGGATTTACAAGATTTAACTACCTTACATGCAACGGATCAAGGGATTGAAAACTTGTCAGGATTAGAATATGCAACGAATCTAGTTGGACTCGATCTTTCAGGGAACAATATTGAAGATCTCTCCCCATTAACTAACCTGACAAATCTTGAAAGTGTCGTATTGTGGGAAAATAGATTTACAGATGTAAGTCCGTTAAGTAGTCTACCAAACTTATCTTATCTGTCTATAGACTATAATCCGCAGTTAGAAGATATCAGTCCTTTAAGCAATCTAACAAATCTTAGCACATTAATATTGAGTTATACGGGCGTTCAAGATATTACAAGTTTACATGCCCTTACTAACTTAAATGAACTATATTTATATGAATTAGATTTAGACTTGAGTGAAGGATCAAACACCCAGGAAACAATCTATAGTTTAGAGTCACAGGGAGTATCTGTTTATTATTATGAAGAATCACCTGATGATAATAATTATGAGTTTTTACATTTAGTAGACGTAACTTCTACTAGTAGTTCAATAACTATTCAGTGGGATGCTTCAGATTCTTTTGAAGATTTCGAAGTACTATTAAATGGTGAACTAGTAGATACTTTAGCTGGGGATACGAGAGAATATGTGTTTGCAAACTTAGACTCCTATACGTCGTATGATATTGAAGTAACTCCAACTTTAGATACAGATAACTTATATGGAAGATTAATTACTACAAAGACGAGTTGGATTGAAGAAGAACTAGTCGATGTACAAATCCAGTTAGTTGATCCAACTCAAGAACCTATTGAGTATGGATACCTTTTCCAAATTAAAGGTTTGGATGAGACAAATAGTACGTTTGTTGAATTTGGTTCTGTTTATGCAGGCTCACTAGAAATGTGGGGTCAACATATGGGACTTCAGCTGCCTATTGGTTCATATAAAATTAAATTCTATGATGAAGAGAGTCTTAGTCGTTATGCAGAATTTGAAATTGAAATTCAGGAAGATAACAATTACGAGGAGAACCCAATTAATTTAATTTTAGATGAAGAAGCATTGTCATCATTTCAACCTTTTGAGATGAATGTAACTAATGTTACTGAAAATTCTTTTGACTTAACTTGGGAAAATTCAGAAATCACCTCAGCTTCTAATTTATATGTTTATGTTGATAATGGTGAAAATTTCGAGGTTGTTGAAGAGGTTATTCTAGAATCTGATCAGACTTCTTATTCTTTTGCTTCTCTCGATAAAGATACTTTGTATAGAGTTGGATTTGAAACAAAACATATTTTTGGTAGAGCTGATGTGAAAAATTTAAATGTTAGAACAAATGGCGGTGAAGTATTAGGAGAAGTTGTTGAAATAGCAGATTCTAATCTAGAACAAGCCATACGTGAAGAACTTGGGATCTATTTAAGAGACCTAACAAATGGGGATTTAGAACAACTTACTACTTTAAATGCACCAGAAAGACAAATTAACGATCTTTCAGGCATAGAAAATGCTGTTAATCTAGTAAATCTAAATCTATTTAAAAATAACATTACTGATATTTCACTTCTAAGTGAGCTCACTGCTTTAGACGAATTAGTCTTATGGGACAATCAAATAGAAGATGTTTCATCATTAAGTAATTTGACTAATTTGAGATACTTAGACTTGGAATTTAACCAAATTGTTGATATTAGTCCTTTAATAGATTTAACGAATCTTGAGACATTGTATCTAGTTGATAATCCAATATCGGATTATAGTACTGCCGAAGCACTAGTGGAAGCGGGAGTAAACGTGCATTATGATGGGTATGAAGAACAAGATCTATCCATTGCAATAGCTGAAATTAGTGACTCTTCCATATCGATAGACTGGTATGTATCAGATTATGTTGAAGTTGTAGAAGAGTACGAGTTAATTTTAGATGGTGAAAGTGTATTTGTTGATTCAGAAACAACATCCTATACATTTTCAGAGCTTGAACCTAATACTAGATATGCGATTGAAGTTCTTGCCCATCTACCTAATGATAATACAGCGGGAGATTGGACAGAAGTTTGGACAGAAGGTGTCGGTACTGCTAATGAAGTACAAGTTCAAATTTTAGATATGCCAACTTCTGATCAAGGTTATCATGAATTTCTTTTAGAAGGTATTAGTCAAACAAATGTCAGTGTTTCGAAAAACGGTTATGTGAATGAAGAGGGTTTCCTGACTAATTTTGAGGACAACACTGTGTTTGATTTACCAGTAGGTGAGTATCAGTTATTTATATATACACCTATGGGTGATTTATTGGATCCGACTTATACGATTGAAGTTCTCGACGGGGTAGACCATATCAATCAACCGATTGAGGTTAGTTTTACTGGTAATTCAGATGAAATTACAGGTGAAGTGGTGACCTTTAATGATGAAAATCTTAAAAGAGCAATCGGTGATGCATTAGGTATTTATGATCGGGAACTTTATACGAGTGATCTTGAAAATTTAACCTCCTTGCCAGCATCAGGGTATAGTATTGAAGATTTAACGGGTCTAGAACATGCTATTAATCTCAGTAATATTGATTTCTATGATAATGCTATTTCGGATATTAGCCTTTTAGAGTCATTAACATCCTTAACTAGCTTAATATTATGGGAGAACAATATCTCTGATATTAGTCCGCTTGCAAATCTTGAAAACTTAACCTATTTAGATTTAGACACAAATAATATTACAGATGTTAGTCCTTTAGCTGGATTATCTAACCTAGAAACATTATGGTTAGCTAACAATCCATCCGAAGATGTAAGTAGTTTAGCTACATTAACGAATTTAACAGATCTATTTTTAAATGGTTTGCCATTAGATTTTGAAAACACACAATCATTAGAGGCAATTGAAACATTACAATCTGCTGGTGTAAATGTAACGTATGATAATCAAGTTATTGCACCGTCCTTAGATGTGTATGTAGAATCTGTGACGGATACTACAGCACAGATTGAATGGTGGTTGAATAATGCAACTACAGTAGACCACTTTGATTTATATATCAATGGTGAAAAGGTTGAAACTGTATCTTCTGATGAGCAGAGTTACACGTATGAATTACTAAATCCAAATACGGAATATATCGTTCATGTTGATGCGGTTAATGATGATGGTGTAGTCATAGCTACAGCGGGTGATCAAGTTCTAACCGCACATGCACAAGAAGATGTGAAACAAGTAAAATTACAGGCAAAAGATAAAGACAATCAAGTTATTGATCGAGGACTAGAATATTCAATTGAAGGTCTAGGAGAAAATAACCAAGACGTATATTTATATGGACAGACGGATGAGGATGGCTTCTTTAGATCCTGGTATGACTCAGCAGAAACAGTTACATTACCTGTTGGTGATTATGAGGTTATTGTGTACGGAGAAGATAGTTACTTAAACACGATACAAACAGTCTCGATTTTAAGTGACCAAGAAGCATACACTATTACTGTTGATCAGTTAGAAGCTGAGACGAAAGATGTAACGATTAAAGTTGTAGATGAAAATGATGAACCAGTTACAGAAATTAATGATCTATCTTTCTATAGTTACGATGTCATGAATGCATTTAATTATGAGTTTGGTGATTATTACCTATGGAATGAAAGTAATGAAGCTGGCGAATATTTATTAGAAGATGTCGTTGTTACAGACCAGTACAAGTATCAACTGAATCTACGTGCACCTGGCTACATTACGTATAACCAAACAAATGTAGAAGTTCAAGAAAATAGTGACGTTATTACGATAACGATGAGCCCTGGGGCAAGTATTACTGGTAATGTTGTAAATAACTCAGGAAGTCCACTTGTAGGTGTATCTTACTATGTAAGTGGAAATAACATATATGAGTATGGTCAAACAAGTGAACAAGACCTGACTATCGATGGACTTGTAGCAGAAGATTTGATGGTAGAATTATCAATGGAAGGTTACCAATCAAAAACTATTGAGGTTTCTGCTGAAGAATTTGTGGATAACGAATTTAATCTCGGTACTGTCGAGTTATTGTCAGAAAAATATGTTCACGGTAAGGTTCTGAAAGAAGATGGAAGTCCTGCTAAAAATGTGAATGTATACCTATTTGTAGAAAATGAGGAGTGGAGCTCTCTTTGGGCAAGAACTGATGCAGAGGGCTACTTCAAAATTCGAAATGTAGAAGATGGAACATACAGGATAGAAACGGAAGCATATAATCTTCCTAATGTAGAGGTTACGGACGTTACTCCGATAGCAGATCCTTACACTATTATTCTTGAACAAGAAGGTGAAGGAAGCTTTGTAGGAGAAGGTAACGGTTTTACCGCTGCTAAACAGACGGTTGTACCTGGTCAAACGTTAGATTATCGCCTGAATTTTAAAAATAACGGCGATAGTTCGGCAGAAAATGTAGAGGTTTCTTTTAATCTACCTACTAATGTTGAATTAAACGAAGAATCGGTTCTACTGAATGGCCAAGTTGTTCAATTAGATCGAGGAAATATTATAATTCCTAACGTAGAGGTGGGACAAGCAGGGACAATCACTTTTAAAGTGAACGTTAGTGAAGAAGTAACTCAGTCAACGATTATTTCTACTGCGAATCTTTCTTTAGGAGAAGATAATCTAAAATCATATACTGCGACAACAAATGTTTTATCTGTTTCGTTAACTGCGCCTGCAATAACAGCGCAATCGGACATCAATGTTTACGGAACTGCGAAACCAGGAGCAACCGTTAAAATTTATGATGGTGACTTATTGTTAGCTGAAACAACTGCTAACAGCAAATGGTGGTATGCAGATGTTTCCTTACCAACTACAATTGGTGAAAATAGTACACATCAATTAGTTGCGAAGGTTTCACAAGGAGAAAATGTATCCTATTCAAAACCAGTAACAATAGACTATCAACCAGACATTGTAGAATTTAATGATGTAAATATATCTGCTGGTTGGAACCAAAACATTACAATAAACCCTAACACTGGTATTGTAACGACTGCTATTGTGGAATTCACACCAATTGATATTACTGTTGGTTTTACTGGCGAGGTTGACTCCGCAGCTATTCACTTCCTTGGTGAAGAGTACGAGTTAACTAAAGAAGGGGAAAACTACGGTGGTATTATCCCTGGCGATTGGAGCTCTTATGGAGAACAATTACTAGAACTTTCTTACACAGTAAATGGAGAAGTGATTCGCGTTCCATTAATGGAAGTTATCGTCTTAATTGACCCATCAGGATATGTGTTTGAAGGAAGTATGGATAACAGACTACAAGGTGCGACAGCTGTTGTTGAGCAGCAAGTTGGCACAAGATGGCAACAATGGAATGCTGAATTCTTTAACCAAATAAACCCGCAAGTAACGGATGAAGACGGACGTTACGGTTGGGATGTTATTGAAGGAAACTGGCGTGTTATCTTCAGCAAAGCTGATTACGAAACATATACAAGTAGAACTGTTGTTGTACCACCAGCAGAAACACAATTAAATGTTCCATTAGTTAGAATAGCTAAACCAATAGTAAACTCTATTACACCAGTAGATGGAGGAACTGATGCTGCTTTAGATGGTTCCGTAACAATAGAGTTTGACCGTTTAATGAATGAAGCAACTATTGACGATTTAATTAAGGTGTACAATAGCAATGATCAACTAGTTGAAGGTCAATTTGTGCTAGAAGGTATCAACGGCTATAAACAAACACCAGGAAAACCTGGATATTATGAAGAGGATCAAACGAAAAAATTATCACAAACAATCGTTTGGAATCCAGCTTCAGATCTAAATCCAAACGAAACTTATAAAGTGGTAATTGATCAAAGTATCCAAGACTATTCAGGCAAATCATTAGAAGCTTCTGTTGAAAGTGTGTTTACGACATTAAGTGCGGAAACAGATGAAGAAACACAAGACGAAACTGAAACTCCGACGGGAGAAGAAGGATCCGAGGACATTGAAACTCCAGCAGGAGAAGAAGGTAGCGAGGACACCGAAACTCCAGTAGGAGAAGAAGGTAGTGAGGAAACTGAAACTCCAGTGGGAGAAGAAGGTAACGAGGAAACTGAAACTCCAGTGGGAGAAGAAGGTAGCGAAGATACTGAAACTCCAGTAGGGGAAGAAGTTACTGAGGACACAGAAACCCCAGTAGGAGAAGAAGATAACGAACAAACTGAAGATCAAGATACAAACAAAGAAGTATCAAAGGAAGACTCTTCAAAATCAGGAGACTTACCAGATACTGCTACTAATACGTTTAATTTATTATTCATTAGTATGTTATTTCTAGTAACTGGTATATTGTTATACGCTCTAAGTAGAAGAAGACAGTTATAAAATCAAGAATATCCCTCTTGTCTATAAACAGGAGGGATATTCTCTGTATTAATGTTTTGATATAATAGATTATTGATTATGTAAAAGGAGCAAAAAGATGAAAAAGACAAAATGGATCGTTATTCTATTTGTTATTAGTTTTCTTGTATTATCAGGCTGCACTTCATCTGATGAAAATGAAACTACTACCAAAGATACAGAACAAACAACAACAACTGAGGAATACCAACAACAAGTTAAAGATCTAAAAGCAGAAAACGGAAGACTCAAAATCGAAAAAGCTAAATTAGAGAAAAAAGTACAAGCACTTGAGAAAGAAGTTGCAAAAAACTAGGGGACGGTTCTTTTGCGTCATTTTTGAATGTCGATGAACTACCAGATGACAAGCATGCTGGATTAGTTCGTTATTTTGGCGGACAAGATTGTTGAAGGAGGAGGTACTGATATTAGCATAAATTGAAGGAGTGATGGTAGAATTTTTATGAGTCATCGTGAATTTGTCCCGTGTGTTTAAACTGTTTTAGTCGACATTAAGCTGCACGGTATCACGATGACTTTCTGTTTTATTTTAGGTGTTGCATGCATTTGACTATACAACAAACCTTAATAGAAATAATATATTACTAGATATAATATCGCACCACAAAGAGGGGTTACTATGAAACGACATCATATTATAATTAACGGCAAAGAATTATATCTGGATTTCAAATCTATTATCAATTCGATGTTTGACATTGTTCATGTTACAGACCAAGAGGGAACGACATTATACTGTTCTGATAACTATGAAGATTTCTTCGGAATTAGCCCCTTGGAGATGATTGGGAAGAACATCGAAGAGTTTTATGATTTAGGATATTTCAAGCCTTCTATTACCAAACAAGTTATTAGTTCAAAGAAAAAAGTTTCTACACTTCAAAATACTTTTAATGATCGTAAGTTGTTTGTTGAGGGATTTCCATATTATGATGCCTCCGGAAAATTTAGTGGTGTTGTTAATGTATCTACCGATATTACGAATGAAGAAAAATTAATTGATGAATTAAAAGCAGTAAAAGAATTAGGTTCTATGTACTTTGAAGAAATAAACAAAAAATATACAGAGAATAATAATGAAGCCCATCTTTCACTAGTATTCAGAAGTGAAATTATGACCCAAACCGTAGATTTAGCAAAGAGGTTATCAAAAGTGGATTCATCTGTGACCTTGTTAGGTGAATCAGGAGTTGGTAAAGGCGTTTTAGCGAGATATATCCATGAAAATAGTTTTCGGAATAAGAAAGATTTTGTACACATTAATTGTGGTGCTATTCCAGAAAATCTAATTGAATCAGAACTTTTTGGCTATAATAAAGGTGCTTTCACGGGAGCAGACCAAAAAGGTAAGTTAGGGTTAATTGAAAAAGCCAATGGCGGAACTTTATTTTTAGATGAAATTGGTGACTTACCAATCAACCTCCAAGTTAAATTACTGAATGTATTGCAGGAAAAGCAAATAACTCGTATTGGTGGTTCTAAACCAATCGATATCGATATTCGTTTAATTACAGCAACAAATAAAGATTTGAAAAAGATGGTAGCTGAGAATAGTTTTAGGGAAGATTTATATTATAGAATTTTTGTAGTTCCAATTGAAGTTCCTTCTTTAAGGGAAAGGGTAGAGGATATTTCAATATTGGTAAGTTATTTTATGGATATTTTTTCTCAAAAATATTTATTGAATAAGAAATTAAGTGAGAAATGTTATAAGATATTTGAACAATATGATTGGCCAGGTAATGTTAGAGAATTAGAAAACCTTGTGGAGCGTTTAGTAGTAACCTCAAATGGTGACGTCATAACAAGTGATCATATTCCGTTATCAATATCCGAATCAATAGATTCAGATACGCCTAACATCAAAGTAAATCATATTATTAATTTACCAAAGGCGGTTGAAGAAACCGAAAGACAACTAGTACAAATGGCATTGAAAAAGTATAGTACTACTGTAAAGATAGCTGAAGTACTGGGTATTAGCCAGGCAAGTGCTAGTAGGAAAATTAAAAAGTATTCTATTCAGTAAAGGAAGTGAGTTATTCAATTTTGAATAACTCACTTCCTTTTTTATATTTAAATGTATTTGAAAACCAATTAACTACCTTTAGATACTGAATTTTCCGAAAATATTTAATGTTATGAAAAGTTGGCATGATAATTGCTTGTATATAAGCAAGGGAAATTTATTTTCTTTTAATAAAAATCAGGGGGTATATTATGAAGAAAGTTTTTGGTTTTATGGTACTTATGTTTACGCTAGTAGGTATAGTTGGTTGTTCTGCAGAGGATTCATCATCAGAAGGAACCGGTAGCGAATCTTCGGAGGAAGTTATTAAAATTGGTGGAATTGGTCCTTTAACCCCTCCAGGTAGCCCGGAACTCGGAGAAGAATTACAACAATCGATGCAGTTAGCAATCGATGAAATCAATGCAGATGGTGGCGTTCTGGGTAAAGATTTAGAATTATATTTTGAAGATAGTTCAGGTGCCCCGGAAAAAGGGCAATCTGCCATGGAAAAATTAATCACAAAAGAAAATGTTGTAGCAATCGCAGGTGAAGGTCATAGTTCTGCAGCACTTGCCGAGATTGAAGTAGCTAAAAGAAACAACGTTCCGTTTATTGTAGCTGAAGCATGGTCGGATGCGATAACAGAAAAAGGATACGAACAAGTATTTCGTGTTGCACCAAACAATACGATGTTCTCTAAAAGAATAGTAGAATTTGTCGAAGAGTTTGGTTATGAAAATATATCTATAATTGCCGAAGACAGTGACTGGGGTATTGGTAATGTTGATTTACTGAAGCAACAGTTCGAAGAGAAGGGAATTAAATTCAATAGTACGATTGTAAGTCGTGAAACGAAAGATTATGTACCACAATTACTTGAATTAACTGAAAATAACGAACCAGATCTTCTACTAAACATTATGACTGGTGTTGGGGCTTACTTGGTAGTTAAACAAGCTCATGAATTAGGTATTTCTCCAACTGCAGAGACTGCAATGTTTATGGGTGGTGCTGATGCTGCTTATCCTGAAATTTGGGAAACAACTGGTGAAGCATCTAAATATGTAATCTGGCAAACTCCTTATTCACCAAAAGCAAAGTTTACAGATCTGACTGAACCAATGGTGGAAGCTTTTAAAGAAGAATTTGATAGAAATCCTTCCTACGTAGCATTACATGGTTATGATACTGTTCTAATCTTAGCCGATGCTATTGAGAGAGCTGGTTCCACAGACCCAGATGAAATCATTGCTGCATTAGAAGAAACGAAACTTATGGGTACACGTGGAGAAGTTACTTTCCCATTAGAAAAAGGGCCTGACTATCATAACTGGTTACCTGATTTATTGTTCATGCAATATACGGAAATCGATCAGGCTCCAGATGATGCAGAGATCGTTTTCCCTAGTAACGTAGCAACAAGTGACATAGTTATTCCAGAATAATGATATATGGGGAAGGTGGGAAATCCACCTTTTCCTAACTTAAGGAGGTAAGTATGCTAAGGGTAGAAAATTTGTCTAAACACTTTGGTGGGACTCAGGCATTAAAAGATGTAAATTTTGAAGTTAAACCTAAAGAGATTATTGGTATTATCGGGCCCAATGGTTCAGGGAAATCAACCTTACTTCATACAATTACCGGAATACATAAACCTGATAAGGGAAGTATTTGGTACGAAGATAAGAATATTACAAGTATTCCTCTTGAAGATAGAGCAAGACTTGGGATTGGTAGAACATTTCAAAACTTACGGTTATTTAAACGATTAACAGTTTGGGAAAATATGTTGATCCCAGCCATACAGTTAAAAAAATCAAAAAAGGATATGGAAGAACAGGCAAGTGAGTTGTTAAACCTAGTTAATTTAACACACTTAAAAAATGAACAAGCGCAAAATCTATCAATTGGTCAACAGAGATTACTAGAGTTTATTCGGGCGATGATGCTGGATTCGAAAATAGTATTGTTAGATGAGCCAACGGCAGGATTTCATCCCAATATGATTCAAACATTTATCGATACATTATTAGAATTAAATAGACGAGGCAAAACTTTTGTCATTATTGAACATAATATTCCCGCCATAATGGAAGTTAGTACAAAGTTGATTGCTATTGCAGCTGGTGAGGTACTGATGAGCGGTAATCCTGAAGAAGTTCATTCAGATGCTAAAGTTGTAGAAGCGTATCTTGGATAAAGGGGGATAAACACTCATGTTAGAAGTAAAAAATGTAGATGCAGGTTATGGAAAAATAAATATACTAAATGATTTATCACTAAAAGCTAGAGAGAATAACTTAACACTATTAATTGGGCCAAACGGCGCTGGTAAGTCGACCTTACTCAAAGCTATTTTTGGATTTGTGAAGACTTCAAAGGGATCAATAGAATATAACGGAAAAGACATTTCTAGTTTGCCCTCACATCAACTAGTAGACCATGGTATCAGCTTTTTGCTGCAGAGGGTCAGTGTGTTTCCGGAACTTACAATTAATGAAAATTTAAAATTGGGTGCTTGGGCATTTAAGAAAGATAAACAAAAGGTTACTCAACAGCTAGAAGCTATGTATGATAAGTTCGATGTTTTAAAGCAAAAACGCAATGAAAAAGCTGGATTGATGAGTGGGGGACAAAAAAGAACACTCGAAATTGCTAGAATGTTAATGTCAAATCCTAAAATGCTTTTGATAGACGAACCTTCAGCTGGATTATCCCCAAAAATAGCAAAAGAGGTTTATCAAATTTTACATGGACTAAAGGACGATGGAATCACTTTGTTAATGGTAGATCAAAATATCAGGGACTCTATTGGTTATTCAGATTATGTCTATGTTTTGGAACAAGGAAGTGTATCATCAGAGAGCAAGGCATCTGAGGTTGAGGCAAATTTAAAAGAGGTTGTCCAGTCTTGGTTAAAGTTCTAAGTCGGGGGGATAAAAATGGATTTTCTTGTACCTTTGTTAGCACAACTAACAAATGGATTAATTATCGGTTTCATTTATGCTTTAATGGCGTTGGGATTAACACTGATTTTTGGTGTATTGAAAGTTATTAATTTTGCACATGGTGAATTTTATATGCTTGGTGCATATATTTCATATATTGCTAGCCGGATGCTAGGCCTTCATCCGATAATTGGTATAATTGCTGCAGTCGCAGTTGTGTTTATAATTGGTATGTTAATGGAGAAAGCTTTGTTAACTCCAATATACGAAGATAAGGTTGAACGAAAAGATGAGTACGCATTATTGATAACCTTTGGATTATCAATCTTCTTGATGAACGGTGCATTAGTAGTCTTTGGACCATATCAAAAAAGTCCTGAGCCTTTAGCAAGTGGTGTACTAGACTTGGGAGTGCTTAGCGTAAGTTCAGGAAGGATTTATGCCGTAGTATTAGCGATAATATTCATGGCTGCTACATTGTTTATTATTAATAAGACTTGGCTTGGGACGGCATTAAGAGCGTTATCACAAGATCGCGATGCTAGTACGATTATGGGAATAAATGCTAAGACTCTTGGTAGTATTGCTTTTGGTCTTGGGGCTGCAATGGCAGGTGCTGCTGGAGCACTTCTAGCGCCAGTTTTTCTTGTTTTCCCAATTATGGGTGTTGTGCCAGCCATAAAATCTTTTGTAATTATAATATTAGGATCAATGGGATCAATTAAAGGTGCTATTTATGGGTCGTTACTGCTTGGGATAGTAGAAAGTCTTGGAGTATTTTTCCTTTCCCCTAGTTACCGTGACGGCTATAGTTTTTTACTGTTGATTATAATATTACTTGTTAAACCTAAAGGGTTGTTTGGAGGGTCACAATGGAACAACTAGAGAAAAGAATTTTAGCTGTGTTACTCGTCGTTGCATTGTTTCTTCCACTGTTTGTTGATGATTATGCTTTGCATATTGTAATTTTAGCTTGTTTCTTTATTATGATGGCGTCAAGTTGGAATTTATTAGCGGGTTATTCCGGACAGGTATCCTTCGCACATATGGCATTGGCATCATCTGGTGCATATACATCTGGATTAATAAGTGTGCATTTAGGAATTCATCCAGTTTTATCTATTCTAGTCGGTGCTGTGGTCGCTGGTTTAGTAGGGTTATTTTTAGGAGTATTAACCTTAAGAATGAAGGACAGTTATTTAGCATTAACAACTATTGCATTTGCCGAGATATTTAGATTGGTTATCAGCCTAGAATATAAAGTGACAAATGGTAAAGTGGGGCTTAGTGTGCCAGGACTGTTTGGAGATATAACCTCTAAACTTCCTTATTATTACACGGCAATTGGTCTAGTGGTTTTAATGGTATTCTTCGGAATCTATAGATTAGTTTATTCAAATTTCGGACTGACTGTACGTTCTATTCGTGAGGATGAGATAGCGGCATCTGCCATGGGAGTAAAGGTTGTTCGTCATAAAATAATTGTTTTCACCATTTCATCTGCAATGGCCGGTGTGGCTGGCGGGTTTTTAGCTCATTATAACCAATTAGTTAGTCCAGAAATGACAACAATCACTCAAATGGGTATGGTTATTTCAATGGCGGTAATTGGTGGATTAGGAACATTTATTGGACCAATTATCGGTGGGTTATCGTTAGAAATAATTGCTGAGTATGTAAAAGAATTTGGTAACTATCACTTAATGATTTTCGGGTTAATTTTAATTTTAGTGTTACGCTTTTCCCCACAAGGTATAGCAGGTTTAATCACCAAGTTTCACAATAGAAAGAAAAAGAAAGTTAGTACTAGTGCATCAACGGAAAAAGAGGTGCAAAAATGAAAGTAATTCCTAGAGAAAAACACATCTATTCGTTCCGTCCAGATGCAGATACAGTTGAAACTATCGAGTCTGGAGAAGAAGTAATTTTTCATACTTACGATAGTTATAGGGATCAATTAAAATCAGAGTCGATAGATAAAAACTTTAAACTAGAAGGTGTTAATCCTGCAACCGGCCCAGTTTATGTAAATGGTGCTGAACCAGGGGATACCTTGAAAATTTCAGTATTGTCATTGGAGTTAGAAGAAGAGGGTTCCATGTACCTTCGGCCGGGAGTCGGGGTATTAAAAAAGTATGTCGATCGTCCAGAGGTTAAGAAACTAAAAATAAAAAATAAAAAAGTAATTTATAATGATAAATATAGTTTTGACTTGAAGCCAATGATTGGTGTCATTGGTGTAGCCTTAGATGAAGAAATCAGTACATTTTCTCCAGGGAAACATGGTGGAAACATGGATACAAAGGAAATTACTGCTGGGGCGGTCATTTATTTGCCGGTATTCACATTAGGAGCAAAACTTGCTATTGGTGACTTGCATGCAATAATGGGTGACGGGGAAGTTCCTATCTGTGGCGTGGAAATTGGCGGAAGAGTCCATATTAAAGTGGAAGTTATTAAAACTAAACTTAGTGATTGGCCTGTATTAGAAGATAAAGATAATTACTATGCGATTGCATCTGCCAAGACTATGGATGAGGCTTGTGAACTGGCTACTGAATCCATGTTTTTGCTGTTAAGAAAACAAAATCCGAAATTAGCATCCAATGACATAATTAGATTAATTGGTATCCAAGGGGATTTAAAAATCAGTCAAGTAGTAAATCCTTTAAAAACAGCTAAATTTGTTTTACCCAAAAAACTAATTCCATGTGGACTTGAGGAGGTAAGATGATTTGACAATCAATAAATCAGTTGCTTATTTCAATGGTGATTTTATTAAAGTAGATGATGCTGTTATGCCTTTAGAAGAACGGGGGTTACAGTTCGGTGACAGTGTATATGAAGTAATTAGAGTATATAATGGTAAGCCATATACGTTGATTGAGCATTTACAAAGGTTGTTAATATCATCAGAGAGTATCATGCTTGCCTCGCCAAATGTGATGGAATTAGAGGAATTAGTTCTTCAAGGTATTGATAAGCTACAAATGCAAAGTGGGACGATATATCTCCAAATTACTAGAGGAAGTGCATCTAGAAACCATGAATTTCCAATAGATGCCCATCAAAACCTAATGGCTATATGGAAAGTAGATGAGGGTGTGATAAGCACACCAGACCAAGGGGTAAAGTTAAAATCTTTCCCTGACGAGCGCTGGAAAAAGTGTTTCATTAAATCTACATGTCTTTTGCCAAATGTTTTAGCAAAAGAAAAGGCTAAGAGAAAAGGTTGTTATGAAGCACTTCTTATAAGAGATGCTGAAATAAAAGAATGTTCAGCAATGAATGTATTTATAGTTAAGGATGGAGTAGTAAAAACTCCGCCAGCAGATCAAAGCATCCTTAATGGTATTACAAGGCAGAAGGTGCTGTCATTAGCAAGTCAGAATGGATTACTAACATCTGAAACAGTATTAACAATTGAAGATATAGAAGTTGCAGATGAAATATTTATAACGAGTACTACAAAAGAACTAATACCGGTAACACAAGTAGATAATTTTATCATTGGTAACGGTAAATTAGGCGAAAATTTTTCTTTAATTCATAGATTATATAAAGAGGACGTTATAAGAGAGTGTGGCGCGGGAACTAATAAAGTATAAGGTTTATGAATATGGACGTTTCCTTTGTTACAAGTGAAAGACTTGTAACAAAGGAAACGTCCATATTAAATTATAAATTAACCTTCAATGATGTAAGATTTTCTCACAAACTACATGTATCGTATCATTAGTTGGTGTATTATGCATATAATACTATTAATGATAGATAGACTAGGGAAAGGGAGAATTGAGCTATGCAGATGGCCTTAAGAATAGAACAAAAACAGAAACTTCAATTAGCACTTACTCCTGAATTATACCAATCAATAAATATTCTTCAATATTCCGCTATCGATTTAAATGGTTTTCTCAATCAACAAATCTACGAAAATCCTCTCCTTGAGACATATGAAGAAAGAACAGATTCAAGTACCTATCAAGATAATGTAAAATCAGAGTTTAGTTGGAAGAGAGAGATGCAAGGAATTTATAGAAATAAAACTACTGGTGCAGGTGATATAGCTGAAATCCTTTCTTCATCTAATGAAACTACGTTAGAAATGCATCTAATCGAACAGATTTCTTTCATAGACGCAATTACTCAAAGTGAATTGCAAACTATTAAATTTTTAATTAGAAACTTAAATGAAAATGGTTATTTAACAATAGATGAAAATTTAGCTGCTTTAATGCTAGGGGTTAGTGTAGCTGAAGTAGGTAATATGGCTAAGTTATTACAAACTTTTGACCCAATCGGTGTAGGGGCTAAAAATCTTAAAGATTGCTTATTAATTCAAATGAGGCATAAAAAGAATCATCACAGACTTGCTTGTGAAATAGTCGAAAATTATTTAGAGGACATAGCTAATAAAAAATATAAAAAGATCAGCGCTATTTTTTCTATTCCCATGTCTGAAGTTCAAGAAGTGATTGACTACATACAGACGCTTAATCCTCGACCTGGTGAGGATTTTACTAGATCAATGGTTAACTATATTATTCCAGATGTAATAGTTAAAAAAGAACATAACGGGTATGTAGTTCAGGTGAATGATTATTTAGTTCCAGATTTAACAATCAATTACAATTATAAAGCTCTTGTAGAAGAAGATAATGGTGCTCACCGCTATATACAGGAGAAACTGAATGATGCTGTCACATTAATAAGAGGTGTTGAACATAGGAAGACGACATTGTATGAGGTAACAAAAGCAATTTTGGATTACCAATTTGCTTTCTTTGAGCATGGTGTTTCAGAACTAAAAGCAATGACATTAAATGATATTGCTAAAATTGTTTCCTTGCATGAATCTACGGTTAGTAGAGCAACCAGTAACAAGTATATCCAAACACCAATGGGTATTTTCGAATTTAAGTATTTCTTCACGAACGGCCTTGGGGCACTGAGTGGAATGAAATCTGTCAAAAGCATAAAGGATAAGCTTGAGGAAATTATCAATACGGAGAATAAGGAAAAACCATTGTCAGACCAAAAGATAACAATAATTTTTGCTAATGAAAATATCAATGTCTCACGAAGAACGATTGCCAAATACCGAGAAGAATTAGGAATATTACCATCTTCTAAAAGAAAAAGGTGGAAGTAAATATTTAACATACTAAACCGTATGGATTTTAAAGAGCAGGTGCAACATTGTACCTGCTTGTCGTCTGAAAAATAATGCAGGGACGGTTCTTTTGCGTCACTTTAATTGATTGTGTCGATGAACCATCAGATGACAAGGAAATTTGGTCAAATCTTATTTTGTCAAACAAGTTTGTACAGGATTTTTTTACAAAGGATGAAAAGTTCGAGATTGTTGAATAAAAAAGATACTGATATTAGAATAATTAAAAGGAGTGAGTTTCCAACATTACTGGAGATTTCACTCCTTTAATTTGAAATTCTTTCAAGGCTTCTCATTTTAAATAACTTCCACAAAACGAACTTAAATGATCTAGTTAATATTTTAATATTGGAATGAGTAGAAACTCCTTCTAATCTTTGCTGTATCGGAACCGGAACTTCCAGTACGCGAAAGCCACGTTTCTTTGAAACAGATATAAAGACCCCACCATAAGCAAAGTCATTTGTGTAATACTCATCCACACAGGTTTTCCTCATAGCTTTAAATCCTGTAGTTGCATCACTTACTCCTGAGAATAAAGTTATTATTTTTTCTCCCAATCTAGGTAGTTTTTCGCGAACTCCTAAAACAATATCTGCTTGATCAGTAAAAATAGGTTCCACAAGTTTTGGTATATAATCAATTGGGTGTTGTCCATCAGCATCAATCGTAACGACCACATCATTTGACGCAGCTGCAATGCCAGTTGCAAGTGCGATTATTGGCCCTTGATTATAGGGCTGTTTAATTAATGTAACTTCGGAGAAATCTTCAACCACTTCAGCGGTATCATCTGTGCTGTAATCATCAACTACTATGATTTCTGAATTAGGATAGCTCTCTACTAGAGCTCTCAATACTTTAGCAATAGATTTAGATTCATTGAATGCAGGTATAATTATTGAATAAAACACGAGAGACACAACCTTTTTGTAACAATTTCCAAGGGAATATAAAAAACTATTTGAGTTGTTTAATTAACTCCCCAAACTTATTACTGTAATAGTGTAATTATTTATTACTTTCTTTTCACAAAATACATTATAACGTATAGCGTTGGCACATCCATCAGGGTCAAAAACTGGCCCGCATATTAAATAGGATATATGAAATAGGATTTTCTAGGATGAACCTTCCTTTTGTGTATGTACCTTCAACTGAAACTCGTGCAGTTCAAAGCTCGTATTTTTCTATCCTCTCACCATTATTAGCTGAGGTGTCTATTATTAGTTTCTAACTGAACTATTATCTATCATACTAAGGTCATATAGATCTTTCATTTTACTTCTAAATATACTACTTGGGGTTGGATTGATGTATGTTATTTCAATTCAATACTCGAATCAGTTCCATGGGAATTAGTGAAAAAAATACATAATACAGTTGTATTATGCCTAAAACCTTGTTTTTCTGCTAAATTGACTTTTAAAATATTGTTATATTTCACGATAATTTTATCAGCAAATAATAAATGGTCTTCTTCAACATTAAAAAATATCTTTTCTCCCTTTGATACATAAGGAAGCCCATTTAAATGAATGACTCTGAACGTACAGTAGGAAAACTTAGCTACTATCATTTTAGGATTCATTGAACTTTGGCGAATACCTTTTCGCTTTATTTCTTTAATTAATTTTAAATGTTCTTTTATTTTCTTTCTCTCAATTGGATTTTGTTCGTTTCTTAACATATCCTTGTATTTTATTACATCATCTTTTGTCTTACTGATCAAACTCATAAGAGAACCCCCCCTCAGTTAAGTTAGAAATGGTATTATCATATTTTCAACGTTATAAATTACTATTACGTTCTAAGTCTAGATGGAATGATTTAGTACAATTGATAAAATAAAGGCTTATTGACTGGTTTATTTTTCTCCCAATTGATATCAAATTTAGTATAAGTCTGGTCATGAGCACACTCTAGAAGATTTGTGAGCTTTCCGTCTAGAGCTAGTTGATAGAATTCATACTTAATCAAATCAATGTACTGATTTTTTGTAAGATACTTTAATTTCCCATAGGGACGATCCTTTGAATAGGGAAAAATTTGAGGAAAATACTTAGTAACTTTTGCTAAATCAGCAGCATCTAAATGATACGGACTTTCTCCATCTTTTTCGCGCTTCTTCTTGTAAGTAAAAGGTTCCTTTTTTAGAACGTTACCTTTATATTTAAAAGAAAAAACACTTTCCGAAATCGAACTTATGTCATCTATTAAAATCAGTTCTTTCATAACATTCATCCTCCTAATTTGTTTGTATAGGTTTAGCGATAATGGGGGCTCTTTAATGATCCAATGACTCGTAAATTTTCGTATCAGTATTTTGCATTAGGTTAGATAAACAGATACGGATATGGAAGCTCAGGTGCGTAGACAAATGTTGGTATGTATCCGTTTGAAGTTACTATGTAAGGATAGGAGCACGCAGTTTTAACTTTTGTACCGATACATTCTTATTCTTAGTAAATAGATTATATCGACTTTTCAATTTTGATAGTGACTACTGCCATGGAGAGAGCCGGTACTATTAAGCTACTATAAAGGTTCGGATCAGGTCTTTATAAGAGGACAATAAATGATAGGCTTCCTTGCCAGGAATGCTTTTAACAACTGTTCAATAAAAACCGAGTGATTAGTATAACAATTGAAGTGATAAATCCGACTCCAAATCCAATGACCCCAAACAAGATTCCGACCCAATCCTTCAGCTCATCTTCTCCAATATAACCAATAGAAAAACCAATTAATCCTAGCAATATACTGCTTGTAGCAATAATACCTATGTTCTTGACTATACGATTCATCTAAGTTTCCTTTCTTAGCCACTGGTATGCCGTTATTATTTTGTAAAGTTGCAGGGCATGGCTAGCAACTTTACAATCTTATTTAGTTGATCATAATTTTAGGTGGAACTAATTCTTTAACTCATAACAGATGTAATCGATAATTAATCCAAGATTTTCCCTTTCACTAACAATAGAGAATAACCAGGAAACCCGTATGAAATCCACAGACAAAAGCTAGATTAGTATCTTGTTTTTGAGTAGCAACTCCACCCTTTGTACTAACTATTTGATCGCTATCATCAATGTCGCTGCCTAACTTCCTTGTGTAACCAGCTAAAGCAAGTAGTTTCATCGTAGAAACTGCCGGGAGATTTTGGCTGATCATGTGTTTCTTTTCCATTACTACTATCGTAAATCTATATCGACAGATTTACCAGTAAAATCAGCCCATCCTGATTCTGTACTGGAAAGACAGCATATTACTCACTAAAAAACTGAAGATCGAACAAACAAGGACGAAAGTATTTATGAGCCAGCATAAAATTAATCTGGTTTGGATAAATTAAGGATTGGTATTGCCAATTCTAACTGATGGAGGGATATTACATGTCTGTTCATAAGGACGAGAAGCCTAATTATACTCCAACGAATCCAAGTAAGAAAAGACCAGATGAGCAAAGAAGAGGAAAAGGAAAATCCGGCTCGCGAGGCAATGCAAGATAGCAAATGACGTCTCCCCAGCTAATGGTTTTACCCAATTGGATACCATTAGTTGGGGTTAGATTTATTAAAGAAATATATAAAAGAATTTTTATGGAAATTAGATTATTTCCAACTTCTATCTGACTGGGCTAATTAATTACTAACAGCCATCCGACCGAGCGGACCATCTTCATCAATAATATCATGTAATCCATAGACGGAAATTGGAAACATAGGGAATCCAAATACATATGGAGTTATTTCGTAGAGCTCAAAATAGATAACAAGAGCTTTGTCAGCAATGTAAAAGTCTTGATTTGGTTCGATGGATGTGAAGGTGCCGAGAAGCTGAATATCTCGTTGCTCGATTTGCGCGCGAATCAAGGTTGAAATTCGGTTAATATAATTACTTTCGGGTCTGAATAAATCTTTAAGTTCAACCCTTGTTCTGTTTTGTAGGTCGAATGTTAAAGATTTAATATACGTCATCCTATAAATGGGTTCCTATACCATAACTTCCGATCATTTAGTCTAATTCTACTAGGAATTAATTAGCTACTATTAATAGATCCAGAGCTAATCGAAAATAGTGATATTCTATTTGGAAATGAAGGCCAAATGCCCCTTTAAGAAAGGTTATGAAATAAGACAACATAAATAGTTAACTTTATTCAAGGAAGCTTTTAGAACTTGTTGTTAGATAGGAAAGAAGCAAAAGAACCGTCCCTAGTATGTCCAAAACCAATTGTGATACAATGCCAATAATGGTGCGTTATTGTGCTCTTCTTCTACGGAGATTTCTGCTAATGGAACAATAGCGATTCTTTCTCCATCTTGGGTAACATTAACTAGAATGCCATAATATTCATCTAATTGCTTTACTTGGTCTAAACGAATACAATCAACATTATAAACAACGATTTTATTTGGCTCAACTTCCTGTTCTAACGTTGCTGAAAATGGGAACTCCATTTTGCTTTGCAAATAATCATAGAAAATAGTTAATCGTTCCGGTGTTGCTTCTAAACAATCTATCAGCTCTTCTTCATCATAAAATTTGTTTTTCTCAAGATCTGTAATACCTAATATTTTGGCTATTTCCAACTCCCATTCAGTCAGAGGTTGTTCTGCTGCCATTTCAGTAGGGACGACGAACCCATTGCTTGTTGTTAGGTGATTAAATGGATTATTCTGTTGTATAGTTGAAACAGAGAAATCACTATCGAAGTATCCCATTTTAAACATGTCTCTAATCACTTTTGATTTTTGAGAAGTGGTACTTTGTTTTGTTTCAAAAAAATCACAGATCTGTGAAGACAAAACATATGGTTTGTTGTCTTTGTCAAATAAAAAATTAATTGTTCCTAATGCGTGAATTACTGCAGCTGCCCATATTTCAATTTTTCCCGTTAAAAATGGAACTTCTCTTTTTCTAGACATTTTAAGGATCAATTTATCTATTATTTCTTCATATTCTTCATTTAAGAATTCATCGCTAAAAGCGTGTGTAAGCTCCAGTAATTGTGATTTTTTCTCCTCTACCTTTTCCTTTGTGCTAGCCATTGTCCCCATCCTTCTTATTATAAATAATACCGCTCTTTGTCACGGCAGTTTTGACATCTTCTTGGCAGAACAAAACCCTTTTGTTTAAAAAACTTTTGTTCACCTACAGTAAAGACAAATCTATCTCCACATTCCCAACATTTAATTAATAGATCTTGTGGTTCTTGTCCTTGTAATGCTTCATTAATAGCTAAATTACGGGTAATAATAAATTCTTGATCTACCGGTTTGCTTGTTTGTAGAGCTTCCACTGTTTCCCTGATTTTAGCTTTAACTTTTTTATAATCAATTTTCTCCCATGCTTCGAGATAGGGAATATACCTTTGCTCGCCTGTTACGTTGATTTTTTCTATAAATAAAAAAAACATCTCTCTATTTCGATCCTTTAAATAGTTCATATCAGGGCTGGCAACATTTTTTGTTATGTACGTCTCCCACTCGAAAAGTAGCTCATCTGCACGTTGATTAGCCTCAATCTTCCAACCTCGCTCAGTGAACACAATCATTGGAAGTTTCCCGCTATATGCTGTTTCTAGAAAATCATGATCAATCATCCAATCGATTTTTTCGGTTATTTGTGCGATAGTAAAATCGTTAAAATAACCGTAGGCAGGACATTCGTCTAACTCTAATTGTAGGATCTTTTTTTCCCGTGATCCTTTCAGTATTTTTGCTAGAAGTGTTCTTCCACCCACCATAATAATCTCATCGGATGCTCGAAGAATGGCCATAATCTCAGCTTCTGTTAACTGGGGTGCTTTGGTAGACATTTATCACAACACCTCGCCATACTTTTTTTCATGCAAATCACGAAGCCATACTTTTACTGGTGCCTTCCATTGTTCGTTTTTGGCTGGTATGTTTTTAATTAAACTTTTCGGCTGCATGCCAAGTTCTTTCGCCATTTGTTAATCAGCTTGGTTTAATCGACAAAATTTTTTAGCTTCTGCCAATCCGGCTTATACTTTTTCCCCATTTTAATTCCTTCCTTTTCCCATGAATAAAAACAATCTATTTAAATTATAAAATAAAATTAAATGTGAAAGCAAGGGACGGTTCTTTTGCTCCTTTGGAGGCAAAAGAACCGTCCCTTTGCGTCTTTTTTGAGGTATAATAGAGAGAAATTGTAATTGAAATAGTGGTGAAAAGATCGATGAGAGCTTTTAAGATGGTTGGACGGATTTATAGATTACTAACAGACCGGCGGTATAAGCAGGGTGATCTGTTAGTTGACAAATATCAGGTTGAGTTAGCGTTAGGCATGGGTAGTTATGGAATGACGTATTTATGTAAAAACGTAGAAAATGAACAAATGTGTGTAATAAAGCAAATGACTAAGAGTAAAAAGCAGACAGTAATGCATGAGCAATACAAGCATGAGACACAAATACTAGCACAACTAGATCACCCGAACATTCCAACTTTTTATGAGCGTTTTGTGCATGGAAAATATCACTTTTTCTCTATGGAATATATAGAAGGACGAAATTTGGAAGATGTTTTATTTGCAGATAAGCTCACTTTTACAGAAAGAGAATCGTTAATTTTAACAAGAGATTTATTAACTATTGTCGATTATGTACACTCGATGGGAATGATCCATGGAGATGTAAGAATACCTAATGTAATTCTTCAAAACAACCAAACTTATATTATTGATTTTGGGTTGGCCGAATTGTTTCGCCAATCAACGCAAATAAATAAAGATAACCTAAAGGAAAAGCTTGGTCTGCTTAGAGAAGACTATTTTGATATAGGAGACCTATTGTTGTTTCTGCTTTATTCTAATTTCGATGCTAACGTAAAGAAAGGTCGTTCATGGACCGAAGAACTAACTCTTCACCCCAGAACAACCTATTGTCTTAAGAGATTATTAAGTATTGGACAACCTTATTCAGATACGAAAGCGGCATTGAGTGATGTTAATCATGCGATAGCCTGTTTAGAAGAATGAGACTTAACTACTGCTGCTACCGTATCCTTTTCTTTTATACCGATGACTTCCTTGATGTCCAGAGTGTCTATGGCGATCACTACTACTGAAGCGATTATGCTTGCGACCACTCGAACTATGCTTATAACTACGATGCCTTTTCTTACTACTACTACCAGAGAATTGCTTCAATTTCTTTAAAAATTTATTAAACATATAAAAAACTCCCTTCATGATTATATGAATACGTATTTCAAGGTGATAAAGTTTCAAAGGGACGGTTCTTTTGCGTCCTTTTTGAACAAGAGCTTTGTTTCCTTACTACTCAATAATTTCCACGCAGTATATTTTTTAAACATTCTTCCACGTTCTTGTAGGCAAACTGAGGCGTCTGTTATGGTGGGAAGTAACAGTTAGTCAATCAATTCTGTTTTTTGTTTATCGTTTTATCTGACCGGCTAGTGGAAGCTTGATATGAATATTGCCGTGATATAAGTTGGTGTTTTTTTTTCACTAGAAAATTCCTCGTAATGAATGGGATCAAAACGGAAAAATCCTATTAGAGATTCCTCAATATACGAGATTATTAATTTAGCTACCAAGGAAGCAAATATGAACAGGTCATCTGAAAAAGGGGAGACACACTATGGTCGAAGTAAGGCATTTGAAAAAGGAAGAAATGGAAGCGGCTATTAGACTATCCGATCAGACATTTCGTGATTCTGAACGGACTTCGATGGGAACGGCTTTTCCACAAATATTTACACCTAGTATGCTTAACCATTCATTTGGGGCATTTGTTGATGGAAAGTTAGTTGCCTTTATGGGGCTTCTTCCAGCCGTGATAAACCTGGGAAAAGCTAAAATAAGCGTTTATTCATTAGGCTCTGTCTGTACAGCTATTGATTATCGTGGGCAAGGTATTGCGAGTCAAATGTTAGAGGAAATATCAGAGTTTCTACAAAAAACAGAGGCGTCTCTCCTGCTTGTCTCTGGGGATCGTACATTATATCGAAAGGCGGGCTGTTTTCCATTTGGGCAGTTAACGCGTTTTACATATAAAGGGAGCAGTTACATACCGTCAAAGGATTTAAATATTAGCGAAATGGAAACGTCTGATCTTCTGGGCATGGTTAGGGTAGCAGAAAAACGAGAAGTTGCCTATCAACAAGGTTTGCTGGATTTTTCTGAACTAATTGAAGCTGAAGCATACGCAAGTAATATCAAGTTAAGTCATAAAGTGCTAGTTAACAAGAGTGAGGGATTGATTAGTAGTTTCCTAGTAGTTGGACTTCCTCATCATTCATCAGTAAATAGAACTGCTATTGCAATTGAATGGGCTGGGGAAGTTGATGAGTTAGAGAGTTTATTAGCTTATGCAGTCGAAACGTATCAACTAGACGAAATCGAAGTTCCGGTCCCGTGGCAAGATCAAGTTCTACTAGAAAACCTCAGTTCATTACCAAATCAAAAAGTGAAAAATCAAGGGACAATCAAGGTGATTGATGCTAAATGTTTATTACAACAAATTTATCCGTATGTGAAAGAGAAATTTAAGGGCAACGTTCGTTTTAAAACTGATGAAAATGGTTGCGTGGAAGTAATAACACCCACAGTAACGGAAACGCTGAGCCCAGAGGAGCTTATCTCATTCTTGTTTAATGTGGATGCAATAGATAAATCGGTTGTAAAGCTACAACAAGCAACAAATAATGCTTTTCCTATTCCATTTCCAAATACAGCTGGTTTAAATTATTTATAGGATAAGGTTAATATCAGGCTGCTGTTGATTCTGAAAACCATCAAAACTATACAAGAGGGAAAGGATCAGGATATAGGTTAAGCGTCTTTATATCTTTTTATTGGAGCGAATTAATTTTGGAGGTAAAAAAATGGACAAAAAGGTAATTGTAAATACGCGAGTTGTTACTCCTTCGGCAATCATCTCCCCGTCAAGCATATGGATAGAAGAAGGGAAAATCACTAAAATCGCACAAGGTGAAAGCCCAACTATTCCTGATGATTACCAAGTAATTGATGGCGACGGTCACCTGTTAATACCTGGAATGATTGATGTACATATACATGGTGCAAATGGATCCGATATGATGGATGGTACAGAAGAGAGTATTTTAGAAGTCTCGCGTATCTGTGCAAGGACAGGATGTACATCATTTCTGGTAACCTCGGTGACTTCTTCTATAGAAGACTTAATGAAAATGATTGAGAACGTGAAGAAGGTGATTGGCAAAGAGCCTGGAGCCCAAATTGCTGGTATCCACTTAGAAGGCCCATACCTTAATATTAAAAAAAAGGGAATGCAAAATGAAAAATACTTACGTCATCCTAATAAAGAGGAAATGAAACAAATTTTAAAAGAAGCGGATGGTCTAATTAAGATGGTTACGATTGCACCTGAGTTGCCCGGTGGGATGGAAATGGTACATTTTTTAAAAGAACAAGGTATTGTCGTTTCGCTAGCACACTCTGATGCAACGTATGATCAAGCGAAAGAGGCGTTTGCTACAGGAGCAAGTCATGTAACCCATTGTTTTAATGCGATGCGGCCAATCCACCATAGAGACCCAGGGTTAGTTGTAGCAGCTTTTGAGGAACCGCACGTTAGTCTCCAAGCGATTGTTGATAATGTACACCTTCATCCAGCGATTGTTCGGCTAATGCATCGGATAAAAGGTCCAGAAGGTGTTGCTTTAATCACCGACGCACTTCAGGCCATGTATATGGGAGACGGTGTCTATCAGTTCGGAGGGCATCAAGTAACAGTGACGAATGGGGTGGCGCGATTAGATGATGACACACTTGCTTCTAGTACAGTAACAATGAATGAAGCAATAAAAAATACAGTTCAAAGCGGTATCTCACTCGTTGATGCAGTCTATATGGCTTCCACAACGCCTGCAACTATTTTGGGGCTAAACCATAAAGGTAGAATATCAGACCAAACCGACGCCGATCTGGTATTGATAGATTCCGAGTATAACGTACAATGGACAATGATAGACGGTCAAATTACGTAGGGACGTTCTTTTGCGTCCTTTTGAACTAAAGTTAAGGCCCTGACTGGAATGACGCATGAGAACCGTCCCCGTGAATACTTTAATGAGGAGGTTGAATAATTGAAACCTAAAGTATACATAACAAGAAAATTACCGGATCCAATTGTAAACAAAATAAAACTGTCGTGTCATGTAAATATGTGGGAAGAAGAGGACATCTCTGTACCTAGAGATGTTTTGCTTAATGAAACTAAAGATGTTGATGGGATCATTAGCATGTTAACAGATACAATTGATGCAGAAGTGTTCGATAATTCAAGGAATTTAAAGGTCGTTTCAAATATGGCTGTTGGCTACAACAATATTGACATCGAAGAAGCAACTGACAGAGGAATCATAGTTACAAATACACCAGATGTTTTGACAGAAACGACGGCAGACTTAACGTTTGCTTTATTGATGTCAACTGCCAGAAGAATTGTTGAGGCATCCGAATATCTAAAAGAGGGGAAGTGGAAAACTTGGTCCCCGATGTTATTAACTGGAAGAGATATTTATGGGTCGACTCTTGGAATCATAGGAATGGGACGAATAGGTAAAGCTGTTGCAAAACGAGCTAAAGGATTTGATATGAATGTGTTTTATAGCAATCGATCTCGTAAACCAGAAATAGAAAAAGAATTAGGGATCAGCTATTCAACGATGGAAGATCTCCTGAAAAACTCAGATTTTATTTGTATCCTGATTCCATATAATCCAGAAGTCCATCATTTAATAGGTGAAAAAGAATTAGAAACTATGAAGGAATCAGCTATTCTTATTAATACCGCTCGTGGAGGAATTGTTGATGAACGTGCCTTATATAAAGCGTTGAGAAGTCACTCGATTTGGGGAGCAGGTTTAGATGTGTTTGAGGAGGAACCTGTGTCGTCCGATCATCCTCTTTTAAGTCTGCCTAATGTCATCACCCTCCCACACATCGGAAGTGCTAGTGAAAAAACAAGACTAAAAATGGCCGAATTAACAGCCGAAAACATAACACTAGTTTTAACAGGCAAGAAGCCATTAACGCCAGTATGAGGTAGGGACGGTACGTGCGTGTATGCGCCATAAGAGGTCCATCAATGGATTGATGGAATCCCACTTAGTAAGATAAAAGCAATAAATGAAAGTGCCATTAGCAGAGGTGTAAATGTAATGGGTGGCCAAATTACAAATACAGCGGTAGCGGGATCAATAGGCCTTGAATACGGATCATTTGAAAAAGTTATTAGGTAGGATATAGGGGGAGAAAATTTTGAGTATTGGGTTTATTAACGGGCAATTTATTGAGATTAACCAAGCCGTCATTCCAATTGAGGAACGTGGACATCAATTTGGTGATGGAGTATATGAATTTGTCAAAGTCTATAACTCTGTTCCTTTTTTACTTGAGGAGCATATTAATCGACTTGAAAAAAGCGCAGCAGGTATTGATATAAAGCTACCATATTCATTAGGTGAGATTAAGGCTATTGTTATTGAATCTATTAAAAAATCAGGTTTGAAGGACGCAGAAGTTTATTTCCAAGCAACTAGAGGGATAGCACCTCGAAATCATGCATTCCCAGACGTTTCTTCTTCATTTACTTTAACAGTAAAGCCTTCTAGAAAAGTTCCGAAACAAAGCTATGAAGAAGGGATAGATACGATATTATTAGAGGATGAGAGATGGGGAAGATGTCATATAAAATCGTTGAATTTACTACCTAATATATTAGCGAAACATCAAGCTGCGAAGGGTGGTAATTTTGAAGCTATTTTAGTTAAAGATGGGTATGTAACTGAAGGAACAAGTAGCAATGTGTTCGTTGTGAAGAATGGAGTATTATATACAACGCCTTTAACTAGTAACATACTAGCAGGTATTACAAGGGAAGCAATATTAAAATTAGCAGAAAGCGCAAATGTTGTCTCTATTGAAAAGAAATTCACTCCCGAATTTTTATCAGAAGCAGATGAAGCATTTATTTCCAGTACATCCGTTGAAATACTCCCAATCCGCGCAGTAAACCAACAATTGATTGGAAATGGAAAACCAGGAGAAACAACGAAAACATTGCATAACTTACTTTGTAAACTTAGGGACGGTTCTTTTGCGTCCTTTGAATGAAAACTAGAAAAGACTGGCTCATGTAAAGAGAGTAGCTACTCAATTCATACTTCCTCTAGACTGAAAAAAGGAAGGGTAATCTTTAAACCTTCCTTAATCTGTTTACCTATCCTATTGAACTGTTAAGCGGTTTCTATAAAATCTAAATGAATGTTAGACATTCTTTAAATTAATTTGGTTTAAGTAGCTAGAGTCAAATGATATTAATCATTTGAAATGGCGATCTGACCGACCGAAATAAACCTACTTGTAAACTAGGACACTCATCTACCCACTACTACTAGATTACCAAAAACAAATTCTTCAACAACCTTTGCCACTCCATCATTCATATTGGTGTCTGTGACAAAATCAGCTATTTCTTTAATGTCATCTGGTGCATTTCCCATAGCTACTCCAAGACCGGCAAATTCAATCATCTCTTGGTCATTGTAACTATCACCAATAGCAATCACTTCTTCTCGTTTGATTCCACAGGCCTGAATTAACTGGTTTAGGCTTGTCCCTTTTGTCACACCTTTTTCGGTAAACTCAAGAAAGTAAGGTTTCGAACGCATGATACTAAACTCTTCAACTAATTCAGCTTGGAGCTTTGACTCGACAAGCTTTAACTTGTCTGGCTCGCCAACCATCAAAGCTTTAACAACTGGTTCAGTAACGCCCTCAACAAAATTGTTAACTAGTTTTATTGGTAATCCGGTAATATCTGCCTCGATTGTTGTAAATGGATTTTCATCCTCTGTAATAATTTCTTCCCCTACATAAGTGTGGATAAAAACCCCTTCACGACGGCTTAATTCATACAGCCTGTGTACAGCCTTAACCGGTAACGTACTACTAAAGATGTCCTGATTAGATTGACAGTTGATAATTTTTCCACCATTAAAGGAGAGAATAAAGCTCTCGTTTTGAGCTAAACAAAGCTCGTCAGCAATTGAATTCATACCAAAAGTAGGTCTTCCAGATGCAAGCACTACTTTTACCCCTTTTTCCTGCGCTTTCATTAAAGCTTCCTTAGTACGATCAGAAATTGAGTGGTCATCACGAAGCAACGTATCATCTAAGTCTAATACAATCATTTTGTATGCCATAGTTAGATCCTCTCTTGTTGTCATAATAGCTTTTAATTATACTAGAGACTGTAAGGTAAAGGAAGCAAAAGAACCGTCCCTATGGTAAGTTGAATTTAATTAACCAGAGAAAGGAACTAGAGAATGAAAACAAAAACCATTACCATTGGTGTTACGGGGCATAGAGATATAACTTCTTCTCTTGTTTCAAATGTAGCTTCAGAGGTGAATCTCTTTTTCGAAAATATAAAGAAGGAATATCCCAATCATATAATAATAGTTAAAAGTCCACTTGCGGAAGGTGCCGATCGACTTGTTGCTAAATCTGCACTTGCTCATGGTGCTAAATTAATTGTCCCGCTACCATTAGCAAAAGAAGACTATACCCGGGACTTTGAAACTGAAACATCCATTATGGAATTTGAAAGCTTATGTCTGCAAGCGGAAAAAGTGTTTACACCAGACATTGTAAAAGCGACAGAAACAAGAAATGATGCATATTACTCCATTGGAGCCTATATAGCTCTGACCAGTGATATTCTACTAGCATTATGGGATAAACGTAGTGATTTAGAAAAAAAAGGTGGCACAGCACATATCGTTAGAGAGCAAATCGAGGGGTTTCCCAAACATATAATGGCATCAATAGATCAAAAAGAGAATAGAAAAACATATGTCATCCATACGCCTAGAACGCCGAATTACCCAAACACCGTTAGAGGTGCCTATTTTTCTATTGAATAAAAGAACTATAGGTTAGGCTTATTCAGAGTCTACTCTATAGTTTTTACGTTTTATTGGAGGTAATCTACCTGTTATATGCCTAGACAATCTTTTATTTGTTATTTATGCTACCAATCGAGTTACTTGCTCCTAAATTATCCTAAAAACTCGTAGGTCGTCCCCCATAATAACTTTTTATTCTCATTTCTTTTGATGCATTTTGTAACTTAATAGTTGTAGCTAATTCAATCGTTCTGACCAGTTCTTTCGACCAATTTCGCCATGTTTCTTTCTACATTTCTGTTAGATAATCAGAGATTAGATAAATATAAGGTGTAGTATTATTTCCAATGTAAAATTATAAAAAAATTTGATGCATATTTATACAAAAATGAATTAATTATCCATTTTTATCCCATTTTGGTTTATAATTATAAGTGAATTTTAAATTTTAGGAATTCATTTGATGTGATATAAAATAATCTTTGTCAAACCGTGTCGAAGAACTTAGATTTATTTTATGCTACTTTTGGAAAGGAATGAATAGCATGCATGATGTATTTATTAGTTATTCCAGCAAGGATTCAACTGTTGCAGATGCTATTTGTCACATTTTTGAAGAAAATGGGATAAAGTGTTGGTATGCTGGTCGTCGGAGCGGTCTTACCGATTTAACGCCTGGGCTGTCTTATTCATCTGAAATTGTAAAAGGTTTAAAAGAAACAAAAGTAGTTGTTTTAGTTCTCTCCAGTTTTTCCAATCAATCCCATAATGTGCTAAATGAAGTAGAAGTAGCTTCTAATGAGGGTAAAGTAATTATACCTTTTAGGATTGAAGGTACAGATTTATCCGATGATATGTATTATTACGTTAAAAGATTTCATTGGCTCGAGGCGCTAACGGAGCCACGGGAAGAGATGATTAATCAATTGATGAGAAAAGTTCAACACGTACTGTCCTTACCAGTCGGAGATTCCTTGCGTAAGGAATTAGATAAGTCCAATCACGACTTAAGTATAGAAATCAAACAAGAGGCTAGTGAAATATCAAAGTTCTTGGAGGATGGAAAAGTGAATCAAGCTAAGGAGTTAACATTTCAGTTTTTAACTGACATTTTCTCTTCCTTTGGTGAATATAAGAAACAGCAGATCACTACTGAGAAAATGGAAGAGATGCTAAATGAAAATTATTTTTCATCTGTTCCAGATAAGCGAATTGCTGTATCCTTATATGATTTACTATCATTTGTCCAAAGCAGTGAGGACGATTCTTCTTCTAGTAAACTTTCAAAATATCAGAATCATCTTTTGCGAATTACAGATTGGTATGAAAGAAAGTCTAGTGAGAAAAGTGAAAGCAAAGTAGAGACCCGTCACAATAGTCCATCCAACAAAAAAACATCAGTAGTCAACTACACCAAAATAGACAGTACTATTAATGGCGATGTTAATGCACCTTTTTCTATCACGGGCAACGTAAACAATCATAAGAAATAGGCATGTGAGGAGGAGTCAGATTGGATGAGGAAAAGATAACTACAGATGATGAGCCGAAACAAGATGATGAGAATCCAGTTTCTACAAATCCAGAAGATTTAGAGATACCAGATGAAAAACCAAGTGATCTTGAAGAGGATAGTGAGAAAGTAAAGGAAGAATTAGAGGAAGATTTAAAGACTTTCAAAGAGTTTTCCCATAAAAACGTAATTATTAATCATTTTAAAGGATCGATAAATGCTCCGTTTACCTCAAGCGGAAATGTGTCTATTGGGGCAGATGACTTTCAACTATTTGAGGTTCAATCAGAAGAATTAACTCGAATAAATGCAGTTTATGAAGCTGATGTAAGCTATGACCACATGACTCAACTATTGCAGCAACACCATGCCTTATACATACACCATTCGCAACATATTGGAAAGTACACTACGGGCCTTGCCCTCTTACATAATTTAGTCCAGAATATCTATCAAATTTATCCATCTATAACCACTAAAGAATTAATCGACGTTTCGTTTAATCAGGATACAGGTTACATAATTGATAATTTTGATACAGGAAGCATGAATCAGTTAGATGAGTTTTCCTTAAAAATCATCTTGCAGAAATTGAAGGAGACGAATAGCTATTTAATTATTACACAGAATACTGGTCAAATCTCAAATAACAGTTTAGAACATCTAGCTGTCTTTGCCCAAGGTCCAAGAGATATGATTAAAGTTGTAGAAAATCATATTTTTTTACAAGATTTACTGCCAAAGCAGTTATTAAAGATGACAGAGATACTAGAACTAGATGAATTTAAGGAGTTTCTGGCCACTAGTAACATTAGAGTGCGTGATGTAGAGACAGTCACTGAAAAGCTATCTGCAGTAATAAATGGCGAAGCAACGTTTGATGATGTATTTCACTCATTTAAGCAAAATGTTCAAAAGCGAATTCAAGACTGGTTTCAACATCAAGATGATTTTAACTTGATTACCTTTAAGATCGCGTTAGCGGTATTTAATGAACAAAGCTATGAACTTGTAAGCGAAGCCGCTAAACACTTACGATCGCATTTAATAGGAGATGGATCTAATTCCTTACTTTCACCATTTAAATATAATAAAGAAAAGCTGTTAGCTGAAATACAAGCAGAGGAATTTGAGGCTGCTATTAATACGCATCATGGTATCACGAAGACGCGACATATAAAGTTTAAAAATCCAGATAATGTAGAAGCTGTCCTTTATCATGTTTGGAATAACTACCCCGACGAGCATCAAGCCATTTTTAATTGGATTAAAGAAGTTGCTGATGGGGATTCCCTTTCCGTTAATGAGCGTCTTGCGGAAGCTGTTGCATACATGTGTCAGAGTGAGGCTGATTTTTACTTTTTACGCGGAGAACTAATTGAACCGTGGGCCAAAAGTGATAATTTAAATTATAGATTGACAGCTGGGTTAATTTTATCTTATTTAAGCTTCTACAAAGAGCATATTGCTCAGATAGGGAAATTGGTTCATTCTTGGGCCAAAAATAAAAACTTTAATTTAAAGTGGACCGCTGCAGTTGCCTATGGTTCTCCAATTGGAATTAATCTGCTTCATCAGGCGTTATTGGATCTGAAGGATATTTATACGTATAATGACAAAAGATTTATCAGAGATGTTACCTATAATAGCCTGGAATTTTTGTTTCAATATGGGAATGAGGAAGATATATATTTTAAGAATTTAATTTATTTGAATGAATGGTGGATTGAACATAAAAAAAATGAATTTGATGTACTTGATTCATTACATATTTTTGTTTCTTTTATGGAAAGTTTAGATTCAAAAATGATTACAAATATTTCGAAAAACAAAGAATTAATTAGATGTTCAATAACAAAATTAACGGAGCAAGCAATAATACGAGGTAAAACTCGTAAACGGATGTTAAACGTGTTGGAGAAATGGTTTCGTTTAGTTGATGAAGAACCAGAGATAAAAGGATATATCGAATATTTCTTTTTGGTTTTATTAGTTGAGTCTGATCTTCCAATCGAAGAGTATCTTATTTCTATTTTTGATAGAGTTATCACTTCTTCGAAACAAAAACATGCGATTGCGATAGCTAAAAATATTCTTAATTAGGAGTGATTATGTATGAAACTTATTTTATCGGAAAGTCCCGCTAAGTTAGGAGTCTTTGAAAAGCCACCTGTGTCTAGTAAAAGTAAGGCGCTAGTCTACGAGAATAGAAAGAATGAACTACTAGTCATAAAAAATGGTGATCATATAACAAAATCAGAAATAAGACATGGGAATTATCATACCGTTTACTGTGTCAATATGGGCATCGAGGATTTTGGGTTCGAGAAAGAATACCCGAGTGAAAATGAAGTTGAACAAATTAGAATCAAGCTGAATATTAGTTTTCGAATTATTGAGCCAAAAAGAATTATAGAAGCTCAATTGAGTGACCCACAACTTAAAATAGAGAATGACATGGAGCTTTTTATTAATAAGATAACAAGAAGATATTCGGTTTATCAATTGCTAGGGTTGGAAGATCAACTTAATGATCTTGTCCATGATGATTCTTTAACTAGTAAACTAGAAAACAGAGGAATCGAAATAACCGACATAACGTCATTCGTAAGCTCAAGTGAGGAAAGAAAGCAAGAATTGAAGTCTTATGATTCGCTACATAAAACTACCGCCTACAAAACAAAAGAAATGGAAAGTCAAAGTACGCTTATTGAACTAGAAAGAGAACAAAAACTAAAGGAACTTGATTATGTTACGGGTGTGTATAGAGACTCTGGATACCTAGGTGCCAAGACAGTTTTCCGGGATGACGACAAACTTACTGCTATCTTGGAAGAGATTCATCAACAATTGCAAGATAGAAAAGACAAAGCTGAACAACGCGAGCAAAAGCATCAAGATTCACTTAAAGATTTTATCTATGGCTCAATTAATAAAGGTGATAGTCCTGAGGAGATTAAAGAAAAGCTGATTTTGCTAAATAGTGTTGGGTATGAAAAGGAAAAAGAGATTGATGAACCTAATCCAGAAAAAATTGCGTCGAACAAAGATCGCTTGAATGAGAAGCTTAAAAATTTAGAATCAACAGAAGGTAATTGAGTATGGAGATAATTAATGACCTCGTATTTGATGTATGGAAACATCTTTTAGGTGTTCCTATATATATTCGCCAAGTTTTATTTTTATTTTTGGTTGTGTTTATCATCCGATATATTTTAATTAAAGTTATTCCATTTATTATTAAAACTCTTATTCATCTAATTTCATTTCTGTTAAATCAATGGGTTAACTTTAATGGCTGGTTTCTTAACCTATGGATGAAAAGCAGGAGGAAGAGAGATAAAGGTATCCCAGGAATAATAAATATTATGGAATCTATTATGGATTTGACTACAGAAGGAACGACTCGTTTGAAAAGGTTGGTCGCAGAAAAACCAAAATTTAAGACAAAATTCAAAAAAACTTATAAGTGGGTGGCAATAATCATCATTATAGGATTTCCATTTCTATATTATTCCCAACCACAACTGGAAGTTTCAAAAAAATGGGATGACGTTGAGGGTTGGGTTGTCGGCCATTCTTTAACGGAAACACCTGCAACAACTAGTGCCAAAGAAGAGAAGAACCAAGAGGGCAATGTAAAGGTTTCGTTGAGAGAAGGTTATGATGGTGTTTATATACGAGAAAAGCCTTCCTTAGATGCAAAAGACCTTGAAATCTTGGGGGTTGGTGAACAAGCGACTTACTTAAATCAGGAACAACAGGTTGAGGATATAACCTGGCTTTACGTGGAGTTGAAGAACGGCAAAAAAGGTTGGGTAAGTAATAAAATTGTTGAAAGGCATCAATAGTAATGATTTTTTTACTTATTAATTACCTAAACATGGATAGATAGTACTATTTTATTACATTCATTCAGTCGTAACTAGGAACAACGGTAGGAGTGAACATATAATCGTTAAGTGGTAGATAATGGGGTTGGTAGAGGAGCTTTGCAAATGAAAAAATGGAATTTGTTTAAAACGGTACATATCGTATTAATTATTGTTCTTACTAGTTTTATCTTTGTAGAACTTTATAATCAGGTTGATTTGCATACATTAACCTACCTAGTTATTCTTTTAGGATTGTTACTGGCAAGCTTACCGCTTTATACATTTTTAAAACAATACATCTTTCAAACTATCTTATTTATTGTCGCATTTATATCAGGTCTATATGGTTTTTTAACGGAAGTAGATAATTACCCTCTTCAAAATGCAGTGTATTCGACCTTTCGTTTATTTTTGTTAGATGTAGATCCTGTTATTGGAAATCCGCCAAGTAGATTGGTTGCATTACCGCTTTCCATTGAAGTAGCAAGATGGACAGCAGGATTGTATACAGTTTCGACTGTTAGTATGATTGCTTTTCGGTACTTTGGCCAATCCATTTTGCGTTTCAGGATACGCTTCTTTACAAAAGATCATATTATCTTGTTTGGTTATAATCAAAGGTCGGCTACATTAGTAAAAAACTTGTCGGATAAACATTCTGTTGCTGTAGTTGCGAAGGAGTTAACTATGGAGCAGCGTACGACTCTACAAGACTTAAGAATTCCATATTACATAAGTAATTATTACGATGATGGTATATATAAAAAAACGAATATTAAAAATGCAAACTATGCAGTCTTTTTTCATGATGATGATGCTAAAAATTTAGATGCACTTATTGCTCTAAAGAATTTTGTAAAGGAACATCACTTGAAAAAGCTTTTGCATACAGTGGTTCATATAGAACATCCAAAATCAGAAAAAGTATTTGAAAAAATAGCATCGGAAGTTGATAATGATGATGAATTAAACCTCTTTAAACCAAGAACCTTTAATCTCTATCATTTAATCGCTGAAAATCACCTTGATTCGAACCCTCTGTATAAAGGTTACGAAAAGCAACTCAATTCTGTCGAAGGAAAAGGACTGCATTTATTGTTTGTCGGGTTTGGAAAAGTAAATCAACGTATTGCTTACCATGCCTTACATCTAACTCATTTTTTGACAAGAAATACAATTAGAATTACCGTGCTGGACCGGGACGTGGAAAAAGTAAAAAAAGAATGGGATCAACTGGCAAAACGCTACGACCAATTTGCTGATGTTTCGTTCAAGTCCTTTAATTTGGATAGTCAATTTTTAATGGATTTGTCAGATGAGTTACTTCAGGAAATCACACATGTTTTCATTTCGTTAAAGGATGATTTTTTAGATATGATTGAAGGTTTAGACTTACCTGAAAAGTACACTGACATACCTATATATATAAAAATGAAGGAAGACCAATTAGTCAGTGAGTGGCTAGACACTCAAGGCGGTGAATACCGCTCCGTGAAACGGTATCCTTTCTATCATGAAGTGTTAACTAGTGAGTACATTTTAGATGATAAGCTTTATAAAAATGCTAAAAAAGCACATGAAAATTATCAACAGAAACGAACAGATGAAAACTTAACGCCTCAAAAAGACTGGGATCAACTTTCCGCATTAAAGAAAGAATCTAGTAGATATCAAATGTTACACAATGATACAAAACTAATGCATCTTGGATTAAACAAGGTTCCATTAGATGATGTAAACAAGAACATTTTGAAGAATGACGATTATCAAGCCCACATTAAACCGTACGTCGAAGCGTTAGCAGAGGTTGAGCATGAACGCTGGAACTCATTTTACTATCTAAGAGGCTGGCATAAAAATGTCGATTTTGATCCGGAAAATCCAGTAATAGATGCTAAGAAACTACATAACTGTCTCGTTTCTTGGGATGAATTAGACGACGTTTCTGAAAGAGCCAACGAACCTTATAAAGAATATGACCGAGATAACATCGAAAAATTAAACCTATACTACGAAGCACAAAAAATCGGCCTAGTCCGTGGGACATAGGGACAGGTTTCATGTCCCGCTTTTTGCTTGAAGTGGGGGAGGAATGTGCCTAGTTCTCTGTCCCGTTTAAGGATATAAATAAGGGGGACTCAAAATGAACAATCAATCTAATGCTTTATCGATAAGATTTGAAGTGGCATTTAATCAAATTCATTACCAATTAAAAAGTTTAGTGAATAGCAAAAATGAAAATTTTATCCATGTTTTAAATTTAGCGAATGATAAATACTCTCACGTTAAACCTTTTTATCTATTATTAAAGCAGTATGCTAAGCTAAGAAACTCTCTTGTGCATTATAAATTAGACCCTATCAAATACATAGCTGAACCTCATTTAGATGTTGTCGAGGATATTGAAAGTATTCATAAAAACTTAACCAAACCTCCGTTAGCGTTATCTGTTGCCTCAAGGCAGGTTGATTCCTTTCGTGTTAGTACGGAATTAAAGGAAATCTTAGACAAACTAGAGGAGACTGGATTCTCACAATTTCCAATCTATGACGAAGGAGGCTTTCAAGGCCTATTAACAGAGGGTGGAATTGCCCGATGGCTTTCTAAGAATTCAAAAGAAGGTCTTGCTATTATTGAAGGGACAATTGCTTCAGATATATTAAAGGTTGAGATGGAACACAATGTTCATTTCGTTAAAAGAACAACAAACATATTTGAGTTAGAAAGCTTATTTGAAGAATATTTTAACCAAAATAGAAAACTAGAAGCCGTTTTAATAACGGAAAACGGAAAAGATAGTGAAAAACCAATCGGAATTGTTACAACATGGGATTTAGTGCAAATCGAACATTCCTCATTATCTTTAATCGCTACTTGAACATGGGGACGGTTCTTTTGCTTCTTTTTCTATCATTTCCTTATGATAGTTATGCCTGAACAGAGTAGGCCAGTATCTCGAGATAAGCGAAAAAATGGAACACTTGAGTCAACCCTAGGTCTAACCATGAAAAACCCCTAATGGTTTTGTGTGACCACAAACCAAACCACTAGGGTTTTTTTCGTATCAAGCTCTAACTCCGAACTATAATGAACATCCTGATTTATAGAAAATGAAGTACTTAAATAACTAGAATCAGAAAAAGTTATTTATCCTTAAATGAATTACCATCCCTTTCTTTGAAAAACCTTCCATTAAATTAAAATAACCAATAATGCATTAGCAAATCCTAAGATAATGCCGGTAATTGCTATTCCTTTGCCTGCTTCATTGGTTTGTTTTATTTTGTTCAGTGCTATGAATCCCAATACAATCGCAATTATACTAATTAGGTAAAAGGGATTTGTAAAAAATGAAGTAGCTCCTAATACAACTGAAATCACTGCAATACCATTTTTGGGCTGATCGTTATTTGCACTCATGAATTCCCTCCTATAAAATCCTTCTAAATAAGTTTTATATGCCACGATTTTTCTAATTTGATGTAGTTTCCAGCAAATTGATCAAGATTATCTTGCGCAAAAATAGGTTAATTAATAAATAGTAGTTTACATATTGTAATGGAGGCAGGATTGCCCGAGCATTTTTCCTTTTCTATAAAATAGTAAGGAATCAAAGTATTCCTTACTTAGTAAATCTAGCGAAAGTAGTTTATTACATGGTGTCTCCGCAAATTTATCTATATGTGGATGAAGTTTTTATTATAGAGGCCCCTACCTATATTTTATCTTTCCCAGAATATTCTCTGCATCATCAAATATCAATTCCCCCCCTTTATATAGTCCATCAACCGTTCTAAGGATTTGGTATCAAGTACCCAAAAAGGATAAACAACAACGAACTCCTATTTTCGATAATGAATTAAATACTGTGACTATCTATCTACTTTATACAATGGAATTAAACCTATTCGTTTGTTCTTAATTGTCTTTTTGAAACCCCTTGAAACCTAATAGTGATCTTTAGTTTGTTGTGAAATAAATACCTAGAAGAACACAAAGAAATAATAGTGGATATTTTTTTCATAAAATAAAAAAATAAAAGAAATTATTTACATAAAAATAATCTTGTGGTAATATTTTGTTATATTAGTAATTGATTAAAAATTTGAATAGTTGAAAAGGGGTGGTTTTATGAACGAAAACCTAAATAAATATAAAGGTGTAATACCAGCTTTTTATGCTTGCTATGATGAAAATGATGGAGTGTCAGAGGAAAGAACAAAAAACTTAGCAGTCTATTTATATGAAAAGGGAGTGAAAGGCTTATATGTAGGTGGGAGCTCTGGGGAATGCATTTATCAAAGTATTGAAGAAAGAAAAAGAACATTAAAGTATGTTGCTGAGAAAATGAAGGGGAAACTCACATTAATCGCACATGTAGGTGCACCGTCAACAAAAGACAGTGTGGCATTAGCGAAATACGCAAGTGAATTAGGTTATGATGCGTTGTCAGCTATACCGCCAATTTATTATAAGCTTCCAGAAAGCTCTATATATACCTATTGGACGAAAATCATCGATTCAACGGAACTGCCGTTTATCATTTACAACATTCCGCAAACAACAGGATATAACTTATCTATCAATCTATTTGAAAGATTATTAGAAAACAAGAAAGTAATCGGTGTCAAAAATTCTTCGATGCCTGCGCTAGATATTGAAAGATTTAAAACTATCGGTGGCAATAATGTTATCGTTTTCAACGGTCCTGATGAACAATACGTTTCGGGTAGGTTGATTGGAGCTGATGCAGGGATAGGCGGAACATATGCAGTAATGCCTGAATTATTTTTAATAGCTGAGGAATATGTCTCAACTGGCCGCTTTGCAGATTCTAGAGCAGTTCAAAGAGAGATTAATAACATTATTATTGCTTTAAATTCACTCAATGGTTCGATGTACGCAGTTATAAAACAAATACTTAAAATACAAGGAGTTAATGTTGGAAGTGTAAGAGAGCCAATGTCTCCAGTAATAGAAGATGATTTAGCAAAAATCGAGGAAATCAGGGACAACATTAATCAAGCTATATTAAATTTTAGTAGTTGAGTTCATTGAATTAGTTACATACCAATTATTAAAACATTAAATAGAATGCTAGTTTTAGTAGCTTAAATACTATCCTTCAAGCTAAAGGAGAAATGCGGATGAGGGGAATAAACTACGGTGTAATTGGAAGCGGTTACTTTGGTTATGGACTTGCAAAAATTATCCATGATGATGTTCCAGGTGGAAAGGTAGTTGCAGTCTATGATCCAAATAACGCTGAAGAAATTGTAAGAGAACTTAATTGTGAGCAGGAAATGGATATAGATTCCTTATGTAAACGAGAAGATATTGACGCAGTGATTATAGCATCTCCAAATGCTTACCATAAAGAACCAGTATTGTATGCTGCGAAATATAACAAGCATGTTTTTTGTGAAAAGCCGATTGCACTTTCCTACCAAGACTGCGATCAAATGATTAAAATTACAAAAAAAAATGATTTGGTCTTTATGGCTGGGCATGTCATGAACTTTATGGATGGTGTACGTAAAGCGAAGCGAATAATTAATGATGGGAAAATAGGAGACATTCTTTTCTGTCATGCTGAACGAACTGGCTGGGAAGATGCTCAGGAACATGTGAGTTGGAAAAAGAAAAAGGAATTATCTGGTGGTCACTTATATCACCATATCCATGAATTAGACTTTATTCAATTTATAATGGGGCCGGCCACTAGAGTGTGCATGGTAGGTGGAAATGTTGCCCACCAAGGAGAAAAATTTGGTGATGAAAATGATTTATTACTTGTTTCATTAGAGTTTGAGAAAAACAAGTTTGCGACTATCCAATATGGTTCAGCGTTTAGGTTGGGAGAACATTACGTCAAAATTCAAGGGACCAAGGGAGCTATTTTAATAGATCTTAAAAACGTCAATGTAATAGTCAAAACCACCGATGGAGAAGAACGAATTTTACTACATGCTTCGGAAGTGGAGGACGAGGATAGAAGAAGGATCTATCAAGGCCTTGAAGGTGGCATTATGTATGGGGATCCAAAAACGAAGATTCCTATGTGGTTAGATACGATAATGAAAAAAGAATTAAATTATTTTCACAATGTATTACAAGGTTCAGAAGTAGATGAAGAATTTATTCCATTACTAGATGGTACAGCTGCTAGAGCTGCAGTTGCAACAGCTGATGCATTAACTTTATCGCTGAACGAAGATAGAAAAGTAAATGTCGATGAAATTATAGAAAAAGTCGCTCAAACTACCGTAATTTGAATACAAGATTTTGCAACTCCAGTCGGGGGAAGGAACACAAATTAATTCAATAGGAAACCATCTTGATAATATGCCATTAACCCCGCTATTTTTATTAATGACAGAAAAAAAGTTATCGATTGCTACACTTGAGCATTATTTGGTACAGAAGTCCATGGGCTATTAAGTCCATCTTCAAATAGTAAAGGTTGATAAAAACAGGAGGGATTAGGATGTTAAGGAAGCGGTTATTAATTGTTTTGGGATTTGCTCTAGTTCTTTTTATTCTTGGAGCTTGTAGTGAAGAAGGAAGTAGTTCTGAAGGAACAACAGATTCAACAGAGCCATCTGACACAACAGAATCATCTGAAGAATCAAGTAAAGAGAAAGTAGAAATATCTTTGTGGTTGACCCCTCAGTGGAAAGGTGTTTTAGATTCCTCAGAAGATGGAGCAGATTATGATAGTTTCTTTAATCATGCAGCAGAAAAATTTGCGGCACAGTATGAAGAATACGATGTAACAGTAAATGTTGAGGTTATCGCAGCTGAACAAAGAGATGAAATGTTAAATGTTAATTTAAATGGTGGAACACCTCCAGATATTTTTTATGAAAGTGTATTTGCAATGGGTGACTATGCCCATAGAGGTGCTTTAGTACCATTGAACGACATTGTTGATGATGAAGCAAAAAGTGATATAGCCTCTAATTACTGGGACACAGTAACATTTGGAGATGATATTTACTTCTATCCATTCTCACATATGCCGGGTACACTAGTATACAACTCTGATATGTTCAAGGATGCAGGCTTGGAAGACTATGTTGGTGGTGAAGAAGAGATAAAAACGTGGGAATTAGATGAGTTTGAAACAATTTTAAACACACTTAAAGAAGATGTTCCAACCGATAAATACTCAAATGCATACCCAATGGGATTATATGCTTTGAATAACCAAGGTGATACATGGAACCTAGCATACCTTAGAATGTTCGGTAATGAATTCTTTGATGAGAACGGTCAAATAATTCTTGGTGATGAGAACGGGGCTGAAGCTGCAGCATGGTTGAAAGATATCTATGATTCGGGATTGACAAACCCTGGTGCTGAATCCGTTTCATCTAATGACGTAAATGCAATGTTCCAAAATCAACAACTCGGTATAAGTTTTACTAACTCCGTTTTATATAACAATACTCTAGCAGCTATGGAAAGTGGCGATGCACCTGAATTTGATGCAAGACTAGCTAATATTCCATCTGAAAGCGGAGATCCGTTAACTTTCACTTATGTGACAGGTTCAGCTGTATTTGACACAGGTGATGAAACAAGAATTAAGGTAAGTAAGGATTTTGTTAAGTTTTACTCTTCTGATCCTGAGTTAGTGAAAGCTTCAAAAAATGGCGTTCCAGTACGAAGTTCCGTAGCTGAAGAATTTAAGGATGAGAATCCATTGTTTGCCGCCTATGATGAAAATGCCCAATATATGTTTAGCTTTACTGGTAACGTACCAGGATATAACGAATTGAGACAGGTCCTATATCCTGAGCTACAAGCTCTATACACCGGCGGGAAGACTCCTGAACAAGTGGTGGAGGATTATCAGGCAAAAGGTAATGAAGTAATTGAAAGCTCGAAAGAAGATTCTGTTATTTATAGTGAATAAAAAACAACTAATAATACGTTCAGGCCCCGAAACTAGGGGCTCTGAATATTAGAAAGGAAAAGGGTGTGTTTATGAAAGTGAATCCATACGCCTTGAAGAGAAACATAACAGGATATCTCTTTATAGCGCCTCAACTCTTCTTTTTTATAGTATTTCTTGTCTATCCAATTTTTGAAGGGATAAGGTTAAGTTTATTTAAGATAAGCTATCAAGAGACAACTTTTGTTGGACTCGACAATTATAAAGCGTTGTTTAGCGATCCTGTATTTGTTAAATCAACAATTAATACAGTTATTTTCGTAGTTGCTATTGTCGCTCTAACAGTAATATTTGCTATATTTGTTTCCTCAGCCATCTTTGATAAAAATGCTAAATATGTATCCTTCATTAGAGGGAGCTATTATATCCCTGTGATGGTGTCCATGGTTGTAATGAGTATGATATGGAGTTTTTTGCTAAATCCAGCTAACGGACTTATACCCTATGTAATGAGAGAATTAGAAATGCCAGCGGTAAACTTTCTTGGTAATAAAGATTTAGTACTACCAGTGATTATATTTGTTACATTTGCTACCAACGTTGGTCAGGCGATAATTCTATATATTGCATCAATGATTGGTGTTCCTAGGGAATTATTTGAAGCTGCTGAAATTGATGGAGCTAGCCGGAAAGACGTAATATTTAAGATATTAATTCCATTAGTTAAGCCTACTACTTTATATATAATAATAATTAATATCATTGCTGTTTTAAAGATATTCGTAGTTATCCAACTCCTAACCGGAGGTGGCCCAAATAATGCTTCAACAACACTGATGTATTTCCTTTATAATAACGCATTTAAATACAATCAGTTGGGAATAGCCTCAGCTGTCGGTGTAATTATGTTTGTCATTGCATTATTCTTAGCAATCCCACAGCTTAGATCAATGTTGAAGAAGGAATAGAGGTGAAAGAGATGTTTAAACGAAAAAATAAACGCAAATTAGAAAAATTTGATCTAATAGCAAATGCTTTAGTAATATTTTTTGCTTTATTAAGTCTGTTTCCTTTGTTTTGGCTTATAACCAGTTCTTTTAAAAATAGTGCAGCAGTAGTGAAAATGCCTCCGGATTGGATTCCGAAAACATTTAATTATGGTAATTATATTGATGTGTTTAGTAACCAGCCGGCATTTAGGTGGGCGATTAATAGTATTATTGTATCTCTTGTATCAACAGTTGCATTGGTGATTGTTAGTTCTCTTGCCGCATATGCCTTCTCAAAGTTGGAATTTAAAGGGAGAAATTTAATTTTTATTATTTTTATATCAAGTTTAATGATACCCAAAGAGGTAATGATTGTTCCTTTATACAGAGTTGTTCAGGATTTAGGAATGGTCAATTCGTTAAATGGAATGATCTGGCCGAATGTGGCAACTGCTTTTGGAGTTTTCCTACTAAAAGGTTTTTTTGATAGTATCCCAGATTCTTTACGTGAATCTGCAAGGATGGATGGAGCAAGTGAACTAAGGACTTTCTTTAAAATAATGCTTCCAATTGTAAAACCAGGTATTGGTGCGTTATTTATCTTGTTTTTCGTTCAAGTATGGAATGACTATTTGTGGCAACTTGTTATTGGGCAAGAAGAACATGTCAAGACATTAAATGTAGGAATAGCTACCTTAATGCAAGACTTAAATCCAAACTTTGCGTACAAAATGGCTGGCGCAACAGTAGCTGCAATACCAATGTTAGTAATCTTCATAGTTTTTCAACGCTACTTCACCAGCGGAATAACAATTGGTGCAGAAAAAGGATAATTTAGATCTTGGGGATGATTTTATGGAAACGAAAGAAAATTTATTCGCGAATATAAAGGGTCAACTGATTGTATCTTGTCAGGCCCTGCCCGAAGAACCACTCCATAGCTCTTTTATTATGGGGCGGATGGCGTATGCTGCAATGCTTGGTGGAGCAAAAGGGATAAGAGCTAATAGTGTAGAAGACATAAGTGAAATAAAAAAGGTTGTAAATTTACCTATAATTGGCATAATTAAGAGAGTATATGAGGATTCTGGTGTTATCATTACTCCAACAATGAAAGAAATTGATGCTTTGTATCATGAAGGTGTCGAAATTATAGCTATCGATGCCACGGATAGGACTCGTCCTGATAAAACGACAATATGTGAAATTTTTCCGATGATTAGAGAGAAATATAAAGAGCAATTGTTTATGGCTGATTGCTCTACATATGAAGAAGCAATGAAAGCATATGAATTAGGTTTCGACTGTATCGGTACGACTTTAAGTGGCTATACCGAATCTACAAAAGGAAAAAGGTTACCAGATGTGGAATTAGCCAAGCGAATCGTCGAAGATATACCTATTCCAATTATTGCAGAAGGTGGAATTTCTACTCCTGAGGAATTAACTTCGATGTTTAATGTAGGTGTTCATGCTGCTGTCGTAGGAACTGCTATTACAAGACCGATGGAAATAACTAAACGATTCTCTGAAGTAATAAAAGAGTATAGCCATAAAGGATGAATCCAATGAAACTAGTAGGGGTAGATATTGGTGGAACTTCGATAAAACTTTGTATATCCAATGAAAAAGGTGTTATAGAATTTTTTAAAGAATATGATTCTGAAAGTAAAAAAGGTGGAAAGTACTTAGTCGAGAAGCTAATTAAGATAATTTCAGAATTTAGTGATTTTGATGCGATTGGTATTAGTACTGCCGGTCAAGTAGATAATCTTAAGGGTGAAATCACCTATGCCAATGAAAACATACCAAACTATACAGGCACGAAACTTAAGCAAATTTTAGAGTCGAGATTCCATGTCCCCGTTGAAGTTGAGAATGATGTGAAGGCTGCTGCGCTAGGTGAAAAAAATTATGGTAGTGGTAAAGATTTTACCGATTTTCTATGTTTAACTTATGGAACAGGGGTTGGTGGTGCGATTGTAATGGACTCTAAACTATATCACGGGTCAAACAGGATTGCTGGTGAATTTGGTCATATAATAACTCACCCTTCCGGATTACCTTGCGTTTGTGGTGGTAGTGGATGTTATGAAATGTATGCATCTGTGACAGCTTTGGTGAAAAAATCAATAGAAGTTAACGGCTTGTATCATAACGGTAGAATTATTATTGATCACTATAATCAAGGAAATAGTATGTTAGAAAAGGTTGTTGAAGATTGGATCAATGAAATAGCAATAGGACTTATATCTTTAATTCATGCTTTTAATCCCCATGCAATTATTATTGGTGGTGGGATTATGGAAAGAAAGGAAATAGTTAATATGGTAAGTTTTAGAGTTAAACAACTAATCATTGAGAGTTTTTCAGAAATCAAGATAATAAATGCTTCTCTGGGAAATAAAGCTGGAGTAATGGGTGCCATATCGCTTCATTTATCAGGATAGATGGAAGGAGTACGCAAATGACTAATGTAGATATTTTCACATTAATTAAATCAAGGTTTCAGTCATTAACGAATACGGAAAAGAAAGTGGCGAAATTTGTTGTCGAAAATAAAAAGAAAGTGATTTACATGTCTATTACTGACTTGGCTGATGCCTGTCAAGTTGGTGATACTAGTGTTTTTAGGTTTTGTAGATCGATGGACCTTAAAGGGTATCAGGAGTTTAAAATATCAATTGCTCATAGCTTAACACTGCAAGATGAAACACCGCAACTATCAAGCGAAATTACAATGCAAGATACAATTGACGAACTTGCTTCAAAGATTTTATCATCAACTGTTGATGCTTTATCTGAGACTCGTAATCTTATTAATTCTAAGGATTTGTCAAAAGCTATTGATACGATGATCAATGCCGAAAAAATTCACTTTTACGGTGTTGGTTCTTCGATGTTAACTGCAATGGAAGCAAAAAATAAATTCATGAGAATAACGAATAAGACTGAATGTTCGATAGATACCCACCTTCAAATCATGACTGCTTCATTAATGAGTAAGAATGAAGTAGCAGTAATTATCTCCTACTCAGGATCTACTAAAGATACAATAGAAATTGCAAAAGTTGCAAAAGAAAGAGGAGTACCAATCATCTCCATTACAAGGTTCGCGAAATCACCACTAACTAATTACTCAGATATAACGTTAATAAGTGGCGCCAACGAAGGACCGCTCCAAGGCGGAAGTATTACCGCTAAAATATCTCAGTTGTACTTATTGGATGTCCTTTATGTAGAATATTTCAAACGGACAACCAAAGAATCAATCGTTAATAGCGAGCTTACCGCAAAATCTGTAATTGAAAAGTTGCTGTAACAGAGGGACGGTTCTTTTGCTTCCATTTTTCTGAGTTATGAAGCAGATAACCGTCCTCATCTTATAGTTTGATAAAAGAAGGTTGCTTCTTTTTTTCTTTCTAGGTTTGTTTAGGAGGACTGTTGCTTCTGTTGTTTAAAACAGTAGGGTATTTCCTCTTGCTTTCTATTTGAATAATTGTGCGGGCTTTGGTTCGTTTACTTTACTTTAACTTTCTTAACTGGCTCTCCCACGGTTGGTTTTTTTTTTTATGTCTTCAGTTTTTTTTAGTGAATAACCAAATTAGCAAACTACGAACATGGTTGTCCAGCCGTATTTGGTCAATTGGCAAGTGAAAATAAATAAGCATTAATCGACAAAGAAAGGAAGCAAGAGAACCGTCCCTATGATACACCTATGATACAAAAGAATCGCTCCATGGTGTATAATTATAATTGTTGAATTTTGGTAATTTTTGTCGGAAATATCTCTGATTATTGGAAGGAGTGTCTCTGATTAACATAAGCCACCTATAAAAATTAAACTGTATAGTTAAATGACCCCCACGGAGGTAATAAATAATGACTCAATTCGAAACTATTAAAAATGATAGACCTACTTTTAAAATAAAATCGTTACGAGATGACATAGATAGACTAATGAATGAAGAAGATAGGGTTAATATGAAGGATTTAACCTTTTATAAGGAAGTCTTTCAATCTATGATTCATAACGCACCTGTAAGCATGTATATAATAGAGGACTCTTCCTACTCGTATGTAAACACTAGTTTTTGCAATCTTGTAGACTATGAGGAAGAGGATTTAACTTCTGGAAGAGTGACGTTAGAAAGTATCATCCACCCTGACGACTTATCGATTGTACATAATAACATGAAAGAAAGAATGGAAGGCAAGAATCCCACTAATCGGTACCGGATAAGAGCTTTTAAAAAAGATGGGAGCCTTATTTATGTTGAAATCCATTCCTCAACAACTGTAATAAATGGAAAAAAAGTCTTAACGGGAACGGTTATTGATGTGACAGAAGAGGTTATTTCTCAAATTAAATTAAAAGAGAACAGAGAACGATTTAAATCACTCTTTTACCATAATCCTGATGCCATTTTCACAATAGATTTAGAAGGTAAGTTTACTGACGCGAATCCGGCGTGTGTTGATATAACCGGATATTCAAACGATGAATTGTTGGAAATGTCATTTACCCCATTAATTCTTTCGGAGGACTTACCCCTTGCGATTAAAAATTTTGAAGGAGCAATTAATGGTATTCCAAGTAACTATGATATAACTATTGCGCGTAAAGATGGAAAAACAAGAAATATTAACATTGCAAGTTTTCCGATGAAGGTAGAAGGGGAGATAGTTGGCGCCTATGGCATTGCCAAAGATATTACTGAAAAAGTTGAATATAGAACTCAGATTGAAGATTTAGCTTTTTATGATCCATTAACTAATTTGCCAAACCGAAATCTATTTGAGGATCGACTCGAACAAGTCTTTGAATTTTCAAAAGGAAATGATTATCCCTATGCAGTTCTTTTTTTAGATTTAGATCGTTTTAAATTTATAAATGACTCCTTAGGGCACCATATCGGGGATGATTTTCTGAAAAGCGTTGCTAAACGATTAAAAGAAAATCTACGTAAGACAGATACAATCGGAAGGTTTGCCGGTGACGAATTTGCAATACTTCTACCCAACACGAACGAGGAAGAAGCGATAATGTTAGCTGAAAGATTAAATGAAGCAATTGTAGTACCATTTAATATTTTGGGACACTCTGTATCTGTTTCGGCGAGTATTGGCATTGCATTCGGTGATAGACAAGTGGACAGTGCGGAGGAAATAATTAAAAATGCTGATACGGCAATGTATTATACAAAAAGGTATGGAAAAAACAATTATACGGTCTACTCAAAAGAACTAGACTTAAATACTGACTATAAATTAACAATTGAAAGAGATTTAAAATCAGCCATAAGTAACCTGGAATTCATGCTACACTATCAACCGATAGTAAACTTGAAAACAGGCGAGTTTAATACGATGGAGGCTTTAATCCGTTGGAATCATCCAAAATTTGGGCTTGTATCTCCAGACGATTTTATTTCCATTTCTGAGGAAAGTGGGCAGATTGTCTCGATTGGGAAATGGGTCCTTCATACAGCATGTTCCCAAAACAAAAAATGGCAGGATTTGGGCCATCCTCCATTTAAAATAGCCGTAAACATATCTACCATTCAACTACAACATCATAGTTTTGTTGAAACCGTAGCAGAAATACTGGCTGAAACTGGACTTGATCCAAAATGGCTAGAACTTGAAGTAACGGAAAGTATTCTTATGGAAGATAATGAAGCTCTTAAAGATAGTTTTCTGAAACTAAAAGCAATTGGTGTCTCTATCGCAATTGATGACTTTGGAACCGGTTATACTTCTTTAAGTTACTTACGACAATTTGCCTTTGACCGGGTTAAAATTGATCGTAGCTTTATTAATGATATAGGCAGTGATTTAAATGGAAAGGCCATTACTTCTACTATTATTGCACTAGCCCATAAATTAAATATGGGAGTAATTGCAGAGGGAATAGAAGAGGAGGGCCAATTAACATTTCTTAAAGAAGAACAGTGCGACGACGGACAAGGCTATTACTTCAGCCGACCACTACCAGCCGAATTGCATAAATTTGAAACAACACGTGGGGACGGTTCTTTTGCATCCGCCAGCACGACTCATAGGGACGGTTCTTTTGTCTCCATTAACCCCATTAATCTCAAATAATAATTTTCAGATATAGGGAAATGGGATATCGGTATTGCTATCTTTATGAACACGAACGAGTCGTAAAAGGTTTAACAAGTATGATAATACAGAAGAGATTAAATATGGGATAATTCATTAATTTTATTTGAATTGAGGTAATTATCCTTTCTTTTGAAATTTTTCAATTCGTATCTAGTGTGGGAGGATAATATATTATGACACTTGATCCGCAAGCAAAACTGGTATTAGATCAAATAAAGAAAGCGAACAATCCACCAAAAAGTGAGCTTTCACCTGAGAAAGCACGAAAAATTGCCGGTACAAACCATCCATTAGAAAAACCTGAAGTTGGAAGAGTGGAGGATCGAACTATTCCAGGTCCGGATGGTGAGATACCTGTTCGAATTTACACGCCACATGGTCAAGGCCCTTTTCCTGCCTTAATTTACTTTCATGGTGGTGGCTGGGTACTTGGTGATTTAAACTCTTCTGATACTTCTTGCCGTCTTTTAACTAATGGAGTAAATTGTGTGGTTATATCAGTTGACTACCGCCTGGCACCAGAGCATAAATTTCCTGCCGCGGTCAATGATGCTTACGCAACCACCAGGTGGGTAGCAGACAATGCATCGTCCATCGAAGTAAATCCAAATTGTTTAGCTGTTGGTGGTGATAGTGCGGGTGGCAATCTCGCTGCAGTAGTTGCTATGATGGCGAGAGATAAAGCTGGTCCAATACTATCATATCAACTATTAATCTATCCTATCGTAAATTATAATTTTGATTCGAATTCATACCATGAAAATGCAACGGGTTATATGTTAACAAGGGATAGCATGATTTGGTACTGGAATCATTATCTTCATAATAAGGATGAGGGAAATCACCCTTATGCTTCACCACTGCAAGCAGATGATTTGAATAGTTTGCCGCCAACATTGGTGATCACAGCAGAATATGATCCATTACGCGATGAAGGAGAAGCCTATGCAAAACGTCTTAAAGAAGCCGGTGTACCTGTGGTGTTTACAAGATACAAAGGCATGATCCATGGCTTTTTCACAATGACAGAGACAATAGACAAAGCAAAAGAAGCAACCCAACAAGCAGTAACAGCGTTAAAGAAAGCATTCTCAAAGTGATGCATAGGGACGGTTCTTTTGCGTCCTTTGCATCAAAAAATGACTGTCTCATTAAATGAGACAGTCATTTTTTGATGATAGTGAATTTATTCTAATAAGATTTGGTTAACTACTATTAATAGATTTAAAGCCTCTCGAAATAGTGAGCTTCGTAATTGAATTCACGGATACATCATATAAGAAATTACTGTAAAACCTGATAAACAAGTACTCGACACTTAATCCAACAACTTTTTTGGACTTGTCGAAAGTTAGAGAAGGAAGCAAAAGAACCGTCCCTATGTTTTGTTTTTTTTTCGGTATTCACTGGGAGTTAGTCCGGTTTCTTTTTTGAAGAGTACACTTAGGTATTCTGTGTTAGAAAAATTAGCAATTTCCCCAATGTTAGCGATGGTTAAATCTGTTTCTAATAGAAGTTCTTTAACTTTTTTAATCTTAATAACAGTAATTTCTTCATGTGGTGTTCTTCCAATGTATTTAATAAAGCGATGTTCTAGTGCTCTTCTAGACAAAGGGGTTACTTTTAATAGATCATTTACCTTTATATTATTAAAAGCATTATCCCTAATATAATGTAAAGCTTTAGCCACGAGTGGATCATCTATTGCAAGAACATCCGATGATTGTCTTGTGGCAATTCCTACAGGCTCAATAAGGTTTTCAATTTGTTTTATCTCTGTACCATTCATTAATTGCTCAAGGATTAATGCAGCATTATAACCAGTTTTAATTGTATTAGGTGTGATGCTCGATAAAGGAGGATCAGAAAGTTCTGTAATTAATGTATCGTTATCAACTCCAATTACTGCAACCTCTTCCGGAACTGCAATTTTTGCAAATCGACATGCCTCGAGAATTTGTAATCCAATATTGTCATAAGCTGCCATAATAGCAATGGGTCTAGGAAGTGATAGAAGCCACTTCACCAACTCATCCCTTTCGTCAATTCGGGAATCGTGTTGTGATAAAAATAAATCGTAATCAAAAAAAGGAAACCCAAATTCTTTAGTGAAATTACAGAAATGATGATGACGATTTTTAGACCAGTTAAAACGGGAATTTCCGATAAAAGCAAAGTTTCTAAAACCTCTTTCTAAAAAATGTTCACTAGCTAACTTTACAATAGAATAATCATCTGTTTCTACGAATGGAATTTTCGGTAGTAATCTAAAAGCGCTTAAATCAACAATCGGTAACCCCGTATTATTTACACTTTTGGCTATTCGTTTATTTTCGATTCGAGCTAAAATTCCGTCTCCATCCCATTGTTTAAGCCAAGTGAAATCAGAGGTGTTATCTCTGCTGTATTCTTCTATGAAAATGGACCAATTTGAATTTTCTCGAATATATTTACGTACCCCTCGTAGAATTCCCCTAGCATATTCATTAGAAGTTTCAATAATGAGAGCAACCTGTTTCCTTTGGTTAAACTTACTACCTTCTTGAGGAATCGTCATAGAAAAACCTTCCTAACTAACACAATTGTTTTATTCATTAAGTATCCATCCTCAGTAGGGTTTATTTGAATTTTAGTCAATTTGAAAGTATGGAAAAAAAAATAGCTTGCCGAATTTAGTTGTAATAATTTTTAATTTTAAAAATTTTAGGAATCGCCTAATTTATACCAAAATTATAGCATATATTTAGGACAAGGGGGTTAACGATGAAATCTATTCTATTGGGATGTTAACAGGATTTTTTATCAAAGGTCGGTCAGTTTCACGAAAAATAATCTTTGTATTGTTTATAGGACGAAAACATAGTCCGTGTGAAATATGAAAGAATGTTTGCGTAATATTACATGGTTTCGGTCAGATTGCTGTACTATACTTCACTTAAACAAGCAGAAAAGTCTAAAAAGTATATTAACGATTTAAAAACAAGGATTTTCGTTAGATTTTTGGAAGCGCTTTATATCGGCTTTTAAATTACACAACTAAATTGAAAGGGGTTGGGTTTAACTTTAATAAAAAAATGTAAGCGCTTAGTGTTTTTTATGTTCTAAATATTTTTATCGTAATCAGGGGGGTAGGAAATTGGTTGCTGAATCAAAAAGGCTATTAAATATAGAGGGTGTATCTAAATCTTTTTCAGGAGTAACCGTATTTTCAGATTTTGATTTTGATATATATGAAGGTGAAGTACATTGTCTTTGTGGAGAAAATGGTGCAGGGAAATCAACTTTTATTAAAATACTATCTGGTGCACATCTGCCTGACGGTGGAAAAGTTGTAATCAATGGTGAAGAAGTGGATGACAAATATAATCCTTCCATAGCCATGAAGCTAGGTGTGCAAACCATTTATCAAGAGCATACACTTATGCAAAATCTGACTGTAATGGAGAATCTATTTGTTGGAAAAGAGATTGTGAAGCGTGGAGTCGTTGATCGAGAAGAAATGTATAAACAATCTCTTGATGTATTACATGAAATTGGTGTTGACACTATTGACCCATCAAGTCCAGTTAGGGAGCTTGGTACTGCACAACAGAAATTTGTGCAAATTGCAAAAGCTTTTGTTGGTAAAGCCAAAATAATGATTATGGATGAACCAACGGCATCTTTTGGAATACATGAAATTGAACAGTTATTAAATATTGTCGGATTTTTAAAGAGTCAGGGGATTGGAGTGCTATACATTTCCCACCATCTTGAGGAAGTGTTTAGAATAGCCGACAGGGTTACTGTTATACGTGATGGTGAAAAGATTAGAACATATAAAAAGGACGAGATAAATCAGTCGTCCATCATAAAAGATATGGTCGGCCGTGACACATCCATGATGTATAAGCGAGATACTGTGGATATTGGAGAAGTAGTTATGGAAGTGAATCACGTGTCCGGTCCTGGTGTAGAAGATGTTTCTTTTAATCTTAGAAAAGGAGAAATTGTTGGGTTTGCCGGTTTAGTAGGCGCTGGACGGACTGAACTAGCAGAGCTGTTATTTGCTAGAAAAAAATTAACATCCGGTGAAATTCTAATTAACGGAAAGAAGACAAATTTTAAGACACCTAAAGATGCCATTAAGGCGGGCATGTGTATGATTACTGAGGATCGACAACTATCCGGCCTGTTTCTTAATCAATCGATATCTTTAAATACTATTCTTGTTCATTCATCAAAGAATGATACTAAAATAATGGATCCAAAAAAAGAGGATTCAGTGAGTTCTGAGTATATTGACAAACTTAAAACAAAATGTACTGGACCCGATCAAAAGGTTAGATTTCTATCTGGTGGAAATCAGCAAAAAGTAATTTTATCCAAATGGTTTTATGCAGAGGGGGATATTTTTATTTTTGACGAGCCTACGAGGGGTGTAGATATTGGAGCAAAAGAGGAAATTTATCAACTTATGGTTGAATTATGCAACCAAGGAAAAGCGATTATCATGATATCGTCCGATATGCCTGAAGTAATAGCAATGAGTGATCGGGTTATTATCATGAACAAAGGAAAAAAGTCAGCTGAAATAGACAAAGATAAAATAAATTCTGAGACTATTTTATCATATGCGCTAGGGGGTACTGTTTAATGAGTGAACTACAGGTAAATAAAGCAGAAATTAATAAAATTCCAATTGGAAAGAAAATATTAAAAAATGATAATACGTATTTGTTAACAGGATTAATCCTTTATATAGTTGTAATTTCTATGATTGCTCCAAACTTTGCAACTCAATACAACTTTAGTGTCGTTCTACAACAGTTGGTTGTTCCAGCTATCTTAGCTGTTGGTATGTGTCTGGTTATGGTTTCAGGGGGCATCGATCTGTCTGTAGGTAACTTACTTTCACTTGCAGCTTGTTTCATGGCCTTTGTCATTTACAATGGTGGTTCTGTATTTGTTGCCATCCTTTCAGCCATTGTAATTTGTGTGGCGGGGAATTTGTTTGTAGGATTTATTATTTCGAGGACAGATCTAGAACCTTTCATTGTTACGTTAGGGATGATGATTGCTTATAAAGGGTTAGCACTTATCACAACGAATGGAGCAGAATTCCCAATCATGGGAGAAATGGGATTTGCGACTAGTATAAGATTTTTTAATTTTCCATTAATGATCTTCATTATGATTGCTGTGTACATACTATTCTGGTTTATCTTTCGTTATTCCCGATTTGGTCGCAGGCTTTATGCCGTAGGTGATAATCCAGAAGCCGCATTTTTAGCCGGGATAAATGTGAAAAATTTCAAATTACTAGTGTATGGAATCAACGGTTTATTGGTAGCGCTCGCTTCCATCATAATGCTGTCAAGAAATGAAGTTGGAAACCCATATCTCGGTACGGGATTGGAGTTAGATGCAATAGCAGCCGCCGTAGTTGGTGGAACAGCTTTATCCGGAGGAAAAGGAAATATTATAGGTACATTTTTGGGTGCTGTATGGATTGGAATCATTTCCAACTCACTGAATGTTGTGGGAGTTTCAGCCTTCGTTCAGTACATTGTTACAGGTGGCATTATTATTGCTGCTGTTCTTGTTAACAGCTTGCGTTCAAAGAACGCTTGATTATATATAGCTGTACTAATTAAAAAGGGGAGATATTGTATGAAGAGAAAGTTGTTAATTTTACTTTTAATGGTTGTCACTCTTGCTTTAGTTGTAGCTGGTTGTGGTGGAGGAGAGACTGAAGACACTTCTAGTTCAAATGGTACAGACGGATCAGAAAGTAGTACGAATGAAGGTGGAACAGATTCAGAGGCTACAACAGAAGATTCAGGGGAAAGCGATGATTCAACGGAGGTTGGATACGTATTAGCAGGATCAGATATCTTTTATCAAAAAGGTTTTGAAGTTTTTCAAGGCCTAGCTGAGGAAAATGGCTGGGAAGTTACTAAAACAACATCGGATTATGACCCTAAAAATGAGATTAATAATGTTCAAGATATGATTGCAAAAGGTGTAGATGCCATTGTTCTTACTACGGTAAACTCGTCAACAGGTTCAAAAGCAGCAGCGATAGCAAATGAAGCAGGTGTACCGATCTTTTTCGTCACTGCACTTCCAGACCCAAATGGAGAAGGAGTACCTGATGGTAGTGTATCCGGTCCTTGGTATGAAAGTGGAGCAGGGATAGCAGAATTGGCAGCTGCGGAACATGGACCCGACTCAAAGATTATATTGATCGAAGGTGCTTATGGCCAGGGTATCGGAGAACTTCACAGATTGGGCTTCTTAGAGCAACTAGCAGAAGAATGGGATAAAACACCTGAACAAGTATTTGAAGAAAATGTAGTCTTTAACCAAACAGGTGGATGGATGACAGACGAAGCTAACACAGTAATGCAGGATGCGATTACAAAGACTGGTGGAGATTTTGACTTTGTATTCGTTATGAATGAAGCAATGAAGGATGGTGTTCTTAAAGCAATCCAACCAACTGGAAAAGATTATCCTATTTACACAATTAATGGTCAGGAAGGAACTGTTAAACAGGTTGCTGATGGTGTTATAGAGGCGACTTATTCAATCCCACCAACAACAGAGGCTCAAATAGCGTTCCAGCAAGTTAAAGCGAATCTTGCTGGTGAAGACTATCCAGTTTTCTTGAAAAATGTAGCAGTACCTGTAACCGAGGAAACTGCAGATTCACCAGACATCAGACCTTGGTTAGAGACTGAAAAATATCTAGAAATGGCAAAAAATAATGAAACAGGCATTGATATTAGCACAATGGAAGAAGCAGGTGCATCCGATCCTGATTGGAGTGGTCAATTGGATTTAAATGGTGCTAAGAGTAATTAAGATAAAAATAACTTTCATTTAAAAAGTGGCCATACCTAATTGTGAATTTCATAATTTATTAAAGGGGTATGGCCCTTTAAAATTACAACATTGAATAGAAGGAGAGTTTTGATATGGGGAAAAAAGTAAAAGTTGCTATTGTGGGGTTAGGTTTTGGTGCAGAATTTATTCCAATATATAAAGATCATCCGGATGCTGAAATCGTAGCCATATGCCAACGTACGAAGAAAAAATTAGATGAGATCGGCGATGCATTTGGCATAGAACGCCGTTACACAGATTTTGATGAACTACTTAAGGATGACGACATTGATGCAGTTCACATTAATTCTCCAATTCACCTTCATGCATCACAGACAATTGCAGCCTTACGAGCTAATAAGCACGTTGCTTGTACAGTTCCCATGGCAACAACTGTTGAAGAATGTCGTGAAATAGTAAAAGCACAAAAAGAGTCAGGGAAACATTACATGATGATGGAAACTGCTCTATATACAAGGGAGTTCTTATATGTAAAAAATCTGAGAGACTCTGGAAAGCTTGGGAGAATTCAATTTTTACGGGGATCACACCAACAGGATATGGCAGGGTGGCCAGGATATTGGGAAGGGCTTCCGCCAATGCACTATGCCACACATGCAGTAAGTCCGTTACTTGCATTAAGTGAAAAAGATGCAGATTACGTTTCATGCTTTGGATCAGGGCAAATCAGTGATGAATTAGCGAAAAACTATGGGTCTCCTTTTGCGATTGAATCTGCTTTGTTTAAATTTAGAGATTCAGATCTTGCAGGGGAAGTTACTCGTTCCCTATTTGAAACATCTCGTGAATATATTGAAAGCTTTGATGTGTATGCGGAAAAAACAAGCTTCGAATGGCAACGACTTGAAGATGAAAATCCAATTATTTTTGAAGGAGAAGACGGAAGAAAGGTAGTAGTACCTGATTTTGCTCACTTACTCCCTGAGCCTATTCAAAAATACACCACTCAAGGTGTGTATGATGGAGATGATAATCAACACTTATCATTTTTACAGGGAAGTGGACATGGGGGATCCCATCCTCATATGGCGCATGAATTTGTAGCGGCAATTTTAGAGAATCGAAACCCATTCCCTGATGTATATCAATCAGCAAATTATACCAGTGCAGGGCTTGTTGCACATGAGTCTGCCATGGATAATGGAAAAATTAAACAAGTGCCTAATTTTAGACTATAATCCACATTGTAACAATGGAGGTATGGAAATGAAGATTGGTGTGAATACGTGGGTCTGGTGCTCTCCGTTAACAACAGAGAGATTACTAGAAATTATCCCGAAAGCAAAAGGGATTGGCTTTGATGCAGTCGAAATTGCAGCTGAAGATTGGAGTCTTCTTGATACGAAAAAGATTCGAAAAGAACTAGAAGAAGCTAATATGGGAGTTACGGTTTGTGGTGCATTTGGCCCAGACCGTGATTTGATCCATGAAGATGAGAAGATTCGAGAAAACGCAATGAATTATGTAGTACAAACCATTCAGAATACTAGAGAACTAGGTGGTTCTCTTTTTGCAGGTCCGATCTATTCTGCTGTTGGAAAAGCTCGACCTACTACTGAAGAAGAGAAAAAAATTGAAAAAGAATACTTTTTCAATGCAATGAAGAAAATTACCGAAGTTGCTAGGGAAAATGGTGTAACTTTGGGTTTAGAACCACTTAATCGTTTCGAAACAGATTTTGTTAATACAGTAGAACAAGCAGTTCAACTAGTAGATCTTGTAGATCATCCTAATTTAGGAATACATTTAGATACGTTCCATATGGGAATTGAAGAGAAAAATATGCCTGAAGCTATTCGTACAGCTGGACATCGTTTAAAGCATTTTCATGCATGTGAAAATGATCGAGGTACGCCTGGAACTGGTCTTGTTCAATGGGAAGAGATTAAAACAGCCTTAAGTGATATTAATTATAAAGGCTTTTTGACTATAGAATCTTTTACACCTGGTGTAATTGAAATTGCAAAGGCTGCAGCAATATGGAGACCATTGGAAACCAGTCAAGACAAATTGGCAAAGGATGGACATGATTTTCTCAGGAATTTGATTTCAAATCATTAATGTTAAAAACGATATTACAATAAGCCCACCTTCTTTTGATTAGGGCTTTATTGTAATAAGTGAGGTAAATTAATTAATTTTTAAGTTACAAAACATCTGGTTAACCCATCATGATAAACCGAAAGTATAGTAAATGTAATATATAGAAGGAAAGCGGTTTTTTTGATTGATACTGATGGAAAATAGTAAATTTTTACTACTAACAAACTATTGAATTATTACGAATCTACCTGTTAAATTTTTTGAAAAATTATTTGGAGGGATTATATATGAAATTAGGCGTTTTTGCAGTGTTGTTTGGCGATCGTTCACTTGAAGAAGCATTAGATTTAGTAGTTGAAAAAGGTTTAGAAGCTGTAGAGATTGGCACCGGAGGATATGTTGGAGATGCTCACTGTAATCCGGTAGAATTATTAGAAAACCCCGCAAAACTTCAACAATTCAAAGAAGCATTTGACAAAAGAAACCTTGAAATAAGTGCACTTAGCTGCCATGGAAACCCACTTCATCCAAATACCGAAATTGCGAACAATGATCATCAAGTATTTGAAAATACTGTTAAGCTAGCAGAGAAATTAGGTGTTGAAACGGTCGTTACCTTCTCAGGATGTCCGGGTGAATCGGAGCATTCTATATATCCAGTATGGGTTACTGCTGCTTGGCCTGAGGACCACCCAACGGTTTTAAAGTGGCAATGGGAGCAAAAAGTTATCCCTTACTGGAAACAACAAGATCAATTTTTGAAGGCCCATGGTGTCAGAGTGGCAATTGAACCACATCCAGGATTTGTAGTGTATAACACCGAGACATGTTTAAAGCTACGAGAAGAATGTGGAACAAGCATAGGTGTCAATTTTGATCCAAGTCATTTATTCTGGCAAAACATGGACCCGGTTGTTGGGATAAAAGAAATTGCAAAGCATGACGCTTTATTTTATTTCCATGCAAAAGATACAAGTATTGACCCTCAAAACACCGCAATAAATGGGGTTTTAGATACAAAACCTTATAGTGACGAACTGAACCGTTCATGGATTTTCCGTACCATCGGTTATGGAAACGGTGAAGAAACTTGGAGAAATATAATAAGTGCCTTACAGCTAGTTGGGTATGAGGGTGTAATTAGCATTGAGCACGAAGATAGTTTAATGTCTGTCGATGAAGGGTTCTCAAAAGCTGCTGAACTACTAAAAGGGTTAATTATAAAAGAAAGGCTTGGTGAAATGTGGTGGGCGTAAACAAACAGCAGGTTAGAGTAGGTATGATTGGCTATCAATTTATGGGAAAAGCCCACAGTCATGCTTACAGAGACCTTCCATTTTTTTTCGACTTAAACTATCAACCCGTTCAACAGGCAATCGCAGGTAGAAATGAACAAGCGGTCAAAGTAGCTGCGGATAAAATGGGTTATGCGTCCTATGAAACAGATTGGAGAAAATTAATAGAACGTGATGATATCGATCTAATAGATATTGTGACACCGAACAACACACATACCGAAATGGCGATTGCGGCACTTGAAGCCGGAAAACATGTGCTTTGCGAGAAGCCTATAGCATTATCGTTACTTGATGCTGAACGTATGTTGGAAGCTGCAAAAAAATCTGGAGCTGTCCATATGGTATCTCACAATTATCGTTTTGCACCAGCGGTCCAATTTGCTAAGAAGTTAATTAATGAAGGCAGGTTAGGTAAAATTTATCATGTTCGTGCTCAATACTTACAAGATTTCGTCATGGACCCATCATTCCCACTGGTTTGGAGACTTAAAAAAGAGGTTACTGGTTCAGGTGCTTTAGGTGATATTGGAGCCCATATTATTGATCTTGCCCGTTTCCTCGTTGGGGAAATCAGAGAAGTAAACGGGATGCTTGAGACATTTATTAAAGAACGTCCTTCAGGTGAAATGAGTGGTGGTTTAAGTAGTACTACTTCTGAAGCAGAACAAATGGGTGAAGTCACCGTAGACGATGCAGCAATTTTTATGAGCCGATTTGAAAATGGTGCGTTAGGTACATTTGAGGCTACTAGATTTGCTGGTGGAAATAGAAATGGAAACCGTTTTGAAATTAATGGAGAAAAAGGATCAATCCGTTGGGACTTAGAAAACATGAATAATTTGGAGGTTTTCTTTGCAGATGATGAAGAAGGCCTACAAGGCTTTAGAACAATTAATGTTACCGAAGAATCTCATCCTTACATGAGTAACTACTGGCCAGCAGGACATATCATTGGCTACGAGCATACCTTTTTAAATCTATTTTCTGAGTTAATGAAAGGGATAGAAAAAGGATATAGCCCAGAACCAAACTTTGAAGATGGCGCCAAAAACCAAGCTGTATTAGAAGCCATCCAATTATCCGCAGAATCACGACAATGGGTTGATATAAAACATTTAAGAGAAGAAACAAGAAAAAAACTTTAGGGACGGTTCTTTTGTGTCCTTTGCATCAAAACTAAAAATGACTGTCTCGTAAAAAGAGACAGTCATTTTTAGTTTTGATAGTAAATCTCTTATTGGTTAACCAACTATTATAGATTCAAAGCCTCTCAAAAGTGCAGGGTGAATCACTCTATCAAAACTTTTGTGATGCCGGATAGACTAGTACTTAACTTAATGTTTGGTAGGAAGGAAGCAAAAGAACCGTCCCTATGAATTTTAATTAGTTATAAAGGCCTAGGAGGAATTTCACAGAAAGTGTCGAATATATACTATAAGACTAGATTTTTGTGAAAATATAGAGAATTGTTATGGAGGTACCTGTCTATGAACACCAATACACGAATCAGTTTGTTAACTCCTTTTTTAGATGGTGATTATTATGGGAAAATCTTTGTAGAACTACTGAATGAAGCTAATAAAAATAATACGACAATGTTTACGATTCAAGCTAGGGCTAGCCTCAAAAACCCAGTAGCTTTTCATTATCAAGTAGGAACATCTTTAATGGATGGTTGGCTACTAATGACCAATCCACAATCCGTACTACCAATCGCCCCTGAGCTACTTAAAAAGCTAGAAACATCTGGTAAACCAATTGTAACTATTGGCTACAAAGAAGACTCTATTAAGTGTCATTCCGTTGTTATTGAAAATCGTTTATCGACTAAGGAAGCAATTCTTCATTTGATAAAAGATCATGGTCATCAAAGAATTGCTTTTGTTGGAGGTAACGAGCACTTAGATCTGATGGAACGATTTGAAGGTTATTTGGAAGCGCTTTCTGATGGCGGGATTGAGCAGGATAATGAGTTGGTGTTTCATGTTAATGATGCCTTACGACAGGGTGGCTATCTCGCGGCAGAAGCAATGTTAGAAAAAGGAATCGACTTTACAGCTATTTTCGCTTCAACTGATTTAAATGCTATGGGAGTGATTGAAAAACTCCAAGAAGCGGGATACCGAATTCCAGAAGATATTGCAGTGATTGGATTTGATGATTTGGCCCCGGCTGCAACCTTCAATCCGCCGCTAACGACGGTACGCCAATCATTTGAGGATTTAGCTCGAGCAGGTTTTGATGTTCTGTATCGACAGATTAACGGAGAAACCATCGAAAAAACAGTTACAAAAATACCGACAACGCTTGTTACTCGTGTTTCTTGTGGTTGTAAAGATATCCCTCAAATCGAGCAGACAATCGATGTGCAAAAACAATTAATCGAATCGAACACAATTTTAGATAACATTATTAAGCGCTATAGTCAATTTGTTGAAAGATGGGCTTCTGCCACGAGAGAGAAGAATTTTAATTTTTCCAATATGTTCGGTGGAAAAACCCACTGGGGATGTTTGGCGTTATGGGACAAACAAGAAAACCTTATAATCTCGCAGGCATACAGTAAAGAGGGGGATCCTGCTCCACCAATAGGTTTAAGAGTCCCGATTGAACAATTTCCGCCAATAGAATATCTTCCCCAGATTAGAGATAATGAATTTATTCGTGTTCAGTCAGTCAAAAACGAGAGGGGAGACTGGGGTTTTGTAGCTATTGTAGGACCAGTGGATGAACTAGTATTAATTTCTTCGGCAGATATAACCCAGGTAAGCTTCACCATTTCCGCTTCAGCGCTCGAGCGTGATGAATTATTTCAACAAATACGGTTGATTGCTGAGCAATTAGAAATAGTATCTACAACAACAAACGACGGGATATGGGATTGGGATATCACTACGAACCAAATTCAATGGAATGTTCGGAGCAATGATATATTTAGTTTAATAGGTGAAGAATTACCAATTTATTATGAATCCTTCATGACACTAATTCATCCTAAAGACTTCTATCGAGTAAAAAACTGCTTTAAGATGCACACGGAAAAAGGAGATTATTTAAAAATTGAATTCCGTATTAAGGGTAAGAATGAAGAAGTACTATGGGTTTATGTGACTGGAGACTCTATCCGTAATCAGAACGGACAACCTATAAGGATAATTGGCTCGATTACTAACATCTCTGAGAAAAAATTGGCCGAAGAACAAATCAAGCACCTCGCTTTTCATGATGGATTAACCGGACTTCCCAACCGTGAACTTGGCCGTGATCGTTTGAGGTTATATATGGAGCAAGCGAGTCGTTACCAGTATAAGCTAGGAATTTTATTGATTGACTTGGACCGCTTTAAAGTCATTAACGATACACTCGGTCATCAAGCAGGAGATAAACTTATTCAAAAGGTTGCCCAGGTCTTAGAGAATACGATACGTTCCTCCGACACAATTTCAAGAGGAATTTATGACGATTCCACAGTGGCTAGATTGGGCGGTGATGAATTTATCGTGATATTATCTCACATTCATGATATTGACGAGTTGCATCTTGTTGCTAACCGAATAATTCAAAAGTTCGAGGAACCTTTTAATATCGAAAACCATGAAGTATTTACATCAGCTAGTATCGGAATTAGTGTCTATCCGGATAATGGTGAAGATTTTGATGAATTAACTCGTTGTGCAGACATGGCTATGTACAGAGCCAAAGAAAACGGTAAAAACCAAATGGAAATATATTCATCAGAGTTAAATTCACTAACCGTCGAACGCTTTACGATGGAGAATCAGCTGCGTAAAGCGTTGGAACATGGTGAATTCGTCTTGAATTATCAGCCACAATTTAATCTAGAGAAGAATCAGATTATTGGATTTGAAGCATTAGTACGTTGGAAGTCACCTGACCGAGGTCTTGTATCTCCATTAGAATTTATTCCACTTGCGGAGGAAACCGGGCTGATCGTACCGATTGGATATTGGGTGCTGAAAGAAGCATGCCGACAAAACAAAAGCTGGCTGGATCAGGGATTTAGATGTACAACTGTTTCTGTTAATATTTCAGCAAAACAGCTACAACAAAAAGATTTTGTAGAGATAGTCAAATCGATTTTAGAAGAGACTCAATTGCCACCTGCCAATCTATGTTTGGAAATTACGGAAAGCACCGCGATTTTGAACGTAGAGAATAGCATGAGTATGCTAATTGAACTAAGTGAGCTTGGTATCGACATCGCCATTGATGACTTTGGGATAGGCTATTCATCTTTAGCAATCTTAAAGCAATTACCAATTTCTGATATTAAAATTGACCAATCCTTTATTCGAGATATGGATATGGATAAAGATGATGCCGCCATAGTTAGAGCTATCATCGCCATGGCTCACTCATTAGAATTAACCGTAACAGCAGAAGGCGTAGAAACCAAAGAACAAATAAACATCCTTCTCAAAGAAGAATGTGACTACGTCCAAGGATACTACTTCAGCAAACCCCTAACAGCAGAGGATTGCGCTAAATTTTTATCATAGGGACGGTTCTTTTGCGTCTTTCTCCTGCATGTTAATCGAGGTGAGGTTAGGTGTTTCTTTTTAAACTATCGTGTATATTTCAGATAAAAAGTAAGAGAACCTGCCGAGGTCCTCTTGCTTTTCTTTATATTCAATTTTTTCATGCCATCAAGGTCTCTTATTTACTAGTTCACTCCGATAGGTTGCGTTTGTATTATTTATCAATAAATGGTAAAATATTACTACTAACATTAAAGTTGCACTAGTACTAAAGTCTCAATAACAAAGTCGCGTAACAGGTTCTTATGAACTTTTATAGCTGGGTTACAGAGAGGCTTTATGGACTTATAGCCGGAATAATTTTTGAATGATAAAAAATGAGAGTGGGATGAATATGGCTAAAGTTAATAAAACCAGTGAGGAATATATAATGGGCGCTCTTTCTTTAGTTCAAAGTATCCTTTATCTCTTAGTTGTTATCTATTTTTGGGGTAATTCACGTTCATGGTGGCTAATACTACTATTCGTATCTATCATGATTCTACAAGCCCTATTAATAAAATATTTTAAAAATTACTTTGCAATGATGACGATAATAATAATACAATTATCTATATCCTATTTTATGGTAGCCTTATCAGGTCACACAGAAAGCCCGTTCTATCCTTTATGCTACTTGCCGATGATAATTTTAGTTGCTTTACACACGAATACCTTGAAAAAGCGAAGTACATTATTGGTTGCCCTACTAGCCTCTTTATTCACTTTTCTTAATATAGGTTTAATGGATAGTAGCAATATTTCCGACTGGTATCAGGGCTGTGTATATGCTGTTAGTTATGGTATTTTAGGTTTCGGTGTGTTATTGCATCAGAATCAATTAAAACAGACGATTAAAAGATCGCAAACCGATCATCTTACAGGTGTTTTTAACAAACATGCTGGTGAAACCATCCTTTTAGAAGAGACTAAATTAGCAAAAGAAGAAGGGTACCCAATAACTGTCGCATTTTGTGATTTAGATGATTTCAAAACAGTAAATGATAAATATGGCCACCTTTGCGGGGATGAAGTATTAAAACAAATGGCCTCTATTATTACTAGTAATGTTCCAGATGAAGTATCAATTACCCGCTGGGGTGGAGAAGAATTTTTATTAATATTCAAAAGAATAGAGAAGCAAGAAGCTATTAAAATATTGGAAAAGGTCCGCGAAAAGATAGAGTCCTATTGTTTTACTTATAAAGACGAAGAGATTTTGATTACCATAAGTGGAGGCGTTGTGGAAGTGAACGAGTTTGAACACAACATCCTAAAAGTAATCGATGAAGCGGATAGACGACTGTATTATGCAAAGGACCAAGGACGAAATAAAATTATATGCTCTGGTTTTGAAAAGGTGAATCACGGAGACGGTTCTCGGGTGTCTTTTATGGTTCAACCGGAATCTGAAAAAAATTTATTTTCTATTTAGGATACGATTATAGATATAGTCTTAATAACTAATAGGAAACATCGTGTCGGCTTTTAGCGATACCTTTTTTTCTTTAAATAAAAGAAGCAAGAGAACCTAAGCGGGTCCTCTTGCTTCACTTTGTATTTCATAGCCTTTTGCTAGCTAACTTTAAATAGTTCTTTTTAGTTGAGTCTGTTCCACTGTTAATCTTCGAGAAAATACTCTTGAATAGTGCTTCTATTTCTGGGTACTCCGCTTCGTTAATCGGGTTTACTTTTGTTAAAGCGCCATTCTCCAAGATCCCTTCTACTATAAGATACTGTTTTTCTGGTTTGTCCTCACACTCTAATGCCAAAAATTGACGGTCGTACCGAACAAAATTACAAACTACCGTGTACTTTCCGTACGTGTTAGGCTTGCTCGGATTACTGAGAGAAATTTTTGCCGGTTCATCAAAAATCGGTTTTTCTAATCCATTTCTTTTCCGTTTAAAGTCGTTGAAATCAATAACATTGTTTTTCACTGACATATTAAACTCTCCCCGCTTTTTGGATTAGTAGCAATGTAACATTGTAACTAGAGGGCATGAGAAGGCTTGTGCTTATTATACCATCTTATTTTGGATTTGGAAGCACTTGATGGTATCCCGTCTTCCTTAACTCAGATTTTAAACTAAAAGAAAGAGGCGGTTACCTTGGTAACAGCCTCATCTAACTAAATTTAAATAAAATTATGAACGGCGAACCGTCTGATTACATCTAACGCACACTCCGTCATACATTCCAATTTTATGAATCCCTCTTATTCGGCATTTAATGATTCGTTTTAAAAATTCTCCCATGCTAGTCCGCCTCCTAAAGAATATTGAACCTAACAATTTATTGTTCATTTTTCTTCGGTAACCAGACTGCCATAGCTTGAATGAGCATTAGGCCTTAGCTTTGCGTCCTTACCTTTCGATAAGTTTGCCTTTGTCGTAAAATTTTACTTTATATTACAATTATAAAAGATATTTACAAGTAATCAATGAATTCGACAAAACAAGACAAGGTAATTTTTGGAAAGTACGTAGGGACGGTTCTTTTGTGTCTTTTTTGATGTTAATTGAGTTTTTTCTTGCTAATAAGGAGATAAGGGGTTAAACCACAACAAAAAAAGTGGGGACTTTAACAGCCCCACTTTTTTGTTATGGTTTAAATTATCTCTGTAGTGGGAATGAACTCCCGCATCAGTTACAAAAGACCTAATAATAAGACTAGTTTTGGAAGTTGGACGGAAGCAAAAGAACCGTCCCCTTGCATGAATTGAATTTACTTTATTCCGCCATCTTCGCCACGGCTAGCGTTGACAGAAATTCCAGTGTCTGGATTCTCAACTAATAGGGGTTCCTTCGCAAGTTGGTCGTCTCCAGTTGTCTCATTTGTAGTACCCGCAAAACCTCCAACAGTTAAAATCAGGGTAAATAGTAGTAAATTAATAATCTTCTTCATGTAAATCACCTATACCTTCCATTACCAAAGTTTTATAAAAATATTCTGAAGCTTTTTTATACTTCCTATTCTGAAAATAGTACCTTCCTAATTTCGTGTAGCATTTAACTGAATAGACAGGGTTGTTTACTTTTTCAAAATATGAAATTAATTGCTTTAAATTGTTTACATACGTTGAACTGTTATTGGTTTTCAAATTATATTCGTTATAAGCATACATGAGATAATGATGATCCTTATCATCAATATCCAATGAATTTGCTTCGAGGAAAAAATTGGTTGCATCATTTAAATTTCCCTCAATTAATTTACATTCGATAAATTCACAATACGTAATTACAAGGTCGCTATCATTTGTTATCTCTTTTACTTTTATTGCTTTAAGATAATATGTATTTGCTTCTTCGTAATTCGCCTCCATTCTAGCAATTAGTCCCAAGTTGTGATAAATATATCCTGATAGAATTAAGTATTCGTTTTTCTCAGCGATTATTAGGGCTTTGTTTAGTTCTTTTTTTCCTTCATCTGGAAGATTAATTTCTCTGTATAAATCGCCAATTAAGTTGAGAGATAAGGCTACATCATATGGAGAATTAAGTCTTTCATAGTAAGTGATACTCTCTTTTGTTTTACTAATCGCCTCTTGTGGCCTGTTCAATCTTTTAAAAATTATTCCAGTGTTATAGATAATTGCAGCTTTAATTGTTATATTTTCAACCATGCTTATTAACTTGTTAAAGTTCTCCAGACAATGAGCATAATTATAGTGGTTATAATGATAAACTCCATAGTAGTAATATATGGCACTTTGAAAGTTCACAGGTAATTCTTCTATATGTTCACCACTTAAATAGAGTTGCAAATAATTTTTATCGATATGTTCAGCTTCATCAAGACGATTCCGTTTTAATAAAAATGTGGCTTTTAAAATCAGAAAGTAACATTCCATTTTAGGATTTATTAAATACTCATAATAATTCGAACCAATTAATTCAACAATAGACTGAGCTTTATCATTGTCCAGGACAGCGTATTGAAATAATTGGTTTAAGAGATAAAGTAGATTATCATCTTCTATCTCTAAATTAACTAAAAAAGTTGAAGGAAACTCTAACCTTTTAGCTATGGAACCCAGTTGTACTGAAGTGAGGGTGCCGTGCCCATTTTCAATCTTACTTAATTTGGATAAGGACATAATTCCACGGGACAAGTCATTAGAGGATATTCCTCTTAAATTTCTTCTTATACGAATCCTATGTCCTATATGAATTTTTTCATCACTCCTTAAGCCCTATGAAGGTAATTATACAGTAAAATAATTAATTCGTGAGTAGTTACTAACTTTTGTCACTAGTCCCAAAAGACCAGAAAAAGCAGGTATAAAGATGCGTTTATTACAAAAAACGACAAAATAATCATTATTTCTCCAAAAAATTAATTGAATTTCCATGATGATTCAGAAATTTGCTCTTAAATGGGTATAATGATTCATTTTTTGTGTTTTTGGGGACGGTTCTTTTGCGTCTTTTTTAATGTCGGTTTGGTACCTTGTGATCCACCTTTGTATTTAATGATAAAATTCCTAAATCGATTACAGGAGACCCTAAACAAAAGGCTAGTTTTGGAAGCTGGACGGAGGCAAAAGAACCGTCTCCTTGCATGACCCTTGCATGAAAAAAGACGCCTTATTCAGGCGTCTGAGTTGATTTGTCAGTTTCCATTGCTTCGGTGTACTGGTCGGCTAAAAATTGGTGACCTTCAACGGTAAGGCTAGAATAGTCATTTGTGTAATAATTAGTATAATTACTAGAGTCCCAGTATCCAGACAAATCAATAAAAGTAGAGTTATCAATTTCCCAAGATGCAGCAAGTATATTTTGGTTTAAGCGTTGTACAATCTGATTGTTTAGGTTAGGAGTGGATATTAATCCGCTAACATAAACCGGAACGTCAGGCAAACCGTTTTTAATTTCTTGTAAAAACAGAACAAAGTCTTGATAGAATGCTGAATAATTCATCGTACCATCATCTGAATATCCTAAAGCATTTGCTCCATATACCACAAGTACCCCTGTAGGATCTTCTGCTATCACATCATCTTCCACTCTATTAATCCCACTATTTTCTTGGTCTTCTGGGTAGTTAACATTTAAATCTGTACCACTAATACCCTGATTAACCGTTTCAATTCCTAGTTCATTTTCTATAAGATTAGTAAAGTGAAACTCTTCATTTGTCTCGGCTTGTACATAGTTGTGGCCAATTACAACTAGTTTTTCCTCATTTGTTTCCGGTTGTCTGACTTCAGCATCTTTACTTATATAGATACCAGAAACCTCAGGGACGTCAGAGAATGCTAATTCAATCTCATGCCAGCCAGTGCTACCGGTGTATATTTCTATCTCTTTTTCCAGTCCATCACTAGCTAGTTCATTTGTCACTACAAGTTCTCCATCAACAAACACGGAAACTGTCCCACCAGTTTTTCGTTGTTTAAGCGTAACAAAACTACTGTCTGTAGAAATTTTTGCTCTTCTGTCATATGCGGGATTACCCGTACTACTAAAGGTACCTTGCATTACTTTTCCCCAACCATCGACTTCGACAACATCCCAATTGCCATGAGTGTACAACCAAGCATTGTCAGTGGCAGTTATTTCCTTAATAGTTGAAGAAGATTCATCTTCGTTTTCTTCGATAGTGTCCGCCTGTTGATTTTCAGGTGTTGCATTTTTGCCAGCCTCTGCAATCTTGTTATTCCAATGAATATTACCTGCAACGATAATAGATATAAGAACGAGAAAAGATAGCATTACAATAAAAAACTTTTTCATATAATCACCATTTAGTTTATTTTATGTATCCCTGTAAATATATCACAAATTATGGGAAAAGTGTCGAAACAGGGACGGTTCTCTTGTATCTACTATAAATTTATAGATTTCTCCAATCATTCTTGATAGAAAACTGGCAGGTAGAAAATGGTATTTTGATAAGCTATCTAACTATGTCTATTGCGCCATAGTTATGGCTAAGCTATTAGGTGAAAGGGTGATGGAGATGTTGTTAGACTATCAAATTATTTTTGGATTGGATAAGCAGATTCATTTTTTAAGTTATGGAGTTATATCAATTATTTTAGGATTCCTAATTATTCTTATCTCGGGCGAACAACATATCAACCGTAGAATAAAGTCGATGTGGATTGCTCTGGTGACTGTTGGTATTGTTGAAGAGTATCGACAATATATGGTGCCAAATCGAAGTGCTGAGTTTTTAGATGCAGTTGCCAATATGTTTGGGATAACATTGGGCCTGGCAATACCGTTGACCCTTTGGGTTATGTTAAAAAATCAATTGCCAATTAAGCAATTCGTTTTACCCAGTATCATTCTAGTTCCACTGCTTGTCGGTTTGCTTTATTTCAACGAGCGACCTTTTCTTACTATAGTAGAACCTTTACAAGATAATTTAAGAAACTTAGTTGCATATGTTGGCTTGTAATAAAGTAGGGAGGAAACGAAAGAACCGTCCCTAAAATTCCTGAAATTTCTTAAGCAGGAATGACGCAAAAGAACCGTCCCCAGTAAGAATGCTGCCCCAAGTTTGGGACAGCATTCTTTTTTGGAATCGGAAGAACCGTCCCTTAATTCATTCCTTAATTCATTCTTCGTATTGTAACAAATCCAATCAATATCAGTATTATTCCTCCGATGATCGATAGGTACAAGGTTGCTTCTCCTGTTTGTGGTAGGGTATCTTCGTCAGTATCGCGGGATGGTGCTGCTTCAACAGTGACTGTAATTGTCGTTTCTGCAGATTTATCACCGCTATCGACGACCTCATAACTTACTTCATAGTCACCAGCAACACTAGTATTGACTTCATTTTTAGTAACTACAACAGCATCAGTTAAATCACCATCTTCAGTATCTGTTGCTGTAACGTCAGCTAATGGTTCGTAGTCGTCTCCAACAGTGATTGTCAGATCATCTGCATCAATGGTTGGAGCTTCGTTTGGCTCAGGCTCAGGTACTGCTTCAACAGTGACTGTAATTGTTGCATTCACAACTTTTTCACTGCTATCCATAACCTCGTAACTTACTTCATAGTCACCAGCAGCACTGGTGTCGACTTCATTTTTGGTAACTGTAATAGCGTCAGTTAGATCACCATCTTCAGTATCTGTTGCAGTAACGTTAGCTAACGGATCGTAGTCGTCTCCAACAGTAATCGTCACATCATTTGCATTAATGACTGGAGCTTCATTTGGTTCAGGATCCGGTTCTCCATCGCCTTCAACTGTCACTATAATAGTTAAGCTATCTACTCCGCCCTGACTATCTACGACTCGGTATGAAACTTGGTATTGACCTGGAGTATTGGTATCGACATTATTACTAGTCACCTGAATATTAACCAAATTTCCGTCTTCAGCGTCAGTAGCAGTAACACCTTCCAACGGATCAAAATCATCCCCTACTGATATGGTTCTATCGCTTGCTGTGATTACAGGAGATTCATTGAACAGCCAGTTTATCGGTTGGGTTACTGTGCCAGAATACTCTATATTACCATGAGTATCACTTGCGCTTAAATCGTTTGAAAAGTCATAACTTCTTGATGTATCACTATTACTATTCAAGCCAACCCACGCAACTCGTGGAGAGTTGTATACACCTGAGTGACTAGGGGTTATGTTATCGACAATATCTTCGTTAATATCTTTTATGAAGTTATTGATATACATAGATGTAGTAGTTTCCGCTATATTTTTCTCGGACAATACAATATTTTGATTACTTCCATAGAAGAAGGACAATTGACTAAACAAATCCTTTATTTGAGATAAGTCAGTGATTGCATTTTCTTTTACATGTAATCTTTCAAGGGGTAGATTTTCTATTGGTGATAGATCACTAATTTTATTATCATCTGCTACAAGGTACTCTAAACTTGATAGATTGCTTAAGACAGAAATATCACTATTGTTTGTTGAACTTATATTCAAGGCTTTTAAATTAGAGAATCCATTACTTAATGGTGAAAGATTGAGATTACTATTACCATGTAAATAAAGTTCCTCCAAGCTAGTTAAATTGTCTAAGTGGCTTATATCAGTGATGTTGTTTACAGCTAGCTGTAATGATGCAAGATTATATAGATTTTTTAGAGGTTCAATATCTGTAATATTATTAGATAATAGATTTATCGATGTTAATCTAGTTAATGAACTTAGTGGTGTTATATCGCTAAATTGATTTAGTGATAAATTTAGTTTATCTAAATTTTTAGCGTATTGCATTCCTTCTATGCTGTAAATCCCCTTAGCACTAGCCTTAAACTCGCCGGTAAGAGATTCCAAGTCGGATTCTGTCAGTACATGGGCTACACTTTTGCCAAGTTCGGCTTTGATTGCTGCCCTGAGTGCATCATCAGGTACTAGACTAGTTCCCCAGTTTAATGGCTGTTCTACGACCCCTGAAAATTCGAATGTTTCACCTGCTGTATTCGTGAGCGATTGTGTGAAGGTGTAAGATCTCATTGTTTCCGTACCTGTTAACCCAGTCCACTCAACATTAGGGGATGTGTAAGTTCCTCCGTCACTTGGTGTGATACTATCTATAACATTTCCATTATAATCCTTTACTATATTCTGAGTGGTTGTTGATGTGTCACCTGGGTTCAAAACAGTTGCTGCCAGTTCGATAGATTGATTATCTACATTGAATGCTGTTAGCCCATCGATAAGGTTTGTTGCATTTGACAAATTAATTATCGAATTAGCTTTTAAATTTAATAGATCCAAATTAGGTAAATCCTTGATTGGTGTTATATCACTTATAGAATTATTGTCTAAATACAAATTTCTTAGATTAGTTAAATTTTCAAGAAATGATATATCTGTTATACCTGAACTATATAGGTATAAACTTTTCAGTTGTGTAAAATCACTTAGTTCAGTTTTGTCTAAAGAAAGGTTTCCTGAGACATTTAAAAATGTTAAATTACTCAAGTTTTTAACCGGTGCCAAAGTACTGATGTCATTGTTCCTTAGGGATAATGATTCTAAATTACTGAGCCCAGACAATGGTGAAAGGTCAGTTACATTATTAAGATTTAAATCTAAAAGTGTTAAATTAGTAGCGTGTTCCAGACCTTGTAAATTCGTGATTCCTTTATAATCAGCTTCGTCAAGCTCAGTCAACGATTCTAATTCAGCTTCTGTCGGTTCATGTGTTGCAGGATCTGCGACTCCCAATTCCTCATTTATCGCCGTTCTCAAAGCATCGTCTGGCACTAGACTGGTAGCCGCACCAATACTCATTGGTGATATAAGGCTTACAGCAACTAATAGTAAAACAATTGCCAAATTAACTATTCTCCTCATTAAATAATCACTCTCCTTATTCCTATTTATAGAGATTCCACCACTCATCTCTAATAGTAGAGTTAAAGAAAAGCTCTAACAACTATACCTAGGTATATAAATTACGTTTTAGGTGTGATTCAGGGACGGTTCTTGCGCTTCCAAAAGAAGCAAAAGAACCGTCCATTAACTCATTTACTAGACCCAAGTGGAATACTATTTTTTACTCTGATATTATTAGTAGTAAGTTAGTAATATCATGAGAGAAGGCGACTTCGATGCAGCTTAATCATATTAAGAGTTTTGGTACTACATATGCTGTTGGGTTTGCCGGTGGTCTACTATGTTTGTGGCTTCATATCCCCATACCTTGGATATTAGGACCGTTATTAGCAATATTCATGTGCAAGACTTTTCTTCCTTTTAAGGGGGAATCCTCGACAGCACTTCGCAATTTTTCTTTCACTATCACAGGTATTCAGATTGGTGGCACTTTCACTGCGGCAACAATAGACCTCGTTTTACCTTACTTATTGCCGTATAGCTTACTGACAATATTCTTGATAACCATTAGTCTAGTTAATGCTTATTTACTGACAAAATGGATACCAATTGACGTACCAACTAGTCTGCTAGGAAGTGTACCAGGTGGTTTGTCTGCCATTATTGCCTTAAGTGGCTCTTTCAAAGCTAATACAGCTCTAGTTACGATTTTCCACACCATACGTTTGATGACGGTGTTATTTGTGATTCCACTTTTAGCGACTCAATTATTCACTCCAACTTCAGGAAGTGAAAATGTGGAGTTATTGAATGGTCTCGATGCTTCACAAGGGCCGTTATGGACCATCATTATTTTAGTTGCTGTTTACGGACTTGCTTTACTTCTCCAAGAAAGGATACCAGCTGCACTTGTTATCATTCCAATGGTTATCGTCGCGATCTTTCAAATAACTAACTATCCGCTATATCACTTACCGGATTTCTTCTATATTTTTGCGCAGCTAACGATAGGCATTTATTTGGGATTTTCCGTTTCCATAAAAGATCTACGTAAAGCTGGAAAATATTGTGGTTATTATTTTGGCTTAACTGTAATTCTGATAGCAATATCTTTTGGCTTAGGTTATTTATTTAGTCTGATTACGCCTATCGATCTTGTAACTGCAATACTAAGCCTTGCACCAGGCGGTCTTATAGAAATGGCTTTAACCGCAGAAAGCGTTGGTGGAGATCCTTCGATTGTGGGTTCATTACAAATGATACGAATGTTGCTGATTGTGTTGGTCTTACCTTTTTGTTTGAAGGTATTTTTGCCGAAAATTTAGGGACGGTTCTTTTGCTTCTTTTTGATTCGATTCGCTATATTACCATCTATTCCAGATCGCAAAAATTATCAATAGTAGGGAGCGTAAAAGCCTACCTGCCTACTTGGTCAACAGGTATTAGCTGAAATCAGGCTTAAAGCAATAGAGTAAATTTTTGAAGTGAGGGACAATTCCCTTGCTTCTTTTTGTTTTAAATGTCCAAAAAAAATGAGTATTTATATCTATACAGACTTGCAGTTTCACAAATTCATGCCCTACACAGAACAAGTCAAAAATAAAGCACAAGAACCGTCCCTCTGCTCTTGACTCTTAAATTTAGAATATTTAGAAAAATATATTGACTTCCAATATCCAAGCACTTAATATTAAGTAACCAACAAGAAAACACAACAAACCACAAAAAGTAAACAAGAGAGGTGTTGTTTTTGGGTAAAACCATCATGGTTGTACTCGACGGATTGAGATATGATGTAGCCATTTCAGAAATGGGATATTTGAATCATCTCGTTGAACATTCGAAAAGTGCTTTATATAAAGTGAAATCGGAACTCCCAAGCTTATCTCGACCATTATATGAAGTTCTATTAACTGGAACACCTAGTTCGATAAATGGGATTACAGCAAATAAAATAGTTAGATTATCCAATCAAACAAGTATCTTTCATCTTTGTAGAAAGGAGGGACTTACCACTGCGGCAGCAGCTTACTATTGGGTGAGTGAGCTTTACAATAGTGCTCCTTTTAATGTGTTTAAGGATCGATTACAGCATGATGTAGAGAAACCGATCCAACATGGAGCATTTTATTTTGAGGATACATATCCAGACTCCCATGTTTTTGCTGACGCCGAGCATTTGAGAAAAACGTATGACCCCGATTTTTTGTATATTCATTCCATGAATATTGATGATGTAGGTCATAAGTACACATCCAATTCAAAGGAATATCGAGGTCAAGCAAATGCTGCAGATAGCCTGTTAGCACAATTGCTACCAACTTGGATGGCTGAAGGCTATGAAATTTTGATAACATCCGACCATGGCATGAATGAGGATGGACACCACGGAGGAACTGGGAGTGGTGAAAGAGATGTGGCGCTGTTCGCAATTGGAGAAAGTTTCAGAACGCCGAGTAATAAGGAAGGTATTTTCCCGCAAATAGGCATAGCTCCTCTAGTATGCAGACTTCTCGGGTTACACCCCACAGAAGCAATGAATCAGATTCCACTGCCGGGGTTTGTAAAAAATAACCAGTTGGAATAAATAGTGAATAAGAATTAGAGGAGGAAGAACAATGTCAATTGTTACAAGGAAAATGGGGAAAACTTTATTTTTTGGTTTACTGTTAATTCTTATCTTTACTTTAGCTGCTTGTAGTTCTGATAGTGCCCAAGGGGATAGTGATGATGGAGGAGATTTAGGTGAAAATCCTACTTTAGAAGAACTTCTACCGTTGGCTCAAGAAGAAGGAGAAGTTATAAGTGTTGGTATGCCTGATAACTGGGCGAACTGGAAGGATACATGGGCTGATCTTAAGTCTAAATACGACATAGAACATACAGATACTGATATGAGTAGTGCAGAAGAACTTGCCAAATTTGAGAACGAAAAAAATAATGCTCCAGATATCGGTGATGTTGGTATATCCTTTGGTCCGATTGCTGAGGAAAAGGGATTGACAGCGAAATATAAGACCGAATACTGGGATGACGTTCCGGATTGGGCTAAGGACGATGACGGTGATTGGATGGTTGGATACACTGGTTCCATCGCATTCCTTTGTAATAATACATTAGTTGATACTTGCCCGAAATCTTGGGAAGACGTGAAAAATGGCGATTACAAAATATCCGTTGGTGACGTTACTAAAGCATCACAAGCACAATACGGGGTATTGGCAGCATCATTTGCATATGGTGGTGACGAAACAAATCTTCAACCAGGACTAGATTTCTTTGCAGAACTTGCAGAGCAAGACCGAGTGTCAAAGGTTGATGTGTTAGTACCAAATATTCAAAAGGGTGAAGTTGAAGTTGCTTTGCTATGGGATTTCAATGCACTTGGCTACAGAGATGAACTTGATGCTGAAAAATTTGACGTCCACATTCCAGTAGATGGCAGTGTTATTAGTGGATATGCATCTGTTATTAATTCAAATGCTTCGAACCCTAATGCAGCAAAGTTAGCAAGAGCTTACATTTTTAGTGATGAAGGACAGATCAACTTGGCAAAGGGTTATGCCCGACCAATTCGTACTAATGTTGAATTACCTGACGATGTAGCTTCCTTGTTAATCGATAATGACGAGTATGCTAAGGCGATGCCAGTTAACGATTTTGAAGCATGGGAAAACACGATAAAGGAGCTTCCACAGTTATGGCTAGAACAGGTTCAAGCAAAAGTAAAATAATGTTAATGGCGTTGGTTCCGCTTTTGATTTGGGTCTTCGCCTTTGAAATTATACCTGTCTTTCAAATGGTTGTAATGAGCTTTCAAAATAGTGATGGTCTAGGGTTTACCCTAGACCAATACTATAAGGGCCTCACAACTAGTTTGTATCTGGAAGCAATGAAAAACAGTATTGTTATTTCTATTAATTCCAGTGTAGCAGCTATGATCATTGCGTTATTTGTGGCCTATTCAATTACAAGATTCACAACCGGTATTAGGGATCAACTATTGATGGTCTCCAATATGATGACCAACTTTGCTGGCGTTCCGTTGGCATTTGCTTATATGATCCTAATGGGTAATAACGGCGCTTTGCTCCTACTCCTAGAGAGGATGGGCGTTGAAGCAGCAGGTTCATTTGACCTCTATTCCCAGACAGGTGTTACACAGCTTTACATATACTACCAGACTCCACTAGCTATTTTATTAGTTTATCCGATTTTTTATGGTATTCGTACAGAATGGAAGGAAGCTGCTTCACTACTTGGTGCATCTACTTGGAAATTTTGGCGCTACATCGGTATTCCTGTGCTTCTTCCGGGACTTCTCGGAACGTTTAGTCTGTTAATTGCTAACGCATTAGGCGCTTATGCAACAGCTTATGCACTGACAGGGATTAGCTTTAATCTTTTAACGATTCGAATAGCTGCACTTGTGTCTGGAGATATTTTCCCGAACTTTCAACTTGGCAGTGCATTAGCAGTTATTCTTGCAATCATTATGATATTCTCCTTGGTAGTTAATGAACTGATGCTAAGGTGGTCAAGGAGGAGAGGGACATGAGCCATGACACAACCAAGAAAACAAAAGGCCTCTTTTGGCACCAAGCTGTCATTGCATTACTACTAATCTATTTATTTCTTCCAGTAATGGCAACATTATTACTATCATTAGCTAAGGAATGGCAGTCGGAACTTGTTCCGCACCATTACACGCTTCAATGGTACGTTGAAATTTTTACAGATGTGCGATTTATAAGTGCGATGGGTAGATCAGTTTTAGTTAGTGCTATTACGGTCATTATTTCACTGATGATTATGGTGCCAGCTATTTTCGTAATAGCGGTCTACTTACCGAAATGGGAGAAGTTACTACAAATAGCAGTATTACTTCCATTTGCATTTCCTCCAGTTGTAACAGCTATTGGTCTAATAAAGATTTACTCTAGTGGTCCAATTGCTATTTCAGGAACAATATGGATCTTGGTGGGTGCATATTTTATTTTGATTCTTCCCTTTAGCTACCAAAGTATACGAAACAGCTTAAGGACAATCCATGCTAAGGACCTTATGGAGGCAGCGGAGATTCTTGGAGCAGGGAAAATTACCGCGTTTGTTCAAGTGATTCTTCCTAACATCTTACCGGGTATTTTAATATCTAGTTTACTATCATTCTCGTTAATCTTCGGTGAATTCGTTTATGCGAATTTGCTAGTCGGAGGTAGCTTTGAAACGATTCAAATTTACCTGTTCAACAAAATGAGAACAGGTGGTCAGACAGCAAGTGCTGTCGTAATAACTTACTTCATACTTATTTTCATAATTTCAGGATTTATTATTAAACTCGGCAGGTGGAAGCCTAAAGAATATGTTGCTTCAACTATAGCAAAGGGGGGAGAATAATGAGTTACGTAAAAATTGAAGGTGTATCAAAATATTTCGGTTCTACCAAGGTATTAAACAATATCTCCCTTTCCATCGAAGAAGGTGAATTTATCACACTGCTGGGTCCTTCAGGCTGTGGGAAGAGTACATTGTTAAGGGCGATTGCTGGACTAAATGATTTGAGCTCGGGTGATATATATGTAGGTGACAAAAAAATTACTCATTTGCCATCTAAGGATAGAGAAGTGGGGATGGTGTTTCAGTCCTATGCTTTGTTTCCAAACCTAAACGTGTTCCAGAATATAGCGTTTGGTCTAAAAATGGAGAAAATGGATAAGGAACAATATACGGTTAAGGTTGAAGAGATGGTTGAGTTAATTGATTTAAAAGGAAAGGAAAATATGTACCCTGGCCAATTATCAGGAGGGCAGCAGCAGAGAGTTGCTCTTGCCCGTGCTTTGATTAAGAAGCCCAAAATCCTTTTGTTGGATGAACCACTAAGTGCATTAGATGCCCAAATCAGAAGAACGTTAAGAAACGAAATACGTCTAATACAGCGCAAGTTAAATATGACGACTATTTTTGTTACTCATGACCAAGAGGAAGCCTTAACGATTTCCGATCGAATTTTTGTCATGAACCATGGGGATATTGAACAAGAAGGCGGTCCAAGGAGTATTTATACTTCTCCAGAAACGGAATTCGTTGCACGATTTATCGGCAATTACAATGTGCTGAAAAAGTCAGAATTAGAAACAACTGGCGCTCGGTTAGTAAGTGAAAATGAACTATTTGCTATCCGACCAGAAGCCATTTCTATTTTTCCATTAGCTAAAGAAGGGCACAATATGGATGAAACGATAAATATCATCTGTGAGGCGGAAGTGGTCATGTCAACTGTGCTTGGTAATGTGATGAGATTCGATATGGATGTTAAGGGGATTGGCATCACCGTAGACGCTTTAAATGAATCTAAAATACATTGGATTAAGAATGGTATGACTGTCCAGATTGCCATTCCTATTGAAGAGTGTAAAGGATTGAGAATCCCCTCTTAAGGAGGTTAATCATGTCTTTATCTTACGAGGATAGAAAAAAGAAGATATTGGAGAAGCTTTACAGAGAAGATTCTGTGAAAGCTTTAGTAATGGCAAAAGAACTAAATGTATCAACAGAAACAATTCGGCGTGATTTAGAAAGATTAGAACAAGAAGGAAAGCTTAAAAAGGTTTATGGCGGTGCAGTTAGTGCGAAATCTGATTCATTTGAACCTCCCTTTGAGATGAAAACACATCTAAATGCGGTGGAGAAAGCGGCTATTGGCAAGTATGCCGCATCCTTAATTAATGATGGAGATACCATTATGATTGGTAATGGAACAACTACAATTGAGATTATTCGCCATTTGAATCAGTATGAAAACATAAAACTTGTTACTCATTCGACACCAACCGTTTTACTCGCTATGGAAATGTTTAAAGGTCGAATCATTTTTATTGGTGGCGAGGTAAACATTGAACAAAAATCTGCAACCGGTCCGTTAGCCGAGTTGGTACTATCTCAGCTTAATGTGAACAAAGTATTTATTTCAGCTGGCGGTGTTTCATTAGTTGATGGTGTAACGGATTATGATTTAGCTGAAGCTTATATTTCAAGGAAAATGATGGAGCGGGCTGACGAGGTTTTTCTCCTAGTAGATCATACGAAATTTGGTAAAACAATGTTTGCTAACATTTGTCCACTGCACGAGGTATATACAATCATCACCGACAGTGGTTGTTCCGAGGAATGGAGACAATATATATCGGAGAAAGATATCCATCTCCATATTGCAGACGAGGAGGAATCGGAATGAAGATCGACCACCATTTTCATCTAGAAGAAGGTCCATATTCGATTCGATGGTTAATGCGAACTACCCAAGCAATAGTAAACGCGGATCCAAACATGAAAAATCATTTAGAGATTCATTCCCTAGACTGGATGCGCGATCTTCTTGGGGCATTAAATCACCGAGTTCAAAAGGGGAGCTATTCGGATGAGTGGTTGGATCAGTATATTCGATTAGGAGAAGAACAAGGGATAGGACATTTTGGAATCGTTGATCATTTATATCGATTCACGGAATTTCGCTCTTATTATGAAAGATACATGGTATTAGATAGTTCACAGACAGGAACAATGCAACGATACTGGTTAGATAGAGTTTGTACAGAATCCATCGAAGGCTATTTTGAGCTAGTTCGTCGCTTTCAGAAAAAAGGTACACCTATATCGCTTGGTGTTGAAGCAGATTTTTTCCCGGGTTGTGAAAGTGAATTGGAGGAATTGCTTGCTCCGTACGAGTTTGATTTTGTTATTGGATCTGTACACTTTATTGATGGTTGGGGATTTGATAACCCTGAACTGCAACATCGTTTTGAAGAACTAGAGCTTCTCGACCTTTACACGCAATTTTTTGACCATGTGATTGGAGCGGCCCGTAGTGGTTTATTTCAAATTATTGCACATCTAGACAACATAAAAGTATTTAATTATCGGCCGGATGAAGAACTGCTTATACCTTTATATAACAGAGTTGCCAAAGCGCTAAAAGATGCAGATGTAGCCACTGAAATCAACATGGGTTTAGCTTATCGCTATCCTGTTAAAGAAATGTGCCCTAGCCCGTTGTTTCTCGAGACGCTTCACAAGAATGGGGTACCAATTACCACGAGCTCAGATTCCCACTTTCCAGATGATCTTGGAACGATGATTGAGGATGCCGTCGAGCAAGCCGTTCAGGTAGGTTACAAAGAAATTGTTTATTTTAAAAATAAAAAGCGTTACTCGGTAGACATATAAGTGTTGACTTTAATGATTTTTAATCCTGAAGTTTGGCAAATCACTGAAGTTGAAATAAGCATACGCCTAGTGATAGCTCTTGTTCTCGGCGGTGCAATTGGTTTAGAGAGGGAACTTGGATCCCATCACGCAGGATTTCGTACTCACATTCTTGTTTGTTTAGGATCAGCATTAATTGTTCTTTTGTCTATTTATGGTTTTTCACAATTTGCAAATGAGCCCAATGTAAGAATGGATCCAGCTCGACTGGCGGCACAGGTTATTAGCGGTATCGGATTTCTTGGGGCCGGTACGATTCTTAGGACAGGGAAAATTGTCTCGGGACTTACTACCGCTGCATCGTTATGGGTAAGTGCAGCTATTGGACTTGCTGTAGGTGCAGGATTTTACTTTGCTGCTATCCTCTCTACCGCACTTGTACTTATCTCTTTATTTGCTCTTAGCAAGATGGAGAAACTACTGACTAGAAGGAAGACTCCTCAAGAATTATTGTTGAAAATGGTAGAGGGTCCTGGTCATTTAAGTGGTATTTTAAATAAGCTTGCTAGTACTGGTGTAGAAGTTAAAAAAATAGATATTGATAACCTAGAATTGAAGACTTCAGATGAATTGGTATCGGATTATATCCAATTAAGATTAACAGTTAAGTTTAAAAAATCAAGTAGTTTTCAAGATGTTCTAGAGGAATTATCTCTTATTAACTATATTATCAGTGTTAAAACAGATTTCATTGCATCTTCAACATTGAAGAAGAAAAAGAGGCGTGAAAAAAATAAAGATTCAGAAATAGATACAACCTCATCCTTATAAATAAGCAAGAGAATGGAGGAACAAGTTGTGAGAGAAACACCGATTAGGGCTGTTCCGTTATCTATCCGTATTATTCCAATGGTCGATCAAGGACTTGTTTCCCATCTAAATTTATCCCCCCACATAAGAAGTTTAGGCTTAATTACTTCAACAATTGACGATGTTGGTTATACGGCAGTCGATGAAGCAACGAAGAGAGCTGCGGTTGAAGTAGTGTATGCAAAATCCTTTTATGCCGGGTCATCTCACGCTTCAGGACCATTATCTGGGGAATTTATCGGTATTCTTGGAGGCGAGTCTCCTGAGGAAGTTAGGAGTGGTCTTGACGCTGCGCTATCTGTCATGAAAGAAGGGGCGTGCTTTTACGCTTTAGATGAGGAAGGAAGCCATACATATTATGCACACGTTATTTCAAGAACAGGAACTTATCTATCACAAATGGCTTCTATTCGAGAAGGAGATCCACTTGCTTATTTAATAGCCCCTCCAATCGAGGCATTGTGTGGTTTGGATGCTGCATTAAAAGCGGCGGATGTGTCGTTAAAGCTTTTTTATGGACCGCCGACAGAAACTAATTTTGCTGGAGGATTACTGACGGGATCGCAATCAGCATGTATGGCAGCTGCAGAAGCATTTGCGGAAACAGTTCGTGCTGTTTCCGTCCAACCTCAAACCTATTAGTAAAGGGTGGATGAATTATGTCAAAAGAAGCGCTTGGAATGATTGAAACATTGGGGTTCCCTGCTTTAATTGCTGCCGCCGATGCAGCCACAAAAGCCGCAAATGTTAAGATTATTAATTATCAAAAAGCAGATGCTGGTATCGTCACTGTCTACTTAACAGGTGATGTAGCATCGGTCAAAGCCGCAGTAGATGCAGGAGCCGAGCAAGCAAGAACAATGGGACAATTACTATCTTCTCATGTTATCCCAAGACCTCAGCAGGATGTAGCAAAACTGATTAACAAATTAGAACGCACTTCTAACAAATCTGACAAGCTTGTAGACAATCAGAAAGAGCCTGCTAGTATGTTAGTTTCCGAGCTGCGTAGTTATGTTAAAGGGTTAACTGGGTTCCCGCTTTCATCAAGCGAAATCAATAAGGCGAAAAAAGCGACATTATTAAGAATGCTCGATGAAACAAACGTAAAAAGGAGTTGAAGCATGTGAAGCTTGATGACGATCTCCAAGCTATTCAAGAAGTTCGTAATGCACTCCAGCAGGCTAAAGAAGCTCAAGCCTTTTTGGGAAAAATGTCCCAAATTCAAATTGATGAAATAGTCCTGGGGTTATCCGAAGCTGCTACAGAACATTCTGAAACCCTAGCGACTATCGCAGTCAAGGAAACTGGATTTGGGAATGTCGTTGATAAAACAGCGAAGAACTTATTTGCGAGCGTTCAGGTGTATGAAGGAATAAAAAATCTCAAAACAGTAGGGATTATCAATAAAGATGAAGTGAAAAAGGTATGGGAAGTAGCTCAACCGGTTGGTGTGATTGCTGGTATTGTACCATCGACGAATCCCACTTCAACAGTTATCTTCAAATCGTTAATAGCTTTGAAGTCACGCAATGCTATTGTTTTCAGTCCGCATCCATCTGCCCAAAAGTGTACATTGGAGGCAGTCACTATTCTTAGAGCAGCGGTGAAAAAGATGGGGGCTCCTGAGGATGTTATCCAATGTTTAACAAAGCTTTCGATGTCAGCCACTAAGGAGTTGATGGCTCATACAGATACTGATCTGATTCTAGCAACTGGCGGAACCGCAATGGTTAAGTCAGCGTACAGCTCTGGTAAACCTGCATATGGCGTTGGTCCAGGAAATGTTCCAGTTTATTTCCACACTAGTGCAGATCTTGGTCAATCAGTAAAGCAAATAATTCAAAGTAAAACCTTTGATTATGGAACCATATGTGCCTCTGAACAAGCAATTGTCGTCGATCTCCAAATTAAAAAAGCATTGAAACAAGAATTAGAACGGCAAGGGGCTTACTTTTTGAATGACGATGAAAAGACTAAGGTTGCTGCAATAATTATGGCGGGTTCAGGAATGAATCCTGGTATTGTTGGAAAATCCCCACAAGTGATAGCAGAAATTGCGGGAATAACTATTCCTATAGATTGTGACTTGCTAATTGCTGAAGAACAGGAGATAGGGATAAATCATCCATTTTCTGTTGAGAAGCTTTGTCCGATTCTTGCTCTCTATACTGCAACTGACTGGATTGAGGGACGTGAGTTATGTGGGAAACTACTAGAACTGGGAGGTTTAGGCCACACCCTCGGAATACATTGTTTGGAAGAATCGGTTATTGAAGCTTTCGGCCTTGAAATGCCAGCTTCCAGAATCATTATCAACTCTGGCACAACCTTTGGCGGTATTGGTGCAACAACAGGTATTCAACCCTCGTTAACACTGGGTTGCGGAACATTTGGCAATAACATTACCACGGATAATATTGGTCCGATGCATCTGTTAAATATTAAGAGAGTTGCTTTTGGGGTTCGAGAAATGGAAGCACCAGTAAAAACGGCACAGAAAAAGCAAGAAGATCTTTTACAAGTACAAACCCAGGTTAATCGTGATGAAGTATTTAATATAGTTAAAAGTATATTGTCAGAGCTAAAACAATAGTCAATTAGAACTCTAAGGAGGAAAAGAAAATGGCAGAATTATCAGCATTAGGAATGTTAGAAACGAAAGGTTTGGTCGGATCAATTGAAGCTGCGGATGCAATGGTGAAAGCTGCTAACGTTCGTTTAGTCGGCAAAGTCCACGTCGGAGGCGGTCTTGTTACTGTTATGGTTCGAGGTGATGTAGGAGCAGTTAAAGCAGCAACAGATGCCGGTGCTGCAGCTGCAGAAAAAGTAGGGGAGCTTATTTCCGTTCATGTTATTGCTCGTCCGCATTCTGATATTGAATCTATCCTACCTAAGCTTGAAGGATAAGCAAAGAGAGACTATGGGGATTGTTACCGAATCAAAGTTAAGAGTGATGCTTGCTAAAGGCATCCCAAATCCTTATTCAATCGCCAAAAACACAATTCTAACACCTGCTGCAAAAGACTTCCTAAAGGATAGGGGTATCTCATATGAGGTTGTCGCGGATGTGAAGAAAGAGGAAGAACAGATCAGACAAGGAGGTTATCCTCCCATTCCAGTGGGAGTCTCCAACCGACATGTACATCTATCTCAAGAAGATATAAATATACTATTTGGTAAAGGGTATGTGCTAACGTCAATGAAAGAACTATCTCAAAAAGGACAGTTCGCAGCCGTTGAGCAAGTGAATCTTATTGGAAGTAAAGGCACGATAAAGAGGGTTCGAATTCTTGGCCCTTCTCGAGATGTAACGCAAGTAGAGGTTTCTAAAACTGACTCCTTTCATCTAGGGTTAAGACCTATGGTTAAGCTTTCAGGAGATTTAAACGATACACCTGGGATTGTTATTGAAGGTCCTAAAGGAACAATTACGTTAACTCAAGGTGTTATTATCGCAAAATGTCATGTCCATATGTCTTTCGACGATGCGAAAATATATCAAGTAACAGATGGTGACAGGATTTCATTAAAATCTTCCCAAGATCGTTCGGTTACTTTTAATGAAGTAATTATTCGTGTTAACTCGAATTTTTCGCTTGATTTTCATATTGATATGGATGAAGCAAATGCTGGATTTATAACTACTGGTGATTATGTAACGATGGTTTCAAAAGACAACAATCTGTTCTCAGGCACCTAAGGAAGGTGATGTTTTGGATATCAAACTTATGGTTGAAACAATAGTAAAAGAACTTATCAAATCCGAGGACCAAGTAAGGAAAGCTAAATTACTTTATATTTTTTGCGATAGCACGGCACATGAGTCCTTCCTTGATCATTTTATTGAGCTTCAAAATGAAGGTATTAGCTATGACATGCTTTTCCTTGATGGTGATACATCCTCTTGGCTTGGCTTACACAAAGTAGAAAGCACTGGTTCAAATAGAGTGATTGCAGCCGATGAATATGCACCTGCTCCAATTGAACTTCCTAGGGAGTATGACGGGGTTATCATACCGGAAATAGATGTAGATAATGCCGCTCGTATTGCAAAGGGTCTAAAAGGGAGTGTCAAATCCGAAATAGTTTTTTTCGCTATGTTACTTAATAAATTTGTCATTGTTGGCGATGATGGTTCAGGTATTAAGCGTTCGGATCGTCTTGGTCTAAAGACTCTGACCTTACCTAGTGGATACAAGAAGTTGTTTTTAAGTTTAAAAGAGGAAATGAGCGAACTAGGAATTGAATTTTGCAGGATTACTGATTTGACTAATACAGTTGTTACCAAGGTGAAAGGACTTGCACAGCTTGAAAGCACAACATCTAGTAACCCCTCTGTACAGGTGCCGGATTATGGAACATTAATTACTGCAAATGATGTACCTTCAATATTAGATTCAGGTCACAAGAAGGGTAGTAGCTTGCACCTAAGTAAACGTACCAAGGTATCTCCTTTAGCTAAGGATTTGTTTCGTGAGAAAGGGATTGAACTTCATTATGGAAATGAAGGTGAGGCCTAATGTTTGTAGGAACAGTGATAGGGAGTGTTTGGGCGACGCAAAAGGAAGTGGGAATGGAAAATTTAAAGCTAATGATTATTCAACCCATCGACTGGAAAGAAAATGAAAGCGGCCAGACAGTTGTTGCAGCCGACCGAATAGGTGCAGGAATAGGCGAAAAGGTGATTGTTTCTAGAGGTAATCCTGCACGCAACTTATTTCTAAATAAACAGATACCGGTAGATGCTGTCATTGTCGGTATAGTTGATTCTTTTGAGGTACACGACGTAAGCAAGTAACTTTAAACTATTGAACTCTTGGTCGATAGGAGGACAAAGATGGATATTGAAAAGCAAAGAGTAATACAAGAGTATGTACCTGGTAAACAGATGACACTTGCACATGTTATAGCTAACCCCGATCAACAGCTATACACAAGGCTTGGAATCAAAGAAGCAGGAGCGATAGGAATTATGACCTTGACTCCAACGGAAACGGCAATCATTGCAGCCGATATTGCTACCAAATCCGCGGATATTTCGATAGGCTATCTTGATAGATTCACAGGATCACTAGTGATAACTGGGGAAGTTTCTGCAGTTGAAATGGCACTAGATGCAGTTAACATATTTATAACCGAAAAATTAAAATATACACCGGCAGTATTGACTAGGTCCTGATGGAACGAAAAGTTATGTTGATTGGAAGTATTGGTGCCGGCAAGTCAACGCTAGTGAAACACCTACTAAACGACAAGACACCCGCGTCCAAAACACAAAGTTTGGACTATAACGATTGGCTTATTGACACACCAGGAGAGTACGCGGAAAATCCTATGTTTTATCGATCCCTTATGGCTACCTCATTTGAGACAGCCTTAGTCATAATGGTTCAAGATTCTACCAACGATCGAAATATATTTCCACCAGGTTTTTCAAGCGGATTTCCTGTTCCGTGTATAGGGGTTATTACCAAGATTGACCACCCAGATGCCAAAGTCGTAACTGCACAACAAATTCTTCAACAATCACTTATACAGGGGGAACTATGGTTTACCTCATGTGTTACTAATCAGGGGATCAATGAACTTCGTGAACGATTATGGAGATGGCGAAATGATAAATAATGAAGATATGTGGATTATGAGCGCGGGAATAGATTTAGGTACTAGCACCACTAAACTGATTTTCAGTTCACTTAAGTTATCCCGTCAATCTAGCTTGGTAGCCCTTCCTCGTTATGCTATTAGTGACAGGAAGCTTCTCTACAAAAGCGAGATCATGAACACGCCGATACGACCAGGAACCGATGAAATTGATATGGAAAAAATCACATTATGGTTGAACAAGGAATACAAGAAATCGGGCATAAATCAAAGTGATATAAAAACTGGAGCTGTAATCATAACTGGTGAAACAGCGAACAAACGTAATGCAGAAAATATTACGCATGCTCTAGCCGAAAAATCTGGAGACTTTGTTGTAGCATCTGCTGGGGCTGATTTAGAGTCGTTACTTGCTGGCAAGGGTGCAGGTGCACAGGAACGGTCTAATCACATACATGGGGTAGTAGCAAATTTGGATATTGGTGGGGGAACCTCAAATGTTTCTTTTTTCCATAGAGGAAAGTATTTGGGCTCTATCACCTTTCATGTTGGTGGTAGGTTAATTTGCTTAAAGAAGGATGGAACGCTTAACTATATTTCTGACTCGATTCAAACCTGGCTAGGTCAGAATAGCTATGAATTGAAGCTTGGGCAGACGGTAAGTTTTTCTTTTTTAAGGGAGTTGATGCAACGATGGAGCGAAAGTTTTCTAAGCTACTTAACTGGAGATGTTTTGGATACTTCGGCAAAAGAACTGGTGATGGAGCAGCCGATTGATGATTTACCAGTAATAGAAGAGGTCATGATTTCAGGTGGCATCGGAAAACTGATGAACCAACCGGCTCCTGAGAGTTTGGAGGAGATGGCGAGATACGGCGACGTCGGGCCTATGCTTGCATCATCGTTACAGCTTGTTTTGAACAACTATCCATCTATTCGTGTGATCAAGCCTCAGCAAACCAATAGAGCTACCGTGATCGGTGCAGGCATGCAAAGTACGGAAATTAGCGGTTCGACTGTTTTTATAGAACCTGGATTGCTACCTTTAAGAAATCTTCCAGTTCTTAGGCTAGATTTGGATACATATCAGGTTTCACATCCTAAAATACTTAAGTTAACAATAGTGAAATTGTTACATCAAGGCATCGAGCTCTTCGGGGACTCAACATCGCCTCCCTTCGCAATCGCAATTAAGGGTCTTGGAACATGTTCGTACACCTCTATGAGAAACTTGGCTGAAATACTATCACAGGAATATAAAACAACCCTCCCTGAAAGTGAAGCGTTAGTAGTAATTTGTGAAGATGATATGGCTAAAGCTCTTGGACAAACGCTTTACATGGTCTGTAAAGGGAAACCAAGTATTCTATGTATTGATCAGATTTCTATTGATTTTGGTGACTTTATCGACATTGGCGAAGTTCTATCAGGAGCAATGGTTCCTGTCGTTATAAAAACACTAGCTTTTTCTAAGGGATAATGGAGGTGACATAATCATGAATACCAAAACTGTATTATTAGGAAAGACCTATCAGTTTCAAGACTTGAAGGAAATTATGGCTAAGGCGAATGAGGAAAAGTCAGGGGACCAGTTGGCAGGAATTTCAGCACAGGATGCCAAAGAAAGAATTGCGGCAAAATATATTCTCGCGGATTTAACTCTTTCTGATATACGTAGTAACCCACTTCTTTCACCTGAACAAGATGAGGTCTCACGTGTTATTGATGAAGGTATCAACGAGAGAATATATAGTGAAATTAAAAATTGGACTATTGCTGAATTGAGAGAGTATCTACTTAGTAGCATCATTGGTGATTCCGAGATTAAGAGAATCAGCCGTGGACTAACCAGTGAAATGATAGCAGCTGTAACAAAAATAATGACTAACTTGGATCTGATTCAAGCTGCTGCGAAAATAGAAGTAACAACACATTGCAATGCTACTATTGGTCAGAAGGGAATCTTGTCAGGAAGAGCTCAGCCTAACCACCCAAGAGATAACCTAACAGGTATTAAAGCTTCCTTATATGAAGCATTGTCCTACGGTATTGGCGACGCAGTTATTGGCATTAATCCTGTTATTGATATGGTCGACAGTGTAAAGGATATCCTGAGTTTAACCAAAGAGGTTATGACTAAATGGGATATACCTACCCAAAACTGCGTGCTTGCTCATGTTACAACACAAATGAAGGCAATACGAAATGGAGCTCCTGCCGATATGATTTTCCAAAGTATTGCTGGAACAGAGCTAGGAAATAAAGCTTTTGGCATAGATGAAGATCTATTAAATGAAGCAGATGAGTTAATTCGTAAGGAAGGGACGGCACCAGGTCCAAATCTCTGGTACTTCGAAACAGGTCAGGGTTCCGAACTTTCTGGGGAAGCACATCATGGAATTGATCAGGTGACTTTAGAGTCTAGATGTTATGGTCTAGCGAGAAAATACAACCCCTTCATTGTTAACACAGTTGTTGGTTTTATCGGTCCTGAGTATTTATATGATACGAAGCAGGTAACCCGGGCCGGACTAGAAGATCACTTTATGGGAAAAATGCACTTACTCCCGATGGGTGTGGATGTCTGTTACACAAATCACATAAAAGCGGACCAGAATGATATGGATAATCTGTCACTCTTACTGGGAGCGGCAGGTGTTAACTTCATCATCGGTGTTCCAATGGCAGATGACTGTATGTTGAATTATCAGTCCACAAGCTATCATGATATTGCTACATTAAGAGAGGTTCTTAAGTTAAGACCAGCTCCTGCCTTTGAACAATGGTTAGAAAAAATGGGAATCATGGAACATGGAAGATTAACGAAGGCTGCAGGAGATCCCACGATGTTTATGTAATCGTAAAAAAAGAGGGGGAGCTTATGGAAAAGAACCTGGATATCAACGCATTGGTCGATAAAGTAATGGAGCGTATAGCTGAGGAAATGAATGATTCAGCCCCTAAGGAGGATAACGACCATTTCGTTTCAGAAGAATCATCGGAAGAGATGCAAGAAGAGATAGCTATTCGGACCTCCAATATACCAAACCCGAAATGGGAGGACGGGGTAACCGAGATTATCGAAAGCACTCCAGCTAGAATTGCTGTATGGAGAGCAGGGACTAGGCCTTTAACAAAGACCATGTTGAAATTAAGGATTGATCATGCTGCCGCAGTCGATTCTGTGTACGGTGAAGTCGATGATAAATTGCTCGATGAATTCTCGTTTATAAGGATTGAAACGATGTATGAAAATAATGAAGAGTATTTAAAAAGACCTGACAAAGGCAGGATTATTACTGAGGATGGTATTGCAGTATTAAAGGAAGAATGTATCGCTAAGGCACAAGTACAGATTGTGGTATCAGATGGATTAAGTGCGAATGCTGTTAATGCAAATTTAAGAGATGTTTATCCATCCCTGCTTGACTCGTTAGAAATTAATCAATTGAAGACGGGTACACCCCTATTCGTAAAGGGCGGTAGAGTTGCGTGCATGGACCATATTGGTGAAATCCTTCAACCAGAAGTACTTGTTATTTTAATTGGAGAAAGACCCGGGTTACTCACTTCCGAATCAATGAGTGCTTATATGTGTTATCGACCAAGAAAAGGAATTGTCGAATCTAATCGAACTGTTATCTCAAACATTCATAAGGTCGGAACTTCTCCGTTGGAAGCCGGAGCTCATATCGGTACGATATTAAAAAAAATGTTAGAACAAAAAACAAGCGGAGTTAAACTAAATATTTAAGAAGAAGAAGTGAGGAGAGATTCATGCAAACATTGATTTTTGCACACCGAGGCGCTTCCGGTAAAGCACCGGAAAATACGATGGCTGCGTTTAAACTCGCTGTTGATCATGGTGCCGATGGGATAGAGCTGGATGTTCAAATGAGTAATGATGGACATCTTGTGGTGATTCACGACGAGACAATTGATAGAACAACCGATGGTACTGGCTGGGTTTGTGAACTATCCCTTGAACAATTACGAAGCGTCAGAGCAGGCCACAGGTCTAAAATTTATAAAAGAGAAAAAATTCCACTTCTTTCTGAAGTGCTTGAACTTTTACAACCGACAAAGATGGAGTTGAACATTGAATTAAAAAATAACCTCATTCCATATGAGGGGTTGGAAGAGAAACTCATTAATTTGATAAGTAAATATGGAATGGAAAAACGAACTGTTATTTCTAGCTTTAATCATAATAGTATTGCAAAGCTTTCAATAATTTGCCCCGAGATTGAAAAGGCTATTTTATATGAGATGGGAATATTTGAGCCCTGGGAATATGCTAAAAAGGTTGGAGCACAATCAATTCATCCTCACTTCCATAATAGTTCGCGAAGCATTGTAGATCGTATGCACAAGGAGGGTATGAGTGTAAGACCATGGACTGTGAACACGGATACTGAGTTTATGGAAATGCTTGAAATGGATGTAGACGCAGTTATTACGAACTATCCACTAAAGATGAAGCGTATTTTAGAAAACTATTATAAAGCTTTATAATGAATTAATTTTGAAACCAATCCTATTTTTTTCTAAACAGGTTGATATATTGAGGAGAAATTGACATGTCATTTTCCAGTTTAAATAGAGAAAACATGTATAAAGAAATGAAAAATACGACACTAGATTTGATAGTTATAGGTGGTGGTATTACTGGCTCTGGTATAGCGCTTGATTCGGCTAATCGTGGAATGAAAATTGCTTTACTCGATATGGATGATTTTGCTTCAGGAACGTCTAGTAAATCAACAAAGCTAGTTCACGGTGGCCTTAGATATCTCAAGCAGTTTCAATTTGGGGTGGTATCTGAAGTTGGTAAGGAAAGGTCGATTGTTTTTGAGAATGCCCCCCATGTGACAACTCCCGAATGGATGTTACTACCCTTTTACAAGGGTGGTAATTTTGGTCCGCTAACGACAAGTATTGGACTAAGGATATACGACTTTTTAGCAGGTGTCCGAAAGGCTGAAAGAAGAAAGATGTTAAAGCCAAAGGAAACCTTAAAGCGTGAGCCCTTGTTAAAAAGTGAGGGGATAAAAGGTGCCGGTTATTATGTCGAATATAAAACGGATGACGCCCGGTTAACTTTAGAGACTCTAAAAAGGGCAGTAGAAAAGGGCGCTATCGCTATAAACTACGCAAAGGTGATTAACCTAATTTATGAAGATGGGGAAATTAGTGGAGTTGAAGTTGAAGATCAAATAGATAATAATTGCTACAAGGTGTACGCCAAAAAAATCGTTAATGCAACGGGACCATGGGTGGATACAATTAGAGAAAAAGATGGTTCCAAACAACTAAAAACATTAAAGCTGACCAAGGGTGTTCACTTGGTCTTTGATGGTGAAAGATTCCCATTGAAACAAGCAATCTATTTTGACGCCCCTGACGGACGGATGATCTTTGCAATCCCGCGAGATGGGAAAACATATGTAGGGACAACGGATACAGTATATCAGGGTGATATATCCCACCCAACAGTGACTATTTCGGATCGTGATTATCTATTAAAGGTGATTGAATATATGTTTCCGGTAATTAATATAAGCGCTTTAGATGTAGAATCAAGTTGGGCAGGATTAAGGCCACTAATATATGAAGAAGGTAAGGATCCCTCTGAAATTTCTCGCAAAGATGAGATTTTCATTTCTCAATCAAAACTTATTTCTATCGCCGGTGGTAAACTAACAGGATATAGAAAAATGGCCGAAGACGTTGTTGATTTGGTTGCTAAAAAGCTAAAAGAGGACGGTGGGAACATTTTTACCAAATTAAGCACTAAGGACCTGCTACTTTCTGGTGGTGATGTAGGCGGATCAGTTGGTTTTGAATCATTCAAAACAAAAAATATCAAAAATGCTATCCGTTTAGGTATCGAAGAAGAGGAAGCTGTCAAGCTTGTATCTAGGTATGGATCGAATATAACTAAATTATTGGACATATATAAAACAGTTAAGGAAATTGATAACAGTCAGGATAAGGACTTAGTGATATGTGCTATGGTTAAATATTCAATTGAATACGAATTAGCGTATAAACCGGCGGACTTCTTCGTAAGGCGTACAGGCGCCCTTTTCTTTGATATCAACTGGGTAAACTTAAACAAAGTAAACATTATCAATTACATGTCAAATGAATTAACATGGACACCACAACAAAAGCTGCAATATACCGAAGAACTAAAAATTTTATTGCGTGAAGCAGAAAAACCGTCCCTTGATGTCACATATCCTTTGAATTATGGAACAAACTAATCTTCACAGGCCAAATTATCATTTCGGTTCTTTTCAGGGCGTCCAAACTCTTTACAGTATGTATCTTCTAATAATATATTAATAAAACCAAAATCTACGGCTTTGGAAATTGATTTTAAGTATATGAATACAGAGTGAAAGCTAAATTGCTTTGGTATTTTGAAGCATAAAAAAACCCCCTAATGGTTTGGTATTTCGACGTACTAATTATACCATTTAGGGAGTTTTTTTATGGAGAAAAGAGCTTTCTAAAAATCGTAAATTTTAAGGGACTTTTTCACTGTTCCCGAACCGTCCCCATGTTCACGCCCGCCATTCACATGTTTCCCCATCCTCTAGTTTCCTATATAATATACTCAAAAGAACCGTCCCTATGAATCCCTATGAATCGGCCTAAGTATCTGAGGAGTGAAACAATGGAGTCCAAGATAAATAAGTTGTTTGAGATTAATAAGTTACTTACAAAATCTTTAGATATTGGGGTTATATTAAAAACCCTGGTAGAAGAAGCGAGAAATTTACTAGAGGTCTCTGATACGGTTATTCTCTATTTGTTTGATCCGGAGGAAGAGGTTCTTCGGGTTGCTGAGGGTGTCGGAATCGATATTTCTATCATGAGGAATATTGCTTTCCAGCCGGGAGAGTCATTAACAGGTAAGACCTATGCGGATCGGAAATCTTATTTATTCGCTAAAGAGGATATCATCAAAGAGAACATGGCAAATATGTCGACTGAAAACTATCAGCATTATTTCGAAGGAGTCTTTAAAAGACAGGTGAAAAGCGCCTTTTCTGTTCCTTTACTCCATCAGGAAGAGTGTCTAGGTGTGCTTGTTGTGGACAACTTTGAAAATGATGGATATTTTACTGATGATGATATCCGTATAATCGAAATCATTGCCGATCAAAGTGCGATTGCCATTGTTCACTCTAATCTTTTTCAGGATTTGAGTGAGAAAAATGAACAACTCAAGCATTCGATTGATATACATAAAAAATTTACTAAAGCCATCCTAGAGGGTGGTGGAATTGATACGATTTTATCTTTATTAAAGCGGCTTCTTCACGTCAATATTAGGTATCAAGACCATATAGGTGACGATCATGCAAGGGCATATCCGATTATTCGTGGTAAAGAAACAATGGGTTATCTTCATATTGAAAAAGAAATCGATCAATTACGGTCGTTAGAGGTTGTTGCGGTTGAGCATGCAGCAACTGCACTTGCCTTGGAATTAGTTAAAATAAATGCGCTTTATGAAAAAGAACTTCATTTCCGTGAAGAGGTCTTCCAACAGATGATTGAGGGGATTCCTTATGGCGAGCTCAAAAGAATCCAACACTATGTGAATTGGGATGTGAATTCAGAGCTAGTATGTATGATTATCGAGGGTCGACATGCCTCGTTGTGGCGACCTGATTTATTACTGGAAAAAGAAAGGTTTATCCGGTCGCTAGAGTCCATTAGCAAAACGGTTAGTGGCTCAAGTTTTGTGTTAACTAGAACATACCAAGCCATTTTGATTATTCCGGTAACAAGTGAACAAGTAATAGATAGGCTTGTTGAAAAAATTCAACATCAGTGGAATAAAGAAAAGGAAATTGTATTTGGAATTGGAAGAAAAGTACCGATAAATGAAATGGGAAACTCCTATCATGAAGCACAGGATGCCGTTCGTTATGGCAAGTCAAATGGAGAAATCTATGTAAATTATTCAAAACTAGGGATTGAACGCTTGCTACAAAAGGTCGATCCTACAACGTTGAACTTCTTTGTTGATGATAAAATAGGACCACTAATTGAAATGGGATCAGTCTACATAAATACCTTATCGACTTTAGTGCTTTCAAATAAAAATCATAAACTGACTGCTGAGCAATTACACATTCACCCAAATACGTTATATCAACGGATAAAAAAGATAGAAAATAGATTAAGTATTTCCTTTGACCAAGAAAGTGACTGGTTAAACTTGGTAGTCGCTTATAATCTATATGTGGCTAGCAACAGTAAATAGTTGTGCATTGTGTCCCTGTCCACATTTAATTAAAAATATCTGAATATTATAATTATTGGTAACATTATTTATAAAGGAGAAGGTCGATTGGGACATACAAAACTGAGCAATCAAGAAAATCTAGTCAAAAAGTTGATTGAAATCAGACACGAATTGCACCAGTTTCCTGAGGTTAGCTCGAAGGAATTTAAAACGACTGAACGGATTAAACAATGGCTTACTGAAGCTGGTTACACGATACTCCCTTTAGAAATTGAAACTGGTGTTGTAGCAGAAATTCAAGGAGGATTACCCGGAGCAACGGTTTCCTATCGAACGGACATTGATGCATTACCAATTCAAGAAGAAACAGGACTCCCGTATTCATCGAAAAATGAAGGAGTTTCCCATGCATGTGGACACGATTTCCATATGACCATTGCATTAGGCGCAGCCCTTGTTTTGGCTGAAAATAAAAATCAACTCAGAGGGACGGTTCGTCTGATTTTTCAACCGGCCGAGGAAACAACCCAGGGGGCCAGGCAACTAATTGAAGCGGGCTTGTTTTCAGATCAAAAAATTAAAGCAATATTTGGTGTACATAATCAACCAGGCATAGTAGCTGGTAAAGTCGGAATTACGGACCACCACTTAATGGGGGCTGTCGATACAATTCGAATTACAATAACTGGCAAAAGCGGACACGGTGCTATTCCACAAAATACAGTTGACTCCGTTGTTGCTGGTTCGGCAGTTGTGATGGGTCTTCAATCAGCAGTGAGTCGGAACTTAGATCCCTTTGAACCAGTGGTTATCACAATAGGATCATTCCATTCGGGAACAACTCATAATGTTATTGCTGGGACAGCCGAATTATTTGGGACTGTTAGAAGCTTTAATCCTGAAATTCGCGCACAGCTGCCTCAGTTAATTGAAAGGATATCCAAGGAAATCGCCAAAGGATACGGTGCAGAAGCGAAGTTAGAGTTTATTCCGCAAGTCCCGGCAATCGATAATGATCCATTGATGACTCAAATTGTAAAAGAAGCAGTCCTAGAAACATTAGGTGAGGATGCAGTTGTTCAACCAAAACCTACCCTTGGTGGGGAGGATTTTGCGCTGTATCAACAGCATGTTCCAGGATGTTATTTTTGGATTGGGACTGGTGATAAAGATAAAGGTGTGTCGAAGCAATGGCATGACTCCGCTTTTTTAGTTAACGATGACGTGATACCAGATGCTGTTGACGTGGTTGTACGGACACTAGAAAAGTCACTTGACCACTACGCGCAACAAAGTTCATATGGGGAGGAAAAAAGATGGTAGCTACTTATCAGAATTATGTAAATGGTCAGTGGATTGATTCAGAAACAGGGGAAACGTATCCAAGTACCAATCCAGCAAATGCCGAGGAAGTATTAGGATATTTTCAAAGTTCATCTGTTGCCGATGTGAAAAACGCCATCGAATCTGCTAAAGAAGCGTTCCCTTCATGGTCAGCGACCTCTGTTCCAGACCGTGGTGATGTGCTTTTTCGACTCATTCAGGAATTGGAAAATGAAAGAGAAGTGTTGGCAGAAATAATAACGAAAGAAGTAGGTAAATCACTTGAATCAGCAAATGGTGAAGTAACAAAAACGATTCAAGCAATGAAGCAATTTAGTGGCGAAGCGACAAGGCTTAAGGGTGAAACGATTCCGTCGGTTGATGCTAACATTTTCGGCTATACAGTCAGGGAACCTCTTGGTGTTGTTGGGGTGATTGCGCCTTATAATTTTCCGCTTGGGATTGGCATATGGAAAATTGCTCCTGCACTAGTCGCTGGGAATACGGTCGTGTTTAAGCCGGCAAGTAATACTTCTCTCATTAGTATTAAAATCATTGAACTATTTGAAAAATCGGGCCTTCCCAAAGGCGTATTAAATATGATCACTGGATCAGGATCTGTTGTTGGTAAGGAATTTGGAGAAAATCCTGAACTAAAAGCAGTTTCATTTACAGGCTCCTCTGACGTTGGAATATCCCTCGGTAAAGCAGTAACTGCTCGTGGTGGTAGAATGCAAGCGGAAATGGGCGGTAAGAACCCATCGATTATTCTCGAGGATGCCGATATCGATCAGGCTGTAGACAGTTTAATAGTTAGTGGTTTTTTAGATAATGGTCAGCGCTGTACCGGGACGAGTCGATTAATCGTGCCAAAATCAATTGCTAAAGAAGTTGTTGATAAGCTAGTCAAAAAAGCAGGAGAACTCGTTGTTGGCAATGGTTTTGACGAGGGCGTCGACAATGGTCCAATTATTGATGAAGGACAACTAAATGTCTATCTGCACTACGTTAACAGTGCGATCCAAGAAGGTGCGAAATTAGAATTTGGTGGGAAACGTTTAACCGATAACGGCTTAGACAAAGGCTTTTTTGTGGCACCAACCATATTTAGTGGAGTTACAGAAGAGATGACCATTGCTAAGGAAGAAATTTTTGGACCAGTTATTGCGGTGATGGAAGCTGACTCCTACGAAGAAGCAATGCGAGTGGCTAATAATACGGAGTTTGGCTTATCTTCAACGATTTTTACAAAGGATTTAGAAAAAGCCTTTCATTTTGTCCGTAATATCCAGTCCGGTGTTACCCATGTCAACATCCCGTCCAACTATTTCGAAAATCAATACCCATTTGGTGGAAAGAAGACATCTAGCATTGGGCCACGTGAACAGGGTAGTACAGCTCTAGATTTTTGGACTGATTATAAAACTGTTTATATAAACCCTTAAACAATCAGAAAGGGGGGCGAATATGGAGAAGAACAAGGTCGGTGTAATCGGATGCGGGGCAATGGGAAGAGGAATTATAAAAAATCTTGTGAGCAACGGATACGATGTGCTTGCGTTTGATGTCAATCAACCGGCAATGGAGAGTGTTAAGAAATTAGGTGCTGTTCCGGCTGAGAAAAAAGAACTTTTTCAACAGGCAGAATACTTAATTACATCTTTACCATCACCACACTTGGTCGAAGAGACAATCGTCGGTGACGATGGGGCACTTAGTTTTATGCCCAAGGGAAGCTATATCATTGATGTTAGTACAACCGATGTAGCAACAACTAGGGTCATCTTTGAACAATCCAAACAAAAAGACATAGCCTTTTTCGACTGTCCGTTAAGCGGTGGACCAGATGGCGCTGACAAAGGAGAGCTTACGATTGTTGTCGGCGGTGATCCGGATCGGTTTAATGATATTTACCCACTTCTTACGGCAATTGGTAAGGAGATTGAGTATATCGGCGAGTCTGGCTCAGGGCAAGTGATCAAATTATGTAATAACATGGTCGTTGCCGGGATTATTACTTTACTTAGCGAAGCGTTTTTAACAGGAGTAAAGGCCGGGGTGCCGGTGGAAAAAATTGCAGAAATGATGCAAAAGGGATCGGCCCACACGAAAGTAATGTCTGTATTTGGTCCTAATTTAATAAGTGGCGATCATGAGAATGTTAAGTTTATGCTTCAGCACATGTCTAAGGACATTCAATTATATATGGATCTTGCTAAACAAGAAAAGATCCCGACCTTTTTCAGTGCTACGATTGAACAATTTTACTCAATAGCCAAAAGTAAAGGGAAAGGAGAGCTAGATACATCCGCTGTTAGCCAAGTATTAGAAGAGTTAGCAGATTCATTGATTGTACCTAAATAAACTTGAGGAGGAATACGTATGACTGAAGAAAGAAAGAATCTTTGGAAAGATTGGCGTCTCCATGCTGTTGTATTAGCGATTGTACTGTTAACTGAATTAATTGGGACGCACACATTTCAAGTCGGGCCGGGCGTTATTTTATTATTACCTATGCTTTATGCTATTATCATCGGTCTTGCTTTATATTTCACGCCAATTGTTAAAGATAAACAATCGAAAAATGCTGAACCACTTATTGTCCTAGGGGTAACATTACTAATTGCAAAAATCGGCGTAATCATTGGCCCATCTTTGCCTCAAATTATTGAAGCGGGTCCAGCACTACTTTTGCAAGAGTTTGGTAACCTAGGAACTATCCTAATTGCATTACCGATTGCAGTATTTCTAGGACTAAAGAGAGAAGCAATTGGGATGACGCACTCGGTTGCTCGTGAGCCTAACGTCGGTTTGATTATGGACAAATATGGCTTCAACTCTCCTGAAGGTCGCGGGGTAATGTCAATCTATATTTTTGGAACTGTATTTGGTGCTGTGTTTATGGGCTTAATTTCAGGATTTCTAGCTACAATGACTCCTCTCCATCCTTTATCATTTGCGATGGCATCAGGGATTGGAAGTGGAAGCATGATGGCAGCGGCCAGTGGTTCGCTAGTTGCAGCCTTCCCAGCTATGGAAACTGATATCCTCGCCTTCGCAGGGGCTAGTAATCTATTATCTCTATCTACCGGGTTATACATGAGTATATTTATCGGACTTCCGTTAACAGAAAAACTCTATGATGTACTGACAAAGAGAAAAGAGAAAAAAGAAGAATCTAAAAGGATAGGGGCGTAATCATATGCTGAAAAACATTCAAGAATGGACGTTGTTATTAGCCATATTTGGCGTTGTTTCCCTGCTTGGTAACTGGGTAGGATATGATATCATGCCACTCGAGGCAATTCCTGGAATGATTGTACTAGTTCTCATTTGTCTTGTCGGTTTAATCCTTCAAAAATTGATCCCGGTAAACATACCTAGTGTGGCTTATGTTGCGATCGTTGGTGTGCTTGCATCAATGCCGTGGATGCCAGGCTCTGAGCAAATAGTCGAATGGACTGCTAGCGTAAACTTATTAGCACTAGCAACACCAATCCTAGCTTATGCTGGTATTGCAATTGGACGCTCATGGACAGATTTTGTTCAGCTCGGTTGGAGAAGTATCGTTGTTGCAGTGTGTGTTATGCTAGGAACTTTTCTGGGATCGGCACTTATTGCCGAATTAGTATTAAGGATTCAAGGAATTATTTAAAGCTGTAGGATGTTTAGAGGGCTGACTTAAGAGGACATTTTCATAATGGCCCTTTTGTGTCAGTCCTTTTTTATTAGTTGGGAGGGAATATAGTGGATATAAATGAAGAACGATTGTGGAGTCGAATTAACGAATTAGGCCAAGTTGGTGTGGATGTGAATGGTGGACTAACAAGACTTTCTTTTAGCGATGAGGAAAGAGAAGCGAAGCAATTGGTAAAAAAATATATGACAGATGCGGGTTTAATGATTCGTGAAGATGAAATAGGGAATATATTTGGTAGGCTAGCTGGTACTGATCCAAATGGCAAGACTATATTAATTGGTTCTCATGTTGATACCGTGTTAAGTGGGGGTATATTCGACGGAACTGGAGGAGTTTTAATTGGGATTGAAGTAGTGCAATCGTTAATAGAGCAAGGGGTTACTCCTGAAAATTCTGTTGAAGTCGTCGCTTTTACCGATGAGGAAGGAACACGTTTTTCGACAGGCATGATAGGTAGTAAGGGATATACTGGTCAGCTAACTAGCGATGAATTAGTCAATCACGTGGATGAACACGGTATTTCCATTGCTCAAGCAATGATTAATCAAGGGTATGATCCAAACAAATTAGCTAGCGTTAAAGTAGATCCCGAGACGATTAAATGTTTTTTGGAGGTTCATATCGAACAGGGAAAAATACTAGAGTCAAAAAATGTCCCAATTGGTTTGGTGACAGGTATCGTTGGCTTAAGATGGTTGAAGGTGAAATTAAGCGGTGAAGCAGGGCATGCGGGGACAACGCCTATGTCGCTCAGAAAGGACCCTTTGGCTGCAGCGGCTGAGATTATTCAATACATAGAAAAACTAGCGAAAGAACAAGAAAGAACCGTTGCGACAGTGGGACAACTAGCTGTCAATCCAGGCGGCGTTAACATCATACCGAGTGACGTTGAATTCACAATTGATTTACGTGATCTTTCTGACGAATTGCTTGATCAATTATTAAATCAGGTTAACGGTACGATTGAAAGTATTTGTTCGAAAAGAGGAATAACTTCCTCTGTGGAGGAAATACATAACCTATCAGGAGTTTCATGTTCATCGGAAATAAATGAAAGCATCAGAGCATCGATAGAAAAACAGGGTATTGAAGTAGTTGAGCTACCATCTGGCGCAGGACACGACGCCATGGTAATGGCCAACTTCACCCAAACAGGAATGATCTTCCTCCGAACCAAAAACGGCATCAGCCACACCCCAGAAGAATGGGCAGACAAAAAGGACATCACAGTCGCAGCCCAAACCATGGGGACGGTTCTTTTGCATCTTTTTGCTGACTGAAATTTGAATGGTTTTGAAACGAAGGGTGGATAACGGGTTGAGTGGGGAGGAAGCAAAAGAACCGTCCCCACGAAACCCTTGAAAGGTGGTAATTTCGATTATGGAAAAGTCTATAGAACAGTGGACAAAGGAAATTCCGGAGCTTAAGGACGTTGTGGGATTGAAGCCAATTTTTTGGCAAAATCCACACGTTGACATTGGTAGCTTGGCAGATGTCGCAGTGAAGAAAGAGGACATTCTCGATGCAATGGCGAGATGGGAACGATTTGCTCCATATTTAAGCACCGTTTTTCCAGAAATAGAAGAAACAGGAGGCATAATTGACTCTCCTTTAAAAAAGATTGATTCAATGAAAAAGGCCTTAATTAAACATTATGACCATTCATTCGCAGGTGACCTATATTTAAAATGCGATAATGAACTTCCAATTGCCGGTTCGATCAAGGCGCGTGGCGGTTTTTATGAAATACTTAAATATGCGGAAAAACTAGCTATCGATAATGATATGTTATCCCTAAAAGACAATTACCAGGTCTTAAGTGAACCACGATTTAAAGAGTTTTTTAGTAGTTATTCTATTGGAGTCAGTTCGACTGGAAATCTAGCTCTAAGTATCGGTATTATCAGTGCCAAGTTAGGATTTAACGTGGATGTTTATATGTCTGCAGATGCGAAGCAATGGAAAAAAGACCTACTGCGGACAAAGGGAGTAAACGTGTTTGAGTCCAAGGGTGACTTTAGTAAAGCGGTAACCGAGGGCAGAGAACGGACTAGCAAAGACCCAAAGGCATATTTTGTTGATGATGAAAATTCCAGGGATTTATTTTTAGGATATAGCACCGCAGCCCTACACCTAAAAAAACAACTAGATGCGAAAGGGATAGCAGTAGACGAAAATAATCCTTTAAATGTATATTTACCATGTGGTGTTGGAGGATCTCCGGGTGGTATTACCTTCGGCTTGAAAACTCTGTTTGGATCAAATGTACATTGTTATCTCGTCGAACCAACCCATACCCCATCTGTTTTAATCGGATTGTTAACTGGAGAACATGAAAAAGTCAGTGTAAGTGATTTTGGAATTGATGGCGTGACGGAGGCAGATGGTTTAGCAGTTGGCCGGCCCTCGGCATTTGCTACTAAAGTCATTGAACGCTTGGTTGATGGGATTTACACCATTGAGGATGACACCTTTTTTAAACTTTTAACCCTAATCGTTGATTCTGAAAAAATGAAACTTGAACCCTCAGCAACAGCAGGATTAATAGGACCAACAAAATTAACCCAACAAAAAGACCTACCAAAACAAACAACTCACATCGCCTGGGCAACAGGAGGAGCACTAGTCCCAGAAAGTTACATGAAAGAAGCATACGAAAATGGCAAGTAGGGACGGTTCTTTTGCGTCTTTTTTTCTTATGTAACTGTAGAAGACACTAATGTTTCAACAATGTGACCTCCCCTTCTATCACATATAACTAAGTATTATTTCGCTAATTATAATTGGAAAATTTATGATATGTCATAGGTATAAAATACTAAAAGATAACACAAAATACTTCCATTTCTTGTTAATTATGTGTTACTATTAACCTTGTAATTTACATAATTAGGGGGAATTCGACATGGCGGAAAAAGTTAAAAAACCATTTTACAAGAAATGGTGGGTATGGTTGATCGCAATTATTCTTATTATAGGAATAGCAAATAGTGGCGACGAGGAGCAAACTGCATCAGGTGAAGAAACCGTAACTGAAACAGATTCTAACGAAGTAGAAAATACCGAAGAGGGTACAACAGAAGAAGCAGAAACAGAAGAAGCCACGGAGGAACCCGTTGAAGAGGAAGAAGAGGTTGTTGAAGAAGTAGAAGAGGAAGAGCCAGTGGTCGAGGATACAAATAGTACTTATGCTGATTACGCTGATTATCACATTCCACTACTTACTGAAGAAACTTTAGCTTTATCGCAAGAGTCTTATGATTATATTGTTAGTAATTCAACTCATTTTCCAGCTCAAACAGATGAGGCAATTCAAAGTGTTAAAGCAGCTGAAGATCAATCTGTTACAATTAAACATTTGAACAAAAATGTTAATCCATACTTGTCCACTGTATTAAGTTTTACTGGAACGGTCATTTCTATTGAAGAAGTGCCAATTGAGGAAACTGATGATACATTAGCTCTTATCCATGTTATGGATGATGAAGGTAACTCTTACCAAGTAATTCTCTATAAAACTACTGGGGATATTTTAGAAGAAGATTATGTTCATTTCTGGGGAGTACCAGTAGGTCCATCTTATTTTGAAAACGTTTCTGGTGGAACCACTAACGTGCAAGTATTTATGGGATCACATATTGAGAAGTTGCAATAAATTCACAGAAGCAAGGGATAGTTCTCTTGCTTCTTTTTTAGTTATATTAGCTCTACTAACAGAAAATAAATTGATGAAAAAACCGGCAATACATAATAATGGATTAAATTGAAATCTTCCAATTACCTTACCTTATATGCTCCTTAAGTTCTTTCCAGCTAGTGTATTACAATTTTCCTCCAAATTTTGAGCGTCAACTCATCGAAAAAGTTCGTTTTAGCAACTGGCTCATTGAATAAAACAAATTCTACGGACAGTTCTCTAGCATCTTTTTCTTGAAATTTGAGTGATATCAAAGGTGGATAAAGGAGTCATCGCCTAGCGATTTCTTTCTTCTTTTGCATCCATACATCTTGTAAAATCAATAAAAAACGCGAATTAATTCGGGTTGATCGTAACTCAAGATTATAGGTTAACTAGCAATTTTTTGGCATGTAGTTCCCACCAAGTGATATGATAAAAGCGAATCCAAAAGGTAGTTTTTATAGAAAGGACTGGCAAATATGAAAGCCTATCAAATAAAAATTGAGCTGTTAGACTCTGACCCGTTAATCTGGAGAAGGGTGATAATGCCTGCTGCAGCTACATTTAATCGTCTAAACGATGTTATTCAAATTACCACGAATTTTCAAAGTGGATATACATATGAACCCTATCATTTGTTCGAATTTGATATAAGAGAAGAAAACTTGGTGGTTTCGAATAATGAAGAAGCATATCAAGAAAACAAGGCCTATAAAGAAATGTATAAAAAGGTGAAATTAGACAAAGAAAATGACCCGCGTGGTATTATTGCTCGGAAGCTAAAGACAACGATCAGACAGCCACAAACAATCAAGATAGACAAATATATTGAAAAGTATGGTCAGCTAGACTATACCTATGATTTTGGTGACAATTGGCAATTTCGAATTATCCTAGAAGAGATTACCGAGGACTATTATTACGGCTATCCGACGCTTATTGATGGGGCCGAGACTGCTCCACCAGAGGATGTTGGTGGTATTCCAGGATATTACGATTTTCTTGCTGTATATCATGATAAAAAGCACCCGAATTATGAGGAAATCAGAGCATGGGCAAAGGAACAAAAGTATAAAGAATATGATGTAGAATCAATTAATGACATCCTGAAATTTATAAAATACAAAAAAACTGAGTGGGACAAACTCGGAATAGATCCATATTCGGGGAAAAAAGTGAAGTAGGAGACGGTTCTCTTGCTTCTTTTTTCTTGGTTCTTCCAAATAAATTGGTGAAAAATCCGACAATATATTATATGATAGATTTATTCAGATAGCCTTCCAATTACCTCACGTAATTTTCCTTCTTATGGTCGCACATTTCTCTTATTTTATCAGCAATTCCCCTTCCAAGTTTTAACATCACACTCGTATAAAAAAACGTATTACCCACTATCACAACCATTATAGTTTTTAATCCCCTAGTTAGAGATTGCGTTAATTACCCCTGAAATTTCTTGCAAAAATACTTTCCTATGCTATCCCGAAAAATCCCATTATAATTTTTCATTAAACAGAAAAGGTAAGGTGATAAAGATGCCTCGAGGACCAAGGCAAAAAAGTGTAAGCGGAATATACCATATTATGTTGAGAGGAGCGAATAAACAGGAAATTTTTCACGATGATGAGGACTGTATGAAGTTTCTTGATTTATTAAAAAAGTATAAGTTCCAAACGAACCTAACTGTGTACGGTTGGTGTTTAATGAGTAATCATGTGCATCTACTGATAAAGGAAGGGAATGAAGATGTTTCAACTACAATGAAGCGTATTGGTGTAAGCTTTGTTTGGTATTATAACTTGAAATATAAGACCACCGGCCATCTTTTTCAGGATAGGTTCAGAAGTGAAGGTGTTGAGAGTATTCGATATTTGCTAACGGTTATAAGATATATCCATCAAAATCCTGTAAAAGCAGGGATAGCTAAACAATCGGATGAATGGAAGTGGAGTAGTTTTCGTGGCTATTTCAGAGAAAATATCTATCCTAATGGATTGGTAGATTGTCATTTTATTTTAGAGTTTTTCTCGAGTGATGGGATTGTTGCTAAAAAAAGGTTTATAGAATTCAGCGAAAGAGAGAATAAGGACGAATATCTTGAAAAACAGTTCAATGAAAGAAAAAGACTATCAGATGAAGAGGCAAGGCAGGAAATTAAGGAGTTGCTTGGTGTAGTTAAGATAGCACAAGTGAAAAGTTTGCCCAAACTAGAAAGAAATCAAGTATTGCGAAAAGTAAAGCGAATAGATGGAGTAACCCAACGCCAAGCTGCAAGAATTTTTGGAGTCTCCCCTAGTCTTGTGTCAAAAGCATAGGAAAACGAAGTCTTTTGTGCCAGTTTCCTACTGAATAAGTAGAATGTAATTTGTGTTGTACTTTTGTCATTTTTTAAAGGCTAGCACATTATGTACTAGAAAAGTGATTTCCGTATCAACTTCAGAAAAAACTCTGCTTCAATTAAAACGTTTAATCGAATTATCTAATTCCTCGTTTACATTATCTATTTCACTATTATATTCATAGATAATAAACAAGTTATTAATAGTGTAAAGATTATAAGAAACCATGTCGTATGTCTCTGTTTTGGCTCTAAATGAACCTTTTGCAATTGGAGCTTGTATGTTAAAGGGATAACTGTAGACATGGAGAGAATCTTCTTCGCTAATCCTAAAATGTACTGGTTTTTTACCGACTAACTCCAAGTTAAATAAGTTATCCTCATTAAGCTCATATGTTTCAAACGAAAAATTATCATCTCTCAAATGGTCTTCAAACCTAGATAAAGTATCATTTTTGTTGTCAGAAATTATCCAAATTAGAAGCAACACTAATAAAGTCAAAGAAACCGAAAAAATAATTACTATCTTTTTCATGAACTAACTCCTTTGTTGAGACATGGGGACGGTTCTTTTGAACACATTTAAATAATATGCATTTAAAGTTTATTTAACTCCATTTTGAATCGTAATAATTACTTCAACAAAGTAGGTTGCTTATCCTTCTTGTGATAAGCAACCTCTTGGAGCCCCTTATTATTTTTGGGTGTAGGACAGGTACCTACCGGCGAGGGCAGTTCGTTCAATGCTTCTTATACTATACGCAAAAGAACCGTCCCTGCGCACCACTACTTCTCTAACTTGGCACCATACTCAAAAGAACCGTCCCTGTGTTCCACCTCTGCTCCCCGCTCTTATGCTTCTCTTACGCTTTCCCCCTTTTCATCTCGGTCGATTTCGATCTGTGGTGCTGTTAGCAAAATGCTTGGATCGAATGCTGCAACGGTAAATTTGGGATTATTGAGTAGGGGGTAATTTCCGCTTGCTAAAAGGGTAGCGGGAATTGCGTTGCATTGTTGTACAAATTTATTTTCCTGACGAAGAATGATTGCGTATTGCATCTGCCTCTCGATTACTTTCGGCGTAACCCCCAGTGGATATTGGTTTTTCTTAATTAACTTCTTTGCAAGTTTGATAGCTCTTCGTAATTCATTGCTACCATGTTTCCAACGAGAACTCGGAATCAGCACAGTTACGGTGCCGGCAAGCACGATAAAAATGAGAAAAATTCCTGTTGCAGCTGTCATTGAAAGGAAAAGACTAAGTATAAATGACTCAACAAATAGAAGGATCATGAGAATCTTATGGCATTTAAAATAGACAACAACTGAACCAAAGATAGTAAAAATTATCGTAACAACGTATTGTGTTTCTCGTGACCATACATCCGAGAAAACAAAGTAGGATAGCAACGAAATCGTAAGCAAGACAAGTGAGAAGGAAAATAGATGATAGGGAATATAAGTGTTCTTAACATTTTGAAAGGAGGGCTGTTCCTCAATCAACTCGCGCCATCTTTCAAAACATTGTTTAAAAACTTTGGAATAGTTATTTTTCTCCGTGCGACTTTGGATTTTTTGATCAGGAGCTGCCATTGATTCGAGCAAAAAGTAAGGACCAAGCTCATCTTTTCTAGTAAACAGCCATTCTTTAATATATTGATCACTTTCTCGAAGTTTTACTTGGGACCTTTTCCAGGTAAAGCGAAAAGTAGTTCCGGCATTTACTTCAGAAGGTACTTCAGAAATGGATATCAAGTTTCGTTGGTTCAAGGAGAAAAAAACGGCGATGATATCTTCCTCCGATAGTTTTGCTTCATTATTTAAGTATCTAACAAACAATGGATTAGATCTTTCCAATAGTGAAAGTAAAGCCTTGTTGTCGAATGGTAGTCTCTTACGATTTGGATGGAAAAAGAATAGCGCAGATCCAATTAGTAGAACGAGTATCATGAGGACGGCTATTAATCCAATACTATCATTGAAGTTTTCATCAATATTCTGATACCGCCATTGCAATGAACCTTCTGAAACTAAGACACTATCTTTGATATCTTTTGCTTGATCAACTGGACGATCTGCTAATTCAGCTGCTGGAAAAATTAATCGGAATGGATAGGATTCGGAATCAGATATTGAATTATACTGATACTGGATAGACCCATCAGCTGTTTGAATTTCTGGCTGTTGTCTAGAATGGAAAAAGAGAAATGTATCTTTTGAAATTTGTTTAGATGGAGTCTGTAGGTTAATTGCTACATCGTGCAATTCAAGTTGATTTAACTCAAAAAACGAGTAGCTTAAATCAGCCATGTCATTATATTTGGTTACTACATCACTAATCTGATAGCTGTAAAAAACTTGTTTATTTTCATCTTCTGTAGGAAAAGTAACCTGGTAACGATTGTTTTCTTTTTCTACCTTTAATGGTTCCAACCCTTCTGTCTCTAGATCAGCATTTTCTGCCAGATGAGGTGCTTTGTAGGCCTGGAAATTCTCTATGTTCGACTTCATTAATCGTGTTGTTCCTTGATTAGATCCACTAATAGTATAATTGTAGAGCTCTTTCACATGGATCGTTCCAACGGTGTCAATTTGAGCCAGGATATCAACACTATCGATGGTCACAGACTTATTTTGGTCTGAACAACTAACAAGAGTAATTACTATTAATAGTAGGAAGAGAATACTAAGTATTTTTCTCAATTTCAATCACCCTCTACAGATTCTGCGATGCGGTATGGATTAGTTTGAAAAAATAACTTGTCCAAAGGCATCTTGTCTATAAGATATGATGAAAAAATCGATATGATGTGTAGTTTTTCTCTTTGCTTAAATTGAAAAACGGACTCAAATATTTTTGGGAAAAACCATCTAAAATAGCATTCAATCCTTTTGGTTACATTATCATCGGGAGGTGAAAAAATGACAGATAAGAAAAAGGATAATATAAAAGAAGAAGCAAATGTGGAATTAGGTGGCATGGACCTCTATGGAACAACCACCAATCAAGAGATAGCTGGTTACCAAGCTTCCGGGGATATAGAAAACGCTGGTCATCCAGAAAAAGGCTTTAAGAAAGAAGAGGGACATCAGGGAGCTACTGCTTCAGTAGAAGGGAAACATCAAAGGGGAGATTGAACACAAAAAGTCAGGAGCTAATTGGCTCCTGACTTTTATGCAACAGAAGTTTTATTTAACTATAGAGTAGTCGTGTCGAAATACATCTAAAAGTTCCTTTGCATTATAAACTGTTTTGTCTGGTTTGATTGTGGTCGTAGGCAAGCTTCTCTTGCGATGGTTCATCCAAACGGCATTCCAACCAGCTTGTTTTGCACCGACGATATCATTGTCAAAAGAATCTCCGATATATACTGTTTTCCCTTTATCTAGCTGGAGTTTCTTTTCAATGATTTGGAAAGCTTCCTGCTTTGGTTTTGCATATCCTATTGCCCCGGAAATAAAATGGTGTTCTTTTGGAATCCATTTCTCTAGGTCTAGCTGTTTTATTTTCATAGACTGATGCTTGTCCTCGCCATTTGTAAGGACTGCGAGTTGCTTATCTTCTAGGTAAAGAGCATCTAGCAATTCAACTACTTCATCAAATAAAGTGATTTTCTGTTGTTCAGCCACATAAGCTTCTTGAAATTCTATCGCTTGTTCTCGGGTCATCGGTATCCCGAATTCATGGCAAGCAGCTGTTATCCGGTGTATTTGCATATCCAGTAGAGTAATTTCACCTGCTTCACTTTTATCAAACAATGCATCACTGTGCTTTCGGCTAGCAATATATAGCTTGTCGAGTTCTTCATCAGTAAACGATTCTTGGATCATTTGTTTTACAGTATTTTTAAAAGATTGTGCTTGATCGTATAGTGTATCATCGACGTCAAAGATGATTGTATCCATTAATCTGCCTCCTCTAAATTTGCCCTTCTATCATACCATTTTTGGACGCAAAAGAACCGTCCCTATGTTCAAAGAGTATCCCTAGGTATAATATTCAGGGTGCTGGTCCGACGGTTATAATTGGTGGTAAGTAGATAATTTTTACAATAAAAATTATGGAGGACTAGCAAATGATGAAAAATAAGGTTTTGCTTTTTATTGGTTTATTCATTATGACCCTTTTAGTTAGTGGGTGTGGAGATGATGACATTTCCATTCCGCTTGGAGAAAATGGGGAAAGTATATCTGTTGGTGGAAATGAAGAGGATGGATTTACATTTGAGACAGAGAATGAAGATGGAGAATCATTTTCATTAAGTTCATCTAAAGAAATACCAGAGGAGTTTCCATCAGAAATTCCATTTCCTGATAAATATGAAGTATTTAGTACATCTCAGATTAATGATAATGGTGATGAAGGAATAACTGTTTCCTATTTAACTGAATCGATGACATTTGATGAAGTCTGGGAGATGTACCAAGTTTTTAAAGAAGAACATGGCTATGAAAACGTTTCTGAAATGAAAATGGATGGAATGAATAGCATGACTATGAATAAGGGTGATGATGGTATGTCTGTTAACGTGATACCCGATGAAGAAGGAAAGCAAATAACTGTTACAATTACCTACTTTAAAAAAGCGGAAACGACTGAATAGGGTCAGTGATAATATCAATATCAAACCTAAGCTTAAGAGGCCTAATTAAAAATAAAGTTGACATTTGAAACTAATGAGAAGTCATATGGAGATTAAAATCTTCAAATGGCTTTTTTTATTTGATAATTCCGTTGTATTAAATCTCTTTTTGGAATGAATTTCACCACAATTTGAGAATTTATTCCAAGACATAACTTATTATGAAATTTTTTCTAAAAAAATCCGCAAAATATGTCGAAAATCATGATATAATAATTTTACATTTTTTGAAATATTAGAAAAATTTATAGATTGTGAAAAGAGCAAACCATCCTGAAAAGGTGGGACGCAAAGCACGGGTCTTAACTCAAAAGTATGACAGCCGGGCTACCGCATGGGATTAGATTAGAAGTACATCCAATCGTTCATGGGAGGGTGTATTTTTTTGTCTAGATAACTGTAAAATTGTTACATTTATTTAGAACTTAAGTTGTATAATCGACAGAACGGAAGGTTGCCTAGACCAGGTAGTGATGAACAATACACAATTAATTTAAAATAGAGAGAGGAGAATTTTATATGAAACAGGTGACATTGCTTTTATTTATCGTATTAGTAGCTTTATTTGGGTGCTCTAATAATGAAGCGGAAACAGAAATAGCTGGCAAGTCAAAAGATGAAGGTGCTGCGCTCAAGGACAAGAAAGAAACAGAAGCTCCAATGACTCAGGAAGAATTAGCAGCAAATTATTTTGAAGTTATTAATACCGATGATGTACAAGCTATTTATGACTCAGCTTATGAGGGGCAAACAGAAAGTTTAAAAGTTGGAATTGAGCAGATGCAAAACGAATTGGACGCTACTCAGTTAGAAATTAAATTGGAGAAGGTCATTGATAAAATAGAGATAGAAGACTACACTCTGCTCTTATTGATAACTAAAGTAGTGGATCAAGAAGGAAATATCCTCAACTATTCAACTGGACAAATGCCGTTTATGAAAGTGGATGGTGAATATCAGTATGCGTGGGATTTTTCTTTACTTCCTGACCGTATTTCCCAACAAAGAGACGTTGTTAATCAAAAACTTAACCAGTTACTGGAAAGTGATGGAGAAGTGAAACAAACTCTTCAATGGCTTGATGAACAGAATCAAATGCACCAAGAAGCGTTTAACATGCATTTACAAGCACACCAACAAGCCATTGACCAAAACAATCAAATGATGCAACAACAACAACTCCAACAACAAATGCAGCAACAACAGATGATGACTCCACCACCAGCACCAGTTGGATTTTAATAGTATTTGAAAATAGGATTAGGGTTTAACAATTTCCCCTCTTTAGCCAACATTCAATGAAATACACGTGTAATAAATATGTAATTTATTTGTAAACATTCCAACTCATAAATATTGTATGATTAATGTATAGGGGCATAAAAACTGGAATTAGCTAATTCACTAGTTAACTCCCCTCAGTTAGAAAATCATCCACATGTATTGAGGATGTTCAGTCACCACGGTCCAAGCCATTCAGGTCAGGTGCTCTACTCGGTGATTGATACAGAACATAGGTGTGCAATGAACAAAATCCATTCTGCTTTGCCAATCGACAAGGCGTCTTATCAATCTTGTTCCCTACATCATAACTTCACAGCCTATCCTAATTTGGCAATTTATATTGAATGCACACTTATTTTTGCTCCTTAAAAAAATAAATAGGAGGAAACCAAATGAAGTGTAAAGATTGTAATGGGGAAAGCTTAGTTAAATGTAAGAAATGCTCAGGAGAAGGATTTGATTACGGAATTCATCAGTGCGCAAGTTGCTCGGGTGAGGGTGAATATGCATGTCCGACATGTGGCGGAACCGGAAAGGTAAAGCTTTTTAAAAAGCTAAAGTCTAGTTAACAAATTCTCATTAAAAGCTAATGTATTATTAAAATTTTAAAATCATTAAGGGAGTTATTATTCGAAGATCAATTCGAGTAATAACTCTTTTTTGTCTGCAATATTTCTCAATGGTTGCTCGACTACACTAAAACGCTATAACTTCCTAACAATGCTAAAATCCTAAAATTAAAGATTGTTCCCCAACAGTAATAAGAGACTAGAAGGTTTGCCGAAAGCATTCCATCTAGTCTCTTATTATCCTAAACCGAATTTTTCATCAACCATAATTACTTTGCTCATAAAGTCTACTACAAATTGTAGGCATTCTTCGATATCATCTTTGTCCGGGTTCCATATCGATTTTTAGAGAAGGAAGGGGAAGGGACGCTCCGGATTGTTCAATTAAATCCTCTAAATGATCTAAAGCACCGCAAAAATATTCATATGATTGGTCCCCACATCCAAACAAGGCAAATGTCTTACTTTAACTTTACCAACAAGATGAAGGGACGTAATTGACGGAAATCAATTTTTGAATAATTTCTTTTATAATCGCTCGCTACATACAACAGAAAGTAACGATAACAATAGGTTGTCGTAAAATGTAAATATACAGTATAATAGGTCGTAGTCTGCCTTATTTTGAAAATTAGCACAATTGTCCAAGGTTATGATATTCCAGTTAAGCAAGCTAAATTTTTCTGATCATTCCTTTAATGGAATCGAAATATAAAAGGAGGCAAATCTATGGCGAGCGAGAGGATTTTAATTGTTGATGATGACGCTGATATGCGCGATGTCCTTGAACTTTTTCTGAAAAAGAATGGATATACTGTTTTTACAGCTGAGGATGGCTTGCAAGCGATAGATATCGTCGATAACATTGCGCCGGAGCTTATCATTTTAGATGTAATGATGCCTAATTTAGACGGGTTTGAGCTCTGTCAAATAATACGAAAGAAAACCGAAGTTCCTATCCTGTTTTTTAGCTCCAAGGATGAGGATATGGATAAAATACTTGGGCTTGGAGTTGGAGGCGATGATTATATTCCAAAATCGACGAGTATGCCAGTCATAGTTGCAAAGGTAAAAGCTCATTTACGAAGGATTCGAGTACATCAACAGGTGCTACCAATAATTGCACAGCCAGATACGCTAATAACCTACCCAGGATTAGTCATTAAGCTAGACAATGCAGTAGTCATCGCAAATGACTCAACGGTAAAACTGTCTGCAAAAGAATATCATTTATTATGCTTAATGGCACGTAATCCTGAGCGCGTATATAGTGTTGAACAGTTATTTGAATTGATCTGGGGTGAAAATAGTCTAGGAGATTATCGAACCGTTATGGTCCATATTAGCAATATACGAAAAAAAATTGAACTCAATCCGGAAAATCCAAAATACATACAAACACTTCGTGGAATTGGGTACAAATTTAATGGGTTTAAAGATAACAGATTCCTATTTTGATGCGGCCTGCTGTAGAAAAAGTCGAATTTCAGTAGTGCTTAGTCCAGATTGTTTAGCTTCCAACATTAAACGGAGCCAATCTTCGATATGAAGTTGGCGATGATCGGTAGATGATATTTCTTTACTCAATATTACTCCCCCTTATTCCCTAGCCTAAGCATAAGCGACCAAGTATAAATACAGTTAAAGTTTTGTTTAAATTTATCTTAAATTAAGTAAAGTAGAAACGGGTGATTGATCTGATAAAGGTGCCGGGTTATCGAATTGTAGATAAACTGATTGAAAATAACATATGGACACTATATAAAGCGTACTCGATAAATGATGACAGGGTTGTTGGAATTAAAAAAATGAATCAAATGAAAAATGCCCGTGATCAGGCTGAGATCATCCATGATTTTCAAGTAACAAAGGAATTGAGAAGTAAGTCCGTGCTCCAACCAGAAAAATTGGAGAGATATGGTAGTCAAATCTATGTAGTAACAGAATATTTTCAAGGTGTAACCTTGGAAAAACTGTTAAGCCAACATCCGTTTGATTTAAAGACCTTTTTAAGAATAGCCATTCAAATTTCTAACGTTGTTATGAATGTCCATCAAACCACTATTATCCATAAGTCCCTACAACCTCAGAATATTCTTCTTAATCATAGAATGGATGAAATTAAATTAACTGGATTTCATCAATCTACACAACTTACCTCAGAGATTCAACATCCCAATATCAGTCCCTATCAATTGAAAGAGAGGGTGGCTTACATGTCGCCTGAGCAGACAGGTCGAATGAATAGATCTTTAGACCATCGATCTGATCTGTACTCTTTAGGAGTTATATTTTATCAAATAGTAACAGGGAGGCTTCCGTTCCTAGCAGAGCACCCTGCAGAAATGATTCATCAACATTTAGCTAAGGTCCCGCCTTCGCCTAGAGATATTCATGAAGAAATTCCGGTTATTATCTCGGACATTATAATGATGCTATTAGAAAAAATGCCAGAATCCCGTTACCAAAGTGCCTACGGGTTAAAGGAAGATCTAGATACCTGTTTAAGTCTTCTTGATTCGGGCGAGGTTTGTTCTTTTCCATTAAAAGAGAAAGACAATGTAACTCTTTATGAAGTAGCCAGTAGATTATATGGTAGAAAGGAATCAATCAATCAATTAATAGAGGGGTTTGTACGTGTTCGAGATGGAGGAACAGAGTGTATATTCGTTTATGGCCCTTCAGGTATTGGTAAGACAGTGCTTGTAAATGAATTACATAAACCACTGGTCCGTGAAAAGGGATATTTCATTTCGGGAAAGTTTATTAAGTTGGAACAGCAAATACCCTATGCTCCGGTTATTCAAGCACTTCAAGAATTACTGAGACAAATTATGTCTGAGGGTTCAACAAGTATTGAAAAATGGCGCATCATCATCAACCAGGAATTGGGTTCGTACACAGCAGTTATTGCTAATTTTATTCCTGAGGTCAATTGGCTAATCGGTTCACAGGTGGAATTACCAGCATTACCACCAGAAGGAGTCCACAACCGGTTTCGACAAGCAATCAGAAAATTTATTGGGATTTTTTCAAAAGCGGAGCATCCTCTCGTTTTATTTCTTGATGATCTACAGTGGGCTGATGCGGCAACCCTTGACTTGCTTGAACACCTAGTAGGTAGTGCAGAAAGTCAGCATTTATTAGTTATTGGAGGATATCGGGATAATGAAGTCTATGTTGGACATCCGTTTGAGGTAATGTTGAAAAATATATCGGCTAGGAATGTGCCAATAACCCAGCTAGAGGTTGGTCATTTGAGTCCTGCTCATTTAGGTGAATGGATTAAAGATACATTAGCCATACACCAAACAGAAGCAGTTTTTCTGGAGGACCTTGTTTATCGAATAACACAGGGGAATCCGTTCTTTATCTCGCAAGTATTTCAATCGTTACAATATGAAGGAATAATTACCTTTGATTCGGCTCAAAGAAATTGGACATCGAATATGGAATCCCTAAAAGAGATCCCCATGGACGAGACAATTATTGACTTTATTTTAAAGAGAATCGCTAGACTAGATGAAGAAACGAAAGAGATACTTAATCTTGCTGCCTGTTTTGGTAATCGGTTTAATCTTTTATCATTGGCTCAGATTACCGAAAAAAGTTATGGTGATTTAGCTAAAAAGCTATGGAAGGGTTTAGAGGAAGGTCTAATTATCCCTCTAGATTCAAGTTATAAATGGGTCTATCCAAATGAGAACATGACGCTTTTGAGTGAGCATCCACCGAGCTATCTTTTTTTACATGATAAAGTCCAACAGGCTTTTTACATGGGTTTATCGGAAGAAATCCGAGAAGGAACTCATTCGAAGATTGGTTTGGAACTTTTAAGGCACTATGATGACAAAAAACGTGAGGAGCATATTTTTGAGATTGTCAATCATTTAAATAATAGCCCACACCTTCTCACTAATCAAAAACAGCTTGAATTAGTTGAGTGGAATTGGCAGGCTGGAGAAAAAGCGAAAAATAGAGCAGCAAAGGAATCTGCCCTGCACTTTTACCAGAAAGGTCTGGAATTACTTCCAGCTGATAAATGGGAAAGCCATTATTCAGCTACATTGAAAATTATGGTTGGGCTTGGCGAGGCTCAGTATTTAAACCATCTATTTGATGATGCGGAAGCAACGTTTGACGAGCTGCTTTTAAGAGCGCATTCAAATCATGAGAAACTGCGAATATATGATATGAAAATTATGCTGTACACCCATATCCACCGTGTTAAACAAGCAACAGCAGCTGGATTGGCTGGATTAGAATTATTCAATTGGAAATTTAAGAAGCAACCAAACAAGATGGACATAGCGAAGGAATATCTGTTGACAAAATTAGCTCTTATCCGGAGAAAAGATACCGATTTATTAAAACTTCCCGCAGTGACAGATAAAAACCAGCAACTAGTTATGCGAACACTGATTAATACGAACGCACCAACCTATCACTTCAATCAGAATTTAGCGACAATACTAATGCTGCGGGCACTGCGTTTGACTCTTAAACACGGGGATATGGACATAACTGCTCTTGTCTACAATAATTATGCACTAACAATGAGTGCTGGTTTTAATGATTACGATACGAGTTATCAGTATGGCAGGCTCGCCATTAATCATGTGGAAAAGTATCAGGATAATAGCCTAAAGGCAAGGGTCTATTTTGTTTTTGGAACCTTTGTTAATCATTGGAAAAAACATATTCGTTATAGTCTCGATTATTTAGAGCGTTCCCAACGGCTATGCATTGAGTCGGGAAACGTTTTCCTTGCTGGTGCGAACAGTTCATTTATCGGAATAATTTTGCTTATTAAAGGCGATAATTTGCAGGATGTATCAGTAGGAATAAAACGCCAGCTTGAATTTGCAAGCCAGAATGAATACGTGCTCTCCAACGATCTTCTTGGAGAGCTGGCTAACTGGATTGAAGTACTATCAAACAAAAATACTGCAGTGAATTGGGAGTTCCCCGAAATTACCAATGATCCATCTGCAACAATCATTCATTATACAGTTCGACTGCAAATGACGTATTTATTCCAAAATGAAGACCAAGCAATCGAGATTATTGAAAGGTTAGAGTTGTTAGTTAAAGAAACAATGATTCTAATTGTTGCTCCCGACTATTGCTTTTATCATGCACTCTGGACCGCGAAATTCATCCGAAATGCCACACTTCCAATAAACCAAGGTAAAGCAAGAATGGTAAAAAAACTAGCAAAGTTGAAAAAGTGGGCAACCCATTCGCCAACAAACTATATGCACAAGTATTTGCTTGTAAAAGGCGAACTGGCCCGCGTTGAAGGAAATGGTGAAGAGGCGATTCGCTTGTACAATCGTGCAATTAATTTAGCGGAGGAAAACGGTTATTTACAGGATGTAGCCATTGCAAATGCTTGTGCTGCAGACTACTACCTTGATAAAAAGCTACCGAAATCAGCAAAAACGTATATAATGGATGCCTATCTAACTTACCAGACATGGGGTGCAGAACGTATTGCTTATGACTTAAGCCAAAAGCATCTAGAACTGAATTTAAATTTCAATTTCAATGAAGTTGCAGCGACAGTTCAAATGGAGAACGAATCTTTAGATGTTAATACTATTTTTGAAGCGGCCGGAGTTATCTCTGGTGAAATTGTTTTAAACAGGCTGTTAAGGAAATTGCTACCAATTGTTTTATCCAATGCCGGAGCTGAATATGCCCACCTTTTCCTAACTAAAGATAACAATCCATATTTGACTGCAACGAGTGACATTAATAGGAATGTTATTATTCATGAGAACACAGAACAATTAAGTGACCATGGACTTTTTTCTAAGACCATCGTTAATTATGTTGCTCATACGAAGGAAGCTGTTGTACTAGGGGATGCGGCAAATAAAGGTGCTTTTGTAGAAGATCACTATATTAAAGAACACAAAGCACTGTCAATTTATTGTCTCCCGATACTATACCAACAGAAAGTTACAGGTATTATATATCTAGAGAACAATCAAGCAACTAACGTGTTTACTAAGGAAACCATCACTTTACTAACATTACTGGCCTCACAAGCTGCAATAGCGATTGAAAATGCTCATTTGTATGCGAATTTAGAAGAGAAAGTTGACACTAGAACTAAGTTATTAAAAAAGGCAAATCAAAACCTGACACTCGCAAATAAATCGTTGGCAGAAACAGAAGAAGTAAGAAGGAAGATGCTGTCTAATATCTCTCATGATTTACGATCGCCAATTGCAACGATACATGGATATGTAGATGCCATTTTAGATGGTTTAGTTGATGACCCAAAGCAACAAATAGATTATATGAATGTGATAAAAAGGCGTTTAACATTATTAAATAGCCTTGTTCAGGATCTATTCGATCTAGCTCAGCTCGAATCAGGGAATGTTTCTTTCACCATGGATATAGTACCAATAGATCAGTTATTTGAGCGCTTATGCAATCAGTTCGAATTAGAGGTGAATAAGGCCGGACTACGTTATCATTGGGAAATTACCCCATACGGTGAAATATATTATCCTTTAGTTGAAGCTGATCTGCAGCGAATGGAGCAGGTAATGAATAATTTAGTATCCAATGCGATTAAACATACAAAAAAAGGAGAAATTCGAATAAGTTTGTCCCTTGAAAGTAGCAGTGAAGCAATTATTGCAGTCCAGGATCAAGGCACAGGAATTTCACCATCTGAGCTACCTTATGTATTTGACCGCTTTTATACCAACCGTAATCAAAGCGGGGAACAAGGGCATGGCTTAGGATTAGCTATTAGTAAAGAGATCATTGACGCTCACAACGGAGAGATTTGGGTTGAAAGTAAAGAAGGAGAGGGAACTAGATTTAGCTTTTCGCTGAAGGTTTTTTAAGTTTAAGAAGAGACACAAAACGCGGATAAAATAGATCTTAAGAAGGTAGAGTATCTAGATACTCTACCTTTCATGCCTAATTAAATTGTAGCTGGATTCCATCATCCTTTAATAGTGCTCGTAGCTTTGGCCTTGCAAGTCTACCCCAGTTCTTAACTGCATCCTCAGTGACGTTTTCTATGTTTGCAATTTCCTTAATTGATAGATCTTCAAGGACAAATAACTTGAACCATTTCAATTGATTGTCTGTTAGAATTTCTTCAATACTATTTAATAAATAGGGATCAAAGCCGATTTCAAGCGACGTTAGTACCCGACTCTCATCAGTGGACAGTTTTTCCAAATAATAATTGTCTTTTTCCACTTGACGGTTTCGCTGGCGTATTAAACTAAGCAATCCTTTTTCGATTAAGAAATACGCATAACTGGAAAACTTACCTCGATTTTCATCATAGGTTTCAACTGCTCGCCAAATTGCAATAACACCTTCTTGGTAAAACTCCTTATCTGGGTCACGAATACCCAATTTGTTAATTAAATGATAGATCATGTTTTCGTGTGCTTTTAAAATATCGTTAAAATAAGTTGATTGAATTTCTACCATATTAGCCTCATTTTTACAGGCGCCTTTATCATGTATTCCGCGGTAGGTTCATCATATTTTATATGTTTGAAAAGTTCACACTGAGATACTTTAAGTTTCTCGGGTTGTAAGGGGTGTTTTTTTGTCCATAATTGAAAAATGGACGAAAAATTTGAGCTTTAGGTTGAGTTATTTCAATTATCCTAGTAATTACAAAAATGTTGCTGGAGAGTGAATGAGCTTATTCTATTTGAACTTTCAATTATTGGATTGAGGCTATTTTAAACATAGTTTGTTACTATTGATGTAAAATGCGACATAACTTAATAGACTTTCAAGTCAAATCACGTTAATTCATCACTAGAATTTGTTATCATTGTATTTTTGTTCAGGTTTATTAGGAGTTAAGTAGATGATTTATCTCTTAATCTAAGGATTTTCATGTAGAGTTTCAATTATGAAAGGTAGGCTGAGCACCCTACCTTTCATTCGTATATATGCTTTAAGATGCTCATACTATATAATATAAGGACTTAAGAAACTTTTATTGTTATTCTAGTCTATTAATAAAAAAGGGGGATAATCCGGATGGAAAAACGGTGGGAAATGGCCATGCAATCTTTATCGGAAATCTCTATATCTTCTAGCTCAAATAATGAACCTGTAACCATATATGGTGGATCAGAAAACCTTAGGTGTGTTGGAGTAGGAACAGATGCTGCAGTTTTTCAGTTTCTTCACACACCAGAGTATGCCTTTAAGAGATATGCAGATAATAAATTTTCCAAAATAGAAATTGAAGAGAGTGTTTATGAAAAGATAGGAGATTCCCGCTATTTTTCAAAATGCTTTGCTTCCTACGATAACTATCTTGTTTTAAGCTATGAAGATGGTATTACACTCTATGATTGTCTATTACAAGGCATTCACATTCCAGAACAGGTTATCAAAGACGTGGAGGACGCAAGAGACTATGTGCGTGAAAAAGGGTTAAATCCACGTGACATCCATTTAAAAAACATCCTCTTACAAAATGGAAGAGCTAAGATCATTGACGTTTCAGAATATGTACAACAAGGAAATGATTTCAGGTGGGAACATCTAAAAAAAGCCTATGAGGATTACTACCATTTAATAGATAGTAAGTCTGTACCGTATTGGTTATTAGAAACAATTAGAAAGTGGTATAACCATTGGAATAAGTATGCATCGACCTTTGATGAATTTATGCATTATGTCTTGGGGAACACAACCTTCAAAAAGTAATGGACAAATAGTCCAAGGTATGTGGACAAATAGTTTATCCAATAATACAATATAGAAAAGAACCATAGTAATAAATACCTACATATGTATGTGTATGGTTGAAAGAAGGTTTGGAGAAAATGAATCAAAACAATTTCATTTCAAATTTTGAATCCTTAATCGGACTATCTGACTTCCTTAGCACAATCGATGCAATGGGCGTAGGATTATCGATTGTTGACGCAAGCCTAGACGATTTACCATTAGTCTATGTAAATGAAGGTTTTGTAGAGATGACTGGGTATAAAAAAGAAGAAGTGTTAATGAAGAATTGTCGTTTTCTTCAAGGGCCGGAAACTGATGAAAAACAAGTTAACAAAATTAAAAAAGCAATTAAAGAGTATAAAGCAGAAACAGTCACCTTAAAAAATTACCATAAAGATGGAAGTTACTTTTGGAACCAATTCATCATTAGTCCTATTTTTGGAGATGACGATAAAGTTCTCTATTATATTGGTTTGCAATTTGATATAACAAAGCAAGTAGAAGAAGAAAAAGGTAACAAACAAAAAATAACAGAGCTATCAAATTTTGACCAAATAACTGGATTGATGAAGTTAGGTTTTTTTACAGAGACAATTCAAACTTATAAGGACAGTCCCGAGCAAGGAGCGATTATTAGAATAAATCTTAATCGTTTCAGAAATATAAACAACAGCTATGGAGAACTGGTTAGTGATGGTGTGTTGGTAGAGATTGCTAATCGGTTAAGACAAATATTTCCAAGTTCTCCGATTGCTAGGAGTTTTGCAGATGATTTTATTGTCTATCACAGCCTAGCTAATTCCTTAGAGTTGAAAAATGCCTTGCTAGCAGTTGAATCGGCTTTAAAAAGACCTTATCTTTTATTGGGTGAAGAAGTTACAATTGACTTTAGCATTGGAATCAGTCAGTATCCACAGGATGGAAATGATATCGAACAATTACTGTCCTACGCTGCATTAGCGCTGAGAGAAGCTAAAAACGAAACGATGGTGAACTACTGTTTTTTCAATGGTGAATTAGCAACAAGATTAAAGACGCGTATGAGTATAGAGAAGAATTTAGTAAAAGGTCTTGAAAATAATGAATTCATTATTAACTATCAGCCTAAAGTTTCGGCAGCTACATCTGAGGTTGTTGGGATGGAGGCCCTCATTCGTTGGAGAGATTCTGACCAAAAAATTATAAGTCCGGCTGACTTTATACCGATAGCAGAGGAAACGGGTTTTATAATTGAACTGGGAGAGTGGATCCTGTTTGAGGCATGTAAAACCAATAAACAATGGCAAGATAAAGGCTTAAGCCATGTCCCAGTATCTGTAAATGTTTCCGCGTTGCAGTTTATGCATCCACATTTTACTCAAACAGTACAGAAGGTATTGGCAGATACCGGACTAGCTGCGAATTATTTAGAATTAGAGGTAACAGAATCAATCTTAATTAACCAAACAATCATCGTTGAAAAACTACACGAACTAAAGAGCATTGGTGTATTAATTTCTATTGATGATTTTGGAACTGGCTATTCTTCCATTAATTACTTAAAGAACTTTCCCATCGATACATTAAAAATTGACCGTGCATTTGTTATGGACACTCCTAGTTCGGAACGAGATAATGCATTATTGCTATCGATTATTCAGCTGGGAAAATCACTAGGATTATCAGTACTGGCAGAGGGTGTTGAATTAGAGGAACAGGTTCATTTTTTGAGTAATGGTGGATGTGACTACATTCAAGGTTTTTACTTTAGCCGTCCATTAGATGAAAAAACGATGGAGGAGCAACTAAAGTAATTAAAGGTAAGGAACATGGTTTGTCCATGTTCCGCTTACAGAAACTGTAAATCTATGTTAAAATGATATTATTGTTTTCAATTTAATTATGACTACTAAATTTTTTTAATAATAAAGATAGATAAAACAGTAAAGAGGGGGTATCGTTGCAGGATGATGAACGGTAACAAAAAAGAAACTGAACAATTAAAACAACTGTTGACCGATGTACATACAAAGGGATATAGTGGTGCGAATTTAATAGATATTATGACATTATTAAAGGAAGAATTACCTAAAATTACGAAAAGGAAAGAATACTCCATTAAATAATCGGTAAAAGCTAGTAAACTATTAATCCAAAACATAATAACTTCGAGTATGATCACAGACATGTACTACTATTGATGTACATGCTCTTTTTGTGAAGTTATCGCGTTGGATCTCTTATAGGTTTCCCATATTTTATAAAAAAGGTGAGAATATGAATAATGAGGAAAAAGTGCATGGAGATTTCACTTCACGAAAAGTGGAGCATTCCAAAAAAAGCTCAAGGCTGCCATATTATTTAGATATCTGGGGTCAGTTACTCTATGTCATTTCGTTAATCGTATTGGTTAGTCAGGTGAATTATTCAATTATCCTGTGGGCACTATTTTTATCACCACTTGCCTTAATAAAATATATAAGAAGAAATATATGGTCTATCTCTATCTTGTTTTTTATCCTAGTACCTTCCATTTTAAGTTTCTTTATCCTAACGTTGATAAGCCCGTTTTTGTCTGAAGCTTCATTATGGATTACTTTGATATTAATTATTCCACTTACTTCACTGTTAGTTATGCTTCTATTCGGTAGAAGTGATGAATTTATTCAAAAGGCACGTGTTTCACTAGAGATTAATCAATTTATTGTTATTGCATTAGCACTATCAACTGCCTTACTAGCATATCAATATACTGAGTTTAATTTTTTATTGCCGTTTTTTAGCGTTGATAACTTAACCGAGAATGGATTCAATCCGAGGGATGCATTTAATTTTATTGGAAGTTCGTTATTTCTTCCATATTTAGTATCAACAGCTTTGTGTAAAGCGCTACTAGAGTGGTTCGATTTTAAACAGAAAAAAGGGATTAAAGAGTAACTAGCATTTTGTATCAAACTCTTATGCCCTGCTGATTACTATGTAGATGAGGTGAACCAATTGCAAACGGATGAACTGGCAAACAGGAGATGGCTTGCTATCCCTAGTAGTCTAAGAAAGAACCTAGAAGAAAATGTATATTGTTCAAGTTGTGGAGTAACTACAATTGTTAATTATTATGTTGATTCTGAAGACTATCAAATTATACTAAAAGGACATTGTAAAAACTGTGACCAAAAAGTGGCAAGGGTAATAGACTAACAACATCTATACAATGTTTGGTAAAAATTATCCTCTAATCATTGTCCACTTATTTTATTGTGCTATTAAGCTCGGCATTATTATCTGCAAGTGGTAACGGTAGATCTTATTAATTCTTTTCCCTTTTCCCCCAGTCACAACTCCGGCAAACAAGGATTTTGCTCCAGTATTAGGATCTGTATATAAATAGATCCCCTCTGGTTCACTAAATCCTTTTTCATACTTTCCTGAAGAGTCTTTCCCGAAATCAACAGTAACACGTTTTTTAATTGTTCCCTTTGAAAAATCAAATAACGTTATTTCCCTATCATGGGTTACTGAATTAACGTCCCCTGTATACCAATAAAGATTTTCGCCATCCAAAGACATTCCCTGAAAATACTCTAAGTCATCCGGAATTAGAAACGAATGATTTAATTGGTTGATTCCATTTTTGACATCGTTTAAGCTTCGTAATTCAATTTTACTCTGACCAATTCCGACCCGGAAGACTATTGTGTTATTTTTCTGATCAATAGTCGGATTAACATACTCATTTGTAAATTTATCATATCTAGTTAACGCTGAAGATGCTTCATTTAATGTAAGTCCAGCCTCATATTTAAACCGAACGAGGTCATGTCCGGTAACATTTGCTGATTTATCCAACACATCATAACTTGACCATATGTATACATCAGATTCGCTATTTTCAATCCCAAAGGTTGTTCCATGCCCACCATGTCTTAGAACCATGCTATCAAGATAGGTACCGTCGATAGTAAATCTAGATAACCGATAGCTTTCAGATGCATCAGAACTCGGAATGACCTGGGAAACGTATAGCTCATCGCTTAATTCATTAATGACAAAGCATTGCATCACAGTAACTTCCGGTAGCGAAAGCTTAGTGTAAAACGAAGGCACCTCCTTTGTGAAATCAGAGCTATCTGTCTTCTTCTGAGTTGATGTCAATATATCTGAATTAACACCAAGGGAATTTTCTGATTGAGACTTATTTGCGATTACTTCACTGGGTACTATAAGTGAAAATAGAAGGATGTATGCCATATAGTTATCCATTTTCAAAACTAAAACCACTCCTGTATAACTAAGTTTATTTGTAGTATGGAAACTTTTTGGTTTGATTATGAGTACAAAAACTTTATAAATAGAAATTTTAAAAATAACAGATATTGCAAGCTAGGCTAATTTGACTATATTGTAAGGTCTAGATCCCGATAAGGTTAATAGACTAAACAGAGTCAATTCTGTATAATGGTTGTCAAAAGAGGTGAAGAGGATGAATGAAGAAAGGCTAGAAAAAGTGGAAAATATGATGGCGCAATTAGTTAAAATGGTTGGAAATGTTATTACCAAATTAGATGAAACGAATCACAGATTAGATAAAACTAACCATAGACTGGAACAGACCAACCTGAGAATTGATGAAACCAATACCAAATTACTACGTTGGAGTCAAACACCAACCAAAGGTTTCATGATATAACTAAAAATGAAAAACGTCACACTCAAATTCTCGATCAATTAAAAATGATGGAGACTGATCAAGACTTTGCATGGGAAAAAGTTGCTCATAACGAACGGGAAATAGCGACTTTAAAAAATAAATAATTCTAGAATTTGTTCGTTCTAACTTACCTTTAATAATTTTATAAAAACACTAAAAGTATTTGGTACATTTTGAAAATGTGTTTCCCCGACTGAAAAAGCTCTTCATTTAAAAATCCCTTAGACTTTCAACTACATACATAATTTTTGCATATAATAAGAAAAAGTAGATAGATAAAGGATCTGTTCAGACAACCAGATTAAGCTATATAACAGAATGATCTTACTAAATTACTGGAGGTATGTCTTTATGAATTTATCTGTCTGTATAGATGCGCTTTACATGAACAAAAATTTCGACCAAAGTGTAAAAGATACTAAAAATGCAGGTTTCGATACAATTGAATTTTGGAGCTGGTGGGACAAGGATATCGAACTTGTTGAGAAAACAATAGAAGAATCAGGTGTTCAAGTTTCTACATTTTGCACGAAATTTATCAGTTTAGTAGATTCCAATCAAAGAGAGAATTATATCGACGGACTAAAACAGTCGATTGAAGTAGCCAAAAAGTTGAATTGCAATCGGTTAATTTCTCAAGTAGGGCAAGAACTTACTGATGTATCCAGGCAGGAACAAAAACAGTCCTTGGTAGATGGATTAAAGGCCTGTGTTCCTATTTTAGAAAAAGAAAACATAACTCTGTTAATTGAGCCATTGAATACATATGTCGATCATCAAGGATATTACTTATCGAAATCCGAGGAAGCCTTTGAAATTATAAAAAAAATAGGCTCAAATCATGTAAAGGTCCTGTACGATATTTACCACCAGCAAATAACGGAAGGAAATATCATTTCAACTATTGAAAATAATATCGATTTGATTGGTCACTTTCACGCAGCGGGTAACCCTGGTCGACACGAACTGGACAGTGGGGAATTAAATTATAATAGAATATTCGAAGCTATTGATCTAACAGGTTACACTGGATTTGTTGGTCTAGAATATTTTCCAAAAGCTGATCCAACTATAGGACTTAAAAAGCTGAGATAATGGATTGATTAAAAGATGATGGTAGAAAGCCAAGTTACAGGCTTTACACCATCTTTTTTTATTTGTAAGCTTTGGTGTTTTTAAATCTTCGCAGTGATTAAAATGCAACGTAACATTCCACGCTAATCACCACTTCGGAAATACACTACGCTTTCCGCGGGTGGCTGCTGAGCCTCCTCGTGCTACGCACTGCGGGGTCTCATCTATGCCTTTCCTCCCGCAGGAGTCTCCGTGTATTTCCTGCGTTAGTATAATGTTGTGTTTGACAACTATATTAAACCAAAAAATGTAAAAATCCCATAGGAATCGCATTTTCCCACACCTTAGACTAGCTTTCTGTTCAAGTGACAAGAACTATAAGAAACTTTTATATCATGAAAATAACTACTCATCGATTAAAAATTTTGATCGGGTGAGGGTTTTATATTTTTTAAGAGTCTCACGAATTCCCTCTATCTATAAAGTTGGAATATCTTCAAAGTGCAACGCTAGTAAAGTGTTGTGTTTGATAACTACACTATATGGTGGTTGACTGCCCGGAGCAGAAATCAACATAGCAACTGATTCAAAAAAAGTGTGGAAGAAATCAACAAAGCAGTTACGTCGCAGTCTATGGATTTTGTGGCAAAAACTTTTTTTAAAAAACTTCATTATTCCCCCCGCAATTTTCGACAAACTTTCGTATAACTAGTAAGTATTTTAATAGAAAAATAGATAAGGGCAAAGCCATTGAAAAATGGTGACGCAAAGCTAGAGGGACTAAAGGCCAATTTTAGCAGCCTATGTCAGCCAGTTGCCGTATGTTCATTACGGTCTTATCCTATTTTCATTCCAAAAAGGAGAAGATTACTATGAAAATGAAGAAGAGTATTTTTGCTACAAGTCTATTTATGGCAGGTGCGTTATTTGCTAGCTCCTCTGTTTCCGCAGAAGTTGGCACAACTGAAGTTGATGAAGTTATTGAGCAAGCCGATGATGTGTTAGAAGAATCAGGGGGATTGACTCCAGACAATTTATTTTATTTTCTTGATAAAGTAGGGGAAAACCTTCAATTACTTTTTACAACTGATTCAGAAAAAGAATCGGAGCTTTTACTTCAATTTGTCAATGAACGTTTATTGGAATCACAACAAATGGTAGATGAAGAGAAAAATGAATATATTATAAAATTAATAGATGATTATGTAGATACATTGGAAGAAGCTCAAGAACAAGTCGGAGAAGTTGTGTCTGATGATACTATTGATGAAGAGACAAAAGAAGGATTACAGATAGAATTAGAAGATTCAACAACAGTAAATGATGAAATAACTGATAACTTAGAAGAAGAACAAAAAGAGGAATTAGATGAAAAGCGAGAAGAGGCATATTTAGTAGCAAATGTGGTGAAAGACATTGATCCTGAAAAGGTAAAAGCTTTGCGTGACCAAGGTTTAGGCTTTGGACAGATCGTTAAAGTTGTATCCTTTGCAGAAGAGAGTGGAAAAACAGAAGAAGAAATTATTTTATTACTACAAGAAGGTAAAGGTTTTGGTGAAATAGCAAAAGAGTTGAATATCAAACCGTCACAAATTATGAAAAAAGTAATGAAGAAAAAAGAGAAATATGTTGAAGAAATGATGGATCAAGCGAAGGAATCTGGTGATGAAGAAGCTATCCAACAACTTACCGCTTCAATGGAAACCATTGAGATGAGTAAGCTTAACTTCAATATAGTAGATGATGAATTAGAAGAAGAATATAATGAAGACTTAACTGAAATTCAAGAAAAACTAGCTGCTGGAGAGCTAACACAAGAAGAAGCTGATGAAGAGTTAGAAGAACTCCAAAAAGAAGTAGAGGAAGAACTTAGTGATTTAGAAGAAGAAGATTCTGAAGAAGAAAAAGAAGAATCCAAAGTGGCTAACGAAATAGCTAAAAAGGCTAAAGAAAAAGGAAAAGAACAAGCTAAAGAAGCAAAAGAAAGTGCAAAAGAGCAAGCTAAAGAGGCTAAGGAAAAAGCGAAGGAAGTAGCTAAAGAAGCTAAAGAAAAGGCAAAAGAGCAGGCAAAAGAAAAGAAAAATAAAGAACGAGAGAAGCAGGAAGAATTAGAAGAAGAAGCAAAGGAACAAGCTGAAGAGGCTGAAGAAGAAGCGAGAGAACAAGCTGAAGAGGCTGAAGAAGAGGCAAGAGAAAAAGCTGAAGAAGAACGCGAGAAGCAGGAAGAGCAAGAAGAAGCAAGAAAAGAACAGGCTAAAGAAGCAGAGGAAGAAGCAAAAGAAAGAGCAAAGGAAAAACGTGAACAAGATGACGAAGACGAAGATGAAAATTAATTAGAGCAGAGGAGTCCCGTTTTGGGGCTCCTTAATCACTTAACTTTTGATTAAGTAGGAGATATACGTTACCTAGATATTACCATGAATAAGTACTTTACCCCTTAAATTAAAAAACTTATACTTAAAGTATTAAACGACTGTTTGATAAAGGGGGATACCATGCAAGAAGCGGACGTAACAAATTATATTCTCTCGGCAGCAAGTGGTGATGAGTTGGCTAGGGAAAGGCTAATCAATCACTACAAACCATATATTATCAATACAGTTGGACATGTATGTAGAAGGTATATAACATGGAGCGATGAGGAATCGAGTATTGGGTTACTTGCCTTCAATCGTGCAATTGAGACGTATGATATTAATGCTCAAAAGTCATTTTTAAATTACGTTTATTTACTCGTCAAAAGAGATTTGATCGACCATTTTAGACGAGAGAGAAAAGTAATGCATCTACCATTAGAAATTAATCATGACGATGAGAGTCCCTCTATTAACTTATACGAAGTTGAGAAGTCGATGGATTCCTATCAGCAAACAGTTCAGAAGAACGACTTAATAGAAGAAATATTGGAACTAAGTCTGGTATTAAGCGAATATGGAGTAGAATTTGATGAATTAGAAAATTTTTCTCCAAAACATCGTAAAACAAAAGAAAAACTAGTAGCCGTTGCTGATGACTTCTTAAACTACCCAGATTTAGTAGAATCATTTTTAAAGAAAAAAAGATTGCCGGTTAGTACATATGTAAAAAAGTCTGGCCATCGAGTTAAAACCTTTGAGAGGCATCGAAAGTATATTGTGACACTTGTGATAGTAAAATTGCACCCTGAATGGCGACAATTATCAGAGTACATTCAAGTTTCACTTGGAAGTGAGGAAAATCATGAAATCAAAAATGTATAAAGGTATAGTCGTGAAGGTGACTTCCGAATATGTAACGATATTATGCAATGACGGTAACTTTAAAAATGTTCCTCGTTCTAATGAAATGCCACAAATCGGAGAATCGTTTACTTATATTGAAAAGCAAACCTCTGGCTTTAGAGGTTTAAGATATATATCACTTGTGTCACTATTGTTCTTGGCACTTATAAGCTATTCAATTAGTTCTTTTAATGGCGAAGATGAATCGTATCTTTTTGCCGTGGATATTAACCCAAGTATAGAAATATACACAGATGAAGAATTTAACGTAACCAAAATTGAACATTTAAATAAAGATGGACAAATTGTTGTTGATTCACTGCAAGTTAAGAAGAAACAAATAGATATTGCTTTGGAAGAGATCATAACGATGGCTGTTGATAAAAATTACTTATCTGAAAATGAACAGGGTATGGTCGCATTAACAGTTATTCCGTTAAAGAACGATTCCAAAATAGATACCACCGGAATTGGAGGAACTGTTGAAAAGGCTTTGCAGAAGTATTCTGTAGCAGCTGATGTAATAATAGGAAGTGGCAATAAGAACTTGAAAAATGAATCTGAAAAAGTGAATCTATCAATTAATAAATACCAATTATTTAAGGAAATAGAGGGTAGGGAGACTACCTTTAGTCTTGACCAAGTTAGAGAAGAATCAATAGCTTCCATTGTAAGTGAAATTAATAGATTGAATACTAGTGCTGAAGAGAAAGAAAATCTTAACAAAAAAACTAAAAAATCCAATTCTCAGGCAGTACAACCAAAGGAAAATAGTAACGATAAGCTAAAAGAAGAAAAACCACAGAACAATGAGTCCAAGGAAAAGAAAAAAGAGACCCCTAAAAATAATAATGAAAATCAAAATGTTAATAAAGAGCCTTCAGATAAAGTATCTGACAATAAACCAAAGGATCCAAAAGGTAATAACGACAAAAATAAGCAGGGAACTAATACTAAAAAAGAAAATAATAAAGATTCGAGCAAAGAGGGTAACGGAAGAGAATCAAAAGATGCCGAAAAGAACGAAGAGGGACTAGAAAGAGAATCCGAGACAGATAAAGGGAGAGAAGAAGGTAAAGAAAGAAAATCAGATGCAAATGAAGAGAACCAAGAAGGTCGAGAAAGTGAACCCGAGGCAAATGAAAAAAACATAGAGGATCAGGAAAGAGAACCTGAGCCCGATGAAGAGAGCGAAGCAGGTTCAGAAAAAGAATCCGCAGCAAGTGATGAGAGTAATGAGAACCGAGAAATGGACGTTGAAGAGGATGAAGAAAGAGAAATTGATTAGAGTTAAACTTATAGTGTAACCCGAGTTGTGGGAGAATCTGAAATGCTCAGTAACTCGGGTATATTAGTTATTCCTTAATAACAACTCAAATAATCGAAGGTAGTTTGTCAGGGTTCATAGTAATGTAGATTTCTTTAAACTTATTGTTAAAAATATAGAAGCTGATAACGCTATGAATCTTTTCATCTGAGTAGCTCACGATCCCAGGCTGTCCATTGACATTTTCGATGTTAAAATAAACGTTACTTGGAAGCTTGCTTGCGACACCGAATAGAAATGCTAGAACATTTGAGTTTGATTGAATTGGACGAAGAGCTGCATTGACTTTGCCACCGCCGTCAGAAAACAAGGTGACCTTTTCGGATACAAGTTCCAACAACTCATCGGTATTTTGCTTCTGAAACGCTTGAATAAAGCTATCAACAATCGATTTATTCTCCTGATAATTTAAGCTTTCTCCAACAACAGATGATAGTTTTTGTTTTGCACGACTGAATAACTTTCTGCAGTTTTCTTCCTTTTTATCTATGATGTTAACAATCTCTGAATAGGAGAAGTCAAACCCCTCTTTTAATAACAAAACAACTCGTTCATGAGGTGTTAAATGCTCCATCATCCGTAAGTAGGCAATGCTTAGCCCCTCTTTTTCTAAAACAGCTCTTGAAGGTTCACTATCTTGGAATTGGGATATCAGTAATGGTTCGGGATTCCAAGGTCCAATATAATGCTCGCGATTGTAACGAGCGGATTTTAATAAATCCAAACACCTATTGGTCATCATCTTGCAGAGGTAAGCTTTCTTGTTATCAAGCTTTTTTTCTTCTATTTGATGTGCTCGTAAGAAGGTTTCCTGGACAATATCCTCAGCGTCTGTAATTGATCCTAATAAACGATAGCCTAACGAAAACAACAATGGTTGATATTGTTGATATTCATCATTACTGATTTGCACTTAAACTCCTCTTTTCATTTTGGATTAATTCTTTGGCTGCTCGTTTTCCACTAGTGACTGCGCCTTCTGACAAAATAGAATCTGGTGATGCCCAATCACCCGCAATGAATAGTCCTGGGATTTCGGTTTCAGAACTTGAGAGCATTTGCTCATCTCCGACTTGAGGCAATCGCTGATTAACGGTAATTTGAGTTAGATATCGACTAGTAATTTCATATTTGCGCCAGTCTGGCTGTAACCTTTCTAAGAATCGCTCTAACTCAATTTTAACATTTTTTCTATCTGTAATATCATTTGGGTGGAAGTATTTAAGGACATGTAGCACTTTGCTCTTTCCATCATCGGAAAGCTGAGCATAATTGGAATGGACAGAATAATAAAATGGTTCAGTTATTCCCATCGCGAATTGGAGATCTGGATTTGGAAGTTGACTTAAAGCGACGTCTAAGGTCGCCGCGGTAACGGGTTCAATTTGTCCCCTGAATTTATGCCTGTTATCTAAGATTTCTTCAGGTAAAATGCTATTTAGCGCATGTGGACCGATAGTACAAATGACTTGCTTCGCGTAAATCTTTTTATCACCCGCAAGAATTAGCTGATACTGATTGTTATCATCAGCAGAAATTTGCTTAACAGTTTGCTGCAATCTAACCTCGACCCCAAGCTTTTCAGCTCTTGTTTGTAGCTGATCGATTACGGTTTGCCAACCACCATCTAGATAAATGACACCTGCTAAAGCACGCTGCATATGTGAGACGATTACTTTTGCACTGGCTTTTTCTGGTACATGACAATATGTTGCTAGCCTTGATAATACCAATAGTAATGATTGTACTTTTTTAGAATTTGCCGTCGTCTCAACCCAACGCTTGAGAGTAAGTCCTGTTAATTTCTCTGTATCTATCCTACTTAGCTTCATCAAGATCATCATCCATTCCCTGCGCTCTTTCCAGTTCAATAGCTTTGTTGTAGCAAGGCCAAATGGGCTTAGTGGTGCATTGTAATTGATACCATCCTCAACTAACACACCATCTAATTTTGGGGTGTTCCCATGTAGTTTAATCCCTAATTCATCAAAAATTTGTTTTGCCTTGCCTTTCTTATAAAAGGCATGAGGACCCAAATTAAAATACTGTTGACTAATTACATCTGTTTTAGCACGTCCCCCAGTTCTTTTCCCTTTTTCTAATAACAATACTGACATATTAGCGTCGGTTAAATAATTGGCTGCAACAAACCCGGCTAATCCACCACCAATAATGACAACATCCCATTTTTTAGTCATAAAAAACCCCTCCTTTTGTTCAATCATTAAACATGACGAGGGAGAGAGTTCTTCTGTGACAGATTTTGAAAAAGAAAATAACCGTAGCACAATGGCAAAACGGTTATTTCCTAAGTTAAATTAATTAGATTGTCCACTGGTCCTTTACGATTGCTACTAATTTCCAGCTACCATTTTGATCTTGTTCAAAAACAAGATTGACACTGGACCAATCCATTCCATCATATTCCTCTGTACCTGAATGGTAATATTCGACTACTGTAGATTCAGGGAAGACCTCCTTAAGGTTATTTATTGAATTACCACGTTGTTTTACTTGATCGACAAGTATCTCATCCGGTTCAAGAAGGGCTTCAATATCTAGGAATTGGTCAAAGTATTCATTAGGTGTTAATTCAATTGGCTCACCACTACCATCAGAATGTCCCCATAAATATTGTTCATTGTCATTTAAAAGAGTTGCGACTTGGTTTTTTTCAAATACAACTGCATCTTCTTGAATAAATACATAAGGGGAGAACAGCAACCCTTTCTCAGGATGAACTTGCTCGGCTAATGACTCCATATTCCTATTGTGAATTGCTTGAATAATAGTTTCAGCTTTTTCCTCAATCGTTAGTTCTTCCTCTTCTTCTTCGGATTCAAGATTATTTGAATCGATTTGACTAACGATCCATTTTTCATCTCTCCATTCGGAGTGAAAAATCAACTCCTTGTGACCAATTAGCTCATTATTTCGTTCCTGAATTATCTTATAATGTTCATCGTTTACTCGTTCAACCGTAAATTCGGTGTCCTCTGCTAACCACGTTGGGGCATCTTTAGCAATTAAATAGACTCCATCATCCTTTTCTTCTACATAAGAGTCAATCGTCCTTGAGGCTAGGTCAGCTGACATCACTTCGGATAAGTGACTGTGCACTTCACTAATTGAATCAAAGGTTGTAATCAACCCATCACTATTCCTTGCTTCTGTTAACGAAACAAATGCTTGCTTGTAGTTGGTCATGATTTCCCTAGCTTTTTCTTCATCAAATTCCGGTACTGCGGAACTTTCTGGTTCCTGTTGTTCTGGTTCTTGTTGGGGAGGATTGTTAACCTCTTCATCCACTTCTCCAGTATTCTGATTAGTATTAAAAAAAGTGTTGACGCCTAAAAGAATAAACAGTACTAGTGCCGCTACACTTACAGTTCCAATCATCACTTTTTTCATGACAATTTCTCTCCTTTTAGTTTTTTTTACTTTTTGAACGGAGGTCATTAAATTTTGATGGATTTTTTCTTGACTAGACTGGCTCAATTTGTGAGTAGGGAAATCCCTAAGCTCTCGTTCAATATTATTTGGATCATGCTTGTTCATGTGAAATCCCCCCACTTTGTGCCTGTCTTAATGCTTTAATTGCCCGATGATAATTAGTCCTAACTTTTGTTTCTTTCCAGTTTAAAACTTCAGCAGTTTCTTTAACTGATAATCCTTTTATTCCTCTTAAGATTAGAACATCCCGGTAGCTTTGTTTTGTCATGTTAATAGCGTTATATAATTGTTGTTTTTGTTCATTTTGAAGGAGGATTTCTTCTGGTGTTTGTTGGTTATCATTATCATTCCAAATCCGTTCATCAAATGACAGGCTATTTTTCCTAATTTTGTTTTTCTTCTTCCTTGCTTCATCAATAGCGACGTTGCGCGCAATACTAAAGATCCAGGTTTTCGGACTTGCCTTGTCTTCGAAGGAATTTATGCCTTTTCCTGCTTTAATAAACACCTCTTGAACTAAGTCTTCAACATCAGTTGTACCGGTATAATAAACTAAGAAGTCATATACATCATGACTGTATTGATGAAACCATTCGGAAATAGTTGAGCTAATCTTATCCATGTCCCATTCCTCCGTTTTTGATTTCACTTATTAGACGTGACAATTTATTAATTGTGTCACTTTTGAAAAAAACAGGTTGATCGATATAAAACAAGAATTCTAGTTATATTTCTATATATTATAATTTTTGTTCCAGCTATGTCCGTAAAAGTAGGTCGATTTAGTTGAAAAATCCTAGTTTTTCAGCAATGTTTCTTTACTATAAACAATTCAGAATTTTATGTTAATCTTCAGAAAACTGATATATTAAAATAACGAGTGCTTCTTACTTTGAATTTTCCCGAATTATATCTAATTAAATCACTATTATAATTTACAATAAAGGTGGGGTTGACCTGGTTATTAAAAGCAACTTCAAAAATTTCTACTATGGCTGGGTAATTGTTTTTATCGCAGCAATGGGTGTATTTTTTTCGGGACCTGGCCAGACGTATTCGAATTCGATTTTTGTTGATGAATACATCAAGGATTTTGGTTGGTCGAGATCTCAAGTATCAGGCTTATATTCTATCGCTACATTATTTGCAGGTTTTACGATGATTCTTGTTGGACGGTTTATTGACCGATTTGGGCAACGGACGATGATGGTGATTGTTGGTTCAGCTCTTGCCGCTGCTTGTTTTTTTAATAGTGCGGTAACATCGATGTGGATGTTTGCAGTTGGTATCTTTTTGATTCGTTTGTTGGGTCAGGGGAGTATGTCGCTAATTCCGAACACATTAGTGGCTCAATGGTTTATTGAAAAAAGAGGACGTGCAGTAAGCTTTATATCATTAGGAAGCTTTGCGAGTGCCATGCTCTTTCCGATTATTAACACGTGGTTAATTCAAACGTGGGATTGGCAACTAGCGTGGAGGTTCTGGGGTATTATGTTACTAGTTGTATTTGTACCTCTTGCTTTTTTCGGTGTCAAAAATCGCCCAGAGGATATCGGGCTAGTTCCAGATGGGATAAGTGAGCCCAAAACAAGAGATTCTGAGACAAAGAAGGGTAAGGATTATCTGGATCCAGAGGTGAGCTGGCAATTAAATGAAGCTGTCAAGACGAGGGCATTTTGGATGATCTTGATTTGTGTTGGTATTCCGTCGATGATTAATACCGGTATTACCTTTCATATTATCTCCATTTTTGGGTCCAATGAACTTGAGCCTGAGGTTGCTGCGATGGTATTAAGCTTAATGGCTGTTGTCGGTATTCCAATGTCATTTATTTCTGGATTTATTACAGAAAAAATCAAAACGAATTATATGCTTCTAATGGTTTTTGTCATTGAAATTATTTTGCTATTATTATTGCTGATCATGAGCAACTTTGTTATTGCCATCACAGTAGGGGTACTATGGGGAATTGGAAATGGGTTTGGTCGGATTGCCACTAATGTGATTTGGCCAGATTACTTTGGAAGAAGGTATATTGGAAGTATTAATGGCGTAGGGGTAACAATGGGTGTTGCTGGCTCAGCATTTGGTCCACTTCCGTTCGGGTTTGGTTTTGATTTCTTTCATAGTTATACACCCGTTTTGCTAATCTCGCTAATTTTTCCATTGATTGGTGTAGTTTGTTCACTACTTGCAACTAAACCAGAAAAAGAGATGACATCAGTTAATGGGTAAAATAAAATAAGACGTAGTGTATTTACGTTTATTAGGATTAATTCACTCTACCACAACTAATTTTCACAATTTTTCATACTATTGTGACACACTTTAAATATGGAAAAGTTTTCTTTCTGCAATAAAAGGGTATTTAGAGAATTATGTATAATAGTAAAAAGAGAAAAATACATACAACATTGACTTAATACACAACCTAATGATTAATTTCTACATAAAAAGCAAACAGTACTAGATAGGAAGGGAGCATTCCAATGGACTTCTATCGTAATAGCTCAGAAGATGTTATGAAGCATGTCGAATCAACGAAAAATGGTTTATCTAAGGAAGAAGCGAAAAGTCGTCTAGAAAGAGATGGCTATAATGAGATTGAGGATAAAGAAAAAGTTCCGACATGGAAGTTATTTCTAGAAACCTTAAAGGACTCAATGGTAATTGTCCTCCTTGTTGCTGCTGGCGTACAGCTCATTTTGGGAGAAGTTGTTGAGTCAGTCATTATTTTTATTGTAATATTGCTAAACTCTGTTATTAGCGTTGTACAGACAAGAAAAGCGGAGAGCTCACTTGATGCACTCCGAGATATGTCAGCGCCTGAAGCAAAGGTTATTCGTGGTGATTCTAAGCAAACCATCCCAGCGAGGGAGCTTGCTCAAGGGGATATTGTTTTGCTGGAGGCGGGTGATTTTGTACCTGCCGATGGTCGTTTGTTTGAAAGTGGATCACTTAAAATCAACGAAGGAATGCTTACTGGTGAGTCAGAGGCTGTAGAGAAAAATACAGAGGCAATCGAGGAAGAGGCTGTCCTTGGTGATCGTCGAAACATGGTATTTAGTAGCTCACTAGTTGTTTATGGTCGTGGATCTTTTGTTGTTACTGGAACAGGAGAAAAAACAGAAGTCGGCAAAATTGCTGATATGCTATCAACGGCCGAGGAAAAGCAAACACCATTGCAACGTAAACTAGACGTATTCAGCAAGAAATTAGGAATTGGTATTCTGATTCTATGTATCGTTATTTTTGGAGTAGAAGTCGGGGGTATTTGGTTTGGTGATACGCCTGTTGACACAACAACAGCGATTCTTAATGCTTTAATGTTTGCAGTTGCTATTGCAGTAGCTGCAATACCTGAAGCGCTACAATCGATTGTCACTATCGTAATGTCGGTAGGTACAAATAAAATGGCAAGACAACATGCGATCATTCGCAGACTTCCTGCTGTAGAAACGTTAGGGTCCACTAGTGTAATTTGTACAGATAAAACAGGTACATTGACGCAAAATAAAATGACTGTAACAAACTATTTTGTGGCAAATGGCTCAAATGAGAACTTACCAGAAGATCCTGATAATTGGAGTGAAACAGAGCGACTTCTAGTTAATATTGCTGTCCTTTGTAATGATTCATATATTAACAACGAAGGTAAGGAAGTAGGGGATCCAACCGAAGTTGCTTTAATTAATTTCGCTAACAATAATAATAAGGATTATAACGAAATCCGGGAAAGCTATCAGCGAGAGGCAGAACTACCATTTGATTCGGATCGGAAACTGATGTCAACAGTGTACACGATAGATGACGAAAAGCTACTATTGACTAAGGGCGGGCCGGACGTAATGTTTGACCGTGCCAGTTACATACTAGTCGACGGAGAAGAGCAATCCCTGACAGATGAATGGTTGGAGCGACTTAAAAAGGCTAATGAGGATTACTCCGAGCAGGCACTTCGGGTGCTAGCCTATGGCTATAAGAAATTGCCAGAAGGAAATGCTGATGTTGACCATGACGATGAAAATGATCTTGTTTTGGTCGGTCTAACGGCGATGATGGATCCTCCACGGGAAGCTGTGTACGATTCGATTGAACAATCTAAAAAAGCAGGTATTCGCACAGTAATGATTACCGGTGACCATAAAACAACAGCACAAGCGATAGCTCGCGAAATTGGCTTGATGGATGAGGACGATATTGCTGTAACCGGACAGGAACTTGATGCGATGTCTGAAGAGGAATTGGATCAAAAGCTTGAAAAAATTTCTGTTTATGCTCGGGTATCTCCAGAAAATAAAATAAGAATCGTTAAAGCTTGGCAGAAGAAAGACCGTATCACCGCAATGACTGGTGATGGTGTAAATGATGCACCAGCATTAAAGCAAGCTGATATTGGAATCGCAATGGGTAGTGGTACCGATGTGGCCAAGGATGCCTCCGCGATGATTTTGACAGATGATAATTTTGTGTCAATCGTTAAAGCTGTCGGTGTCGGTCGAACTGTTTTCGATAATATTAAAAAAGCAATTAGCTATTTGTTTGCAGGTAATTTAGGTGCAATCATTGCAATCTTATTTGCAGTATTTCTAGGCTGGACTGCACCATTTACTGCTCTTCAGCTATTGTTCATCAACCTTGTTAATGATTCACTTCCAGCCATTGCCTTAGGTATGGAAAAGGAAGAGCCAGATGTGATGAAACGAAAACCTCGTAATATTGATGAAGGAATTTTCTCTGGTAGAACGTTACAGGCAGTTATTACACGCGGTCTACTAATCGGTATTGCGGTAATTATCTCGCACTTTATCGGTTTGCAGCATTCAGCGGAAATGGGTATTGCGATGGCTTTTACAACTCTAATTCTGTCACGTACACTTCAAACGTTTGCCGCTCGTTCCAATACGCAAACAGCTTTTGGTGCAGGATTCTTTAGTAATAAGTATGTGATAGGAGCTGTTCTTGTTGGCTTTGTGCTTTATGGAATCACCATTATGCCGTTCGCTCGTGATGTGTTTGATATCCCATCTACATTCGGCTTAAATGAGTGGGCAATTGCAACAGGTCTAGCAGTTAGTTCAGTAGTTCTTATGGAAGTAGTTAAAGTGTTACGGAATCGGAAATAGAATTAAAGAAAGATTAAAATAAAAAGTTAAGACTAAATAATAATGAGGATGGGTCCAGTTAAATCGGGTCCATCCTCATTTGTATTTAGACTTGATTAGCTTCCTCCAACAGTATGTATAAGGCTGGACCGGATACAAGTAATGACACCTACAATCTAATTCTTCCATGGCTATATTTTCGTTTGTATACTGAAAATGTGTCTAGTAAGCATTAAAAGCACATAAGCAGGGTAATAGGGTAGTATGATTTTTTAAAACTACGTTCAGCTGAAACATATGAATAGATAAATTTATTAAGATTCAACATATTAACTTGTTGTTCAAGTTTGCTCTCCACATACATATCTTTTAACAAGTGGTGTTTTAAAAAGGAGTATGTACAGTGGAAAAGGTTAGACTAATTACTTGGTTGATTATATTAATGATGCTAATTGGGCTTAGTCTGATTAAGTTCTCTCCAATAGATCTGTTTTATTCAAGTCAAACAGTTCAGAAGTATTATAGCAGTGAAAATTATGAACAGGCTTTAGAATATGTAAATCGAAGAATTGAACTGTTTCCAAGGGACAGTGAGCTTTTTAGTGAAAAAGGATACATTTTAACAGAAATTGGAAAGCCACAAAAGGCCTTAGAAGCCTTAAACCATGCACTAGCAATTAACCCAAGTCTAGATCCTGCCCTAAATAACAAATCATTTGTTTTATTTCAGCTAGGAAGATTTGAGGAAGCATTAATTTATGCTAGACAATCTATTGAAATTAAACCCAATAAGGAAGCAGAATACATAAATTTGGGAAATATTTTGTCTGCAATGGATAGGAACCAAGAAGCACTTACCTACTATGAAATGGCTTTATTAATAGACCCGACTAATTCCCATGCACTATATGGAAAAGGAAAATCCCATTATTATCTAGATGACTTAGAAGAAGCATTAGCTTTTTTTCATAAATATAATAAATTGGTTCCAAATGATATCGATGTACTGTGGTATTTAGTTTATACCAATGATCATATGGGAAGGTTAGATGCAGCATTACAAGTTTTGAACCAAATTCTTGAATCAGACCAAACAGAAGCCGAAGCGTATTATTATAAGGCATCATTACTGTTTGAATTAAATGAGGAGAAAAAGGCATTGGCTGTTTATGATGCAATGATTGAAAGGTTCCCTGAAGAGACTTCAGGATATTACGGGAAAAGTCGTAGCTTAATACGTATGGGAAAAATAGAAGAAGGATTCAACCTTTTAGAGGAGGCATCACAATTAGAAACCATCACAGGCAAATGAACTTGTTGTTGGAATTGAAACACCCCGGACCAAATGAATGGCCGGGGTGAGTTGTGGATATGAATTTTTAATTTATTATTCCTCTTCGGCAAGTGATTCAAGGTCCATGTTAAACCATAAAGGATCCTTGTTATCGACATCCCCGTTATAGTTAATTAACACTTCTTCACCAGCTTTTATATCTGTATGAGCAAAAAATTCAAACGTGTGGTTTGAAAAGTTAATATCATAGTCAGCATTCGGTGTGTATGAATGGTTAAATAGCATCCCGTAGCCTAAGACGACTGCAGTATGGTTTTTACCGTACTCATAGACATAGTCTTCTAGTACAGTTTTCTCAATATATTTGTGCTCTCTGTTTGGATAAGGGACGACTGGTGCGACGTGAATCATTTCGCCTTTTTCTATGTCGCGCGTAGCAAATACCCCTCTGTTAAATTCACCATCGCTGAGTGTGGAAGTTTTTATTTCAATCATGTTTATCACCTGCAAATTCTTATTATAGTTTATACCTTATTTTAAGCTTGACAGTTAAAATAGGCAAATGCAACTGGTTAATCTTAACAAGTTGCGAAAAGGTCTTTTACGGATTATATTTTGATTTCGAAGTTTATGATAATTGTGACGTAGCGTAGCTACTAGTTGAATTGCGCTTCGGGCAGTCGCTTTCCGCGGGCAACGCTTCAACTTCCTCGGAAGAAAACCACTTCCTCCGGGATTTTCAGCCGTCGCTTTTCCCGCAGGAGTCGACTGCCCTGCGCTTCAATCATCATATAAGTATAGCTATTGTTTTAGTTTATTCTAGTTATCACTCATTTTATAAAGGACGGTAGGAAATTACCATATTAGTTACGTCGGAGTCTATAGATATTCTGTCAAAACATATTTTAGAAACATCCTTTTTTTACATGGTTTCGTGTAGTCTTAAATAGAAGTCCGGTAGAGAAGGGAAATCTCTGCTGGCTTTTTAATTTCTAACAATATCGTGACAAGTGGTTTTTTCGTACAGAATAATGTGTTAGAAGTATATAAAAAACCTTATATCAGCAGTACAATTATTAGGTAGAACTATTAAGGAGGCTATAGTTATGAGCGATTTATCTTTTGTGAAATCCAAGAGTGCTTTGTTGATCATTGACATGCAAAATGCATTCATTCACCCAAATGGGTCATTATCAAAGATGGGTCTTGATACATCAAGAACATCTCTAGCGATTGAACCAATTATGTGGCTGAAAGAGGCATTTAAAGCGGAAAAACTGCCTGTCATATATATTCAACATACACACCGTCCAGATGGAACAGATGCAGGGATGATTGCCAAGGTATTTCCACCAATAATGGAACTGGGTCATTGTGTGGAGAATAGTTGGGATGGTGAAATTATAAACTCATTAAAACCTGAGAATGAAGATTTCATCGTGAAAAAACACCGTTTCAGTGCCTTTTACAATACACAATTAGAGGAAGTTTTACGCGGATTATGTGTGGAACAATTGGTAGTAACAGGAGTAGCAACAAATGTGTGTGTGGAATCAACAGTTCGAGACGCCTTTTATCGAGATTATAATGTGTTTGTGCCAAGAGAGGCCACCCATTCCTATACAGTGGAGCAAGAACAAGGTTCATTTGCAAATTTTGAATTTGCTTTCGCACGAGTTGTATCAATAGATAAGATATTAAACGAGGTTGTTGGTCCAAGTAAAGTGTTTTAAAATTTATATATAAAATAATTTCTTTCTGTTAATAACGAGTGTTCCTAGCACACGTTATTTTTTTGTGATGTAAAGACTTAATCCTAATTCAAACTGTATATTTTTGTCGAATTTTGTCTTATAATAATTGCTTTAACGGTGAGGATAACTTAAAATTGCTAGTACGAGGTTAAAACTACCCTAAAATACAACCAAAAAGAGGGTGACTCTTCTTGAAAGCATCTATGAAAACCACTAAATCTTATATACTGATCACCTTAGTACTGGCAGGTAGTTTATTTTATTTACATAATGTTCATTCTACCTTTCTAGAGATCGCTAATTCTCCTGGTTGGCTATTAACTATCTTGTTAGTTTGTTCAATTGTTCTTGCAAATCAACATATGGTAATTCTTCCGCCATATGGAAACGCGCTTTCAATGGATTCATCTATCTATTTGGCATCTGTTTTTATTTTCGGATTAGAAATAACGTTAGTTTTGTTATTTTTAAATAGTATTTATGAGATTATTTTTCAAAGAAAATCTATCTGGTGGAAACACGTATTTAATTTTGCGATGTACACCATGATGATAAGTGGCTCCTACTATTTGTTTGTTTTCTTAGGTGGAGAAGAAGGATATATCAATGCAATGAGTTCTTTTGCGTACTTATTATCATTGATTGGTTATTTTCTTATTAATGTCATTTTAATGGGTATTTATTTTTGGACGACTTCATCATCATCGTTTAATTTGTTAGAATTGATTTACAATAATTCAATAATAAAGAGCCTAGTTGAAGTACTTCCTAATTATATCGTTACACTTGCCTTAGCTTTTGTTTTAGGAATACTTTTAGAGGCACAACCTATTTTTGGATTAGTTCTATTTGTGCTATTAATGATATTATTATCCTTATCTTTTAAAAAGCATTTTAATTTGTTTGAAAATGTATCTAACGATCGTACTTACAGAGAACAAATAATGAACTCGGTACTTGTTGGAATTGTTACTATTGATGAAAAATCTACCGATATTTCACTGAATTCATCCGCAATAAGTCTGCTTGATGTAACACAAGAAAAATTAAAGGAAATAATGCTAGGCAACTTTAGTGAACAGTCTGAAAACAAAGAGTTTTGGAGAATTTTACGATCAAAAGAAGTGGTTCAAAATATTAAGGTATCTTACAAAAAAGGACCTAAAACACTTGTGTTGTTAGTTTCACAATCAGAACTTAAAAATAATTCGAATGAAGTTATTGGTAGGGTATGCCAACTTAATGATATAACAGAAAGACATCAACTGGAAAAAAGAATGCACCAATCAGAAAAGCTGGCTGCAGTTGGAGAGCTTTTTGCTGGAGCGGCTCATGAAATTCGTAATCCACTAACTGTCATTCAGGGTTTTTTAACCCTTATGAAGAATACTTTCTCGGAAAAGGAAAATAGTAGGTACCATGTTCCGTTTATGTTGAATGAACTTGACCGGATTAACACGATTGCTGAAGAAATGCTAATGCTTGCAAAACCAGGGGAAATTAAGTTAGAGCAGGCTTTTATAAAGGATATTATTGAAGAAATCATCCACAACTATAATCCGTCTACCTTTAAACATGACATTCAAATTGAAACGGACCTAGATGATACACAGTTGCTACTTGATCCGAAACAAATAAAACAAGTAATGTATAATTTAATAAGAAACAGTAGTGAAGCCGTGGTAGAAAGAGGAACTATTTTAATTTATAGCAAGAAGTTGCAGGATACTTACCAGCTTTATATAAGAGATACTGGAACAGGTATTCCTACTGACATACAACAAGTAATCTTTGATCCGTTTCTGACAGACAAGGACAACGGAACAGGTCTGGGATTATCAATCGTTCAAAGGATTATCGAGAATCATAAAGGTAAGGTTGAGTTGTTTTCGAGTTCCGAGAGCGGCACAACATTTCTAATAACACTACCATTACCGCCAAAATAATAAATTCAGAAGCGACCAGTTTTGGTCGCTTTATTTTATTTATGATAAATAAATTTAACGAGAGTTTAAGTACCTACAAAAGTAAAAGATTACAGTAAAATTGCACTTCTTTGCCTTGCAATTTGCAAACGGTAAGTCTATTTTTCAAGAGATTTCCCCATTAAAATCACAAAATTAAAATGTTCGACCAGAAATAATTGTTGCAGTTTTCTGATAATGTCATATAGAATTCAATTAAGGTTTGTTCAACTAGCAAACTTGTACATTCTAATTTTAGAGGAGGATATTTATGTTAAAAGGAATTCCAAAAGTCTTGTCCCCAGATTTAATGAAAACGCTTTTAGAAATGGGACACGGGGATGAAATTGTGCTTGGAGATGGAAATTTTCCGGCAGCAGGCAATGCTCAGCGACTTATTCGTGCAGACGGACTTAATGTTCCGGAATTACTAGATGCAATTTTACAATTCTATCCACTAGATACATATAGTGAAAATGCTGTTTCACTCATGCAGGTAGTTGATGGTGATTCGATTGAACCAACTATCTGGGAGGAATATCGTTCAATTGTCAAAAAACACGATGAAAACTTTGAAGACTTCGGTTATGTAGAACGATTTGAATTTTATGAGCGAACTAAAAAGGCCTTTGCTGTTATTGCGACTAGTGAAAAAGCATTATATGCAAACATCATTCTTAAAAAGGGCGTTGTAACCGATTAACTATATTATCTAGCCAATCAGTCAGATAAAGGGGAGAATTAACGTGACTACATCCTACTTGTTAGCCCATGATATTGGGACAACCGGTAACAAAGCAACACTTTACGATCAAAATGGCGGAATGGTTGCGCGGACATTTTTTGAATATAAAACAAACTATTCAAGGGGTGGATGGGCAGAGCAAAATCCGAATGATTGGTGGGAAGCGGTGTGTGTCTCCACCCAAAAGTTAATTCAGTCGTCAAAAGTATCTCCCAAACAAATTGCAAGCGTGTCTTTTAGTGCGCAAATGCAGGGTGTTGTTTCAGTGGATAAAAATGGTTCGCCTTTACGAGACGCAATTATATGGGCTGACATGAGAGCAGAATCAGAAGCGAAGACTCTTGAAGAAAAACTCGGATTCAAGGAAATTTATCAGATTACAGGTCATCGAATTAGTTCATCCTATTCAGGTGCAAAGATCGTCTGGATAAAAAACAATCAACCCGAAATTTATCAAAAAACGGACAAGCACCTTCATGTGAAAGATTACTTGATTCATAAGTTAACAAACAAGTTTGGAACAGATTACTCTGATGCAAGTGGCATGAACTTATTGGATATTTCATCAAAAAAATGGTCGTCATCTATTTTAGAGGCTTGGGAAATAGATGAGGCGAAGCTACCTGAAATTTATCCTTCATCACATGTAATTGGAGAGGTGACAGTGCAAGCCGCTAACCAAACTGGATTAGCTCCAGGGACACCTGTCGTTATGGGTGGAGGGGACGGAAGCTGCGCGGCAATGGGAGCAGGAGTTATTGACGAAGGGGATGTATTTAATTACATTGGTTCTTCTTCATGGATTGCACTAAGTAGTTCAAAGCCAATTTTTGATAAGCAGATGATGACGTTTAATTTTATTCATTTAGATGAAACCAAGTATGTGCCTTGTGGAACGATGCAGGCTGCAGGTGCTTCGTTTCAATGGGTAAGGGAACAATTCTTTCAAGATGCTCGAAATGAATCGGAATCGGCTTATGACTTGATGAATCGAGAAGCGGAAGAGTCAATTGCGGGTGGACATAAACTTCTTTATTTGCCATATTTAATGGGTGAGCGTTCTCCCTGGTGGAACCCAAACGCAAGGGGTGCATTTATCGGACTAAACATTAAGCACTCAAGAGGTGATATTGCAAGAGCGACGTTAGAAGGAATTACGATGAATCTACGTGTTATTTTGGAAGCATTTAAAAAAACCGGTCATCCAATTAACGATATGTGGTTATTTGGAGGAGGAGCTAAAAGTGCACTTTGGAGACAGATTCTAGCAGATCATTATGGTGTCACGATTCGAGTTCCAAGGTTACTAGACGAAACAACCTCGATGGGAGCTGCAATAGCAGGGGGAGTTGGTGTTGGGCTATTAAAGGATTTCTCGGTAGCCAAAAAGTGGATACAAGAAGACCAAAGGTATCTGCCTGACATAAAAAAACAACCGATATATGACAACATGTTTGAACTATTTAAAGATTCGTATCAACAACTGGTGCCAATCAATCAACGTTTAGCTGATTTGAAAGACGAAATGGAGGAAATATAGCATGGAATTTTATTTAGATACAGCAAATACAGAAGAAGTAAAGAAAGCCTCTCGTTTAGCCTTTTTGGATGGAATTACTACAAATCCAAGTATTATTGCAAAGGAAAAAGTAGATTTTAAAACTAAAATCCAAGAAATAGCAACACTCATTGATGGAAAGGTTTGGTGTCAGGCTACTGGATCTACTGCGGATGCAATGTATGACCAAGCAATCGAAATGAATAGCTGGGGTAAAAAAATGGTAATTAAACTCCCAATGAATTTCGAAGGTCTTGTTGCTGCGGGTGAACTTGTCAAAAAGGATGTTGAAGTAAATATGACACTTGTTAATTCCTTGTCTCATGTAGTTTTGGCTGCTAAAGCGGGTGTAACCTATATTAGTCCCTATGTTGGAAGGACAGACGATCAAAGCTTTGATGGACAACGTTTTATTCGAGAGGCATTACAAACAATCGAAAATTTAAAGTCTCCTACAAAAGTAATCGGAGCTAGTATTAGAGGACCACAAATAGCAGTTGACTTAGCAAACGCTGGGATTGATGCAATTACGATGTCTTTTGATACCTTTGAAAAAATGGTTCAGTCTCCACTTACAGATTTAGGCTTAGCCCAGTTCACGCAGGATTGGACCAATTATATGGACGATCTTAAAGGGAATTAATTAAAACTTTTTCAACTACTAATTTAATTATTAGAAAAATTTAAAAAATTTCTATTGATTTATTAATAAGCATGTTCTATAATCAGTTCAACAAGAAAATATGAAAGCGCTTCACCTTTTTCCAATTAAATGTCAGTACTCAGTTAATAAACGAGGATGTGATATTTTAAGAGGGTCAATTAAATAGGAATATGCAACATTTCGTTTTTTTTGTTAGTTTTTGTTATCGGTAACATTTTTGAAAGTATAATTAGTTGTATAGATATTCTAAGAAAAAGTAGGTGATTAGATGAGTTCTGTTCTACTTAAAATGGAAGGTATTTCTAAAGGTTTTCCTGGTGTTCAAGCCCTGTCGAAAATTCAGTTAGAGCTACGTGCTGGAGAGACACTTGCACTTGTTGGTGAGAATGGTGCAGGAAAGTCTACCCTAATGAAAGTATTGACTGGTATTTATCAGAGAGATGAAGGGAAAATCATCTATCAAGGAAATGAGATAGAGGTTCCTAATACAAAGGCAGCCCAGGACTTAGGGATTAGTATGATTCACCAGGAATTAAATTTAGCCCAGGATTTAACTGTAGCACAAAATATTTTCATCGGAAGAGAGCCACGTAAGGGATTTGGACTTTTTCTAGATGAAAAGGAATTGAACCAAAAAGCCCAAGCTCTTTTCGAACGAATTCAAGTTAAATTAGATCCTAAAGAGTACGTTTCCGAGCTTTCGGTTGCTAAACAACAGATGGTGGAAATAGCAAAGGCACTATCCTTCAATTCAAAAGTATTGATTATGGATGAGCCTACAGCTGCACTAACGGACTCAGAGATTGATACACTATTTGAAATTATTAAAAAGCTAAAAGCAGATGGAGTTGGAATTGTTTACATTTCCCACCGTATGGAAGAGCTAAAACGAATCACCGATCGAATTACTGTTATGCGAGATGGAGAATATATTGGAACCGTTGATACTAAAGAAACGACAATAGATAACATTATCTCAATGATGGTTGGTCGACAAATCTATAATACTACTAGTCCTATAGTAGACTCCGGAAATAATGAGGTTGTTCTTGACGTGAAGAATCTTAACCGGGGAAAGAAATTAATTGATATCAATTTTCAACTTAAAAAAGGAGAAATACTTGGATTTGCTGGACTCATGGGTGCTGGCAGAACCGAAGTAGCAAGAGCTATATTTGGTGCAGATCCAATCGATTCTGGTGAGATTTATATTAATGGGGAATTGGTCAACATTAAATCCCCAAGCGACGCAGTTAATCACGGTATCGGTTATTTATCTGAAGACCGGAAACGGTTTGGTTTACTTGTGAACATGGACGTTAAATCAAATATCGCCATTGCCTCGATGAAGGATTTTCGCAGCTCGACTGGGTTCACCAAAGAAAATAAAGTTAAAATCATCGCTCAAGAGATGGTAGATAAGTTAAAAGTAAAAACACCGACCATTGATCAAGAGATTCGGTTATTATCTGGAGGAAATCAACAAAAGGTCGTTATTGGAAAATGGTTGACTCGAGATAGTGATATTTTAATATTTGACGAACCAACTAGGGGAATTGATGTTGGTGCGAAGGGTGAAATCTATAAATTACTTAATCAGTTAGCGTCACAGGGGAAGTCAATCATTATGATTTCTTCGGAATTACCTGAAGTTATTCGTATGAGTCACCGGGTAATCGTTATGTGTGAAGGAAGGATTACTGGCGAGTTGACAGCAGAAAATACTTCACAAGAAGCGATTATGACTTATGCAACTCAACGTGAAGAAATAAGTCGATAGATATGGAGGGAATGGGATGAATCCGGAACTTGATAACACAGAAGCAGTGAAAAAGAAGATAAGACTACCGATTAGATCGGGAGCTCTACAGCAGGTATTAGCATTTGCCAGTTTAATTGTTTTAATCTTATTTTTCTCACTCGCTTCACCAAACTTTTTTCAGTTTTCAAATATTGTTGGTATTTTACTTTCTACATCTGTTATTGGGATTTTAGCTTTAGGAGTTACCTTCGTCATCATCACAGGTGGAATTGATTTATCTGTAGGTACAGCGATGACATTATGTTCTGTTATGACAGGTGTTTTTATTACCTTTTGGGGATTTCCTACTCCACTGGGTGTCGTTCTAGGAATTTTATTTGGAGCATTTGCCGGATTCTTATCTGGCTTAGCAGTTGCCAAAATGAAAATTCCACCGTTTATCGCAACATTAGCAGTAATGATGATTGCGAAAGGGTTAGCACTAGTTATCTCGGGAACAAAACCAATTTACTTCTCAGATACTCCTGAGTTTTCACAAATTGCTTTAGGTACAATCATTCCCGGTCTTGCAATTCCAAACGCGGTTTGGATTTTCCTAATCATGGCTATTTTTGGCTATATCGTACTTTCAAAAACAGTGATAGGAAGATATACTTTTGCACTTGGTAGTAATGAAGAGGCAACACGTTTATCGGGAGTTAACGTAAATCGCTGGAAAATTATTATTTATTCAATTGCCGGTTTATTCACTGGTGTTGCAGGGGTGCTAATGGCATCACGTTTAAATTCTGCTCAACCAGCACTTGGTTTAGGTTATGAATTGGAAGCGATTGCAGCAGTTGTTATCGGTGGAACCTCGTTAAGTGGTGGTAAAGGAACGATGATTGGTACTGTAATTGGTGCGCTAATTATGAGTGTACTAACTAACGGACTACGTATTCTGTCAGTTCCTCAGGAATGGCAAACAGTTGTAGTTGGTATTGTTATTATCCTTGCCGTTTACGCAGATATCTTAAGGCGTCAAAAGGCCTAAAAATGGTGTTATCTCCGAAAAGGAGTTCTAATACAAAATAAGAATATAGGGGTGGTCCATGTGAGAAAGTTTCTAATGGTATTGATGATGTTGTTCCTAGCTGCAACAGTACTTGTTGCTTGTGGTGGTGAAGAAGAGGCTGGTTCTGATACGGATACAAGTGGTAGTGAAGATACTAGTGGAGAAGATACAGGTGGCGAGGAAGAAGCTGCCAGTGGAGATGAGAAGCTTTATATTCCAATCATTTCAAAGGGCTTCCAGCACCAATTTTGGCAAGCAGTAAAAGCAGGTGCTGAACAAGCAGCCGCGGAATTTGACGTAGAAATTACATTTGAAGGACCTGAAACAGAGGCGCAGGTTGATAAGCAAATGGAAATGTTAACAGCTGCTCTGGATAAGAACCCAGATGCTATTGGATTTGCTGCATTAGATAGCCAAGCTGCAACTCCACTTTTGCAGCAAGCAGATGGTGACGGAATTCCGATTATTGCATTTGACTCTGGTGTAGACAGTGATATTCCTGTTACAACAGCTGCTACTGATAACAAAGCTGCTGCAGCACTTGCAGCTGATAAAATGGCTGAGTTAATTGGTGAAGAGGGTAAGGTAGCTTTAATTGTACATGACCAAACAAGTCGTACAGGTATTGACCGTGAAACAGGCTTTGTTGAGCAAATTGAAGCAAACTATCCAAATATCGAGATTGTTGATGTGCAATACGGTGCAGGGGATCACTTGAAATCAACTGACCTTGCAAAAGCAATTTTGGCTGCACACCCGGATTTAAAAGGATTCTTCGGTGCTAACGAAGGTTCTGCGATTGGTGTTGTAAATGCTGTTAAAGAATTAGGTAAAGATGGCGAAATCGTTGTTATTGGTTATGACTCTGGTATGCAACAAATTGAAGCTGTTAGAAGTGGTGTAATGGCTGGTGCGATTACTCAGAATCCAATCGGAATTGGCTATGAAACTGTGAAAGCTGCTGTAGATGCTATTAATGGCAAAGAAGTTCCTGCTAGCATTGATACAGGTTTCATGTGGTATGACAACACAAACATTGATGATGAGGATATCCAGGCTGTTCTATATGAATAAAAAGTGATGCTTCCTTTGGAGCAGAATTGGAGGTTGCTCATATAGAGCAACCTCCAATTATTAAAATTAGATACGTCAATCTCCTAAGAGTAGAATATTAGAAGTTTTCATGCAACTTATTTCAAAGCCTATCTAATTTTAAAAAGTATTACATACAGACTTACTGTAGGAGGGATAAACATGTCAGAAGTTATCCAAACTTTAAAAAAATATGCACATAAAATTGTTGATACAGGATTAGTGGTTGGCGCTGGTGGTAACCTTAGCATGCGTGATGGAAACATTATGTATCTATCACCCAGTGGATTTGATCTGAAGGAAATTGAGGATCATCAGTGGGTGCGAGTCAACATTGATACTGGTGAAATATTAGATGATCTAAAACCATCCTCGGAAATATTAATGCACCTAGAGTGTTTCCGTAAACGACCAGATATTACCGCTGTTCTTCATGCACACCCAAGTTATTCTGTTGGTGTTTCATCAACTGGCCAGGATATTCCAAATTTATTTCCAGATTATCCTGCAATGGTTAATAGTGTAGCATATTTAGACTATATGATTCCCACAACACATGTGTTGGCGGATGCAGTGGCAGATGTAGTTGAATTAAACGATGTCATTGTGATGAGGAACCATGGTGTTTTAACAGTAGGAAAAACGATGAAGGAAGCATTCTTTTTCATGCAATTAACCGAAGAATCTGCCAAGGTTTACACGATTAGCTGTACAGTAGGAAAACCAAGAGTACTTACTGATGAAGAATGCCTGGATTTAAGAAATCTCTCATCTGAAAAATATCGTCAAAAATTACTAAAGGATTCAAAATAAATCAAGGTCCGGAGGGTGTGTAGTGATGAAAAAAGTATGGGCCTTTGATTTAGGTGCATCTAATGGACGATTAATGTTAACTAAGTTTGATGGAGAACGATTGCATCTTGAGGAAATTCATCGTTTTTCTAACCATCCTGTATTTCTTACCAATCATTATTATTGGGATATTCTTAGAATTTTTCAAGAGATGAAAAAAGGAATTTCAAAGAGTTTGAAAATGGGCCATAAGGATGTCGAAAGTTTAGCTGTAGATACATGGGGGGTCGATTTTGGGCTTCTTTCTTCAAGTGGGGAGTTGCTGGGAAATCCTTATTCATATCGAGATAACCAAACCTTCCAGGGAATGGAAGGAGTTTTAAAAAAGATTTCAAAAAAGGATTGGTTCTTACGATCAGGGGTCGAGCCTTCCCAGATTAATACTATTTGTCAGCTTTATGCGATAAAGGAACGTCAGCCCGATTTATTGGAGCGAGCAGAAACACTGTTAATGACTCCAAATCTAATAAACTATTTATTTTCTGGAGAAAAGGCAAATGAATACACGATCAGTACATCGACATCAATGTATAACTTTGGTCTGAAAGACTGGGATAAAGAACTGTTAGATATGTTTGATATTCCACATAAGATGATGGCACCTGTCGTTCAACCAGGTACAATCCTTGGTCCTACGCTTGCGTCTATTAATAAAGAATTGAGTATGGATCCGGTTCAAGTTATTGCAGGAGCAGGTCATGACACAGCATGTGCGTTAGCAGCACTACCGATTAAACAGGGAGAGCAAGCTGCCTTCATGAGTTGTGGAACATGGATTTTGCTCGGTGTGCAGGTTAAAGAACCGGTTGTTACAGAAGACTCACTTAGGTGGGGATTTACTAATGAAGGCACGATGGACGGCGAATACCGTCTACTTAAAAATAGTATGGGCTTGTGGCTAATCCAACAGTCAAAAGCAATCTGGGAAAAGGAAGGTAGTTCGATTTCGTATCAAGAGGAGTATGAATTGGTTAGGGACACGAAACCCTTTCAACGGTTTATTAATCCGGATACAACCGACTTTTTAAATCCAGAAAATATGCCGAAGCAAATTCAACAGTATTGTCAAGATACAGGTCAGACAGTTCCCACAACAAAAGGAGAATTTCTCCGTTGTATATTGGAAAGCTTAGCCCTAAAGTACAGATGGGTTCTAGAAAGGCTTGAACAGTTAACTGGGAAATCGTTAGAAGTGATCCATATGGGTGGTGGCGGTATCCAAAATGAGTGGTTGTGCCAATTTACTGCTAATGCTACACAACGGCGAGTTGTTGCTGGTCCGATTGAGGTTAGTTCGATTGGCAACTCAATTGGACAATTAATTGCCCTTGGTCAAATTAAGGATTTAGCAGAGGCAAGAGAAATTGTGGAACGTTCGTTTACAACAAAGGTATACGAGCCAGAAAATCAGCCTGAATGGCAAACAGCATATGAACGCTTTAATGAACTAATTTAATGTTTTAAATCAATTTTTATATGGAGGAATCGCGATGAGTTCTGAAAACAGATATTATGGTCAATTACCTAAAATAGGAATCCGCCCGGCAATCGATGGAAGAAGAAAAGGTGTTCGAGAATCATTAGAGGAAACAACAATGAATATGGCTACAAATGTAGCTGCGTTTTTATCGGAAAATTTACGCCATTACAATGGTGAGCCTGTAGAATGTGTGATTGCCGATACGTGTATTGGTGGGGTAGCAGAAGCAACTCAAACAGCAGAAAAATTTGCAAGAGAAGGTGTCGGTGTATCCCTTACTGTCACACCTTGTTGGTGCTATGGATCTGAAACAATGGATATGGATCCGGCAATTCCAAAAGCTGTTTGGGGATTTAATGGAACCAATCGCCCTGGAGCCGTTTATCTTGCTGCTGTTCTTGCTGCACATAATCAAAAGGGGATACCAGCATTTGGTATTTATGGTGAGGATGTTCAAGACATTGGTGATCCAACAATTCCTGATGATGTTCAAGAAAAGATTCTGCGTTTCACAAAAGCTGGCTTAGCCGTTGCGATGATGAAGGGTAAATCCTATCTATCGATGGGATCGGTTTCAATGGGAATTGCAGGAAGTATGGTTAACGAAGACTTTTTCCAAGACTATTTAGGCATGCGAAATGAATATATTGATATGACTGAATATGTTAGAAGATTGAATGAAGAAATATATGATAAAGATGAATTCAACAAAGCATTAAAATGGGTAAAGGAAAACTGTAAGGAAGGTCCGGATAATAACGGTGAAGGCGCTAAGAGAACGAGAGAACAGTTGGATCAGGACTGGGAAGTTAGTGTGAAAATGACCTTGATCGCTAGAGATTTAATGGTTGGAAATCCAAAGCTTGGTGAACTGGGCTATGAAGAGGAAGCATTTGGTCATAATGCAATTGCTGCTGGATTCCAGGGCCAGCGTCAGTGGACAGATCATTTCCCAAATGGTGATTTTATGGAAGCAATACTAAATTCATCATTTGATTGGAATGGTATCCGTGCACCTTATATGGTGGCGACGGAAAATGATAGCCTAAACGGAGTAACGATGTTGTTTGGACATCTGTTAACTAATGCGGCACAGCTTTTCGCAGATGTGAGAACCTATTGGAGTCCAGATGCAGTTAAGCGAGTTACAGGACATACTTTATCAGGTAAAGCGGAACAGGGCATTATCCATTTAATTAACTCTGGTCCTGCGGCACTCGATGGAGCGGGAGAACAAACAAAAGACGGTAAGCCTGTGATGAAACCGTTCTGGGAGGTTACGGACGAAGAGGTAAATAAATCATTAGATGCGACTTTATGGAGACCTGCTTCAACTGAATACTTCCGTGGTGGTGGCTGGTCTAGTGACTTCCTAACTAAGGGGAATATGCCGGTAACAATTGCGCGGATTAATCTAATTAAAGGTCTAGGTCCTGTCCTGCAAATTGCAGAAGGTTATACTGTCGATGTACCAGAGGAAGTTCATGAAAAGCTAGATAATCGGACGGATCCTACTTGGCCAACGACTTGGTTTGTGCCTAATACAACGGGAGAAGGAGCTTTCCGTGATGTGTATACTGTGATGAATAGTTGGGGTGCAAATCATTGTGCGATGAGTTATGGCCATATTGGTGCCGACTTAATAACTCTTGCTTCGATGCTTCGGATTCCGGTTAATATGCATAATGTTTCTGATGAAAAGCTGTTTAGACCTAGTACTTGGGGGATGTTTGGAACTAAGGATCCTGAAGGTGCAGATTACCGTGCTTGTCAGAATTTCGGACCATTGTATCGCTAGGACTATTTTGATACAAGACCTATTAATTGTGTAATAACTTACCACTTCGGAAATACACTACGCTTTCCGCGGGCGGCTGTTGAGCCTCCTCGTGCTTACGCACTGTGGGGTCTCACCTATGCCTTTCCATCCCGCAGGAGTCTCCGTGTATTTCCTCCGTTGGTATAGTTCATTGTTTTTGACTACTACATTAAAACAACAATATCTGTCTTCATGCGACGAGTGATCGCAGGAGTAACTAATAATCTTTCAATCCCTGAAATATCTTACTGAATCAATATGGCACTTAGAAAATGTATTTGTATTATCGAGGAGCTTACGTATTCTGTCTATGCTTAAAAAAGTGTACAGATTATGAAAGGATAAAGCCTATGGCAATTTGAGGACAGGATTTTCTCCATTTGAACAGCTATTCTGCTGTTGAACGACATTACGCTAGTTTTTGGACTGCACCTAACTTCCTTTCATATTGTTGAAATAGGATTGATGATTGGAGCGGAGGGCAGTAGACTCCTGCGGGAAAAGCAACAGCTGAAAATCCCACAGGAAGTGGTTTTCTTCCGAGGAAGTTGAAGCGTTGCCCGCGGAAAGCGACTGCCCGAAGCGGAAATTCAACTGGGTTACGTCGCATTTTTCAACAACTGTTAAAAAGTAACGGAACTAATAGAGCCTAAACATTAGATAAAACTTAAAAAGGGCTTGCTCAATCAATTACTGAATGAGAAGCCCTTTCTAATAGAATTTAAGTTAATTAATTTTTTTCGTAGATTGACGGATAATTAATTCGGTATCGTAGACAATTTCTTTATGCTCCTTACCAGATTTTCCTTCAATACGATCAATTAACATTTCCATCCCAGTGTACCCAAATTTGTAGGCTGGTTGATTAACTACCGTGAAAAAGGAGTTAGGCATTTGGATGGCATGTGGATCATCAAAACAGACAACAGAGATATCATCGGGTACATGAAGCCCCATTTTGTTCATATTATTTACTAAATCGGCAGCTAAAAAGTTATTAGAGCAAAGTATCGCGGTTGGCCGATCCTCTTTGGATGCTTCTAACAGGAGATTAATATAGGATAATGTTTGCATTCTGGCAAGATCCGTCTGAAAAGTCCATTTTTCATTGAAGGGTAGCTTGTTATCTTTAATGAATTGCTTATAGGCATCTCCACGTTCTCTGACATTGGAAATTGAAGAGGGACCAGTGACAAATCCAATAGTACGATGCCCATTTTCAAACAGGTGATCCATTAGTTTTTTTGTTCCGTCTGAGTTGTCACCGTGAACAATGTCAGATTCAATGCCTTTAAGGCTTCTATCAACCAAAACAAACGGAATTTTATATTTAGTTAATATGTTTATGTTCTGTATCGAAAAGTCACCAGAGGGAGTAAGTAGCATCCCGTCGATACCTCTAGATACGGCAGAACGTATATACGATGTTTCTTTTTCAATGTTCTCATCCGAGTTGCTAAAAACAAGCTGATACCCTTTTTCGTGTGCTTTGTCCTCCGCCCCTCGAGCGATGCTAGTAAAAAAGGGGTTAGCAACATCAGTGATTAACAAAGATAATAATTTCGTGTCTTTCGAAATTAAGCTTTGAGCTGAACGGTTTGGAATATAGTCTAGTTCTTTAATTGCTTTTTCTACACGTAAACGGGTCGATTCTTTTATTGATGAGCCATTATTAATGACCCTCGACACAGTCATGGCAGAAACGTTTGCTCTTTTCGCAACATCATAAATTGTAGCCATTAGTCTTCTTCCTTTCCTGGAAAATGATAAAGTAGTGGATAGTAGTTTTAAAATAGGGGCTATGAATAGTAGCTACTTAACTTGAATATATTGGAAACGGTTGCACTTTCTATTCTATGTTACCGGTAACAATTTGTCTAGAAAAATCTATCCAATTGGAGGGGAAAATATGAAAATTGATTCTCATCATCATTTTTGGAATTACAATGAAAAAGAATTTGGATGGATTGGCGACGATCAACATGTACTTAAACAGGACTTTTTACCTGATGACCTAGAACCAATTCTGAAGAGCAACAAGTTTGACGGTTCAGTTGTGGTCCAAGCGCGACAATCACTCGCAGAAACAGACTGGCTTTTACAATTAGCGGAAAGGTCTTCATTTATAAAAGGGGTTGTTGGTTGGGTCGATCTTTGCTCCCCAACTGTTGACAAACAGCTCAGACATTTTTCAAGTAATAATCTCTTCAAAGGGGTTCGTCATGTAGTTCACGATGAATTAGATGATCAATTTATGCTAAGGAAGGACTTTCAAAGGGGAATAGCTAGTTTGAAAGACTACGGATTGACTTATGATTTATTGTTATTTCCAAAGCATATTCCTTTCGCAGTCGAATTGGTCGAAGCATTTCCAAAACAACTTTTTGTTATTGATCATTTAGCCAAACCGGATATTAAAAATCAATTGCAATCACCATGGAAGCGAGATATAAAACGAATAGCCGCTCATCCAAATGTGTATTGCAAGTTATCAGGGATGGTTACGGAAGCAAATCTAAAGTTTTGGGTGCAGGAGGATTTCACTCCATATCTAGACGTAGTCTATCAAGCGTTTGGTCCTGATCGATTAATGATTGGTTCTGATTGGCCTGTCTGCACATTAAGTAAGGAATACCAAGTGGTGATGGGTATTGTCGAACAGTTTATCCAGTCACTACCATCTGCTGAACAAGAGAGGATTTTGGGTGGAAATTGCGCTAAGTTTTATGGGATTGACGAATAAGACTCTAATTTGGAACTTGAGTCATTTTAAGTCTTTTGTAACTAGCAGAAATTCACATACAGGAGGGATAACATGCAATATAGAAAACTAGGAGATACTGGTCTCGAAGTTTCAACGCTTAGCTATGGTGCTTCTTCACTTGGCTCGGTCTTTCGTGAAATAAATGAAGAAGAGGGAATCCGGGCTGTTCATAAAGCAGTTGAACTGGGTATAAATTACATTGATGTTTCCCCGTACTATGGTTTAACGAAAGCTGAAACAGTATTAGGTAAAGCAATCATGAATATTCCAAGAGATAAGTTTATTTTATCAACGAAGGCTGGACGGTATGGGGAAAATGAGTTTGACTTTTCTTATGCAAGAATAATGAATAGTGTTGAGGAAAGTATGGCACGTTTGCATACAGATTATATTGACATGTTGTTATTACATGATATTGAGTTCGGTGACTTTAATCAAATTATTACTGAGGCAATTCCAGCTCTCCAAAAGTTAAAGGAGCAAGGGAAAATTCGTTTTTATGGGGTATCGGGATTACCGTTATCTGTATTTGAACGCATGCTTAAACATGTTGATTTGGACGTAATTTTGTCTTATTGCCACTACTCGCTGAATGATACGTCGTTATCACATTTATTACCTTTATTAACGAAGCGGAAGGTCGGGCTAATCAATGCTTCCCCAATATCGATGGGCTTATTAAGCAACCGACCAGTACCGGATTGGCACCCTGCTGGAGAAGAAATTAAACAAGCTTGTAAAAAGGCTGCAGAATTTTGCCGAAGTCAGGGAGAGGATATTTCCAAACTAGCAATCCAATACTCTATCGCAGATCAAAGAATACCAACAACGTTGGTGAGTACTGCTAGCGTCGAAAATGTCGAAAAAAATATTAGGTGGGCGGCAGAGCCAATCAATAGCAGCTTATTAAAGGAAGTACTTAGAATATTAGAGCCAGTTCATAATCAATCATGGGCAATTAATCAGGAATCAAAGGAGGGAAATAATTTTGAAAACAATCGTCTGTGAAAAACCAAACCAATTTGCCTACAAGAATGTTGAGGTTCCTTTATTTCAATCAGGAAATGCCTTAGTAAGAATTAAGCGTATCGGGATTTGTGGAACAGATTTACATGCGTACAAAGGAAATCAACCCTTTTTCACTTATCCTAGGGTTCTAGGACATGAATTATCTGGAGAAGTTGAACAGATTGGCAATAACAATTTTGGCTTAAAAAAGGGTGATTCTGTATCGGTTATCCCTTATCTTGAATGTGGAGAGTGTATTGCCTGTAAAAGAGGTAAGTCCAATTGCTGCACCAACATGCAAGTAATGGGTGTTCACGTTGATGGAGGCATGGCTGAGATATTGTCTGTACCTATGAAAAACTTAATAAAAACAAATGAGATAAGCTTCGATCAAGCGGCAATTTTAGAGCCTTTAAGTATCGGAGCCCATGCGGTTAGGCGTTCAGAAATTAAGGAAAACGAGTATGCTTTGGTAATTGGAGCAGGTCCAATTGGATTGGGAGTCATGGCACTGGCTAAGAAGCGTGGAGCCAAAGTGATAGCACTTGACATTAATGAGGAACGGCTTGATTTTTGCCGAAAATGGGCTAAGGTAGACCACACGGTAAATGTCAAAGGGAACGTAATTAATTCATTGATGGAGATTACCTCAGGGGATATGCCAACTGTAGTATTCGATGCAACGGGAAACGTTATGTCAATGTCCAATTCATTTGACTATGTATCACATGGTGGAAAACTAATTTTCGTAGGATTGGTTAAGGATGACATTACCTTTTCAGATCCTGAATTTCATAAAAAGGAACTCACTTTGTTGGCTAGTCGAAATGCAACAAAAGAAGACTTCCAGGTTGTGATTGATGCCGTTAAAAATGGATATGTAGATGCGAGCACATTTATTACCCACCGGACTACCTTTGATCAAATGATTGAGGTATATGAAAGCTGGTATAATCCAGAGGAGAAGGTTATTAAAGCAATCGTGGAATTGTAAGTAGAGGAAGTAATCCAATGAGGGTTACTTCTTCTATAAACTGTTATCAATCAGATAGGGATTACGTTTTAAAAATTCTAGAAACAATTCTGTTGTTTTAGGTTGGAAGTCTGAACTTCGGATGGCGTAATAAAAACTTCTTACAATCGGGTTATTTTTTATTCGAATCGGTTTAATCGTTCCGAGTTGAATCTCTTTTCGAATCACCCATTTAGACAACAAAGCAATACCTAACCCAGCCTCGACCGACTCTTTAATAATTTGCGAGCTTCCAAATGTTCTAGTTACTTTCGGGGTGAAACCATTTTCTACAAACAATCTTTCAAGTGCTTGCCGCGTTCCTGAACCTTCTTCACGAATAATCCATGTTTCCTGCTTAAGCTCCATTAAATCGATTTCATTTTTTGGGGCTAGTGGGTGTTGGGTTGGAAGGATAATCAACATTTCATCTTCAGCAAAGGCTTGGATTGTAAGTTTTGAATTTTCTATTTTTCCCTCAATAATTCCCAAATCTAATTCACCCCTTTCTAATTGAGTAAGAACCCGGGTAGAGTTTCGAATCGATATATCAGGTTGAATTTTAGGATAAAGCTGATTGAACTCAGCGATAAGCCTAGGTAAAATATATTCCCCAAACGTTAAACTCGATCCGATGAATAAACTACCGCTAGCTGAATTAGATAATTCGTCAATTAATCGCTCTATCTGTTGATAACCTCCAAGTATTTCCTTCCCATGAAAATAAACTATTTCTCCTGCTTTTGTTAACCTGACATATTTGTTTGTCCGATCAAGTAGCTTTACATTGTACTTTTTTTCTAAGGATTTTATTGATAATGTGATAGCTGATTGTGTCAGGTGTAGAGATTCTGCTGCCCTTGTGAAATTTCGTTTTTCAGCAACAGTAATGAACGCTAAAAGCTGGTGATCCACTTTAATTTACCTCCTAACTCCGAATGATTAGTAAATCTTATTATCATTATAAAAATAATTCATTTTACTTATCATTAATAGTACTATACCGTTTAGAAGAATTACAGTTTAAATGTAAGTGAATTTGGGGGATTTGTCGTGTCAAATAAGAAACAAGACAACGCTTATAATAAATACTTAACCAAGGGCTTTGCAAAAGGAGTTCTTTTAACATTAGTTTTAGCAATAGTTGCTCGATTCGTTGCTGAGCTCCCGTTCTTTTCTATCATGGGAGTAATGATTATTTCAATATTTTTAGGTGTAGGATGGAAAAACTTTTTCAATGTTCCAGTCCATTCGCCAGTTGGGATAACTTTCAGTTCGAAAATTTTACTACGTGCTGGAATTATTCTGATGGGATTAAGACTAAATCTGGATCAAATCATCTCTGCGGGTTCGTCCATTTTCTTTGTTGATATCATTGTTGTCACGTTTACAATTGTCGTTATGCTTCTGCTTGGGAAATGGTTTGCAGTTGATGAAAAGTTTGCTGCATTACTAGCTGTCGGAACAGCTATTTGTGGCGCTGCAGCAATTGTAGCTGTTGCACCGTTAATCAAAGCAAAAAAAGAACATGTAGCCATTGCTGTTGCATTTATTGCTATTCTTGGTACGATTGGAACAATTTTTTATTCGATTCTCTATGCTCTACTCGATCTTGACTCTTATCAATATGGAGTACTTGTTGGAGCGACTCTTCACGAATTGGCCCATGTTGTGGCTGCATCAATTCCGGGTGGGGATGTCAGTAGTGAGATGGCGATTTTAGTGAAAATGGGCAGAGTGGCATTGTTGATACCTGTAGCAATTATTTTAGGTAGTTTCTTTTCCTATAAGAATCGTAACCAAGAAATTAAAGGTAAACGAAGTTTGAAAAACTTACCTGTTCCTTGGTTTATCTTTGGATTTTTAGCAATGAGCATGCTAAACTCAACTGGAATATTACCGGATGGGCTAATAGACTTCTTGATTGGTGTTAGCATTTTATTTCTATCGATGGCCATGGCTGGTCTGGGATTAAGCATTAATTTTGGTGACTTTAAGAAAGTCGGTATGAAGGCAGTTTTTGTCGGAGTGATAGGATCTGTTTTGTTAATGATTGTTGGTGTTGCTCTTCTTGTACTAGTTTGAATTGCTTAAAGTCTTTCATCAGTTCACCCAATTCAAAAAGGTGTCAGAGTCAAATCTGACACCTTTTTTTTAATTATTTGGAGCTCCTGGTGGATAGTAATAAGGCGGTACTTTAATCCAGCCGCGTTTACGCATAAGTTTCTTAAGTGTAACCCCAAACTTCATTTTTTCTAACATGCATTCCATGAACATTGTAGCTACGTCATTCCTGATACATTGGCTTGCAGCTCCCGCACAGTGTAGGGTTGATGTAACTGTCTTAATACTTAAACCATTCATAATCTCATCGTCTGTTAATTTTGCACCAAGGGGTACACCATTTGGATCAGAGTCTGGTCGTTGTTCACTAGTTGATGGTAGATGGACTCCTTCTGCTTTCATAAAAGCCTTGACTCTTTGTCCTTGTTTTTCACATTGTTTTAAGCTATCTTTTAATATTTTTTTAACTTCATCATCTATAGTTGTATTTAGTCCGATTTGGATATAGATTGTGGCTTCATTCATTAACGTAAGGTAAAGCCAACAGCTCATTACCTCTCCAACGTGAAGAGGGGTTTTTGATTCATTGTCTGTTGTCATTTGTAAATAATCTTTTATTGATTCAAAAATAGTAGCCATGGTGATCCTCCCGGTTTTTATTTCTATTGTTACCAAATGTAGGAGGATAATACTTCTAAATGGTACTTATTAATATTTTCAAGTATCGGATGGTTACAGGAGAATTCATCAACGCTATCAAAAATCGAATGTATAGAAAAAAAGGCGCCAGCATAAATGCCGACACCTTTTTCATTGGGATATTAGTCGATAAATTGTGTATCGATTAGATCAGAAAAGTCAGGTTGTTCTTTTAGGAATTTAAGGTCGTAAGAAGAATCTCCAAATGCTTGAACGGCATCCGCATCAACTTCGTATGTGAAGCCAATGTTTTCCCATGAACGATCAATTACTTCTTTGCTTAACTCTTGACCAGTTTCCTCTTTAATGTCATTGATTGTAATTGTTTTAGCCTCTTCTGGATTTTCAGCGATAAATGCTGTTGCATCCTTGTGTGCATTAACAATCTTTTGAATTAAATCAGGGTTAGATTCAATTAGTTCGCCTGAAGCTACCAATACAGAGGCTGGTAATGTAGTACCCCATGATACTTCGGTCGAATTAATAATTACCTTTGCACCTGTTTCTTGTTGCAATACAGATGCCCATGGCTCAGGTGCAACGGCTACATCAACTTTTTCGGTTTCGAACATTGCTTGGTATTGAGCTGGAGGACCTGTTGTGTGAATCATTTCTCCACCAATACGTTGTGAAGTCATTCCAAGTTCTTCTTTCATATATGTTTCAAATTGAACATCATGAGTACAGCCCACTCTTGGAGTTACAAAGGTTTTTCCGGCTAAGTCTTCTGCTGTTTCAATTCCGCTACCATCTCTAGCAAGAATAACTGTTCCACCTGTTGAACCACCTGCGATAATATTTACATCTGTTCCAGTCGTATAGTTATTCATTGCAGGTCCCGGTCCGACAAGACCAGCTTCAATTTCTCCGGTTTTTAGAGCAGTCATAAATGCTGCACCATCTGGAAATGTCTTATATTCAATTTCAATATCCTCACCAAGCTGTTCTTGGTAATAGCCTTCAGCTTTTGCCACCATTGCAGGAACATGGTTAATGTTCGGGAAGTAACCGATTGTAACCTTTTCAACTACACCTTCTGCGTTTGTAGCGGAAGAGCTCCCACATCCAGCTAGTAATCCTGCAAATGCTAGTAAAATAGAGAAAAATAAAAGTCCTTTTTTCATAGTTAGCCTCCTAAAATTTATCTTTTATCTTATTAAAGTCCCCATCGTCTTGCAACCGACTTCTCCACACGTTGGAAAATTAGTTGGTCAACGATTGAACCTATCACACCAATAATAATCATTACACCAATTACCAAACTCATGTCTCCGAAATCGGAGGCGTAACTCAATGTGTAACCAAGACCAGGTCCTGTAGTTAATAGTTCACCTGCTATTAGAGCTCTCCAGGCAAATGCCCAAGCAAGTCTAGAACCTGTTACCAAATGAGGAATCGAGGCTGGGAAAATAACCCGGATGAATAAATCAATCCCACTTGACCCCATCGTTTGGGCAGCTTTTATATAAAGTGGGTGGACATTTTTGATACCTGTGCGAACGTTTATTGCCATTACAAAAGTTCCACCTAAAATTACTACAAAAATTACTGCCTGTTCATTTAATCCGAACCACATAATTGCAAGTGGTAACCAAACGATACTTGGAACACTTTGAAAGGCTAGCAACATTGAGCCAATCGTGTCATCGGCTGTTTTAGACTTCGCTATCAAAACACCAATACTGGTACCAATTAATAATGCAATGACTAATCCAATGATTAGGCGTCTGAAACTAGCGATTAAATCATAAATCAAGGTCATATCTGTGATGCCAACATAAAGGGATGTAAATACTTTCGTTGGGGGAGGAAGAATGATTTCCGCCCAAAGGCCTATTTGGCCACCTAGTTCCCATATACCTAGCAGTAGAGCAAAGAAGATAAGACGTTTATAAATTGGCTTCATGGTTTAATTCCTCACTAACTACTTTATCGATTTCCTTTTTGAGATAACTCATGATATGCTCTTCAATTTTTAGCATCTCTTCTTTATGTTCATCCCTTGGACGTGGTAAATCGACCTTAATATCAGTTAATACTGTTCCTGGTCTTGTTCCCATTACAATGATTCGATCAGACAGTTTAATAGATTCAGAAATACTATGGGTAACAAAAAGCACTGTTTTTTTCGTTTGTATCCAGATATCCTCGAGTTGTCCGTGCAATCTAGTTCGTGTTTGCTCATCTAAAGCACCAAATGGTTCATCCATTAATAATATCTCTGGGTCCATTGCAAGTGCTCTGGCAATCGCAACCCGCTGTTGCATCCCACCGGAAAGCTCATGTGGATAATGATCAAGATAATTCGTGAGCTGCACCATTTTTAAATAGTTTCTCGCTTGTTTGGTTGCTTCTTTTTTGGACATTTCTTTTTTTAAAGGGAAAATAACATTTTCTAAAACATTGATCCATGGAAATAATGCTGCTTCTTGGAATACCATTCCGCGGTCTTTCCCTGGTTTATTAATTGCTTTTCCATCCACTAAAATTTCTCCGTTTGTGGCTTCTGTTAACCCAGCAACAATAGAAAGGAGTGTGGATTTTCCACAACCTGAAGGTCCTAAGATAGAAACAAATTCACCTTTTTCAATCTGCAGGTTAATGTCCTTTAATACGATTGAAGGGTTTTTATCTTTATCTAGAAACTGTTTATTTAATTGATTTATTGAAATGAACATGGACATCACACCTAATCATATAATTCACACCGTTTTAATCGGAATTAGATACAACAATATAATATTTAGGTAGTAGTTGTCAACAGTAATTGCTTTATTTGGGTATTTGTCTCCGGTGATTTTGTTGGACGTTGTGAATGGAATTGCTATTTAATGTTGATTCCTTAGGTTTTTTTTATTTAGTTACATTATATGAGGAGGCTTAACAAAGGTTATTGGAAGGTTATGGTAATCCTATTCATAATAAGTCAACTTAAATAATTTAAAAATTAACTTGAATTATTTTCCAAATTCATTTACACTTACAAAAAGTTAGAATTTTCCAACAAACTTAATAGATTAATTCTTATCAAGAGAGACGGAGGGATTTGGCCCGACGATGTCTCAGCAACCAACCTATAGGTATGGTGCTAATTCCAATAGGCAGTCCAACTGCTTAAAAGATAAGAAGATTGTTTTGATAGTAGAGACCTTCTTCTTATGCGGAGGGTCTCTTATTTTTTTGCTTACAATCTATTTTAAAGGATGAATGACATGACTGGTAGAAGTATTGAAACCATATTGGCACAGCTTGGTAATCAAAGTGATTCGACTACAGGTGCCGTAAATCCACCAATTTATCTATCAACCGCATACCAGCATCAGGGGCTTGGCCAATCAACTGGTTATGACTACAGTCGTACGAAAAACCCGACTCGGGCAATTCTCGAAAAAGGGTTGGCAGAATTAGAAGGAGGAGATTGCGGCTATGCCTGTAGTTCTGGAATGGCAGCTATTCAATTAGTTCTTTCCCTTTTTCAATCAGGAGATGAACTAATTGTTCCAGAGGACATTTATGGTGGGACATATCGACTACTTGAACATTACTCTAGCACTTATGATATCAAAACGATTTATTCCGAGTTTACTAATGTTAGTGAAACGCAAAAACTAATTACAAAAAATACAAAGGCAATTTTTATAGAGACACCAACGAACCCATTAATGCAGGAAATTGATATTAATCAGTTTTCAGCACTTGCTGAGCGAAATGGTCTTTTACTGATAGTGGATAACACGTTTCTTACTCCATATTTTCAGCGACCGCTAGAATTAGGCGCTACTATCGTCATTCATAGTGCAACCAAATATATCGGTGGTCATAATGATGTGCTGGCAGGATTAGTGGTAGCGAAAGGAACTGATGTATGCGAGAAATTAGCTTTCATCCATAATGCTACTGGTGGAGTTCTATCTCCGTTTGATTCGTGGCTGTTAATCAGGGGGTTGAAAACACTTGGCTTGCGAATGAAGCAGCATGATGAAAATGCGAAAACTATTGTCGAGTATCTATCTAACGAACCCAATGTCACGGATATATTATATCCTGGGATTGGTGGAATGCTTTCGTTTCGTCTTAAGAAAAGTGAATGGATTGCCCCTTTTTTACAACAGCTTCAGTTGATTACTTTTGCAGAAAGTCTAGGTGGGGTTGAAAGTTTTATCACGTACCCTGCAACACAGACTCATGGTGACATTCCAGAGCAAGAACGAATTCGCAGGGGGGTATGCAATCGATTATTGCGTTTTTCAGTAGGGATTGAGCATGTGGAGGATTTAAAGACTGACTTAAGGCAAGCATTTTTAATCTTAGAAAAGGAGGCGGCAACTTGGGATGAACTCTAATCAGGATCAATTTGAAACCAAATTAATTCATGCATCATCAAGTGGATTGGTCGAGCAAAAGACAGGTGCGGTAAATGTACCTATTTATTTATCATCGACCTATCATCAAGAAAGCTTTGATGACTTTGGACCGTTTGATTATAGTCGATCAGGAAATCCTACCAGACTTGCATTGGAACAAACAATAGCACAATTAGAGGGAGGATCAAGGGGGTTAGCCTTTGCTTCTGGTATGTCAGCAATTTCTTCAGCGTTTATGCTACTATCCTCAGGTGATCATGTGTTAGTTTCCGAGGATGTGTACGGAGGAACTTATCGCTTTATCACAGAGGTGTTAAATAAATACTTAATTGATTACACCTTTGTAAATATGACAGATCTTAACGAAGTGGCGGGGGCAATCAAACAAAACACAAAGGTCATATACATCGAAACACCTTCCAATCCTTGTTTGAACATTACCGATATTGAAGGAGTGGTTAAGATAGCTAAGGCTAACTACTGCTTAACTTTTCTAGATAACACCTTTATGACACCATTTTATCAAAGTCCACTCGAGCTAGGTGTCGATATTGTCCTTCACAGTGCCACAAAATTTTTATCTGGTCATAGCGATATTATTGCTGGTTTAGCTGTAACCAAAAATGAGGAACTCGGTGAAAAGCTAGCATTTATTCAAAACACCTTTGGCTCCATTCTTGGTGCACAGGATTCCTATTTGTTAGTTCAGGGCATGAAAACACTTGGAACTCGGTTAAAACAATCATCTGGATCCGCCATGAAAATTGCAACCCATTTAGTAGATCATCCATTAATAGAAGAGGTATTTTATCCTGGTTTAAGATTTCACCGAGGCTATCCTATTCATCTTAGACAAACGAAGGGGGATGGAGCCGTTCTTTCTTTTCGGTTACCAAATAAAGCAATCGCAAAAGCGTTTGTGGAATCTATGCGATTACCAGTTTTCGCAGTTAGTCTTGGGGCTGTTGAATCGATACTCTCCTATCCAGCAACAATGTCACATGCGGCAATGCCAAGGATAGAAAGGGAAAAAAGAGGTATCACTGATGGTTTATTGCGATTATCAGTTGGGCTGGAACATGTGGATGATTTAATTGCTGACATTGATCAAGCGTTAGAAGTGGCAGGTCATCAGTTTGTAATTAGTTAAATGTTTTGTCGTCTAAAACTTCAAATTATTTTTTCTTAAACACCAATATAAATACCACCCACATGGTAATAAACTAACAGAGGAACAGCGGTGGGCAAAATTGAAAATTTATAGTTGATCTATTTATATAAATTTGGAGGAAAAATTATTAACTATAAAAATACCAATCGTCGAATTGTCGATTGAATTTAAAAAGGCATTATTTCAGCATTCCAATTAGGGAAATGCTTGTAATAATGCCTTTTTATTCTGATAATTCCTTATCTAAGAAGACCTTTAACCATATTCATAACTGGTCCTGCTTGATTGACTACACCCATAACATTTTGCACGCCATTTCCAATTTTAACCATATCAATCTTCCCATTTTCATCTCTTATTAATGAGTCTATCCCAGAAGATGGTCTTCGTCCCGGTGGGCGACCCTGACGTGGTGGTTGTTGTGGTGCTAAAAAATCTCGTCGGAACGGATTGGTTTGTTGAATATTTTGATTTTGATAATTGAATGGGTCAAATCTTGCAGGGTGATTGCCTCTAAAGGGTTGTTGCCTTCGTGTTGCTGGAAACATACTATCCCTCCTATCTCCTTCAACGGTGTTCTCACTTCTATCTTAATTTATTTAGTCTAATGATATAGGGTATGGTATCTGACAAGTAATGAACCGGTTAAACAACTAGTAATTAAAGAATTTTTATAAAAATGAAAACCGTTATATATGTCCAAGCAAATCTATTCTATAAAAATAAACTAATAAGGATAAATGAATGATAGCCATTTGTTTCATTTAAATAAGATTATTGGCGTCTTTCTTTTTGGCTGTTTTCTAAAAGATTGTTGACAAAAAATCTACAGACTGGTGTAACTACCACTTCGGAAATACACTACGCTTTCCGCGGGCGGCTGCCTGAGCCTCCTGTGCTACGCACTGTGGGGTCTCACCTATGCCTTTCCATCCCGCAGGACTTGAATTTTCTTCTTGAATCAACACCGCACGAAACGTCCACGGCTACGCTTCTCGTAGCCACCAACTATCACGAAAATGGATTCCTAATCAAATCAGAGGTATCACATAGGAATCAAACGTCAATATTTCTAGTAACAATACAACCAGGCTGAAATTTCTTTGGT
>NZ_WJNG01000019.1:0-62500 GCF_009649745.1 Aquibacillus halophilus | reverse complement strand
CATCGTTCACGCGGCGTTGCTCCGTCAGACTTTCGTCCATTGCGGAAGATTCCCTACTGCTGCCTCCCGTAGGAGTCTGGGCCGTGTCTCAGTCCCAGTGTGGCCGATCACCCTCTCAGGTCGGCTACGCATCGTCGCCTTGGTAGGCCATTACCCTACCAACTAGCTAATGCGCCGCGGGCCCATCTGTAAGTGACAGCTCGTAAAAGCCGCCTTTCAACTTTTCCCCATGCAGGAGAAAGTGTTATCCGGTATTAGCTCCGGTTTCCCGAAGTNCTGCCTCCCGTAGGAGTCTGGGCCGTGTCTCAGTCCCAGTGTGGCCGATCACCCTCTCAGGTCGGCTACGCATCGTCGCCTTGGTAGGCCATTACCCTACCAACTAGCTAATGCGCCGCGGGCCCATCTGTAAGTGACAGCTCGTAAAAGCCGCCTTTCAACTTTTCCCCACGCAGGAGAAAGTGTTATCCGGTATTAGCTCCGGTTTCCCGAAGTTATCCCAGTCTTACAGGTAGGTTGCCCACGTGTTACTCACCCGTCCGCCGCTCATTCCACAAGCGTCACCCCGAAGGGATCTACTTGNTACCCTACCAACTAGCTAATGCGCCGCGGGCCCATCTGTAAGTGACAGCTCGTAAAAGCCGCCTTTCAACTTTTCCCCATGCAGGAGAAAGTGTTATCCGGTATTAGCTCCGGTTTCCCGAAGTTATCCCAGTCTTACAGGTAGGTTGCCCACGTGTTACTCACCCGTCCGCCGCTCATTCCACAAGCGTCACCCCGAAGGGATCTACTTGTTTCCTGCGCTCGACTTGCATGTATTAGGCACGCCGCCAGCGTTCGTCCTGAGCCAAGATCAAACTCTCCATAAAGTTTATGAGCTTGATTGCTCGTTCAAAAAACTAGCTTAATTTCTTACTTCACATACTGGTTGTTTCGTTCAGTTTTCAAGGATCAATGTAATTGCCGTCGTTTTGGCGACAAGATATAATATACCATTTTATTTAGTTAATGTCAACACCGTTTTTCAAAAAACATATTTGGTATTTCGTTAAAATCTATTAACTATTTACTTGGCAACAAAAAATAATATAGCACACCCTGAATTCTTTATCAAGGGTTATATCAAAAAAACCTGTATGAACAAACAATTAATTAATCTCATCTATATTAATTCAACATTAAAATAGACAAACGAGATAAAAACTGCTCAACAGGTCTTAAAGATTATTTATTCTTAATTTTTTTTGGCATGTACTTTAGACACTCTTTCTCGTTAGCAACTCTTCGAAATAGCTGAAATAAAATCCGATACCGTTTAAACATTGCAACTTTCACCATTCTGTCTATACGATTATCATCCAAATCCATAAGTAACTCTTCTAATTCACGTTTAATTAGGTATTCTATTTCTTGTTGTTCTATGTCATTTACTAGCAAACCGATCATTAGATCACTCCCGTTAAAAATCACCTTTTTATTATTGCCAATCTCAATTTTTTTATTAGTTATTCGTATTTATAATAACTAACGATTCATATTGGACAAACCCAAACATAAAATATAGCAAGTCCTAAAAGGAGGAAGAGCGATGCAACATTTTTATGTTCTTAGAATCAAAAATTGGAAGCGATGGGGACTCCTAGTTACCGCAGCTTTATTCTCTGCCGTATTTCTATGGGTTGAAGTAGAAAGTTCATTCTCAGTCTTTTCAACTGAGGAAAATCCTGCAGCCCTCAGTAAAGGGAGTGAGAAAGACCCTAATATTGCATTAACCTTTAATGTGAGTTGGGGAAACGAAAAAATAGAGCCCACATTGGAACAGTTAAAAAAGCATCAAATTAAAGCTACATTCTTTGTGAGTGGAGAATGGGCTGAACGACATCCGGATTTAGTAAAGAAAATTAAAGATGATAACCATGAAATAGGAATGATGGGGTATCGTTACAAAAATTATGTCGAACAAGAATTAGAACAGGTAAGAAAAGACCTTATATACGCAAAAGAAATCTTTAACAAACTTGGTTATCCTGATACAAAGCTTTTAAGAACTCCAAGTGGGCACTTTAATCCTGAAATTTTAGAATTAGCTGAATCTCAGGGATATAAAGTGATTCATTGGAATGTTAATCCTCAGGATTGGAAGAATCCTGGAGAACAGCAAATAATTGATCATGTAATGTCAAATACAAAGAACGGGGATATAATTCTTCTCCACGCTTCTGACTCTGTAAAACAAACTCCCGAAGCATTAGAAATCATTCTACCTGGCCTTAAGAATAAGGGATTTGAATATGTAACAATATCAGAGCTTATTTCAAGGGCAGAATCCGATGAAAAAGTGGTTGAGTAATATATAAAAGGAAAGGCACTTCCTTATAGAAGGAAATGCCTTTTTTGCTCTTAAGTAAGTTCGTTGTCAGACTTATTTTTCTTATCTGTAATCCTATGTAATATCAGTAACTGATAGGTATTACAAGACAGCAAAGATATAATCATTAACCAAGTATAATCACTTCCAGCTGAACGTAATCCAGGAACCCATTCAATAGAAGTAACGACTATCATAAAAAACAAAGCAGGAACAAATGCCTTTCTATTCGTTTCTTTTGCTTTAATACCTGAAATTATCCAACCATAAACAAATAGGGCAACAGCAACTAGTAGATATGGGATAATAGATGTCTCACCATCTGCAGATCTATATCTAAAGTACACTAAATCAAAAAGCGTAAATGCTATAAGAAGGATTTGAATCGGGATCCAGAAGCTTCTGAATGTACTCAAACCAAACTGATTAATAGTTAAATATGCAAAGAAACCCATTTGGCTAACCAAGCTAAAAACAAAACCCAAGGCTACGAAAAATAAAAATAAGCCAAATACCTCGAACAAATCAAAGGGTTGCAAAAATTCTTTATATGATTCCGATTTCACAAAAAAACTAGTAATTAGCGTAGAACTTGCTCCGATAAGCAGCGTTGTAAAAAATAAACGTACTAAATTTCGACTACCCACAATTATGTATTCCTCCTATACTTATATCCCCAAAAGGGAAAGGCCACCAATTAATGTGAATGTTTGAATTCACTCTAGTTGATATGCATATTTAAAATGTAGATCTAATCGCTTAAAACAAAAAGTTTATCCTTTCGTATTTTAACATGAAAATTTGCTTTTTTCCTTTCTAATACATATTTTTTCTTCTGATTCCCATATTAAATGTATAGAACTCGATGGTTCTTTTCCTTCATAACCAGATATATTTGTTTGGTTGAAATTGATGATTGTCAAGTCTTTGTTATATCTATTTAAGAAAATCTCTTTTCTGATAACATAAGGAAAGCAAATGAGGAGTTGTGTCTAAATTGCGTAATCTAATTCCATTTGCATTAATCAGTTTCTCCTTACTTATTTTAAGTTCCTGTGCAGGAAATGGTGGAACGAATGGAGAACAAGCAAATTACGATGAAACTAAGAAGATGGTAACCGATATATTGAAAACCGATGAGGGTAAGAAAGCTATTACAGATGTGTTAGCTGATGAGGAAATGCAAAAAACATTTGTAATTGAATCAAAAACAGTGGAGGAATCTGTCAGTAAAACATTAACGTCAGAGGAAGGTAAAGAGTTTTGGAAGAAAATGTTTGAGGATCCAAAATTTGTTGAGTCTTTTGCCAAAACCATTCAAACCCAGCAAGAGGATGTTATAAAAGGGTTGATGAGTGACTCAGAATACCAAAAGAAAATGCTCGAGTTGTTCCAAAACCCCGAAATGGAAGAGCAGATGTTAACTGTAATCACTAGCCAAAAATTCCGGGAACATTTAGAAAAAACTATCCAGGAAACAATGGATTCACCACTATTTAAAGCTAAAATGACCGATATTATTTTGAAAGCTGCAGAAGAAATGAAACCCGCCGGGGAATCTGGCGGTGGTGGAGGTGAAGAAGGTGGTGCTGGTGGAGCCGAAGGTGGCGGAGAAGGAAGTTAATTTCTTGTGAAAATAAAACGGAGCAGAACTCATAATCGAGTTCTGCTCCGTTGGGTTTATTCATATTTAGCTATAATTTTTGCCGCTATTTTTCTATACTCTTTTCCATTTGGATGATCCTCTTGATATACAGATGGAGCAAATACTCCTTCTTCTTCGTAAGGTTGTTGCAAAGATAACTGACCAATTACCTTAGTCTGCAAAGCTTCCGCCAGCTTCTCTCCTCCGCCTTTTCCAAATACAAATTCCTTTTCACCTGTCAATTGACTTTCAAAATAAGCCATATTTTCAACAACACCCAATATCTCATGATCTGTTGTCAAAGCCATTTGACCTGCACGAGCTGCTACAAAAGCCGCTGTAGGATGAGGTGTTGTTACAATTACTTCTTTTGATGAAGGAATCATGTTATGAACATCGAGTGCGACATCCCCTGTACCTGGTGGTAAATCTAAAAGCAGATAATCTAAATCGCCCCATTCTACTTCTTTGAAAAAACTAGTTAACATTTTCCCTAGTCTAGGTCCTCTCCAAATAACTGGAGAGTTGTCCTCTACGAAGAATCCCATTGATATTATTTTTACACCAAACCGTTCAACCGGAACAATTCTATTTCCTCTTAATTTCGGGCGTTCTTCAACACCCATCATATCCGGGATACTAAATCCATATATATCTGCATCTATAATACCAACCTTTTTCCCGAGACGAGCGAGAGCTACCGCTAAGTTAACCGTAACAGTCGACTTCCCAACTCCACCTTTTCCACTTGCTACAGCAATGAATTTTGTATCAGTTTGTCCGTTTAATAAAGAAGGATCCTTGTCCGAAGTTGGTTGAAATTCAGCAATGATTTCATCTGATAATTGGCTGAATCGCAGGCCTACTGTAGCAGCACCGGCTTTTTTTAAAACATTTACGACAGTTTGCTGTAATTGCATTTGTTCTGCAGTATTAGTTTTTCCGATAGCAAGCTTAACACTTACATGCTTTTTCTCTTCTTTTATCGTAATTTCTTCAATACCGCCAGTTTCTTCAAACGTTTTATGTAAAAACGGATCCTTTATTGGGTTTAATAGTTCTATAACTTGTTCCTTTGTTAACAAAATAAGTCACCTTCCCTTAATTGTGTTGTTACTAATTATCGCTAGTATAACACAATCTCTATCGATAATTAGTGATTTAGGTCATAAGGGGGACTCCTAGACATTTAGTCTGTTGTCTCTTCAGTTACATAACGTAGAATACCTTCATAGATACTACCTGCAATCTTTCTTTGGTACTCCCTTGTTTTCAAAAGTTCGCGTTCATGAGAATTGGACAAGAAGCCTATCTCAACTAATGCACCAGGAGATTCCGCATGTTTTAAAATATACATCCCATTTAAAGCTAACGCTTCCCTAGTAGTGTTTTCTAGGTTCCTTATAATTTCTGCTTGTATAAATTTTGCCAAGCTCTTACTCTCTGCTAAAGACGGATAGTAAAAAGTTTGTGCACCGTGCCACTGAGTTGAGGATAAAGCGTTAAGATGAACACTCACAAAAAAATCAGCTTCTTTTGCTTTAATAAATTCAACTCGCTTACGAATATCTTCTGATTTTCTTCGAGACAATCCCTTCGTATCTTCCGCGGCTAAATCTTGATCAGTTTCTCTTGTTAAATAGACCAAGGCACCTGCTTGTTGTAGGTAATCTCTTAGTTGCTTAGATACATCAAGAGCTATATCTTTTTCTAAAGTCCCATCAGCACCAACCGCTCCACCATCAGGTGCGCCATGTCCTGGATCTAATACAATTACCTTACCTGATAAAGGTAAGGACCATGTCTCCCATGAATCTGCAGTTTTTTGAATAGGATATTGAATAAGGACCACTAGAAGGACGGCACCAATAATCCAACTGGCTATTTTAAAAGACTGACTCATCTACGTCTCCCCCCATGCACATTCCTGTTTTAACTATATGGGACAAGTAATTGATTTATGACTAGTTTGTTGTGCTCATAAATGAAATGGAATCACTTGAACTATTGAGATTTTACAATCAGCCATCCTTTCAAATTGACGAAAGGTACAATTTTATAAATTGCTATATACTTTAATTGAACAAAAGTTTGGGATTACCAATTAGAGTTTCAGGATACAACCTTTATCTATAACAGTGAAACTAATAGTAAAAATGTATTTGTCGAAATCTACTAACAATCTAAGTTATATGGAAACTAAAGTAGTTGAAAAAGCATTTGATCAAAAAAACTACCCATAATGCTATCACCTATTATAAATACAATGAGAGAGACGGCTATAATGGTAAGAATTACACCATAATAGACATCCAAGCCAACCGAAGAGTCTTCCATTACAGAAAAAATGGTTAAAAAACTGGAAACAAAGAACAAGCAAACCGCAATTCCAAACAGAATAAAACTGAACGTTGTAGCAGAAATAAAATAAAATAGAATAGCAAGTAAAATCAACACTACCGGAATAACAATAAATACTCCTAACCGAACCATCACTTGTATATAATTTGTTTTTACTCGCATTATTTTTGCTATCCCATAGATAACCCCTGTGTACACTGCAAGATACAGAATTATAAAAAAGAACAACGTCACAACAACGAAGATAAATGGTATCTCTCCAAGTCCAAAGAAGAACGTATTAGAAAAACTTTTGGACATAAAGTATATAAATAAAGATAGAGTTAAAGCAAAAAGGATATGAATTATAATCACACTAATTAAATCAGCCTCAGTTACCTTTCTACTTGCTTTCATCGGGCCCTTAACACTTTTTGAGACGAACCCAAAAAATTTCTGCATAACTGTGTTTCCTTTTTCGAGAAACTCATTATTTTCAATTCCCCCGTCAGTCACCACCATCTCAGCTTGAACAGAGGATTCCTGATCATTTTGCGCCTGCATCCGACTATCATCTTTAGCCTCAATAGAACCTAATTTCGCACCACATTCACCACAAAATCTAGCATTTTTATCAATAGTAGAACCACATTGTGTACAATACATTTAATATCTCCCCTTTAATAGTTTTCCTATAGTTACATGTATGTAAGTAATCCTCGCTGTATAACTAAAATAGGACAAGTTTTTAATATTAGAGGTCAAATATTAAATCGCCAACGGCAATCTCTTAAACAACAAAACAAAAAGTAACTTAGATAATCAAGGTTTGATTCATCGTGGTTTTTTTAACAGAAAAGACTCTCAACCAATTGGTTGAGAGTCTTTAAATATAAACATATTAACGTTTTGAGAACTGTGGTGCACGACGAGCGCCTTTAAGACCGTATTTCTTACGCTCTTTCATACGTGAATCACGAGTTAGGTATCCAGCGCGCTTCAATGTAGCACGGTATTCAGGATCCGCTTCTAGCAATGCACGAGCAACTCCGTGGCGGATTGCACCTGCTTGACCAGTGAATCCTCCACCTTCTACAGTTACTAGTAAATCATAGCTTCCTTCTGTCTCTGTTGCAACAAGAGGTTGCTTAATAATCATACGTAGTGTTTCATATGGGAAATAGCTTTCCGCGTCACGTTTGTTTACAGTAATTTGACCTGTACCTGGAACTAAACGTACACGTGCAGTTGAACTTTTACGGCGTCCGGTACCGTAGTATTGTACTTGTGCCACTATTCGTTACCTCCTTTTAATTAACCGCGAAGTTCATATACTTCTGGTTTTTGTGCTTGGTGTGTATGTTCTGGTCCTCTAAATACATGTAATTTCTTAGCCATTTGGCGTCCAAGACTTCCCTTTGGAAGCATACCTTTTACTGTAAGCTCCATCATTTGTTCAGGATATTTTGTACGCATTTCTAAAGCATTACGTGATTTAAGTCCACCTGGGTGACCTGAATGACGATAGTACATTTTGTCATTTAGTTTGTTTCCAGTTAGTTCAATTTTTTCAGCATTAATGATGATTACGTGATCACCAGTGTCTACATGTGGTGTATATGTTGGTTTATGCTTTCCGCGAAGGATTGAAGCAATCTCACTAGACAAACGACCTAGTGTTTGACCTTCAGCATCAACAACAAGCCACTTGCGCTCAATATTATTTTCATTCGCCATGAAAGTTGTGTGCATATCTGTTAACCTCCTGTATATCAATAATTCATTTTCTTCATCAACAACAAATTCAATTTAACTAAACCATGCGAGTACAAAGCTCACAAAAGCCTATTCTGACTATATTCTAACACGAATTAACTTTCCGGGGCCAATCGTGGTATAGAAATAAATTGCCATAGACCATCTTATAACAAATAGGTGCAACTTGTCAATAGAAATGTTACACCAGGATGCGTTGTATTTTGAAATATAATACCTAAAGGGTTACATTGTCATATGAAAATAGATGATAACCATTTTATTACTCTAGTTATTATAGACTACATCCCACAAAAATAAACCTTGTGCAGGTGCTGTCCTACCAGCATCTCCGCGATTTTTTGCATCAAGTATGCGTTTTATATCAGTTATCGGTCTATCATGCTTGCCAATCTCTATTAGAGTGCCTGCCAGAATACGCACCATATTATATAAAAAACCATTTCCTTTTACTATAAATACAATTCTATTTCCTTCCTGATAACAAGTAGCGTGATAAATAGTTCGAATTTTATCTCCCTTAACACCTGAGTTTGCTGCACAAAAAGAAGTAAAGTCATGTTCACCTTTCATTGACTCACACGCTCTTATCATCGCCTCTACATCCAACTGTTTAATAACATGACAGGTATAGTTCCTAGTAAAAACATCGTGTTCTCTTTTGTTTAAGATAAAGTAACGATATTCTTTTTCACGTACGTTATAACGTGCGTGAAATTCCTGGGCTACTTCTTCTGAATCAATCACTCGTATATCATCAGGAAGTACTGCATTTAAAGCTCTTGGCCAGTTTTTGATTGGGATATTCAGCCATGTGTCAAAATGGATAACCTGTCCCTTAGCGTGTACGCCTGCATCTGTTCTACCAGAAGCAATAATTCGAATAACTTCATCCTTGTGTAATTTTGATAAAGCTTTTTCAAACTCTTGTTGGACTGTTCTGCCATTTGGTTGCACCTGATATCCTGAAAAATGCGTGCCATCATAACTAATTGTACATTTGATACGATTCACAGGACGTTCACCTCTTCTTATGATCGAGTAAGAAATAATCCTATAATGATTAAAATAAATAGGAGTGCGGTATATCTATCTCTATTTACTATCCTTAATTCTCTAAGTTTAGTTCTTCCCTCTCCACCTTGGTACCCACGGGCTTCCATCGCCATTGCAAGCTCCTCAGCACGTTTAAAAGCACTAACAAACAAAGGAACTAATAATGGAACAATCGCTTGGACTCTATCTTTAATCGGGCCCGTTTTAAAATCAACCCCTCGTGATGCCTGTGCTTTTGAGATCTTTTCCGTTTCCTGCATCAGTGTCGGAATGAAACGTAACGATATTGACATCATTAATGCTAATTCATGAACTGGAAATTTTATCCGTTTTAAAGGGTGTAGCAAACTTTCAATTGCATCTGTAATTTCTATTGGACTTGTTGTTAACGTAAGTAACGAGGTAACTAAGATCAACAGAAAAAAACGCAAAGAAATTTCCGAACCTTGAATAACTGCTCCAGAGTATATTGGGAAAGATAAAACCTCAAACAAGACCTCGCCTTCCCTCGTCACAATTAGATGAAGAAAAAACGTAAATACAATTAGGAACCAAACGGGGGTTAATCCTTTAAATATATAAGATAGCTTAATTCTAGTTACTATTGCACTTATAATTGAAAACGCCGTTAAAAGGCCATAACTAGCTGCCGAATTAGCAAAGAATACAAAAATAACAAAAAAGAAAATAATCATAATTTTTGTTCGCGGATCTAAGCGGTGTATTAAAGATTCACCGGGGACGTACTGACCAATAATAAAAGCATTATTCAATGCTATCAGCCCCCTTTATTATTGAATGTAATTCATTTGCTATTTCATTTAGACCCTGACCATGATAAGTCAAGCGCACCCCAAACTTTTTTTCCACTTTAAATAGAAACTGGATTACCTCAGGAACGTCTAACTGTACTTTGTTTAGCTCCTTTTTCTTAACAAACACTTCTTCAGGTTTGCCCTCCATGTATTTGGTGCCATGGTCCAATATAATAACGTGATCGGCATAATGAAGTGCGTCCTCCATACTATGAGTAACTAAAATTGTAGTTAGTTGCTTTTGTTGGTGCAATTGATAAAACATATCCATTACTTCTGTTTGGCCCCGAGGATCTAATCCAGCAGTAGGTTCATCTAACACTAAAACCTCAGGATTCATTGCTAATACTCCTGCAATTGCAACTCTTCTCATCTGACCACCACTAAGATCAAACGGTGATCGTTCTAATAGAGGCTCTGGGAGCCCGACTGCTTTAATAGCCTCAAGCGTACGCCTCGAAATCTCTTCTGAATCCACCCCGAAATTAGAAGGACCAAACGCAATATCTTTTGCGACAGTTTCCTCAAATAATTGATGCTCTGGATATTGAAAAACTACTCCCACCCGACGTCTTAATTCCTTCATTTGTTTTAGCTTCTTTTCTGATGAAAGTTGGAATCCACCTATTGTTACCTGTCCAATTGTTGGACGAAGCAAGCCGTTTAGATGTTGAATTAATGTTGATTTCCCTGATCCAGTATGACCAACGATTGCAACAAATGATCCCGAAGAAATTTTAAAGGATAGACCATGAATAGCTCTATGTTCGAAGGGCGTATTTGGTTGATAGGTATAACTTACATTTTTGAATGATATGTCCATAGTTCCTCCAAAAGTTCCTCATGACTTAACGGGTGATTGTTAAATACTAAGCCTATTGAAATTAGTTCATCTGCTAACTTAGAAATAAATGGCGTGTCTAGGCCGATTCTACGCAGCTCTTCTTTTTTTGTAAAGACTTCTCTAGGTGTTGCTTCTAGCCATACTTGACCTTCATTCATTACTATTACACGATCAGCTAAAGTAATTTCGTTTAAATCGTGAGTAATGGTTACAAGGGCTAGGTCAAGTTTATCTTGTACTTCAGTTATTGTTCTCATAATTTCTAATTTACCTTTAGGATCTAGCATTGCGGTGGCCTCATCTAGAATAACAACCTTTGGTGATATAGCCAGAATACTTGCTATTGCAACCCTTTGTTTTTGCCCCCCAGATAGACGATGAGGTTCGTGAAGGAAATAGTCATTCATTGCTACAGCAGTTAAACTTGTATTAATTCGGTCGATCATCTCTTGTCTCGGAATCCCTCTATTTTCTAATCCAAATGCAACATCGTCTCTAACAGTAGTACCCACAAACTGATTATCAGGGTTTTGAAAAACCATGCCAACATTCTTTCTTACATCCCAAATAGAATCTTGATTAACATGAACACCATCAACAAATATTTCACCTTCTTGCGGGAATAGCAAACCATTGATTAACTTGGCAATTGTCGATTTACCTGAACCATTGTGTCCTATGATTGCAACCCATTCATCGGGATAAATAACAAAACTTACATCCTTTAGAACCCAGGGCTGCTCTTCTCCATAACGAAATGATACATTACGAAATTCAATAAAACTTTCTCTCATCTGTCTCCCCCTCAGCTCAACTCTACTAGTAAAAATATTTCCCCGGCAATAATATATTAACTCAAATATCTAACTCTCTTTAATAAAAATAGTTCATTTTATCATAAAAGCACCACTATATCATAAGTGTGCTTTTTGAAATACGTAAGATTATAAATTTACTAATCAGAAGAAATAAATTTAGAAATAAGGTCGTAGCACCGATCGATCATAAAGTGTTTTCCCTCAATAAAATACATACTATACTATTCTTGAAAGGATTTAAACCTTATCTCTATCATTTAACGGTTTATCATTATAATCGAGACTTAATTTTATCACAGTTCTTAGAGGAATTAACATTGGGGTATAAAAATAAGATAACTAATACCTTTACTACTTATTTTCAAATAATAAAATACAGAATGCACAACTTGTTTGATTAAGAAATGAAAACAATAATCCAATTCTTTTCAAAATCTTTTTCCTATTATAAATCATATAATAACAACTCTAATAAATTTGAAAAGAGAAACTTGCCCTCTGGCAAGTTTCTCTTTGTTAATGTTCATATTATAGTCGCTATTTTAATGATAGAACAAAAAAGGGCTGGGATTCACCTCACGGAAGAGATTCTGTCCTGCCCTTCAAGCTATCAAACCGTAATTAAACTAGCTCAATAATCGCCATATCCGCTCCGTCACCACGACGCGGTCCTAATTTAAGAACGCGAGTATAACCGCCTTGGCGCTCATCATAGCGAGCAGCTATGTCAGTGAATAATTTTTGTATTACATCTTCATTTTCATTAGCTTCAGCATTATATAGAAATGATGCTGCTTGACGACGCGCATGAAGATCACCGCGCTTACCAAGTGTGATCATTTTCTCGACAACAGAACGAAGCTCTTTAGCCTTTGCTTCTGTTGTTTCAAGTCGTTCATGAATAATCAAGTCAGTGGCAAGGCTACGGAGTAACGCCATACGTTGGTCTGTTGTACGACCTAGTTTTCTAGCCATGGATTATCCCTCCCTTTTTCGGAATATCTTAAGGTGTCTATTCTATCAATCGTCTTTTCGTAAACCTAATCCAAGATCCTCGAGTTTGTGTTTAACTTCCTCAAGAGATTTTCGGCCAAGGTTACGTACTTTCATCATATCTTCTTCAGACTTATGAGCAAGCTCTTGAACAGTGTTGATTCCAGCACGTTTTAGACAGTTGTAAGAACGAACCGATAAGTCAAGTTCTTCAATTGTCATTTCAAGAACTTTTTCTTTTTGGTCTTCTTCTTTTTCAATCATAATTTCAGCATGTTGAGCCTCGTCTGTTAATCCAACGAAAATGTTTAAATGCTCAGTATAAATTTTTGCTCCTAATGAAATAGCTTCTTCAGGTCTTATGCTTCCATCTGTCCATACATCAAAGGTTAATTTATCAAAATTAGCGACTTGACCCACACGGGTATTCTCTACTTGATAAGTAACTCTAGATACTGGAGTGAAGATAGAATCAACAGGAATAACACCGATTGGCTGATCATCATGGTTGTTTGATTCGGCAGGTCGGTATCCTCGACCACGTTCTGCAGTAATCTTCATGTGTAAATTAGCATTGCTACCTAAAGTGGCAATGTGAAGATCTGGATTTAAAATCTCTACATCACTATCATACGTAATGTCAGCGGCCGTAACTTTTCCTTCTCCCTGAACATCTATCTCCAGAGTCTTCTCTTCTTCAGAATAAATCTTCAGAGCTAGTTTTTTAAGATTAAGAATAATAGTTGTAACATCTTCTACTACTCCTTCAATCGTTGAAAACTCATGAAGCGCTCCATCAATTTGTACTGATGTTACTGCAGCTCCTGGAAGTGAGGATAGAAGGATACGACGCAAGGAGTTACCTAGTGTAGTACCATATCCACGTTCTAGCGGTTCTACGACGAATTTACCAAAAGTTCCATCATCGCTAACCTCAACCGTTTCAATCTTTGGTTTTTCAATTTCAATCATTAATTAAAACCCTCCTTCAAAACGTCGAAACCCCGGTTAGACTCTTGTCTAACCGAAATCCCTCAGGTAGGCAGTTCCCGTTTCTGCACTATGCATTCGTATTCTTCTGTCATATGCGATGCTGACTGTGGTGTTCAAAACTTTAATCTATTGATTGCGTTTTGTTCCCCAATACTTTTAGCTATCATAACCCATTATAGACAGGGTGACAAATTATATACGGACAAATTAAACTCGGCGACGTTTTGGCGGGCGGCAACCATTGTGAGGAACTGGAGTTACGTCAACAATCGCTGTAACTTCCAAACCTGCTGCTTGAAGAGAACGAATAGCTGCTTCACGTCCGGCACCAGGGCCTTTAACAGTTACTTCTAGAGTTTTCAAACCATGCTCCATAGCTGATTTTGCAGCTGATTCAGCTGCCATTTGTGCAGCGAAAGGAGTAGACTTACGAGATCCTCTAAAACCTAGAGCTCCAGCACTGCTCCAAGCTATTACGTTACCTTGAACATCAGTTACAGTAACAATAGTGTTGTTGAAAGTTGAACGAATATGCGCTATACCAATGTCAATATTCTTTTTCACACGACGTTTACGTGTATTTGTTTTACGAGCCATTAATTAACTAACCTCCTTTTAACTTATTTTTTCTTGTTAGCCATTGTTTTACGTGGACCTTTACGAGTACGAGAGTTGTTTTTAGTTTTTTGACCACGAACTGGTAAACCTCTACGGTGTCGAACTCCACGATATGAGCCGATCTCGATTAGACGTTTAATGTTAAGAGATACTTCACGGCGAAGGTCACCTTCGACCTCATGCTTCTCGATTGCTTGACGAATATTTGCTAATTCGTCTTCTGTTAAATCACGAACACGAGTATCCTCAGAAACACCAGCTTCTTTTAATACTTCTTGTGCAGTTGATTTTCCAATACCAAAAACATAAGTAAGGGAAATAACCACACGCTTATCACGAGGAATATCTATACCTGAAATACGTGCCATTAAGTTCTTGCACCTCCTTGATAATTATCCTTGTTTTTGTTTGTGCTTAGGGTTTTCACAGATTACCATTACTTTGCCTTTACGGCGGATTACTTTACATTTTTCACATATTGGTTTTACAGATGGTCTTACCTTCATCATCCATACCTCCTTTTGTATCGGAGCTTTCAATTATTTGTATCGGTACGTTATACGACCTCTTGTTAAATCATAAGGGGAAAGTTCAACCGTCACCTTATCTCCAGGTAAAATTCGAATAAAATGCATACGGATTTTACCAGAAACATGAGCTAAAACGGTATGACCATTCTCTAATTCAACTTTAAACATTGCATTAGGTAGCGTGTCAGTGACGGTACCTTCTACTTCAATTGCATCGTCTTTCGCCATCGAGTTGATCTCCCTTCTTCAAATCAGTCACTACTTCATTGACAAATTTTGATATAGCAAAACGCAACTTACCATTTGTTACGCGACCAGTTTCTAGAAGGCTGTTTTGGACTTCTGGAGAAATGTAATTTAGCAATTCAATATGATGCCTGTTTTTTTTCTTCGGTCGATCATATTTTCTTTTTTCTCCATCGGCTAGCAAGACAAATCGATCATCAACAATTTGGATGACAATAGCAAATTGACCTGCTTCTCGTCCCTGTAAGATTTGAACAACTTGACCTATTCGCGGACTCGACTCCGTATCATTCAACCACGATCACCTTCACTTAGGCTATTGTTAAGATTTTATAACCTTCTTCTGTAATGGCTATTGTATGTTCATAATGAGCACACACCTTGCCATCTTGGGTAACAACCGTCCAATCATCCGAAACAGTCTTTACATACCGTTCTCCTGCGTTAACCATTGGTTCAATGGCCCCTTATCAGGAGGACCATAGTGAGGAATAGTAGGATTTTCATGGAGCTCAGTGCTCCGTGAACTGCATATTCTCTTACTATGCTAAACCCCTTATCTTCCAGATAGCACTGAATGGCATGTGATATATTCGAAAGGCGGAAACCTGGTTTTGCTTGTTCAAGACCTTTATATAAAGAAGTCTTTGTTACTTCTAATAATTCCTCTGTAATTCTATCATTCGTTCCTACTGGATATATCCAAGCAAAATCACCATGATAGGAATTGTACTTAGCTCCGATATCAATACTAATAATGTCACGGCTATTTAGCCGGTGATTACTCGGAATACCATGTACAAGTTCTTCATTAACAGAGGTGCAAATACTACCACGGAATCCATTATAACCTTTAAACGAAGGAATTGCATCCATACTGCGAATGAATTTCGCAGCAATGTTATCCAATTCTTCTTTAGTTATATCTGGATGAATGTATGGCTTAAGCTTTTGATGTGTCATCGCAAGTTTTTTGCCAGCTACACTCATAATTTAAATTTTTCGTGGTGTCTTAGATATAATCATTTAGATAATTCGCCAAGCTTACTATCTATATCCTGGAATACTTGGTCGATATCTTGATCACCATTAATAGTGAACAGATACCCTTTATCGCGATAGAAGTATAACATTGGTTGTGATTGCTCAAGGTTAACTTCTAAACGCTTTTGTACTGTTTCAGGTGTATCATCTTTTCTTTGAATCAATTCCGCACCATCTTTATCGCATAGACCCTCTTCTTTAGGAGGATTATACAGTACATGATACGTAGATCCACACTTAGGACAAATACGACGCCCTGTTAATCTCTCGACAAGCTGTTCTTGAGGCACGTTGACATGAAGAACATAATCTAATGATTCATTCATCTCAGTCAATAGATTTTCTAAAGCTTCTGCTTGTGCAACGGTTCTTGGAAAACCATCAAGTAGAAAACCCTTTTGACAATCATCCATGCTCAGACGCTCTTTAACAATTCCTATAGTTACCTCATCAGGAACAAGTTCACCTTGATCCATAAAAGCTTTTGCTTTTTTACCGAGTTCCGTTCCTTCTTTGATAGCTAAACGGAACATATCCCCTGTCGAGATGTGAGGGATCTGATATTTTTCTACTATCCTTTCTGCCTGTGTGCCTTTTCCAGCACCAGGGAGACCCATAAGGATTAAATTCAATGAATTTCCCCTCGCTCTCATTTGTTCATCAATCACCTTAAAAGTAGCTACTACTACTTAATAAAACCTTTATAATGTCGTTTAACCAGCTGACTTTCAAGTTGCTTCATTGTCTGTAATGCCACCCCTACAACGATTAACAAACTAGTACCACCAATTTGTACAGCTTGAGGTAAGTTTGCCAAGCTTCCTAGGATTAGAGGTAAAACAGATACAGCAGCTAGAAAGATCGATCCAACAAAGGTTAAACGGTACATAACACGAGTAAGATACGTTTCAGTATTTTTCCCTGGACGAATACCCGGGATATATCCACCTTGTTTTTTCAGGTTTTCAGCCATTTGTTCAGGATTTACTTGAATGAATGTATAGAAATAGGTAAAGGCAATAATTAATGCCACATAGATTACCATTCCTATAGGCTGTGTATAATCAAAAACATTAGATATTACACCTGCAATATTATTGCCTTCAAAAAATCCAGCAATTGTTCTAGGTGCGATAATGAAAGAAATTGCAAAGATTACCGGGATTACCCCAGCAGCGTTTACCTTTAATGGTAAATGAGTAGAGTGACCACCAACTGGTGAACGGTTGACTAATCTTTTTGCATATTGAATTGGAATCTTACGCAATGCTTGTTGGATGAATATAACACCAACAACAACTGCAAGAACAACCAATATAATAAGTGCAACAATAACGATATTGATAAACAATTCGTCACCAACATTACCACCGAAATATTGTTCATATAACTGATTAACACCATTTGGTATTGCAGCAACGATACCAGCAAAAATCAAGATTGAGATACCATTTCCTACACCATTGCCTGTTATTTGTTCACCTAACCACATCAAGAATGCAGTTCCACTTGTTAATACGATCGCAATAACAAAGAATTTTCCAACACCAGGGTCAGTAATTAATTGTCCGCCAGTAATGGCATTAAAGCCAATCGACATACCAATTGCTTGAATAAAAGCAAGAATAACTGTGAAATAACGGGTAAACTGAGCTAATTTACGACGCCCAACTTCCCCTTCTCTTTTCCACTCTGCAAATTTTTCTACTACATCCATTTGTAATAATTGCATAATAATAGATGCAGTGATATAAGGCATGATACCCATCGCAAAGATAGAGAAGTTTTGAAGGGCTCCGCCCCCAAATGTGTTTAGGAAACCAAATACACTTTGATCATTCATAAAATCAATTGCTTCTCTATTAGAGAAAGGTACTGGAATAAAAGTACCTATTCTAAATACAATTAACATTAATAAAGTAAAAATAATTTTTCGTCTTATATCACCTATACGCATGAAATTGGAGATTGTTCGAAACATTAAATCACCTCAGTTTGACCGCCCGCTGCTTCAATAGCCTCTTTAGCTGAAGCAGAGAACTTGTGAGCTTTTACGGTAAGTTTCTTTTCAACATTGCCATTTCCAAGAACTTTAATGCCAGCTTTTAATTTACTTACTACACCTGTTTCAATTAGAAGTTCAGGTGTTACTTCTGTACCTTCTTCAAATCGATTTAAAGCATCTAAATTTACAATCGCGAATTCTCTGCGGTGGATATTAGTAAATCCACGCTTAGGTAGACGCTGAAATAATGGCATTTGTCCACCTTCGAATCCTGGACGAGTTCCTCCACCAGAACGTGAATTTTGACCTTTATGTCCACGTCCTGAAGTTTTACCGTTACCAGAAGACATTCCTCGACCTACACGATTGCGCTCTTTACGAGCTTGTGATGGCTTCAATTCATGAAGTTTCATGCGAGCACCTCCTCTTTTGCGCTTTCGTTTTTATACTTCTTTAACCGTTACTAAGTGTGATACTTTATTAACCATGCCACGAACGACAGGAGTATCTTCACGGACTACTGTTTGACGGATTTTTCTTAATCCAAGAGTCTTAACAGTAGCTTTTTGAATTTCCGATCTACCGATAACACTGCGCGTGAGGGTAATTTCTAACTGTTTAGCCATATTATTTCCCTCCTTATCCTAACAGTTCTTCTACAGACTTTCCACGTAGTTTAGCTATTTCTTCGGCACGCTTCAATTTACTAAGTCCGCTAACTGTAGCACGAACCATGTTAATTGGAGTGTTTGATCCTAATGACTTAGAAAGAATATCACCTACACCAGCAAGCTCTAGTACTGCACGGACAGGTCCGCCAGCAATTACTCCAGTACCTTCTGAAGCTGGTTTCATTAAGATATTACCTGCACCAAATTCACCAATAATCTCATGTGGAATAGTCGTACCAACGATTGGTACCGTTATTAGATTTTTCTTCGCATCATCAATTGCTTTTCTGATTGCCTCTGGTACTTCTTGTGCTTTACCAGTACCAAAACCAACGTGACCATTTTTATCACCAACAACTACTAATGCAGCAAAGCGGAAACGACGTCCACCTTTTACAACTTTAGCTACACGATTAATTGTTACAACGCGTTCTTCTAGATCTAATTTATTCGGGTCAACATGTTTTTGCAAGATATGTCCCTCCTTTAACTATTAAAATTCAAGACCTGCCTCGCGGGCAGCATCTGCTAACGCTTTGACACGTCCGTGGTATAAATAGCCTCCACGGTCAAACACTATGTTCGTGTGTCCATTTTCCTGTGCGCGAGTTGCCAATAATTGGCCAACTTTTGCTGCAGCTTCTAGATTCCCTGTAGAATCAAGATTAAATTCCTTATCTACAGTAGAAGCGCTAGCTAGTGTTTTGCTATTTAAATCATCAATCAGTTGTGCATAGATGTGTTTATTCGAACGGAATACGTTAAGACGTGGACGTTCTGCTGTTCCAAACATGTTTTTACGAACTCGCATATGTCTTTTCTTACGCACCGAATTTTTGTTGGGCTTTGTGATCATCTAGGTCACTCCTTTCTGTTACCTAACTAACCTTACTTAGCTGTTTTACCTTCTTTACGACGTACATGTTCGCCAGCGTAGCGAATACCTTTGCCTTTATACGGCTCTGGTGGACGTATGGCTCTAATGTTTGCAGCAACCGCACCAACCAACTCTTTATCGATTCCTCTTACAATTAATTTTGTATTAGCGGGAACTTCGATTTCGATTCCGTCACGGTGTTCAATTTCTACTGGGTGAGAATAGCCTGCGTTAATAACAACCTTATCACCTTGTTTTAGAGCACGATAACCTACACCTTGAATTTCAAGTGTCTTTTCATATCCTTGGTGAACACCTTCAACCATGTTCCCAATTAAACTTCTAGTTGTACCATGCAAAGCACGGTGTACTTTATTATCACTTGGACGTTCTACAGATAGAACATTGTCTTCGATTTTAATGTGCATATCTTCATGGAAACTACGAGTTAATTCCCCTTTAGGACCTTTTACAGTAACAGTGTTTCCATCAATTTTAACTTCAACACCTTCAGGGATTTCAAGTATCTTTAATCCTATACGAGACATTCAGAGCACCTCCTATCTTAAAAATATTATTACCAGACGTATGCTAGCACTTCGCCGCCCATAGCCTGCTCGCGTGCTTCTTTGTCAGATAATAAACCTTTTGATGTAGAAACAATTGCAATACCAAGGCCATTTAATACTTTAGGAATTTCATCAGCTTTAGCATATACACGTAGTCCTGGCTTACTTATACGTTTCAAACCAGTAATTACTCGTTCTTCATTAACACCATATTTTAGGAATATACGTAATACTCCTTGCTTATTATCTTCAATGAACTCATAATCACGAACAAAACCTTCGCGCTTAAGAATTTCAGCGATTTCTTTTTTAACGTTTGATGCAGGAAGTTCAAGCTTCTCATGACGCACCATGTTAGCGTTACGAATACGAGTAAGCATGTCTGCGATTGGATCAGTCATAACCATTATTCATTACCTCCTTCCCTAATCGGGGATTACCAGCTTGCTTTTTTGACACCCGGAATTTGACCTTTATGGGCAAGTTCACGGAAACAAATACGGCAAAGTTTAAATTTACGCAATACAGAATGAGGACGTCCACAACGTTCACAGCGAGTGTATTCTTGCACTTTAAACTTTTGCGTGCGCTTTTGTTTCGCAATCATAGATTTTTTAGCCATAATTTTCCCTCCTTCATTTAGCTCTATCGCTTATTTTTGGAAAGGCATGCCAAGTTGACCTAAAAGTTCACGAGCTTCTTCGTCTGTATTAGAAGTTGTTACGATAACAATATCCATACCACGTACTTTGCTCACTTGGTCATAATTAATTTCTGGGAAAATCAATTGTTCTTTTACACCTAACGTATAATTTCCACGACCATCAAATGCTTTTTTAGATATTCCACGGAAGTCACGAACACGTGGTAATGATACATCAACAAGCTTTTGAAGGAATTCGTACATACGCTCTCCGCGAAGGGTTACTTTTGCCCCGATAGGCATTCCCTCACGTAAACGGAATCCTGCAATTGATTTTTTTGCTTTAGTTACCATTGGTCGTTGACCTGAAATCAATGCTAACTCCTCAACAGCGCTGTCTAGAGCTTTTGTATTTTGTACAGCATCACCAACACCCATGTTAATGACGATTTTATCTACTTTTGGTACTTGCATTACTGAATCATAGTTGAATTTTTCAACCAATGATGGAACGATCTCGCTTTGATACTTTTGCTTCAGTTCGTTCATCGAGTAGCCCTCCTTTCGTCGCTAATTTATTTATCTAACGCTTCACCGGATTTTTTAGCGATACGAACTTTCTTTCCGTCACGTACTTCAAATCCAACACGAGTTGGTTCGCCGGATTTTGGATCTATCGGCATTACATTAGAAACATGTATTGATGCTTCTCGGTTAAGAATTCCACCTTGTGGATTATCTTGTGATGGTTTAGCGTGTTTTTTAATTATGTTGATTCCTTCAACTAGAACACGTTCTTTCTTTGGATAAGCTTCAAGGATTTCACCTTGCTTGCCTTTATCCTTACCAGAGATTACCTGAATTTTATCACCTTTTTTTACATGCATGCTTGACGCACCTCCTTAACAAGGCATTTCGATAAGAGCTTTTATAGTACTTCTGGAGCTAGAGACACGATTTTCATGAACTTTGCATCACGTAATTCGCGAGCAACTGGTCCGAAAATACGAGTACCTCTTGGACTTTTATCATCTCGTACAATTACTGCTGCGTTTTCATCGAATCGAATATATGAACCATCTTTACGACGAACACCGCTCTTAGTGCGAACGATAACAGCTCTAACAACTTCACCTTTTTTGACAACGCCACCAGGTGTTGCTTGTTTCACTGTACAGACGATCACATCGCCAATATTAGCCGTTTTACGACCAGACCCGCCTAGTACTTTAATAGTAAGTACTTCACGCGCACCTGAGTTATCTGCTACTTTTAAACGAGTTTCTTGTTGAATCATACCGCTGTAACCTCCCTTCGGAATCATTCCGAGCGAACTTTATTAAATAATTACCGCTTCTTCCACAACTTCTAACAAACGAAAACGCTTGGTAGCTGACAATGGACGAGTTTCCATTATGCGTACTACATCACCAGTTTTTGCTTGGTTATTTTCATCATGGGTTTTAAACTTCTTAGAATATTTAACACGTTTTCCATAAAGCTTATGGAACTTGTAAGTTTCAACTAATACAGTAATGGTCTTATCCATTTTATCTGATACTACACGACCAGTATAAACCTTACGATTGTTACGTTCACTCATTTGAGGTTAACCTCCTCTCGGTTATCAGTTATTTACGCTTAGCTCTCTTTCACGAACAACAGTTTTCATTCGTGCAATCGATTTACGCACTTCACGAAGACGTGCTGTGTTCTCAAGTTGGCCAGTTGCTAACTGGAAACGCAAGTTGAAAAGTTCTTCTTTTAAAGATTTAACTTTTTGTTCAATTTCGGCAGTGGTTAGTTCTCTGATTTCATTAGCCTTCATTGATTTCACCACCAATTTCTTCGCGTTTTACAAATTTAGTTTTGATCGGTAGTTTGTGAGAAGCAAGACGTAGTGCCTCACGAGCTACTTCTTCAGAAACACCTGCAATTTCAAACATAATTTTTCCTGGCTTAACTACTGCAACCCATCCTTCAGGAGCACCTTTACCGGAACCCATTCGAACTTCTAGAGGTTTAGCAGTATATGGTTTGTCTGGGAAAATCTTAATCCAAACTTTACCGCCACGTTTCATATAACGAGTCATTGCAATACGAGCAGCCTCAATTTGACGGCTTGTAATCCAAGAAGCTTCTACAGCTTGTAGTCCGTATTCACCAAAAGCAACTGTTGTTCCACCTTTTGCTTTTCCGTTCATTTTACCACGATGTTGTCTACGATATTTTACGCGTTTAGGCATTAACATAATGCTTGCCCCCTTCCTTACTTTTTATTTTTAGTTGGAAGGACTTCACCACGATAAATCCACACTTTAATACCAAGCTTACCGTACGTAGTATCTGCTTCAGCAGTTCCGTAGTCGATATCTGCACGTAGTGTGTGTAGTGGTACAGTTCCTTCACTGTAATGTTCCGCACGAGCAATGTCAGCCCCGCCAAGACGTCCTGAAACTTGAGTACGAATACCTTTTGCTCCAGCGCGCATAGCACGTTGAATTGTTTGTTTTTGTGCGCGACGGAATGAAATACGACTTTCTAATTGACGAGCGATATTTTCTGCAACCAATTTCGCATCGATGTCAGCTTTTTTCACTTCAACAATGTTAATGTGAACTCTTTTTCCTGTTAACGCGTTTAGTGATTTACGTAGCGCTTCAACTTCAGAACCACCTTTACCAATCACCATACCCGGTTTAGCAGTAGAAATAGAGATATTCACTCGGTTTGCTGCACGTTCAATTTCAATTTTTGAAAGAGCTGCATCTTTAAGACGTTGCTCAATGTATTCACGAATTTTAATATCTTCATGCAATAAGTCTGCATAGTCTTTGCCAGCGTACCATTTTGATTCCCAATCACGGATAACGCCGACACGAAGTCCTATCGGATTAATTTTTTGACCCACAGATTATCCCTCCTTCTTTTCTGAAACAACCACGGTAATGTGGCTAGTTCTTTTATTGATTTGGCTAGCACGTCCCATAGCACGTGGACGGAAACGTTTCAATGTCGCGCCTTCGTCTACAAATACTTCAGATACGTACAGATTATCTGGACTCATTTCATAGTTATGCTCTGCATTTGCAACAGCAGAGTTTAATACTTTTTCGACAACTGGCGATGCGCCGCGTTGTGTGTGCTTTAATATAGAAACTGCTTCTCCAACATTTTTTCCTCGAATTAAATCTACTACCAAACGAACTTTACGAGGAGCAATACGAACAGATTTTGCAACAGCTTTAGCTTGCATCAAGAGTGCCTCCTCTCATTTAGCGTTTTGTTTTTCTGTCATCGCCCGAGTGTCCCCTAAACGTGCGGGATGGCGCGAATTCACCTAATTTATGTCCAACCATATCTTCAGTTACAAAAACCGGTACGTGTTTACGTCCGTCATATACTGCGATGGTATGCCCAACAAAATTAGGGAATATAGTAGAACGACGTGACCAAGTTTTTACTACCTGTTTTTTATCATCTTCGTTCAGTTTTTCAACTTTCTTCAACAAATGGTCATCTGCGAAAGGTCCTTTTTTTAAACTACGACCCATACATAAGCCTCCCTTCGCGATTGGCAGACGGGTGTTTCTTCCCGCCTTACAATCCCGTTATTTTTTGCGTTTACGTACAATAAACTTATCTGTTGTTTTATTACGTTTACGTGTTTTGTAACCAAGTGTAGGTTTACCCCATGGTGACATTGGTGATTTACGTCCGATTGGCGCACGTCCTTCACCACCACCGTGTGGGTGATCATTAGGGTTCATAACAGAACCACGTACTGTCGGGCGTTTACCTTTCCAACGAGAACGTCCTGCTTTACCAACATTAATAAGTTCATGCTCTAGATTTCCTACTTGACCAATTGTAGCGCGACATGTACCAAGTACTAATCGCACTTCTCCAGATGTCAAACGTACAAGAACGTATTTATCTTCACGACCAAGGATTTGTGCTTGCGAACCAGCTGAACGTGCTAGCTGACCTCCGCGTCCTGGCTTTAACTCTACGCTGTGTACGATTGTACCTACCGGAATACTCGCAAGTGGAAGTGCGTTACCTACTTTAATATCAGCATTTTCACCTGATATAATTTCCATTCCTACTTGTAATCCTTTAGGTGCTAGAATATAACGTTTCTCACCATCTACATAATTAATTAATGCAATGTTGGCTGTGCGGTTTGGATCGTATTCGATTGTAGCAACGCGTCCTGGTATACCATCTTTTTCACGCTTAAAATCAATAATACGATACTGACGCTTATGACCGCCACCTTGATGACGAACCGTTAATTTACCCTGGTTATTACGACCGCCACGCTTGTGCAATGGACTTAATAGGGATTTTTCTGGTTGATCAGTAGTGATTTCAGCGAAATCAGATACCGACATACCACGTCTACCGTTTGTGGTTGGTTTATACTTCTTAATCGCCATCTTAATTTCCCTCCTTCACAATTATTTTTTTGTTATACACTCTCAAAGAATTCTAGTTCTTTACTGTCTTCAGACAATTTAACTATTGCTTTTTTACGGTCTGGACGGAAACCGCCATGACGACCCATGCGTTTGAATTTACCTTTTAGGTTCATTGTGTTTACTTGCTCAACTTTAACACCAAAGATCAATTCAATAGCATCTTTAATTTCAGTTCTGTTAGCTTTTGTACTCACTTCAAACGTATATTTCTTTTCAGCCATAAGGTCTGAAGAATGTTCAGTGATGATTGGGCGCTTAATAATATCACGTGGATCTTTCATTATGCAAGCACCTCCCCTGCTTTTTCAGCTGCTTCTTTTGTCAAGATCAGCTTGTCATGCGTAAGCAAGTCTAGTACATTCACTTCACTTACAGTTAAAACTTTTACATTTTGAAGGTTGTTAGCAGAACGTTCTACAGCTTCATCTCTATCAGCTGTAACGATTAATGCTTTTTCCTCAACTTTTAATGCAGCAAGAAGTTTAATTACTTCTTTCGTTTTCGGAGCATCTATTACAAGACCTTCTAGTACTACCAAACTATCTTCTTTCACTTTAGATGATAGTGCCGATTTAAGCGCTAATCTATGAACTTTTTTAGGAAGTTTGTAGCTATAGCTGCGTGGTGTAGGACCGAATACAGTTCCACCGCCAACCCATTGTGGTGCACGAATCGTACCTTGACGCGCACGTCCTGTTCCTTTTTGACGCCACGGTTTACGACCACCACCGCGTACATCTGAACGGTTTTTAACAGAATGCGTACCTTGACGTAGTGAAGCGCGTTGCATTACAACAGCATCATGCAATACGTGTTCGTTAGGTTCAATTCCGAAAACAGCATCATTTAATTCTAAATCGCCGACTTGCGATCCGCTTTGATTATATAGTGCTACTTTAGGCATGACATATCCTCCCTTCAACTTATAATTAGTTAGCCTTTATTGCACTCGTAATTTTAACGAATGATTTTCTTGGACCAGGTACATTACCTTTTACTAGTAGAAGGTTACGTTCAACATCTACTTTTACAACTTCAAGGTTTTGGATAGTTACTTGCTCTCCACCCATTTGTCCTGGAAGGTTTTTACCTTTAAATACGCGCATTGGATCAATTACACCCATTGAACCTGGTCTTCTATGGTAACGAGAACCGTGACTCATTGGTCCGCGTGATTGATTATGACGCTTGATAGAGCCTTGGAAACCTTTACCCTTCGAGATACCAGTTACATCAATTGCATCTCCTGCTTGAAAAATCTCAACACTAATCTCTTGACCTAATTGATAATCATCAAGATTTGCGTTACGGATTTCACGAATGTAGCGCTTAGGGACAGTGTTTGCTTTTTCAGCATGACCTTTTGCTGGCTTATTAGTACGAGATTCTTTTGTATCAGCAAATCCCATCTGAATAGCTTCATAACCATCGTTTTCTATCGTCTTCTTTTGAAGAATAACGTTCGGTTCTGCTTGAATTACAGTTACCGGTGTTAATTCTCCGTTCTCAGTAAAAACCTGAGTCATGCCGATCTTGCGGCCTAAGATTCCTTTCGTCATCCGTCACACCTCCTATTTTCAATAATTTCTATTATAGTTTAATTTCAATATCCACACCTGACGGTAAGTCAAGTCTCATTAACGAGTCAACCGTTTGTGGTGTAGGACTAATGATATCGATAAGACGTTTGTGAGTGCGCATTTCAAATTGCTCACGTGAATCTTTGTATTTGTGTACCGCACGCAATACAGTGTAGATTGATTTTTCTGTAGGCAATGGTATTGGTCCAGAAACACTAGCACCTGAACGCTTAGCAGTATCTACAATTTTCTCAGCAGACTGATCTAATATACGGTGATCGTACGCTTTTAATCGAATTCTAATCTTCTCTTTTGCCATAATTTTCCCTCCTTTTCGTCCATTTTATAACAGACTTTCTCCGCGAAAATTCCTCGATACCCCGCCATGGCAAAGGGGCCGGGTGTACCAACAACCTTCCGCATCATCGTCTTTTATGACCAACATTACTAATTATAAAGAATAATTGTCGGCATTGCAACCAGTAATTAAAAATAAATTAATTACGAGCACTTCAAGTATTATACAGGACGAATATCCCATAAGCAAGTAATCAATGAAAATAGTATAAGTAAAATACTGGATGCCCATTATCAATGGCTTTTTTAACTCTGTCTTAATGTTTTTACTGATTATTATTGTTCTAATTCATAGTTAAACGAGAAGCAAAAAAATAAACAGGCAGCGAATTCACGCTGCCTATTTACGATGTTTCTATTAAAGTAAATTATTCTTGGATTGAAGCAACAACGCCGGCGCCAACTGTACGGCCACCTTCACGAATTGAGAACTTAGTTCCATCTTCAATTGCGATTGGAGAAATAAGATCAACAGACATTTCAACGTTGTCACCAGGCATAACCATTTCTACGCCTTCAGGCAAATTAACTACACCAGTTACATCCGTAGTACGGAAGTAGAACTGTGGACGGTAGTTACCGAAAAATGGAGTGTGACGTCCACCCTCTTCTTTAGAAAGAACATAAACTTCAGCTTTAAACTTAGTGTGTGGAGTAATTGTACCCGGCTTAGCTAGTACCTGTCCACGGTTGATATCTTCACGAGCTACACCACGTAGTAGTGCGCCGATGTTATCACCAGCTTCAGCATAGTCAAGAAGTTTACGGAACATTTCAACACCTGTTACAACTGTTTTCTTAGGTGCTTCAGTGAAACCAATGATGTCGATTTCGTCTCCGACTTTCACTATTCCACGCTCAACACGTCCAGTAGCAACTGTTCCACGACCAGTGATAGAGAAAACATCCTCAACTGGCATCATGAACGGCTTTTCAGTGTCACGATCTGGTCTAGGAATATACTCATCAACAGCATCCATTAGTTCATAGATAGCATTTACATATTGCTCTTCGCCTTCAAGTGCTTTAAGAGCAGATCCTTTGATAACTGGTACGTCATCTCCAGGGAAATCGTAATCAGAAAGAAGGTCACGAACTTCCATTTCTACTAATTCTAAAAGCTCTTCATCGTCTACCATGTCACATTTGTTAAGGAATACCACGATTGCAGGTACACCAACTTGACGAGATAGTAAGATGTGCTCACGAGTTTGTGGCATTGGGCCATCTGCAGCAGATACTACTAGGATAGCTCCGTCCATTTGTGCAGCACCAGTGATCATGTTTTTAACATAGTCAGCGTGACCTGGACAGTCAACGTGTGCATAGTGACGGTTTTCTGTTTCATACTCTACGTGTGCAGTAGAAATTGTGATTCCACGCTCGCGCTCTTCTGGAGCACCATCGATTTGGTCATAAGCCATTGCAGTACCTGAACCTGAACGGTTAAAAAGTACAGTAGTGATTGCAGCTGTTAATGTTGTTTTACCATGGTCAACGTGTCCAATTGTACCGATATTTACGTGGTCTTTAGAACGATCAAATTTTGCTTTACCCATGTATAGTTCCTCCTTTAAATAAATAAAAGTGTTTTTTTATATTAAATGTACCTTCAGCCTAGAAATAAACTGTTGTTATTTCTAAGCTTACAATACAATTTATACTTGATGAATGTCAAAAAATCAATTATCCACCAGCATTTTTCTTAATGATTTCTTCTGTAATGCTCTTCGGAGTTTCCTCATAATGATCAAAGTGCATTGTATATGTTCCACGTCCTTGTGTGTTAGAACGTAGAGCAGTAGCATATCCAAACATTTCAGCAAGTGGTACAAAAGCTTTAACAACCTGTGCAGTTCCACGTGCTTCCATACCTTCTACACGACCACGACGAGATGTAACGTCGCCCATGATATCCCCCATATATTCTTCAGGGATAACAACTTCGACTCTCATTAATGGCTCAAGTAGAGCTGGATCACACTTGTTTTTAGCTGCTTTAAGTGCCATAGAAGCGGCAACTTTAAATGCCATCTCGTTAGAGTCGACATCGTGATAACTTCCATCAATTAGTGTTGCTTTTAAATCAATTAGTGGATATCCGGCAATTACACCATTTCCCATAGCTTCTTTAACACCAGCTTCTACAGAAGAAATGTACTCACGCGGAACGGATCCACCAACAGTTTTGTTTACAAACTCAAAACCAGCACCTTCTTCGTTTGGTTCAAAAGTGATCCAAACGTGACCGTATTGTCCACGACCACCTGATTGACGAACGAATTTACCTTCTACATTTGCAGAAGAACGGAAAGTTTCGCGGTAAGATACTTGAGGAGCACCTACGTTTGCTTCCACTTTAAATTCGCGTCTCATACGATCAACGATAATGTCTAGGTGAAGCTCACCCATACCAGCGATGATTGTTTGACCAGTTTCAGGATTTGTTTCAGTTTTAAATGTTGGATCTTCTTCTGCTAATTTACCTAAAGCAATAGACATTTTATCTTGGTCTGCTTTTGATTTAGGTTCAATGGCAACAGAAATAACAGGATCTGGGAATACCATAGATTCAAGGATAACTAGTTCCTTCTCATCACATAAAGTGTCCCCTGTACTTGTGTCTTTCAATCCAACAGCACCAGCGATATCACCAGCATAAACTGCGTCAATTTCTTGACGAGAATTCGCGTGCATTTGCAGGATACGACCTACACGTTCACGCTTATCTTTCGTTGAGTTCTTAACATACGATCCTGATTTTAAAGTACCAGAGTAAACACGGAAGAATGTTAATTTACCAACAAACGGATCAGTAGCAACTTTAAATGCTAAAGCAGAGAAAGGAGCGCTGTCGTCCGCTTTACGAACTACTTTTTCTTCAGTTCCTGGAATAATACCTTCAATAGCAGTTACATCTACTGGGGATGGTAAGTAATCAATAACTCCATCAATTAGTAGTTGAACTCCTTTGTTTTTGAAAGCAGATCCACAAAAGACAGGATAGAATTCCACGCTTAAAGTCGCTTGTCGTACAGCAGCTTTAAGTTCTTCGTTAGAAATTTCTTCTCCTTCTAGGTATCTCATCATCAAATCTTCGTCAAGTTCAGCGACTGCTTCTATTAATTTAGCACGGTACTCAGCAGCTTGTTCTTTGTATTCATCTGGAATAGGACGGGCTTCCGCACGTGTACCTAAATCATCAAGATAGTAGAATGCTTCCATTGCTATTAAATCAATAATACCTTCGAAATCATCTTCAGCACCGATTGGCAGCTGAACTGGATGCGCATTTGCACCTAGACGATCTTCTAAAGTTCCAACGGAGTAGATGAAGTCTGCTCCTATTTTATCCATTTTGTTAACAAACACGATACGAGGTACTCCATAAGTAGTAGCTTGGCGCCAAACAGTTTCTGTTTGTGGCTCCACACCTGACTGAGCGTCAAGTAGTGCTACTGAACCATCAAGTACACGCAAAGAACGTTCAACCTCTACGGTGAAGTCCACGTGTCCGGGTGTATCAATAATATTGATACGGTGACCATTCCATTGAGCAGTAGTCGCAGCAGAGGTAATTGTAATACCACGCTCTTGTTCCTGCTCCATCCAGTCCATTTGAGAAGCACCTTCGTGTGTTTCTCCAATTTTATGGATACGTCCTGTGTAGAAAAGAATACGCTCGGTCGCTGTAGTTTTACCAGCATCAATGTGAGCCATTATACCGATATTACGAGTCTTTTCCAAGGAGAACTCTCTAGGCATGAATATTTCTCCTTCCTAATATGAAAATTGATTTGTTATTACCAACGATAATGAGCAAACGCTTTGTTAGCTTCTGCCATTTTGTGCATATCTTCTCTTTTCTTAACTGCTGCACCTGTATTATTTGAAGCATCTACGATTTCATTCGCTAGACGCTCTTCCATTGTTTTCTCTCCGCGTAGACGTGAATAGTTAACAATGTAACGAAGTCCTAGTGCTTGACGACGCTCTGGGCGTACTTCAACTGGTACTTGGTAGTTTGAACCACCAACACGACGAGCACGTACTTCTAATACTGGCATTACGTTTTTCATTGCTTGTTCGAATACTTCCATGGAATCTTGACCACTACGTTCTTGAACAAGTTCAAAAGCTCTGTAAAGTATTTTTTGTGCTTTCCCTCTCTGTCCATCAACCATAATTTGGTTGATTAAGCGAGTTACAAGCTTTGATTTGTGTAACGGATCTGGCAAGACATCACGTTTTACTACTGGGCCTTTACGTGGCATATGTCCCCCTCCTTTCACTTCTATAATTGATAATTGTCAGTATGACTGACTTATTTTTTAGGTCTCTTCGTTCCGTATTTCGAACGTCCTTGAGAACGTCCTTCAACACCAGCTGTATCAAGTGCACCACGAACGATATGGTAACGAACACCAGGTAAATCTTTCACTCGTCCACCACGGATTAATACAACACTGTGTTCTTGTAGGTTGTGGCCAATTCCAGGGATGTACGCTGTAACCTCGATTCCATTAGTTAAGCGAACACGAGCATATTTACGTAAAGCTGAGTTCGGCTTCTTCGGAGTCAAAGTACCAACACGAGTACATACACCTCTTTTTTGAGGTGAAGATTGGTTTGTCAACTTTTTCTTGAAACTATTGTAGCCTTTGTTTAAAGCTGGAGAGTCAGTTTTCTTACCTTTACTTACACGACCCTTACGTACCAATTGATTAATTGTAGGCATGTTTTTTCCTCCTTTCAATCTTAATAATGTAATACCACATATCCAGGTGGTTCATAACTAAGCAAAAAACAAAGCCTTCGCGAAATTATTCTCGCCAAAACTTTATTGCTTTATCGCCACCGTCGCTGTACCTACATCTATTCCACATGCATTACCGAGTTTCTTCATCGATTCCACTCTTACGCACGGGATTTTTAGTTCTTTTGCAAGACGCGACACTTTACTGGTTATTTGCTGATCAGCATCTTCAGCAATAATAACTTCACTAACTTCGCCATTTTTCATAGCTTTTACAGTCTGTTTGGTTCCAATAATTAAACCATTCTTTACCTGTGCTACTTTTTCATAAGACATTTTGAACATATCCTCCAAAGCAACAAGGATAAACAGAAGCACCTTGAATATATTATCATTCTATATTTTCAATGTCAACTCAATTTACTCATTTAAAATGATTTTTTTATTCAAGTAATGCTTCTTTTATTACACCTTGTTTTATTAGTATCAGGTGAATCTTAGTGCGTTATTTCTTCTGTTAAATGCTCTTCAGTTACTTCTTCAACTACTTCTTCTGTTTCTGCAGTTATTTTGCGATATCTCTGCATTCCTGTACCCGCTGGAACTAGTTTACCTATTATTACATTTTCTTTAAGTCCTAGTAACTCATCACGTTTCCCTTTAATTGCAGCATCAGTTAAGACACGAGTTGTCTCTTGGAAAGATGCAGCTGATAAGAAGGAATCCGTTTCAAGTGATGCTTTTGTGATACCAAGTAGTACGGGTCTACCAACTGCAGGTTGGTTCCCATTTTTAAGTACCTTTTTATTTGCGTCTCTGAATTGATGAATTTCTAACAACGAGCCTGGTAATACATCTGTATCTCCAGCATCGGCAACGCGTACTTTACGAAGCATTTGGCGAACCATAACCTCGACGTGTTTGTCTCCGATTTCTACCCCTTGCATACGGTATACTTTCTGTACTTCTTTTAGCAAGTATTCCTGAACACCTTCAACGCCTCGAATTTTAAGTAGTTCCTTAGGATCAATCGAACCTTCTGTTAGTTCCTGACCTGCAAATACTGAATCCCCAATATTCACTTTAATCCGAGCGCCATAAGAGGCAGTATAAGTGCGGCTCTCTACATCACCCTGGATAACAACTTCTTGTTTGTCTTTAATATCATTAATGTCTTGGACTGTTCCATGAATTTCAGAAATAGTAGCCTGACCTTTAGGATTCCGCGCTTCAAAAATCTCTTGAATACGAGGTAAACCTTGTGTGATATCACTACCAGCAACCCCGCCAGTGTGGAAAGTACGCATAGTAAGCTGTGTTCCTGGTTCACCGATAGACTGAGCCGCGATTATACCTACCGCTTCACCAACTTCTACCTCTTCACCAGTTGCTAGGTTACGACCATAACATTTCTTACATGCACCATGGTTAGTGTTACAAGTGAATACCGAACGGATGATTACTTCTTTAATCTCAGCATCAATAATCTGCTTAGCTATATCTTCTGTGATTACCTCATCCTTGTTAATCATAATTTCATCAGATTCAGGATGACGCACCAATTGGAAAGCTGTTCTGCCGATTAGTCGATCAATTAATGGTTCAATCAATTCGGTGCCTTCTTTAATTGATTTAACTGTTAGCCCTCTATCTGTGCCACAATCATCTTCACGAATAATAACATCCTGCGCAACATCAACTAGACGACGAGTTAAGTAACCTGAGTCAGCTGTCTTAAGTGCAGTATCGGCAAGACCTTTACGCGCACCGTGTGTTGAAATAAAGTACTCTAGTACTGTTAAACCTTCACGGAAACTTGATTTGATTGGCAATTCTATTATACGACCAGCAGGGTTAGCCATCAATCCACGCATACCTGCAAGCTGAGTGAAGTTAGATGCATTACCACGAGCACCTGAATCACTCATCATAAAGATAGGGTTTCTAGGGTTCAATGTTTTCATCAATTTCTCTTGAATAACATCCTTAGCTTGGGACCAAATAGAAATTACTCGATCGTACCGCTCTTCCTCCGTTATTAAACCACGGCGGAATTGCTTTAATACTCTATCTACTTTTATTTGTGATTCTTCTAGTATTTCTTGTTTGTCTGCAAGTACTACAATGTCAGAAACACCAACTGTGATACCAGCTTTTGTAGAGTACTTGAACCCTAATTCCTTCATTCTATCTAGCATTTTAGATGTTTCGCTTATTTTGAAGCGCTTGAACACTTCTGCAATAATGTCACCTAAAATACCTTTTTTAAATGGCGAAATAATTTCTCGCCCTGCGATTATTTCTTTAATATTCGCTCCCTTTTCAACGAAGTACTGTTCAGGTGTGCGAATTTCAAGATTTTCTTGTGTTGGTTCATTCATATAAGGGAATGAACTCGGCAGCATATTATTAAACACTAGTTTTCCAACAGTAGTAATTAACAATTGGTTTTTCTGCTCATCACTAAATGTCTCTTTACCTAATGAAGATGCTTGAACACCAACTCTAGTGTGTAGATGCACATAACCACTTTGATAAGCAATTATCGCTTCATTAAGATCCTTAAAGACCATACCCTCACCAACAGCACCTTCACGTTCCATTGTCACATAATAGTTACCTAGTACCATATCCTGTGATGGTGTAACAACTGGCTTACCGTCTTTAGGGTTTAAGATATTCTGAGCTGCTAGCATTAATATCCGCGCCTCTGCCTGCGCTTCAGCAGATAATGGTACGTGTACAGCCATTTGGTCACCGTCAAAGTCAGCGTTATATGCTGTACATACTAACGGATGTAAACGAATTGCGCGTCCTTCAACCAAAGTAGGTTCAAACGCTTGAATTCCCAAACGGTGTAACGTAGGAGCACGATTCAGTAGAACCGGATGTTCTCTAATTACTTCTTCTAATACATCCCAAACTTCTGGATGTAGACGTTCAATTTTGCGTTTTGCAGATTTAATATTGTGAGCAAGACCTTTTTCCACTAGCTCTTTCATAATAAACGGTTTGAATAATTCGACAGCCATCTCTTTCGGCAGACCACACTGATACATTTTTAAATGCGGGCCCACTACGATTACAGAACGACCAGAATAGTCAACACGTTTACCAAGTAAGTTTTGACGGAAACGACCTTGCTTTCCTTTAAGCATATGAGATAGTGACTTAAGTGGACGATTACCAGGTCCAGTCACAGGACGCCCGCGGCGACCATTATCTATTAATGCATCTACAGCTTCCTGAAGCATACGTTTTTCATTCTGAACAATGATGCTTGGAGCGCCAAGATCAAGTAAACGTTTCAATCGGTTGTTACGGTTAATAACTCGACGATATAAATCATTTAAATCAGATGTAGCAAATCGACCACCGTCCAACTGAACCATCGGTCTTAGTTCAGGCGGGATAATAGGCAAGACATCCAAAACCATCCACGAAGGTGCATTACCAGAATTACGGAATGCTTCTAATACTTCTAAACGTTTGATTGCTCTTGTTCTACGTTGCCCTTGGGCAGTTTTTAATTCTTCTCTTAATTGATCTACCTCTTTTTCAAGGTCAATATCTTGCAATAACTTTCTGATTGCTTCAGCTCCCATTTGTGCTTGGAAGGACTGCCCATACTTATCACGATAAGCACGGTATTCTTTTTCAGAAAGCAATTGCTTTTTCTCTAGCGCCGTATCACCTGAGTCCGTCACTATATATGCAGCAAAATAGATGACTTCCTCAAGCGCTCTAGGAGACATATCTAGCACTAGTCCCATACGACTTGGAATACCTTTAAAGTACCAAATGTGAGAAACTGGGGCAGCTAATTCAATGTGCCCCATACGCTCACGGCGAACCTTTGATTTCGTAACTTCTACACCACATCGGTCACAAACGACACCCTTATAACGGACACGCTTATATTTTCCACAATGACATTCCCAGTCTTTTTGTGGACCGAATATTCTTTCACAAAACAACCCATCTTTTTCAGGCTTGAGTGTACGATAATTAATAGTTTCTGGTTTTTTTACCTCACCAAATGACCATGACCTAATTTTATCTGGAGAAGCTAAACCAATTTTCATAAATTCAAAATTATTTACATCTAACAAGGGGCCTACCTCCCTTTTTAGTATCCAGGTTTTACCCTAAGCCTAGAGCACTTGTAACATCGATTTTATCGTTCTTCAACTTCTAAGTTGAATTTATCCGCCGACTGATTTTCATCTTCTTCAATATCGCGAAGTTCAATTTCTTGTTCATCAGCTGATAGCATCTTAACATCCATACCAAGACTCTGTAATTCTTTAATTAGAACTTTAAAGGATTCAGGGATTCCAGGTTCTGGAACATTATCACCTTTTACAATTGCTTCGTACGTTTTAACACGACCAACAACATCATCAGACTTAACAGTAAGAATTTCTTGAAGTGTGTATGCAGCACCGTATGCTTCAAGCGCCCATACCTCCATCTCACCGAAACGCTGACCACCAAATTGTGCTTTACCACCTAATGGTTGTTGAGTTACAAGAGAATACGGTCCAGTTGAACGTGCATGTAGCTTGTCATCTACCATGTGCGCCAACTTAATCATATACATAACCCCAACAGATACACGGTTATCAAACGGTTCACCCGATCGACCATCATAAAGCACTGTCTTCGCATCTCTGGCCATACCTGCTTCTTCTAACGTTTCCAGAACATCTTCTTCACGAGCTCCGTCAAATACAGGAGAAGCTACATGGATACCTAGTTGTCTCGCTGCCATACCTAGGTGTAATTCCAACACCTGTCCGATATTCATACGAGATGGTACTCCAAGTGGGTTAAGCATGATATCTATTGGTGTTCCATCTGGCAAGTACGGCATATCTTCCTCGGGTAATATCTTAGATATAACACCTTTGTTACCATGACGCCCAGCCATTTTGTCGCCTTCAGATATCTTACGTTTCTGAACAATATAAGCACGAACCAACTGATTTACACCAGGTGGGAGTTCATCCCCATCTTCACGATTAAAGATCTTAACATCTAAAACAATTCCGCCCGCACCATGTGGTACTCGTAGGGAAGTGTCTCTTACTTCTCTTGCTTTCTCACCAAAGATTGCATGTAGAAGGCGTTCTTCAGCAGATAACTCCGTAACACCTTTAGGCGTAACTTTACCTACTAGTAAATCACCATCACTAACTTCAGCCCCGACACGGATGATCCCACGTTCATCAAGGTTTCGAAGTGCATCTTCTCCAACGTTTGGAATATCCCTAGTGATTTCTTCAGGTCCTAATTTTGTATCACGCGCTTCTGACTCATACTCTTCAATGTGGATAGAAGTGTAGACATCATCTTTTACTAATCGCTCGCTCATGATAATTGCATCCTCGTAGTTATAACCTTCCCAAGTCATAAAACCTACAAGAACGTTTTGTCCTAAAGCCAATTCACCGTCTTCCATAGAAGGTCCATCTGCAAGTATCTCACCTTTAACAACATGGTCACCAACACTTACGATCGGTCGTTGGTTGTAACACGTCCCTTGATTAGAACGGATGAACTTTTGCAGGCGATATCGATCTAAATCACCCTTCACTTGATTACCATCCACTTCAGAAACAAGTCGAACATGTACTTCTTTAGCTTCGACGCGTTCAACAATACCATCAGCTGTACAAATAACAGCTGCACCTGAATCTTTACCAGATACATACTCCATCCCAGTACCGACAATAGGAGATCTTGGTTGCAATAACGGCACCGCTTGACGTTGCATGTTTGCACCCATTAGCGCACGGTTGGAGTCATCATTTTCTAAGAAAGGTATACACGCAGTTGCAGCGGATACCACTTGTTTCGGAGATACATCCATGTAATCAAGACGTTCTCTGTTTACGATAGTGTTTTCCCCTCTAAAACGAGCAATTACTTCATCATCAATAAATGCACCATTCTCGTCTAGTCTTGCATTTGCTTGAGCAACTACATAATTGTCTTCCTCATCTGCAGTAAGGTAATCCATTTGATTAGTCACTTTACCTGATTCTGGATCAACTCTACGATATGGTGTCTCGATGAAACCAAATTTGTTAACTTTTGCATAAGAAGACAACGAGTTAATTAAACCAATATTTGGTCCCTCCGGCGTCTCTATCGGACACATTCGTCCATAGTGAGAGTAGTGTACGTCACGAACTTCAAATCCTGCTCGTTCCCTAGTCAGTCCACCAGGTCCAAGTGCAGATAAACGACGCTTATGCGTTAGCTCTGCCAATGGATTTGTTTGATCCATAAATTGAGATAATTGAGAGCTTCCGAAAAACTCTTTGATAGAAGCAATTACGGGACGAATATTGATTAACTGTTGAGGTGTAATAGATGACGTATCTTGAATTGACATACGCTCACGTACAACACGTTCCATTCTTGATAAACCAATACGGAATTGGTTTTGCAGCAATTCACCTACTGAACGTAACCTTCTGTTTCCAAGGTGATCAATATCATCTGTGTCGCCGACTTGATGCAAGATATTAAAGAAATAATTAATGGCTGATAGGATATCTGCTGGAGCAATATTTTTAACACTCTTATCAACACCTGCATTGCCTATAACATTAAGAGTTCTTTCCCCTTCAGGGTCTGTGGGATCCATAATCTTAATTGATTGGACCTTGATTGGGTCTTTTAACACACCCTCGTGGGCTTCTAAGATTTGTTCACCAAACTTATCTTCTTCAGCATCTAAGTAAGGCATAATTTTGTCTAATAATCTACGATCTAGCTTATCGCCTTTGTTTGCAACAACTTCACCAGTTTCTTGGTCAACTAATGGCTCTGCAAGCACTTGGTTAAACAAGCGGTTTTTTATATGAAGCTTCTTATTCATTTTATATCGACCTACATGAGCTAGGTCATATCGCTTAGGATCAAAAAAACGTGAAACAAGTAGACTTTTAGCATTTTCTACAGTTGGTGGTTCACCAGGACGTAGACGCTCATAAATCTCTAGCAATGCCTTTTCGCTTGTTTCAGTATTGTCTTTTTCAAGCGTATTCTTTAAATATTCGTTGTCACCTATTAAATCAATAATTTCTTGATCGTTCCCAAACCCAAGTGCTCTTAACAGCACCGTAATCGGTAATTTACGGGTGCGATCGATACGAACGTGAACAACATCTTTTGCATCCGTTTCGAATTCAAGCCATGCACCACGATTCGGTATCACCGTAGCACCATAACCTCTTTTTCCGTTTTTATCGATTTTTTTGTGGAAATAAACACTTGGTGAACGCACAAGCTGAGAAACAATTACTCGCTCCGCACCATTAATAACAAAGGTACCTGTGTCAGTCATTAATGGGAAGTCACCCATGAATACTTCTTGCTCTTTCACTTCACCCGTCTCATTATTTAATAGACGGACTTTTACGCGAAGAGGAGCGTTGTAAGTTACATCTCTTTCTTTCGATTCATCTACAGGGTACTTCGGCTCTCCTAGACTGTAATCTACAAACTCTAGGGAGAGATTCCCTGTGAAATCCTCGATTGGAGAAATATCCTGAAACATTTCTCTCAAACCCTCTTCTAAAAACCATTCATAGGAAGCGGTTTGAATCTCGATTAAATTCGGTAATTCTAGTACTTCACTGATACGTGCATAGCTTCTGCGCTGGCGGTGTCGTCCATATTGAACTAGTTGACCTGTCAACTGATTCACCCCTCAAATCAAGAATAAAAGATAATAGAAGAAACTTATTTTTTTCGCAACCCTTTATGCAAATCGCAAAAAAATAGTTTCAATTGCACTATCAAACAACTCAATAAATGAGTTATGATAGTAAAAACAATAGCCTCATCATTTAAATTTAAATGATGTTACCATCCTACCAAACCATACCTTCCAAAAAAAATACATCAATCTACAATTATTGACTTTCCTTTCGGAAAAGGTATAATTTAATAGTGCGAAAAAAGTGTTCGGTAAACATGCCGAACAAACTTGCGAACATAAACTTTCTATTCACAAGCTTTTTTATAATTGGCATTCGCTCTAAGCGAATGTTTCAAATATTATACTTCCTACCTGAGCAGGATCTTCTAAGTAATCGCAAAGATGTCTTATGATATAACCACTATACAATTAATTATAGAAGGAAATTACTAGTAAAACAGAAAAGACTTTCCGATTTTAGAAGTGTTTCCTACAAAAAAATAATTATACATATAAACAAAAAATTCCTCTTGACAAGGAAAGTCGCCTATTGGCATTTTTCTATATTACCATAAACAAAAATTAGAGTCAATTAATTTTGTGTAGCTTAAATCGACTATTCTTTCTTTGCACAAAGGATATAATACCCTTTATCTTTGGCAACTACCTCTACAGAATCAAACATTTCTTCTAATTTTTTCTGAGTCGATGGAGCCCCTTGCTTCTTTTGAATAACTACCCAAAGTTCTCCTCTTGATAGCAAAGCATCATAACTTTCCTCAAACATTTGAAAGATTATTTTTTTCCCGGCTCGTATTGGTGGGTTTGTTAGAATTGCAGAGAACCTGCGATTTTGCAAAGCCTCAAAACGATCACTTATAGCAAATTCAACGTTAACAATATCATTGTTTTCAGCATTCTTCTTTGCTAGTGAGATAGCTCGCTCATTTATATCAGTTAGTACTAATTTTGACTCTGGAAATGCTTTAGCTAGAGAAAGACCGATAGGACCATAGCCACAACCAAGATCTAATATATCCCCACTAATCTCAGGGGCCGAAAAGGCTTGGATTAATAATCTGGAACCAAAATCAACTTCACTTTTCGAGAAAACACCGTGGTCACTAGTAAACGAAAGCTTATTTTCTCTCAACTCAAATGTCCACGTTTTTTCATTACTTTTTGATTGGGGTTGCTTTGAAAAGTATTGTTCTGACATGTTGCACCTACTTTAATAGATTGCTTAATAACATAGAACTTCAGTTGTTACTTATCAAAATATTAGTTTTATTCTGCGACAACAATTCTGGTTAATTCCAAATTTCTACATTTATTTATAACATAATCAAAGCTCGCCTAATTAGGCGAGCTTCTACAATTATCTTACTTCAATTCAACAGAAGCTCCAGCTTCTTCAAGCTTAGCTTTCATTTCTTCAGCTTCTTCTTTAGTAACGCCTTCTTTGATTGCTCCAGGTGCGTTATCTACAAGATCTTTTGCATCTTTAAGTCCAAGACCAGTGATTTCACGTACTGCTTTTACAACTTTAATTTTAGAAGCTCCAACGCTTGCTAGGAATACGTCAAATTCAGTCTGTTCTTCAACAACTTCTCCGCCACCTGCACCAGCAGCAGCTACAGGTGCTGCAGCAGTTACACCAAATTCTTCTTCAATTGCTTTTACAAGATCGTTTAGTTCAAGAACTGACATTTCTTTAATCGCTTCAATAATTTGCTCTTTAGACATTATTATTTCCTCCTAATTTTTTATATGGTTAGTAGTTTTATATCTTCCGGATAAAAGGTTAGTTAACCTTATAGTTGCTATCGAAAATTCAACCCTAGTGACGCTACGCTATTATGCGCCTTGCTCTTCTTTTTGCTCTGCCACAGCTTTTGTTGCGTAAGCAAAGTTGCGAACAGGTGCTTGAAGAACACTTAGTAGCATAGAAAGTAGACCTTCGTAGTTCGGTAGGTCTGCAAGCTCTTTAATTTGCTCAAGAGATGCAACGTTACCTTCAATTACTCCACCCTTAATTTCTAAAGCTTCATGGTCCTTAGCAAATTTGTTAAGGATTTTTGCAGGAGCTACTACATCATCGTTACTAAAAGCAATTGCAGTTGGTCCTACTAGAGAATCATTTAATTCAGTTAGCTCTGCCGCCTCAACAGCACGACGAGTCATCGTGTTCTTATAAACCTTAAAGTCTATACCAGCTTCACGTAACTGCGTGCGTAGTTCTGTAACTTCTGAAACATCAAGTCCACGGTAATCAACAATTATTGTAGATTTACTTTCGCGGAATTTATCAGTAATTTCTGTTACAATCTGTTTTTTGCGCTCGATAATTTTTGACATTGTTCCACCTCCTATTGACTTATCATCATACCGACAGGTTCGAGTGCCTCAAAAAAAGCCCCCATGTCATGTAGACGTGGAGGCTTGTAGAATTTAAAAAGAATAATCTTAACAGATAGATATATCTTATTTATTCACACACCTCGGTAGGTAATTAAGCAGTTAAGCTCCTACTGTCTACGGTATAACGTATTTAATTTATTTAGTACAATCTTTTAACAACATCGCTTATTATATCTAACTATCTCAACTAAGTCAATAGTTATTTAATCATACCTGAAACATCAACTTTAACACCAGGTCCCATTGTAGATGTAACAGCAACGTTACGCATGTAGGTACCTTTTGCAGCTTGTGGTTTCACTTTAACTAATGTATCAACAAGTGCTTCAAAGTTCTCAACAAGTTTTTCAATATCAAAAGATGCTTTTCCGATAGGGACATGAATGTTTGATTGTCTATCTACACGGTATTCAACTTTACCAGCTTTAATTTCATTAACAGCTTTTTCAACATCAAAAGTTACTGTTCCAGTTTTAGGATTCGGCATTAAGCCTTTAGGTCCTAACACACGACCAAGTTTACCAACCTCAGCCATCATATCTGGTGTAGCAACAATAACATCAAAATCAAACCAACCTTGGTTGATTTTCGCGATAAGATCTGCTTCTCCAACGAAATCTGCTCCAGCAGCTTCTGCTTCTTTTGCTTTTTCGCCTTTCGCAAAAACTAATACAGTTTGAGTTTTACCAGTACCGTGTGGAAGAACCATTGCTCCACGGATTTGTTGGTCAGCTTTCTTAGGGTCTACCCCCAAACGAAATGCCGCTTCAACTGTTTCATCAAAGTTAGCTTTAGCTGATTGCTTAACTAATTCCAAAGCTTCCTTCACTTCATATGTCTTCATACGATCAACAAGCTTAAGTGCTTCTTGTTGCTTTTTTGTTTTTTTAGCCATTATAAATTCCTCCTAGAATGTGGTTTTAACGGTTATACCTCCCACTTAATAAAGCGGAACGGACTTGATAGTCATATAGCATGAGCAAATGACTAGCCCGCATAGCTAGACTGTCCAACAACAAAGGTTGCGAAATGGTTTTCATTCCATCATCGCAACCTTCCACTCTAAAAAGAGCACTGCTGTGGGATTAGTCTTCGATAACAATACCCATACTACGCGCAGTTCCTTCGACCATACGCATAGCCGCTTCAACGTTAGCAGCGTTTAGATCAGGCATTTTTGTTTCAGCAATCTCTTTTACTTTGTCACGCTTTAGAGTCGCAACTTTTTTGCTGTTTGGTTCACCTGATCCACTCTCGATTCCAGCCGCTTTCTTTAAAAGAACAGCTGCAGGCGGAGTTTTGGTAATAAATGTAAATGAACGGTCTTCAAACACCGTGATTTCTACTGGAATAATCATACCTGCTTCATCCGCGGTACGAGCATTAAATTCCTTACAAAATCCCATGATATTCACACCTGCTTGACCTAACGCCGGTCCAACTGGCGGTGCTGGATTTGCTTTCCCTGCTGGGATTTGAAGTTTTACTACTTTTATAACTTTTTTAGCCACGAAACACACCTCCTTAAGTCCGTGATGTGGTAATAGGGTTTATACCCTCCCACTCATTTCATATGCAAATTAAACCTTATACTCGAGGCATAAAGAACATAAAAATTCTAGCATCTTTAAACAAAAAATGCAAGAGCTTGTTTTTTCAAAAACAAAAGTTTGAAACTGTACCCCATCTAACAGATGTTCCATACGGTAATAATTAAGTACCGCTTATTGCTTATGCGCAACCCATAAGCAAGTACTGGTCAGAATCTTCTTGATAGATGGTTATGACGGGATTCTTTACAGTTTCTCGATTTGAGAAAATTCTAATTCTACTGGTGTTTCTCTTCCAAACATATTTACATGCACTTTTACTTTCTGCTTATCAATATCAATATGTTCAATGGAGCCTGTAAAGTTAGTAAAAGGTCCTTCTGTTACTCGAACACTTTCTTTAATTTCGAAATCGACCTCTGTAGTTGGCTCATGCATTCCCATCCGTTTAAGTATAACTTCAACTTCTTCGTCTAAGAGAGGGATGGGTTTTGACCCGGCTCCAGTTGAACCGATAAAGCCCGTTACACCTGGGGTATTTCTAACTACATACCATGAGTCATCTGTCATAATCATTTCTGTTAATACATAACCTGGAAATACCTTCTTTTTTGAAGTCTTTTTCTTTCCATTTTTGATCTCTGTTTCTTCGTCTTCAGGTACTAGTACTCGAAAGATTTTGTCTTGAAGACCCATTGTTTCTAAACGTTTCTCTAAGTTCATTTTTACTTTGTTTTCATACCCTGAATAGGTGTGAACCACAAACCATTGTTTTTCCATAATATAGGACAAACGATCTTGCCCTTCCCTCCCTTATAATACTGGTAATCATGTCTAATCCAATTTATGGATGACAAATGATCTTGTCCATTTTATTCCAATTTAAAAAACCCGTAGAACGGGTTTTTTGCGGAAAAATATTATTATTAGTCATTATAGCATAAAATCCAAACTATTATTCAAAGAATACGTTAAGAAATTGAGTAATTCCTAAATCAACAACCGCAAAATAAACCGCCACAAACGCAACAGTACTAACAACTATTATTGTATAACGAGTTAATTCTCGTCCTCTAGGCCAGCTAACTTTTTTCATTTCTCTAGATACATTTTTGAAGAACTTAATAAGATTCATGCTTGTACCCCCAAACTTTGACTTCTAAGACCACTTCTTATTTTGTCTCACGATGTATGGTATGCTTTCCACATCTTTTACAAAACTTCCGAGCCTCTAACCTCTCAGATGCTGCTATATTCTTATTAGTCGTATAATTTCTACTTAAACATTCTGTGCATGCTAGTACTACTTTTTTTGACATTTTTTCACCCCAAATAAGGGTTTTCACTCCTATTAATGTAGCATGGTTGTAAATACCTGTCAACGCTTGTTTAAAAGCTAATTTCACTAACCTCTAGGTAGCGCTCTAATTTACGTTTTACCCGTTGCAGGGCATTATCAATTGATTTTACATGTCTTCTTAATTCTACAGAAATCTCTTGATAGGATTGCCCATCTAAATATAAAGAAAGCACCTGTCTTTCTAAATCGCTTAATAATTCCGACATTTTACCTTCCATATCATCAAATTTTTCTCTGTTGACTATTAATTCTTGGGGGTCTATTGTTCTCGATCCGGCAATAACATCCAATAAAGTCCGATCAGATTCTTCATCATAAATAGGCTTGTCCAGTGATACATAAGAATTTAAAGGAATGTGCTTCTGTCTTGTAGCAGTTTTAATTGCTGTAATAATTTGCCTAGTAACACACAATTCCGCAAATGCCTTGAATGAGGATAGCTTGTCTCCCTTGAAATCTCGAATCGCTTTATATAATCCAATCATACCTTCTTGTACAATATCTTCACGATCTGCGCCAATTAAGAAGTATGTTCTGGCTTTTGCACGAACAAAATTTCTATACTTGGTAATTAAGTAGTCCAATGCTTGACTATGCCCACAATGAACTAATTCAATAAGCTCATCATCTTCAAGAATTGCTAAATCTAGATCCTGATTGTCTGTATCCTTGTGCATGATGCTCACCCGGACTCCCCCCGACTAAATGTCGTGAATATATAGCAATATTATACAGGAAGCGCTTCCCAATCGTCAACAAGGCATCAGTGTTTACCCCGACGCCATTTTTCAAAAACTTCCAGTATATCTTTATCAATTGGTATTTTCGTGGAAATTTGCGATCTTTTGTGCGTAGCTAATTCCTCTTCAATTTCTTGCTGAATATTTTTCATTTCAATGAATAACTCCCGCGCAGATTTCCTTAGAGCACCTTGAGCAAAGATAGTTCGTTGTTCAGTATAATCTGACGTTGCAACATAAACTTGAGTTTTTACATTCTTAATTTGCTTTACGAGCCGTTCGATACACTCATCGGCAGTTTCATTTTCCTTAGTATAGATAACTTCAACTTTATAATTTTTCTGTTTAGTCTCGACTCCCCGAACGTAATAGGCATCGAAGACGATAATAACTCGTTCGCCTTTATATGCCTGGTACTCTGCCATTTTTTCTATTAGCATTTTTCTAGCTTGGGCTAAGTCGTGATCTTTCAATACTTTTAATTCTTCCCAGGCACCAATGATATTGTACCCATCAACAACTAATACAACCATGACTTATTTACCGATTGGATGTCGTTTTCGATATACTTCATACATAAGCAAACTCGCTGCGACAGAGGCGTTTAATGAAGTAACCTTTCCTTGCATAGCTAACTTTACCGTCCAGTCGCATTTTTCCTTAACGAGACGACTCATCCCTTTCCCTTCATTCCCTATAACCAAAGCAATGGGAATATTTCCATCTAATTGCCGATAATCTTCTGATCCATCTGCTTCTGTTCCTACAACCCAAACATGCTTTTCCTTCAATTCTTCAATTGTGTTTACTATGTTCGTAACACGCGCTACAGGTACATATTCAATAGCACCTGCAGAAGTTTTACCAACAACAGCAGTTAGTCCAACTGAACGACGCTTCGGAATAATTACCCCATGAACCCCAGTTGCATCGGCTGTGCGTAAGATTGAACCTAAATTGTGCGGATCCTCTATTTCATCCAAAATCATAAAAAAGGGCGCTTCATTTTTTGCTGCTGCAACAGCAAACAAATCATCTAATGTGCTGTAATCATAAGCAGCCACGGATGCTATCACACCTTGATGATTACCCTCAACCAACTGATCAATCTTCTTCCTTGGTACTCGTTGAATAATAGTACCAGTTTCTTTTGCAAGATCTTGTACCTTTTTAAAGGATTGTGGGTGTAGATGATCAGATACCATTAATTTATTAATCGATCGGCCTGACCTTAGTGCTTCTATCACCGGGTTTTTTCCAATAATCCATTCCTCTGCCATGACCTCATCACCTTCCTTCAACGAATTGAATAGACATATTTATTAACTCCTTCAACCTATCCTCTTGTTCATCTAAGTATAAAAATCCAATTAAAGCCTCAAATGCTGTGCCATATCGGTATGTTAGCACATCGGTGTTTTTAGGGACAGTACCAGATTTAGCATTCCTGCCCCTACGAACAACACCTTGCTCATCTTCATTTAATAACCCTAAATCTAACCAATGTAAAATCACTTTTGCTTGTGATCTCGCTGAAACGAACTTAATCGCTGCTTGGTGTAATTGATTTGGTTTAACACTACCTTGTTTAATTAGGTGCTCTCTAACGTAGATTTCGTGAACAGCATCTCCCATATATGCAAGAGTTAAACTTTTCATCAGCTTTACATTATCTATTCTCATCGTTAGCCCCGCTTCCATCTTGTTCCTTGCGGGGTATCCTCAAGGATAATGTTACTACCCTTTAAGTCATCTCTTATTTTATCAGCTAATGAGAAATCTCTATTTTTCCTTGCTTCTATTCTTTTCTGAATTAACAGTTCAACTTCTTCATCCAACAGTTCTTCTTCTACTTTTAATTTTATTCCCAATATATTTGAAAGGTATAGCAAAGCCTCTTGGAAGGCATCAATTACATCTTCTGACGTTTGCTTAGACTGCAGATAAAGATTAGCGTCTTTAGTTAGATCAAAAAGTACCGAAATAGCATTTGCTGTATTAAAATCGTCATCCATTTCATCCTTGAAGCGTTGTTTATATGCTTCTACTTTTTCTTTCCATTCCTCACTTGCATTAGCTAAATTCGTACTTGATTTCTTCCGATGGTCTAGATTTTGATAAGCATTTTTAATTCGATCTAAACTATTTTTCGCACCTTCTAGTAGGGCCTCGCTAAAGTTTATCGGATTACGATAGTGAACACTTAACATGAAGAAGCGTACTACTTGAGGATCATGCTGTTTTATTAGATCATGAACCAAGACAAAATTCCCTAGGGACTTAGACATTTTTTCATTATCAATATTAATATACCCATTGTGCATCCAGTAATTTGCAAAAGTATGACCAGTACCTGCCTCTGACTGCGCTATTTCATTTTCATGGTGAGGAAAAGTTAAGTCCTGCCCCCCAGCATGAATGTCAATTGTTTCTCCCAAGTATTTATTAGCCATAGCTGAACATTCGATATGCCAACCTGGTCTACCAGATCCCCAAGGAGATTCCCAAGCAATCTCTCCTGATTTAACATTCTTCCATAAAGCAAAATCCAATGGATCTTCCTTCTTTTCTCCGATTTGAATCCGGGCTCCAGAACGCAACTCATCAATCGATTGGTGAGAAAGCTTTCCATAGCCATCAAACGAGCGTGTTTTAAAATATACGTCTCCTTCGGCTTCATAGGCATACCCTTTATCGATTAGACTGGTAATAAATTCGATTATATCATCCATTGTTTCGGTTACGCGGGGATGATGAACTGCCTCTTTTACACCCAAGGCTTTAACATCTTCCATGTAGGCATTGATAAATTGTTCTGTCACAACTGAGACATCATCACCAAGGTCCCTAGCTGCTTTAATAATTTTGTCATCTACATCTGTAAAATTTAATACATATTTTACTTCATAGCCTCGGTACTCCAAATATCTTCTTACAGTATCAAAGACAATAGCAGGTCTAGCATTTCCAATGTGGATGTAATTATATACAGTTGGACCACAGACATACATTCTAACCTTACCTTCTTCAATTGTTTCAAATGCTTCCTTTTGCCTAGTTAGGGTATTATAAATTTGAATAGCCATTTTTTATTTCCCACCTTTCAATTCATCTAATTCTTCCCTTAAACTTTTTATTTCGCTTTTTAAATCCTTTAGCATTTCTGATACTGGATCAGGTAATTTATGATGATCAAGGTCCTTTCTAACCTTCTCACCATTTTGAATGACCACACGTCCGGGAATACCTACAACAGTAGAGTGATCAGGAACATTATCCAATACGACCGAACCCGCTCCAACCTTAGAGCTTTCACCGATAGTAATAGACCCTAATACTTTTGCACCCGTTGCAATTAAAGCGTTGTCCTTAATTGTAGGGTGGCGCTTTCCCTTTTCTTTTCCAGTCCCACCCAATGTTACACCTTGAAAAATAGTAACATTGTCGCCTATTTCGCACGTTTCTCCAATAACTACTCCCATTCCGTGGTCGATAAAAAAGCGTCTACCAATTTTTGCGCCCGGGTGAATCTCTATTCCAGTGATGAAACGACTAACCTGTGAAATAAAACGAGCAATAAAGAAAAATTTCTTATTATAAAAAGCATGGGCTATTCGATGAGCCCATATAGCATGTAGCCCTGAATAAGTAAGTAACACTTCGAAATAGGTGCGAGCTGCAGGGTCCTGATCAAATACCACTTCGATATCCTGTTTTAACATTTTAAAAAAACTCACACCAATCAACTCCTTTATTTTGATCATCCTAGGCTCGCCTGAATATAAAAAAGCGTCTCCGTGTTTTATCAAAACACAGAGACGCTTTTATGCGCGGTTCCACTCTGTTTAGGGAAGTTATTCCCTCAACTTAGTCTCTTCGTAACGGTAGAGAGCCGCCCTTATTTACTTGAATTTCAATAAAGGACTCAGAGGTGCATTTCAAAAGAGCAAACTTAAAATCACTTTCAGCCAATGGTGATTCTCTCTAACTAAGCTCGCTAACTTTTTACTTCTCCTCATCAACGTTCATATTTGTATATTACTATATTATATTACACTGCAAATGTGAACCATCACGCTTAAATTTTTTGTAATGCTGATGATAGTCTAGCTTCAATAACGTCTTTTCCTAACAGATGAATCGCATCAGGAAGCTCCGGTCCATGTACTTGACCAGTAGTAGCTACACGGATTGGCATAAATAATTTCTTTCCCTTATGTTTCGTATCTTTTTGCGTAGCTTTTATTTCTGCCTTGATTGCTTCTGGTGTGAAATTTTCAAGCTCTTTTATCTTCTGAGCAAAAACTTCTAGTACTTCAGGTACCTGTTCGCCTTGAAGTACCTCCATTGCATCTTCGGTAAACTCAATATCTTTTTTAAAGAAAAGGTCTGTTAATTCTACAATCTCAGCTCCATAGCTAAGCTGATCTTTATACAAACCGATTAATTCCAGAGCCCACTTTTGTTGTTCCTCATCCATGTTCTCGGGTAACTTTCCTGCATCTATTAAGTGAGGTAAGCTTAACTCAACAACACGATCAAAGTCTGCAGCTTTAATATATTGATTGTTTACCCACTTTAATTTCTGTGGATCGAAAATTGCCGGCGATGTAGATAAACGTTCAGCATCGAACATTTCAATAAACTGTTCCTTACTAAAAATTTCTTCTTCTCCTACTGGCGACCAACCTAATAGTGAAATAAAGTTTAATAAAGCTTCTGGTAAATAACCAAGATTTTTATATTGTTCAATAAACTGTAAAATATGTTCATCGCGTTTACTCAATTTCTTGCGGTTCTCATTCAAAATTAATGTCATATGACCAAACTTTGGAGGAGTCCAATCAAATGCATCATAGACCATCATTTGCTTTGGCGTATTAGAAATGTGTTCTTCCCCTCTTAGAACATGGGATATTTCCATTAAATGATCATCAAGTGCAACTGCGAAATTGTAAGTAGGAATTCCATTTTTCTTAACAATCACCCAATCACCAAAATCACTAGATTCAAATGTAATATTGTCTCTTACAATATCATTAAATGAATATGTCTTGTTTTCTGGAACGCGGAACCGAATGCTTGGTTTTCGCCCTTCCGCCTCAAAACTCTTAACTTGATCCTGGCTTAAGTCGCGATGGGCACCCGAATATTTAGGAACTTGTCCGTTCGCTCTTTGTTCTTCACGCTCCTGATCCAACTCATCTTCTGTCATATAGCATTTATAAGCTAGACCTCTTTCAAGTAAATCGTCTACATATTTTTGATAAATATCTAAACGTTCTGTTTGGCGATACGGACCAAAGTTACCTCCAATATCAGCACCCTCATCCCATTCTATCCCTAACCATTTCAAGTAATTCAGTTGACTTTCTTCGCCACCTTCAACGTTTCTTTTTTCATCTGTATCTTCAGTTCGTATTATAAACTTTCCACCTAAGTGGCGAGCATATAAGTAATTAAATAATGCGGTACGCGCATTACCAATATGTAAATGTCCTGTTGGACTAGGTGCGTATCGTACTCTTACTTCAGTTGTCATAATAATGTACTCCCTTCATACAATGTTCATTGTAATATGTACTATCGTTACTTTCGGCCAGAACTTAACAAGACTACAGCCTGTGAAGCGATTCCTTCTCCACGACCGGTAAATCCTAATTTTTCAGTGGTCGTAGCTTTAACATTAATTTGCTCGACATCCACTTCTAATATTCGAGCAATATTACCTCTAATTTGATCAATATATGGTGCCATTTTTGGTGCTTGGGCAATAATGGTACAATCCAAATTTCCTAACTGATACCCTTTACCATTGACAATCTTCCAGACATGGTTGAGTAATTTTTCGGAATCTGCATCTTTAAACGCTGGATCAGTATCAGGAAAATGCTTTCCAATATCACCTTCACCAATAGCACCTAAACAAGCATCAGCAATAGTATGTAATAAAACATCGGCATCAGAGTGCCCCAACAACCCTCTCTCGTACGGGATTGTTATCCCGCCGATAATACAAGGACGGTTTTCAGCAAATTCATGAACATCAAAACCTTGCCCTATACGAAACATTATGCTTTCTCCCTTTCATCACTTTTTTCTTTTAGAAATGCCTGGGCACGTTGCAAATCCTCTGGGGTTGTTAATTTTATATTGTCATAGCTGCCTTTAACTATTTCTACCGGATAACCCAGCCGTTCAACTAACGATGAATCATCAGTCCCTAGATAGTTTTCAATTGCCGCTTTTTCATGAGCCGCGCGAATAGCATCAACACGAAAAGCCTGTGGAGTTTGAGCCGCCCATAATGTCTCTCTCTTTAACGTAGTTAAGTTTTCACCTTTTAACTGCTTGATTGTATCCGTTACAGGGACAGCCAATATAGCTGCCTTCTTTTCTTTCGTTATCGTAGCTAACTGATGAAGATTCTCTCTACTAACAAATGGTCTCGCACCATCGTGTATAAAGACAATTCCTTCTGGGTCATCTATACAATTCAAACCATGAAACACACTATCTTGACGTTCTTTTCCACCTTCAACCAGTATAACTGATTTTCCGACAGGATGATTGTCAATTAATTCTTTCATTCGTTTTTTTTCATTACTATTTATAACTAATATAATGGATTTGCACCAATCATCTTGAGCAAACACATTAAGGGTATGTATAACTAAAGGTTTCTTGCCGACCTGAATAAACTGTTTATTTTTACCAGCATTCATTCGCTTGCCTTCCCCAGCAGCTAGAACTATTGCATAATATTCAATCATATTTATCCGCCTTATTAGTTGTATATAGTAAGGGACTTGTCCACTAGTTATCTAGTACTAATTTCTCTGATAACTACAAGCAATGTTAACACCATTAATCTGACTTAACTACAATTATCGATTGAAAGCACTAATTTTTTAACTATATACTTCGGTCTATTTAACATAAAAGTTCTGATAGTATAACAAAAGCGATAACATAAGTTATCACTTTTGTTTTCCCACTATATGTTATACCCTTTTCAGAGAGCTTTTTCAAGCAATTTTGGTTTCGCAAATATCATACGACCTGCGGAGGTTTGCAATACACTGGTAATTAAGACTTCTATCGTCCTACCAATATAATTTTTTCCCTCTTCCACAACAATCATTGTTCCATCATCTAAATATGCTACACCTTGATTCTGTTCTTTCCCGTCTTTAATTACCTGTACCGTTAGCTCTTCACCAGGTAATACGATTGGCTTAACAGCATTTGCAAGGTCATTAATATTAAGCACTTGAACATTCTGAAATTCACACACTTTATTAAGATTAAAATCATTAGTGACTACAATTCCGTTTATTACCTTTGCTAGTTTAACTAGCTTGCTATCTACTTCTTGAATTTCCTCAAAGTCACCTTCATAGATTTCCACGTTCACCTGCAAATCCTTTTGCATTCTATTTAAAACGTCCAGGCCACGACGTCCACGATTTCTTTTTAATACATCAGATGAGTCAGCAATATGCTGCAACTCTTCTAACACGAATTGTGGAATTATAATCGTACCTTCTAGAAAGCTAGTTTGGCAAATATCAGCAATTCTTCCATCAATAATTACGCTAGTATCCAATATCTTCACTTTAGGTATAATACTGTCATTTTCATCAATTTCGTCGGATTTTTTCTTTTCCTTCTTAGCCAACGTTAACAACCCTAGGAACTCATCTCTTCGTTTAAAACCAACCTGGAAGCCAAAGTAACCTAAGAGTACCGTTAGAAAGATCGGTACGACCTGCGAAACTACTTGAATTTCCATATCTTGAATTGGAATATTAATTAAAAATGCAATGACCAAACCGATAATTATTCCCAAACTACCAAATAAAAGGTCTGCTACCGGAGCTTTAACCAACGTTTCTTCCACTATACGGAAAAATTCAACAATATAATCGACCGCCCAAAACGTTAATAAAAATAAAATAATAGCACCTAGAACTAAGCCTACATAGGGAGACTCTATCCAATTATTACTAGATAAATCCATTAAGACAATCAAATCCGGCACGTATAAATAGCCAATGGTACCACCCGCAACAATAATAAATAACTGTACGATTCTTTTTAGCACCATAATCACCTCCTATTAAACAGTATCCCCAATATTATAAAAAATAATCTAATATGTTTATAAATTCTATTCATATAAAATAACACAATTGACAAAAACAGTCAAACACCAAACATTAGATTCTACCACACACAATATCATAAGTCAATTTTTGTTGAGTTTTAGATATGTCTGTCGATGAATAATTGTTCTTGAATTCTACTTAAGCCTTCTTTTATCTTTTCTGCTCTAACCTCACCAACCCCATTCACTCTTACCAATTCAGTGGTTGTGGCCATGACAATTTCATTTAAATTACTGAAGTTATCTGTTAGATATTCAATGATGATCATTGGTAGTCTAGGGATTCTGTTTAGTATTCGATAACCTCTTGGAAAAATGACCTCATCCGATTTCGCATTTGCAGGGTACCCTAAAAGTTTAATAATCTGCATATCTTCCATTAATTCAGTACGCGATGCTTCTTGAATCTTATTTAAAATATACTCAGGACTATTCTCGCCTTTAATACAATAGTCTTTGATAAGGAGAAGAGCCTCATCCTCTATATTTGAAACTAGTTCATCGAGCTGTAATTCAATCAGTCTTCCTTCAGTACCTAGCTCATTAATATAGTTCAAAATTTCAGTCTTAATTCTTAAGACCATTTCGATTCGATGGATAACTTGAACCACTTCAGTTAGAGTGACCAAATCTTCAAATTCAAGGGCACCAAGGTTTGTAATCCCTTGATCCAAAACTATTTTATATTTCTCCAAAGTCTGCATGGCTTGATTTGCTTTTGTTAAAATTACCCCTATCTGTTTCAGAGCATATCGGATGTTTCCCTTATAAAGGGTTATTACATTTCTTCTCTCTGAAATAGCGATTACTAGATTTTCTGTTTGTTTTGCTACACGCTCTGCTGTTCGATGACGCATACCGGTTTCCTTAGATATAATTGATGGTTCCGGCATCAATTGTACGTTTGCATATAAAATAGAAGTTCCTTCACCATTTAAAATTATTGCTCCATCCATTTTTGCTAATTCATAAAGGTTTGCCGATGTTAGCTGGGTATGAATAGCAAATCCTCCATCAACGATGCGCTTCATTTTGTCACTGTAACCTACCACGATAAGACCGCCAGTTTTAGCACGCAATACATTTTCAATCCCTGCTCGTATGGGGGTTCCTGGTGCTACTAACTTTAACATCTCACCAATGGCAGTATATTTCCTGTCCTGCCATTCCATTTATCTTCCTCCTAATGTAGCCTTCAATGCTTCATGAACTGAATTAACACCTATAACCTCAATATCTGATGGTGGGGTCCATCCATCCATATTTTTATTTGGTACAATTGCACGTTTGAATCCTAACTTTGCCGCTTCTTGAACTCTTTGTTCAATTCTAGACACTCTTCGAATCTCTCCTGTCAGGCCGACCTCTCCTATTAACACATCATTCGGTTTAGAGGGTTGATCTTTAAAACTAGAAGCTATACTGACAGCAATAGCCAAGTCAATAGCAGGTTCATCTAATTTTACCCCACCAGCTACTTTTACATACGCATCCTGGTTTTGTAGCATTAAACCAACTCTTTTTTCTAATACAGCCATTAGTAATGGCACTCGGTTATGGTCAATTCCAGTTGCCATTCTTCTAGGATTACCAAAACTCGTTGGGGAAATAAGGGATTGGATTTCAACTAATACCGGTCTACTTCCTTCCATTGATGCTACAACCGTTGAACCTGCTGCGCCCTGAGATCTTTCTTCCAGAAATATTTCAGAAGGGTTCAGTACTTCTCTTAAACCTTCTTCTTTCATTTCAAAAATTCCCATTTCATTTGTACTTCCAAAACGATTTTTTACTCCCCGTAGAATTCGAAAAGTATGATGCCGCTCTCCTTCAAAATATAAAACCGCATCTACCATATGCTCTAAGAGTCGCGGGCCAGCAATTGCTCCTTCTTTAGTGACATGCCCTACAATAAAGATTGGGATGTTGTTACCCTTAGCTATTCGCATTAATTCACTTGTACATTCACGCACTTGGGAAACGCTACCAGGTGCACTTGATACTTCTTCGCGAAAGATAGTCTGAATAGAATCGATAACAACAAAGGAGGGTGCCAATTGTTCAATTTGATTTGCAATATCTATGAGGTTAGTTTCTGCTAATACATAAAGTTGATCTGACTTAACTCCAAGTCGGTCGGCTCGAAGTTTGGTTTGCTGAGCCGATTCCTCCCCTGAAATATACAAGACCTTTATGTCCTTGTCGGCGAGTTGAGCTGATACTTGCAATAGTAACGTTGATTTTCCTATCCCAGGGTCTCCACCAATAAGCACCAGGGAGCCTAGGACAATACCTCCTCCTAATACTCGATTGAACTCGGCCATATCCGTTGTAATTCTTGGTTCCTTTTGGGATTGAATTGCGGTGATTCTTTCTGCTTTTGCTTTGGAAGTTTGAGCTGTTGTTGTATGTCTTGAGGGATTTTGTATTGCTACCACTTCTTCAACTAATGTATTCCAGTTATTACAGCCAGGGCATTTCCCCATCCATTTTGCTGATTCATATCCACATTCTTGACAAGTATATTTTGTTTTTCTTTTTGCCAAAGCAATCGCTCCTCATACCTATATCAATTATAAACGAGTAACGTTGATTTCAAGTTACATTGTTCTATCAATTTAGTAACGTTTATATAACTATCATATCGAAACTATCAAAAAAACTCGACCATTGACTCTTTATTTAAGAGTTTTCAAAATTTACAGAGCACCCATACAAGTTTAATTTCCGATAAACATCATTATGCGTAATCAAGAAAAAATTCTGATAGTATAAAAAGTCGGAAGGTGGTGGCCTTCCGACTTACACAAGCAATGCCTAACTATAGACATTGTTAGTCTGTTGAAACAACAAACTGATTTTCTTTATCTATATCAATTTGAATCTTTTGACCTTTTTTGATTGTTTCCTTTAGTAATTCCTCTGATAGCAAGTCTTCTACATTTTTTTGAATTGATCTTCGTAGAGGACGCGCACCATACTCAGGATCAAACCCTTCTTTTGCTATCTTTTCAATTGCCTCATCAGTTAAGACAAAGTTTATATCCTGATCTAATAAACGTTTCTGAAGTTGCTCTACCATAAGTGTTACAATGTGTTTCATATGCTTTCTTTCTAAAGAATGGAAAACTATGGTTTCGTCGATTCTATTTAGAAATTCAGGACGGAATGCTTTTTTCAATTCTTCTACCACTTTTGATTTCATACCTTTGTAGTCCTCTTGCTCATCACCAAAGTTAAATCCAACATATTTGTTGCGTTTAAGTTCACTTGCCCCTACATTGGAAGTCATGATTAATACTGTATTTCTAAAATCAACTACTCTGCCTTTAGAATCAGTTAAACGCCCATCCTCTAATACCTGCAGCAGAATGTTAAACACTTCTGGATGAGCCTTTTCTACTTCATCCAGTAGAACAACAGAGTATGGTTTTCTGCGCACCTTTTCAGTCAATTGTCCACCTTCTTCATAACCTACATATCCTGGAGGTGACCCAACTAACCGAGATGTGGAGTGTTTCTCCATATACTCTGACATATCAATCCGAATCATGGACTCTTCATCACCAAACATTACATCTGCTAATGCACGTGCCAACTCAGTTTTACCTACACCTGTAGGCCCTAGAAAGATGAATGAGCCAATCGGCCGCTTCGGGTCCTTAAGTCCTGCTCTTGCACGTCGAATAGCCTTCGATACCGCTTTAACTGCCTCTTCTTGACCAATTAAACGATTGTGTAATACAGACTCCATATTTAATAGTCGTTCCGTTTCATCTTTGGTTAGTTTAGATACAGGCACACCAGTCCACGTTGAAACAACGCCCGCTATGTCTTCTACAGTTACTTCTGAGCTTTCTTGACCTTGTTTTTCTTTCCATTCTTCTTTCGTTTTATCTAATTCTTCTCTTAACCGCTGTTCATTATCTCTTAATGATGCAGCTTTCTCAAATTCCTGACTTTGAACAGCTGCATCCTTCTCTTTTCTAACTTCTTCAAGATTTTGTTCCAACTCCTTTAAGTTAGGTGGAGCTGTGTAAGAGCGAAGACGAACTTTAGAAGCAGATTCATCAATTAGATCTATTGCTTTATCAGGCAAGAAACGATCAGTTATATATCTATCGGAAAATCTTACAGAGGCTTCAATTGCCTCATCTGTAATAGTCACACGGTGATGCGCTTCATAGCGATCACGCAACCCTTTTAAAATTAGAATAGATTCATCTAAAGTTGGTTCTTCAACCCGGATAGGTTGAAAACGTCGCTCAAGTGCAGCATCTTTTTCTATATATTTACGGTATTCATCCAATGTAGTTGCACCAATACACTGTAATTCACCACGTGCAAGGGAAGGCTTTAATATGTTTGAAGCATCAATAGCACCTTCAGCACCACCTGCACCTATTAATGTGTGCAGTTCATCTATAAATAAAATAATATTCCCTGCTTGACGGATTTCTTCCATCACCTTTTTTAGACGATCTTCGAATTCACCACGGTATTTTGTACCTGCAACTACCGTACCCATATCCAATGTCATCACCCGTTTGTCACGGAGTGTTTCTGGAATTTCATTGTTCACAATTTGTTGTGCCAAGCCTTCAGCTACTGCTGTTTTACCAACACCTGGCTCACCTATTAATACAGGGTTGTTTTTTGTCCGACGGCTTAATATTTGAATAACTCGTTCAATTTCCTTTTCACGACCTATAACTGGGTCTATATTTCCCTCTTTAGCAATAGAAGTTAGATCTCTAGCTAGCGAATCTAAAGTAGGTGTGTTAGCTGTAGCTAACTGACCCCCACGGCCGTGTTGACTAGATGTTGATTCGTTACTCCCTAGTAATTGTAGTACTTGTTGACGTGCCTTATTTAAGCTTACACCTAAATTATTAAGTACACGAGCGGCTACACCTTCACCCTCTCGGATCAAGCCAAGTAAAATATGTTCTGTTCCGACATAAGAGTGACCTAACTTTCTAGCTTCATCCATCGACAACTCAATGACCTTTTTAGCTCGTGGTGTGTAATGAATCGTTTGGGATACTTTTTGTCCCCTGCCTATCAGTTTTTCTACTTCCTCTTGAATTTTTTCTGTTTCAAGACCTAATGAAGAAAGTGATTTGGCAGCTATCCCTTCCCCTTCGCTCACTAATCCTAGTAAGATATGTTCTGTACCTATATTATTATGACCAAGTCTTACAGCCTCTTCTTGAGAGAGTGCTAACACTTTTTGTGCTCTTTCAGTAAAACGTCCAAACATCATAAATTATTCCTCCTGCCGTTTATTTTTCTAATTTTAATCTTTCTCTAATTAAAGAGGCTCTTAATATGTCTCTCTCATGTGGTGACAGTGTTTTTTTTGCATATTGTTGCAAAAAGCCCGGCTGGGTTAATACCATTAATTCATTTAGGATTGTTTTAGGGATATTTTCAATATATCCAATATCAATACCCAACCTTACATCAGATAAACATTTTGCTGTCTCTTTAGATTCTATGATACGACTATACTGTAATACACCACAGGATCTAAAAATACGATCCTCTAATTGGAGTTCTGATTGTTCAACAAGAATATGACGTGCCTTTCGTTCTTGTTCAACTAATTTGTTAACAACACTCTGCAAGTCCTCAACAATATCCCTTTCAGATCTACCAAGTGTGATCTGATTCGATATTTGAAAAATATTTCCTAACGCTTCACTACCCTCACCGTAAATACCTCTTACCACAAGGCCCAATTGATTAATTGCAGGAATCATGCGATTGACCTTCTGAGTTAAGGTTAAAGCGGGTAAGTGCATCATTACTGAAGCGCGCATTCCTGTTCCGACATTAGTTGGGCAGCTAGTTAGATAGCCTTTTTTTTCATCAAATGCATAGTTAATTTTTTCTTCTAGCCAATCATCTAACTCAAATGCCTGATCAAGTGCTTCCTCTAGTTGAAAACCCGGAAAATACAATTGAACACGTATATGATCTTCTTCATTAACCATAACCGAAACCTGTTCGTTTTTTGAGATTAAAGCGCCCCCTAATTCCGCGTTTTCAGCCAAGTGGGGACTTATTAAGTGTTTTTCAACAAGTACACGCTTTTCTATTGGTTGCAGGTCACTCATTTTAACAAATTCTAAATCATGGTAATTATTAAACGATTGATGGTGATATTCTTGTTGAAAAAAATCTAGAATTTTCTCCAAGTTTTGACTTTTAGCAATAATGGGGAAAGGTGTCTGATCAAAATTCCTAGCTAATCTAATCCTAGTGCTCATAACAATATCACTATCTGGACCTTCTTCTTTCATCCATGGACTTATCGCTTCATTTATAAATTGCTGTAGTGACATTAAACCTCTCCTTCCCCATTAGGCTTAATGCCTTTTTCTATCTCTTTTATTTGATCCCGTACTTGTGCTGCCTGTTCAAATTCTTCACTTTGAATTAATTCTTGAAGTTTTTCTTTATGTTCATTTAATTGTTTCTTTTGATGGATGTTACTTCCTATTCTTTTGGGAATCTTACCATCATGGACTATATTGCCACTATGCACACGACGGAATATAGGATTTAGACGCTCTGAAAAGGCATCGTAACAGGATGCACATCCAAACTTACCAACTTTAGTAAACTCTTGGTAAGTCATACCACATTTTAAACATTTTAAATGATGTTGACTCGTAATATCTTTAGATGTTTGTTCATTTAAAGAAGAGGGTTCGAAGTTAAAAAGACCAGAAAGCAGATCATGTAGCGAATAAGCTTCTTCCCCATAAGAAACATAGCCTTTTTCTTTAGCACAATGTTCACAGACGTGGTTCTCTGTCTTACTCCCATTTATCACTTTAGTAAAATGTAATGTCGCTGGGCGTTCATGGCATTCTTGGCACTCCATACCATCATCTCCTTCAAAACAGTCTTAGTATTTAAGTGACGATAGCATTGCTGTCATGATTCTGGACCTTATTTCATCTCGAAGAGGTAATTGAAATGCAAGTGTTGCTCTACTAACCGCACTTAACATAATTTTTGCCTCACGTTTTGTTATTAACTCTTCTTCCAGCATTCTTTCATAAATATCAATCGCAGCTTGTTGAGTTACTCTTGGTTGAATCATTTCAATAATTTCATCAATAAGCTTTGCTTTGTCCTCATTGGTAATTCTAATAATACGAATATAACCTCCGCCACCACGTTTACTTTCAACGATATATCCTCTTTCGATGGTGAAACGGGTATTTATCACATAGTTTATTTGAGAAGGAACACATTCAAATCGATCAGCTACTTCACTTCGCTTAATTTCAATCGTGTTTTTGTTGTTTCCTTGAATAATATTTTTTAGGTAGGCTTCAATAACATCTGAAATATTACTCATTTTCCCCTCCTCAGTTCTGACTTTGACTATCTTTGACTTTATTATTATTATACTCCTCTTTTTATTTGATGCAAATGAAATGTTTATTTATTATTCTTGCCGATAAATATGAAAAAAATCCCTGCTATTTCAGACAAGGATTTTTGAATTTATTGAAAATTAGGTGTACACTTACTAACGCTCATTCACTTGTTTGACATAATCCATTCTTGATATCTGATCGTATAGTTGATACTTATCAGACTTTTTAATACTATTTATTACTATCAACACGCTTCTATCCATATCCACTGCATTTTCAATTCTTAAATTATCAATCTTTAGGCTATAATCTTCAAATACTTTTAGTATGTTTTCCAAACTCATTTTTGAGCCAATCACAATTTGAAGAGAGAGTTTATTTCTATCTTTTCTAAAATATCTTTCGAAGTTACTTAGGAACATTAAACTTAACAGGATAACTACTGTAGTAAGAATTGCTTCACCATACATACCAGCGCCAACAACTAAACCAATGCCAGCAACTGCCCAGATAGATGCTGCAGTAGTTAGTCCCCTTATTGTCATCCCATTAACAATGATGGTCCCAGCTCCAAGAAAGCCTATACCACTAATTACGTAGGAGGGAATCCGAGCAGGATCAAACCTTACATTCTCGTACCTCTCTATATAATCTTCAAAACCATATAATGATAATAACATCATCAAACAAGAACTTACCCCTACGAGAATATGGGTGCGAAATCCCGCAGATTGATTTTTTAATTCTCTTTCGAATCCAATAAGACCAGATAATAGTAGTGCAATAAAAATTCGAATTGCCATTAGAATAAATTCACTTTTGAAAAGGTAATCCATAGCCAATTGCATTTTGTTCCTCTCCCTATGTAGTTAGTTCTTTTATAACTATGTATGAAACCATTTAAAAATTAGAGGTATTAAAATTAATTATAACAAAAAAAAAGCCTCTAAAAGAATAAATCTTTTAGAGGCTTTCAATTGCCTAGCAACGTCCTACTCTTGCAGGGGCAAAGCCCCAACTACCATGGGCGCTGGAGAGCTTAACTACTGTGTTCGGCATGGGAACAGGTGTGACCTCTCCGCTATTGTCACTAGACCTAAAGAAATGAAGATATATA
>NZ_WJNG01000018.1 GCF_009649745.1 Aquibacillus halophilus | reverse complement strand
GTATTAGGCACGCCGCCAGCGTTCGTCCTGAGCCAAGATCAAACTCTCCATAAAGTTTATGAGCTTGATTGCTCGTTCAAAAAACTAGCTTAATTTCTTACTTCACATACTGGTTGTTTCGTTCAGTTTTCAAGGATCAAGTTGTCCATCTGTCAATCAGCGACAGTAACTAAATAGTATCATGAGTTGACTTGTTAAGTCAATTCCAATTTTTGGTTACTGCTATTTTGTTTTTCAACGCGTGACTAATTGCGACAGCAAGGAATATATTACAGTAATATAATCGAAAAGTCAACAACATTCTTATATTAATCTAGAACCATTAGTCTAGAGTTATGTTTTCCCTTATTCAATTAATTTAAACACTTTTTTAGAATATTATTATTCATATTAATTAGGCATCTATCAAAAAAAACATTGAGAATCCCCCTTATCAGATAAGAGGGATTCAGTAATCCTTAATTAGCTACAATATTAACTAGCTTGCCTGGTACGGCAATAACTTTCCTAACAGTTTTACCTTCAAGTCTTTCTTTAATTAATTCATTCTCTAAGGCCTGCTTTTCTAGGTCTTCTTTCGAAGCATTTTTATCTACTAGAATTTTGGCACGTACTTTACCCATCACCTGAATTACAATTTCTACTTCACTTTCTACTAATTTTGCCTCATCATACGCAGGCCAAGCCTCATAAGTTATCGAGCTTTGATGTCCAAGCTTTTCCCACAACTCTTCCGCTAGATGTGGTGCAACTGGTGATAGTAGTTTAACTAAGCCTTCTACATAATCAATAGAAATTTCTTCAGCTTTATATGCCTCATTTATAAAAACCATCATTTGAGATATCCCTGTATTGAAACGAAGGTCCTCAAAGTTATCCGTTACCTTTTTTACTGTTTCATGATAAACCTTTTCTAAAGAGTCCTCCGTGACACTATCTACCACTTTAGAAGACAGATTGCCTTCATCTGTAATAAATAAACGCCATACACGATCTAGAAAACGACGTGCACCATCTAGACCATTTGTTGACCAAGCAACAGCAGCATCTAAAGGTCCCATAAACATCTCATAGAGTCTTAATGTATCTGCTCCGTGACTCTCTACAATTTCATCTGGATTCACTACATTACCTTTAGATTTACTCATTTTCTCATTATTTTCCCCAAGTATCATTCCTTGGTTATATAGCTTCTGGAAAGGTTCCTTTGTTGGCACTACTTCGATGTCGTATAAAAATTTATGCCAAAAGCGAGCATAAAGCAAGTGAAGTACTGCATGTTCAGCTCCACCAATGTAAACATCAACTGGGAGCCACTTCTTTAATAGATCAAAATCAGCAAGTTTTTCACTATTGTTCGGATCAACAAATCGTAAAAAGTACCAGCAGCTACCAGCCCATTGTGGCATTGTATTGGTTTCACGTCGACCTTTCATGCCAGTTGTTGGATCTACAACATTAACCCAGTTATCAATGTTTGCAAGTGGTGACTCACCAGTACCTGAAGGTTTAATTTCCGTTGTCTTAGGCAACACAAGTGGGAGTTCCTCTTCAGGAACACCTGTCATTGTTCCATCTTCCCAGTGAGTGATAGGAATTGGCTCACCCCAATACCGTTGACGACTAAATAACCAGTCTCTTAGCCTGTAAGTTACCTTCTTATCACCTTTGCCATTTTCCTCAAGCCACTTAATGACTTTTTCAATCGCTTCTACTTTATTAAGTCCGTCTAGAAAACCTGAATTAATATGTTTTCCATCACCAGTATATGCTTCTGTTTCAACGTCCCCACCCTCAAGCACTGGAATGATTTCGAGATTGAATTTTTCTGCAAATTCATAATCACGTTCGTCATGTGCTGGTACAGCCATGATCGCTCCAGATCCATAGGTCATTAATACATAATCTGCTACCCATATTGGAAGCTTTTCTTCATTAACAGGGTTAATGGCATAAGCTCCTGTAAACACACCAGATTTATCTTTAGCTAAATCTGTACGTTCCAAGTCGCTTTTTGATTTTACTTTATCTATATAGTTTTTCACTGCGCTTTGTTGATCTTTAGTTACAATCTTCTCAACAAGCGGATGTTCCGGTGCTAAAACAGCATAGGTTGCACCGTATAAGGTGTCCGGTCTAGTTGTAAAAACGGTAAATGTATCTTCATGCTCATCAATGCCAAAATGAACTTCTGCACCCTCAGAACGTCCAATCCAGTTACGTTGCATATCTTTAATACTTTCTGGCCAATCTAATTCCTCTAAGTCTTCAAGCAAACGGTCAGCGTAAGCAGTTATTCTTAACATCCACTGTTTCATTGGTTTACGTTCAACTGGATGTCCTCCCCGTTCACTTTTACCATCAATTATTTCTTCATTAGCAAGTACTGTACCTAGTGCAGGACACCAGTTAACTGCTACTTCATCTATATAGGCTAATCCCTTTTCATATAATTTCAAGAATATCCACTGTGTCCATTTATAATAGTGTGGATCTGTTGTATTAATCTCACGGTCCCAATCATACGAGAAACCAAGGTCTTGAATTTGACGTCGGAAAGTATCGATATTTTTTTTCGTAAATTCTGCCGGATCATTACCCGTATCAAGCGCATACTGTTCAGCCGGTAATCCGAAGGCATCCCATCCCATTGGGTGGAGCACCTCATAGCCTTGCATCCGTTTCATTCTCGAAATTATATCAGTAGCTGTGTACCCTTCAGGATGCCCTACGTGTAACCCTGCACCAGACGGATATGGAAACATATCTAATACATAAAATTTCTCTTTATTCGTTTCTGAATTCGTTTTAAAAGTCTTGTTTTGTAACCAGTGATTACTCCATTTCTTTTCAATCTTAATGTGATCAAATGACATGGCAATTACCTCCTCGTTTTAACCTATATAATTGTTGTGTTTCTTAGTTAATTCAAAGTTCCAGAGTTCCAGAAAACGAAACGTACGTTCCCACCATATAAAAAAATCCCCCTATCCCAAAAATGGGACGAGAGATCTTTCCCGCGGTACCACCCAACTTAGCGTAATTTTCATACGCCCGCTTTGAATCCTTAACGCGGAAAACGGCAGGAACTACCTATTTTTCATCCCTGCAACATCAAAGGTGAGTTCATAAAGTTCAAGGACAGTTCGCACCAATATACTGTCTCTCTTATACTTGAAGCCCTACTACTATTCCTTCTCTAAGTCGTTCATTAGTTATTGTAATCGTATTGTAAAGAAAGCGTTCCTCTTTGTCAAGGTTTGCCACATTTACATATTATTTCTCATTAAATCCAAAAGGCCTCGTACTTTACGAGGCCTTTTGGATTTATTCAAACTTATTTAAATCAATTTGATCTAATACCATATCATTCATATAGTTACTTACTTTTAGATGTAAGCGATGGAGTTGATCTCTTTGCTGATGGTTCGCACTATCCATCATTTTTTGAATCTCTTGTTCAACTTCGGCCAAACTTTGTTGGGATTGCGAATACGCTTCATCAACTTCAAAACCATTGCGATTAGTGATTTCCAACTGTTCCTGAGCAGTTGAGAGGTACGTGTTTGCTTTTTCAATTAAATTTTCAACAGATTGTCTAGTAGCCAAATAATCACCTCATTTTTAAAATGCTCAAAAAGATGATTAACATACATTCAGGATATTTACGCGACTTTTGCAACTTTTCTAGACATGCTACAATAAAGCAATACTAAATTTATTATGAAGTAAGATAAAAAAGAGGAGTTTAACCAATGAATAATCCTTTTCCATTTTCCTTTGATAAAAAAAGATATCATTCATGGAATTATCATTTAAAAAGTACATTTGGGCATAAGGTTTTTAAGGTAGCACTTGATGGAGGATTTGACTGTCCAAATCGTGATGGTACAGTCGCACATGGAGGTTGCACCTTTTGTTCGGCTGCTGGCAGCGGAGATTTTGCAGGAAGCAGATCAGATGACCTTAAAACACAATTTAATGAAATAAAAGACAAGATGCATCATAAGTGGAAAAATGGTAAATACATGGCCTACTTTCAGGCATATACTAATACCCATGCACCCGTTGAAGAGTTAAGAGCAAAGTATGAATCCGTCTTAAAACTAGATGGAGTAGTCGGAATATCCATTGCTACACGCCCAGACTGCTTGCCTGACGATGTCGTTGATTACCTTGCAGAATTAAATAGTCGAACTTATTTATGGGTGGAACTAGGATTACAAACGATTCACCAACAAACATCTGATTTAATTAATCGAGCACATAATATGGACTGCTATTTAGATGGTGTGGCAAAGCTTAGAAAACATAATATCAGAGTATGCACTCACATTATTAACGGTCTACCTGGCGAAAATTTTGAAATGATGATGGAAACTGTTAATGCTGTAAGCAAGATGGAGGTTCAAGGTATTAAAATTCACTTACTCCATCTACTTAAGGGGACCCCAATGGTTAAACAGTACGAAAAAGGGCTTCTTCAATTTCTATCAAAGGAAGAATATATTAAGCTTGTCGTTGATCAACTGGAAAGGCTCCCCAAAGAAATGATTATCCACCGCATTACTGGTGATGGTCCACCTGAACTATTAATTGGTCCAATGTGGAGTATGAATAAATGGCAAGTTTTAAACGAAATTGATAAGGAATTGGAGCGCCGTAACAGCTGGCAAGGCAAACTATTTACCACAACAGAAAAGGTGTTCTCATGTTAAAAAGGGTAATTGCATATGCACATGAACTCTTAGAGAATTCAGTTAAGCCTGGTGAAACGGTGATAGACGGAACATGCGGAAACGGAAATGACTCATTATTTCTTAGTAATTTAGTAGGTAGCGATGGAAACGTATTGGCTTTTGACATCCAAGAACAAGCAATAAATAATACAAGAAAGCTATTAGAAAATGAGGCAAAAAACAATGTTACCCTCATACAAGAAAGCCATCATAAAATACTCGAGTATTTAAATGAGGACCAAAGGGAGCGCATCGGTGGTGCTATTTTTAATTTAGGATACCTACCTGGTAGTGACAAAGAAATCATCACAAAACCTGAAAGTACTATTTCTGCTATCGAAGTAATTGGAAGCTTTTTAAAACCCGGTGGAATTATTGTGCTTGTTGTTTATCATGGCCATCCAGGTGGTGAGCTAGAAAAAGAAGAACTACTTAATCATCTAGGAAAGTATGATCAAAAAAAATTCAATGTAGTAAGGTATGGATTCATTAATCAGAAAAATAGCCCACCTTTTGTATTAGCAATTGAAAAAAAATAATTGAAAAGAGGCCTAGTATAGAACTCAATCTAGGCCCCTTTAACTTCTTCCTTTTAATTTATTGTATAATTTGATATTTAAATGGAAGAAGGAAGATTGAAATCCACTTGCCTGTAGCAATGTTTTTGTAATTTCTTTTCCACTTTTAAGTCCTTTCACCTTTGGATCCGCCAAATAAAGACCGACTAATCCATTGTGGACCATCTCATGAAACTGCTTATTCGGTAATTGCTGGACGTTTTTATTGGCTTGTTCAATAAAAAACAGTAAACGTTCTTTCATATGATCATTACTATTGTAATAATTACAAAAATTCAAGTCTCCTTCTATCCGATCCTCTTGTTGATCAATATAGTAATCCAACAGAATATGTAAACCCTGCATAAAGGGAAAATAACTTTCATAAATTCTTTTTGCGAGCTGTTTTGTCATTTCTTGGCCCATTCCATACGAAACAAGACAGAAAATACCTAATGTGGAGCCACTTGAAGCCGAGAATTCATACCAACTAAGGGATGGCCAACTTTCTTTATAGGAACAATACCACTTTTCCAGTCTCGGGATTCTTTCATCCTCTTTTACATGTTTATGTACTTGTAAATCACCATACAAGCGTTCCAATTGAAGCAAATAACCTTCAATATGTTGATAATCCGTGATTTGCCATAAGCTATGCTGACAAGTTTTCACTAAATCTGATAAATACTCTCCATCATCCTTCTCACATCTATATTGATAGTAGTCATTAGTTGGATTTCCAATTGTTAATGCATCTTCCATTGATCGATGGAGCATACTGAAGTCGTTTGGATCCAGTGATGTACTGCGATCACATAAATTATCTAAATAATCACTAATCGTTTGATAAGCAATTATAAATCGGATTGCTTCTTTCCACCTATGACCCGCCAAGATACTGTAAACCGCACCACCCTGACAATGAAATCTTTTTGACTCTAAACTTGCAAGAGCTTGTGCTCTTAATTCTCGATTTGGAATTTTTTCTGCTCTATCTTTCCAATAGTTCAACTCAACATTAACTTGCGGAAAGATTTTTCGATACACAAAACCCATTAGCATTGGTGATGTTTTCGGAATACTGTACATATGGATTCCCTCGTTTCCTTAATATAAGGTAAGCTCTACTTTAGATATCACTAATTAATAATAACCGTTTATGGTATTATTTATTATATCACCACAATAATGAGGAGGATTCAAATGTTTTACGAATACAAAGGAAAAAAACCAACAATTCATGAAACATCCTATATATCTGACGACGTTGTAATAACAGGTGATGTAACCATTGAGGAAGAAGTAAGTATTTGGTTTAAAACCGTAATTAGAGGAGACGTAGCTCCTGTACATATTGGAAAAAAGTCTAATGTTCAAGATCTCTGTTTACTACACCAAAGTCCGGATATGCCTTTAATTATAGAGGATGAGGTAACGATCGGACATCAAGTAACACTTCACTCCGCAATTATTCGGAAGAAGGCACTAGTGGGGATGGGCTCCATTATACTTGATGGGGCAGAAATTGGAGAACAGGCCTTTATTGGTGCTGGTAGCCTCGTTCCGCCTGGAAAAAAGATTCCTCCAAGAACGCTCGCTTTTGGTCGTCCAGCTAAAGTAATTCGCAATTTAACCGATGAAGATATAAAAGAAATGAATCGAATCAAAGAATCTTACGTAGAAAAAGGCCAGTACTATAAAAAATTACAAAACTAACTATTTTTTTCATAAGTAGTCAAAGCCAAATTTATTGTTCATGTTTTTTTATAAATCTGGCTAATGGTGAGGAGTGTAACTATGCTTTTCTTTTTAATGTTTTTTACTATTTTGATGACATTATTATTATTCTATCTGCTGAGAACTCCATTGCAATATGTGTACAAAAGTGCTTTAAAAACATATATTATTCTTTTTGGACTCTCAAGTTTAATGGTTACTGGTATTATACTTTATAATTCAAAATCCACTATCTATGATTGGTTGAAAAATCAAAGCGATAAATCCTATACTTATGCCACTGAACTACCAGAAACAGAATTAGAAATTGTATTGCCACCTGTTGAACTCGTCCAACTCCGCCCTGACGTTAGACTTGACGCTCCTATAGTAGGACAACATCCCGAGCTACCGCGAGGATGTGAAGTGACCAGTTTAGCTATGTTACTTCAATATTTTCAAGTGGATGTAGAAAAAATGGAACTAGCAGAAAAAGTAAAGAAGGATAACACTCCCTATAAGGTCACATCTGACGGCATTTTCTTCGGTAACCCGTCAAATGGTTTTGTTGGAGACATGTATTCTTTTTCAAATCCAGGCCTCGGTGTCTACCATGAACCAATAGCTGAGCTAGCAAAACAATACCTTGGTGATCAGGTGCTTGATTTCAGTGGTGGATCATTCTATGAGGTATTACAACACCTGAATCAAGATCGTCCTGTGTGGATCATTACGAATACGTTATATAAAGAGTTACCTGAAACTGAATTTGAGACGTGGCAAACAGATGATGGACCTATTGAAATCACAATGAGGGAACACTCCGTTTTAGTGACTGGCTACGATGAAGAATTCATCTACTTTAATGATCCAATATTAGCTGAAACAAGAAAAGCACCCTTTAAGAGCTTCGAGGAAGCCTGGGTGCAAATGGGAAAGCAAGCAATCACGGTAATTACACCGTGAGCTTGCTTTTTGTTTTATCTTCTTCCATTAACTCTTCAAACGAGAATTTTCGTTCTACATAAATTTGGTGCCAGAGCATAAACATCAAAACAGTCCAAATCTTTCTACTGTAGTCCCCTTTACCCTGACAGTGATCTTCTAGAAGCCTAAAAATAACATCTTTGCGAATAAGATCATCTGTTTCACTTTCCTGTATCAGTGTCTTCGCCCAACTATACAACTCTTTTTTTAGCCAATGACGAATCGGCACTGGAAAACCTAGTTTTTTTCGATCTAGGACATGATCCGGTACAATTCCTCTGGCCGCTTCTCTCAATATACTCTTCGTGGTTCCATTTGCAATTTTAAGGTTAACAGGAATTTGACTGGCAACCTGAAATACCTCTTTATCTAAGAACGGGACACGTAATTCTAAGGAATTAGCCATTGTCATCTTGTCTGCTTTCAATAAAATATCTCCACGAAGCCATGTATGAATATCAATATATTGCATTTGATTTACAGGATGATATTCGCTAACATTTTGATATAATTCTTCTGTTAGTTGTTGATAAGTTAGATTAGAATGATACTTCTTCAAAATCTGTTTCTTTTCTTGATCTTCAAACATTTTGGCATTTCCAATATAACGATCCTTTAAAGGAGTCGTTCCTCGCTCTAAGAAACTCTTTCCTGTCACACCCTCTGGTAAAACATTTGCAACACGGGAAAGCAACTCTTTGGCCGGGGTTGGTATAGATTGGAAAATTTTTAACGATTCAGGCTCTCGATAAATGTTGTATCCCCCGAACAATTCATCCGCACCTTCACCAGATAGTACCACTGTTACGTGTTTGTTCGCTTCTCTTGCCACAAAATACAATGGAACGCAGGCAGGATCAGCAAGCGGATCGTCCATATGCCACATTATCTTGGGTAGCTTTTGAACATATTCTTCTGGCGTTATCATATACGATATATTTTCTACATCTAATTTATCTGCAGTTTCTTTTGCTACATCAACTTCAGAATACCCATCGCGCTCAAATCCTACTGAAAATGTCTTCAGGTTCGGATTAAACTCTTTTGCAATGGCAACAATTATAGATGAATCTATCCCACCCGATAAAAATGATCCTACCGGTACATCACTTCTCATATGAACTTTAACCGAATCATACATAACATCTTGAATACGTTTAATCCAGTCTTTCTTTTCCATTAATACTGGACTAAAGGTCGCGTGCCAGTAACGGTGAAATTCAATTGATTCTCCTGGTTTTTTAATGAAAAAGTGTCCTGGCTCCACCTTATAGATTCCTTCAGTTAATGTTAACGGTTCTGGAGCAAACTGAAAACTTAAATAGTGTTGCAGTGCCGCTGTACTTACCTCTTCTTTCTCTTGAAACAGGGTTATAGTCTTCTTTTCAGAGGAAAAATATGTACCCTCTTCTGTCTCACTATAAAATAACGGTTTAATCCCAAATGGATCCCTTACTCCGTATAGAACTTGTTCTTGTTTATCCCATATTAAAACAGAAAACATTCCTCTTAAATGTTTAAATGCTTCTGTTCTATGTTCTTTAAACATAGCAATAATAACTTCCGTATCTGATTCTGTTTTAAATGTATATCCTTTTTCAATTAATTGTTCTCTTAATTCAACATAGTTATATATTTCTCCATTAAAAACCATCCAGAATTGTTCATCATCATAGTTGAATGGTTGATGTCCACTCTCAATATCGATAATACTTAATCGTCTAAATCCAAAAGAAATATATTCATCATGAAAATATCCTTCATCATCAGGTCCTCTATGAGCAATAAGGTTGTTTCGTTGTTGAAACGTATCTTGATTGTCCTGTCCAGGTAACTGAGCATGATTTCGAATCATTCCAATAAAACCACACATAATTTTTTGCCTCTCTTTCTCTTTACATCCTAACGAGTATATCATAAATCCAAATCAAAAAATATGCAAAATCATCGCTAAACACCCTACTCTTATTAGTCGTTCTTTCTATTAGAAAAGTCTCAGTCATTTAAATAAAAACAGAAAAAGATCATGCCTTTTACAGGTGGCATGATCTTTTTCTCAGGACAATCAATTTTTTGCAATATAGTTCTTAATATCTTCTACTTTATCTGTTTTCTCCCAAGAGAATTCAATATCTGTTCTCCCAAAATGACCATAAGCTGCAGTATCCTTATAGATAGGTCGTCTTAAGTCGAGCATCTTGATAATTCCAGCAGGTCTTAAGTCAAACAAAGCTCTTACTGCTGCCACTAGTTTTTCCTCGCTAGCTTTTCCTGATCCAAATGTATCAATGGAAATAGATACCGGCTCAGCTACACCTATTGCATAAGCGAGTTGAACCTCACAGGAGTCAGCCAATCCAGAGGCAACAATATTTTTAGCTACATAACGCGCAGCATACGCTGCAGAGCGGTCTACTTTCGTTGCGTCTTTACCACTAAATGCTCCGCCGCCATGACGCGCATAACCACCATAAGTATCGACGATAATTTTTCTACCAGTTAAACCAGCATCGCCTTGAGGGCCACCTATAACAAATCTCCCAGTAGGATTGATGAAATACTTTGTATTTTCATCAAGTAAATGTTTAGGAACAATTGGATTAATAACATGTTCTTTCAAATCCGCCTGAATTTGTTTTAGCTCTACTTCAGGATGGTGTTGGGTAGATATTACAATTGTATCAACCCTAACTGGTTTATTGTTCTCGTCGTATTCTACTGTTACTTGGGTTTTACCATCTGGACGTAGATAGTCTAAGGTATTATCTTTACGTACGTCTGATAGCCTCTTTGAAATTTTGTGTGCTAATGAAATTGGTAGTGGCATCAACTCAGGTGTTTCGTTGTTTGCATACCCAAACATTAATCCCTGATCACCAGCCCCAATTGAATCAATTTCACTCTCAGTCATTGTTCCTTCGCGAGATTCTAGAGCCTTATTCACCCCACCAGCGATATCTGGTGATTGTTCATCAATTGCAGTTAACACAGCACAGGTTTCTGAATCAAAACCATATTTTGCTCGAGTATAACCGATTTCTTTAATTGTTTTACGTACAATGCTCGGAATATCCACATAAGTTGACGTGGTAATTTCACCAGCCACTAATACTAAGCCAGTGGTTACTGTTGTTTCACATGCTACACGAGCATATGGATCATGTTTTAAAATTTCATCTAGAATGGCATCAGAGATCTGGTCACTAATCTTATCTGGATGTCCTTCTGTTACAGATTCTGATGTAAATAATCGACGATTTGCAGCCATTCTGCTAAATCCTCCTTCATGTATCTTATAATACGGAATTTCTCTTTCCTTGTATTAGGAAATTATAAGGCAAGTAATACTCATCTATTTTAAGTGTTTACTATTGCTAATTCAATTATGAGTTTTTAAAAAATTAATCACAAGTGAAATTTCACATAAAACCATGTGTTTGCAAAAAAGTAAAAGGAAGGTCAAATGCCTTCTTTGGATAAGAGTTAAGAGTTTCCGCTCGAATTTTATCGTATCGAAAGGTTTGTCTAATGTCAATTAAATCAAACCAAATTACTTGGGTATTTTACAAACTCCTTTGCATTTTTTCTTAAACAATTGATAGCGATTCTTCGCAACCCAACGATAGGCAGGTACACCAACTTTTGGTGATTTCGGTATATACATAAGAAGACCTATTATAACTGTAATTGGACATCGCAACAAAATGTATCTAACTGCAAAGTATCCCACAAGCACGCTGTCTTTCTTTGTAATAAGGTGGATTTCACCCTCCATTTCACTCAATTGCTCGTCTGTAAGAATGTGATTACCACTATACGTTTGTAAAGACTGCCACTCAAACACTCGGAGCCAATCAATTAATTGTATGATTTTTTTGCTTTGCTGACATAAATAGCAGGTTTCATCATATAAAACTGTTGCTTGATTCATTATCAATCTCCTTTATTTCAGATATTTAAAGCTATATTAGTAATCCTGACAGGCCTGATAGACAAAAATACCGGGCCAACTACATGTATTTAAAACAACAACCCTGCTCCGAATTATACAGAGCAAGGTTGTTAGTTAAATTCTGTAAGTTGATAGATTTTAGTAAGACTGTTCGGCAGAACTCCATCTTTCATCATAAAACTGAATTCTGGAGTTGTTTTTATTTTATCAGGCAACTCAGCTAAAATAATAGGTCCATCTGTTTCATAGTACGTCGATTGTTTTATTACTTCCTTAACATTCGCAAAGTAAATGTTCTTTACTACATTACCACTTTTTCCAGAAACGTAATATTGCCCCACATAAGTAATATGGTTAACAACACCTCCTGTTTCTTCATCCACTTCTCTAATTGCCGCTTCTTCAGCTGATTCTCCGAGTTCCACTTTACCACCTGGAAACTCTATTCCACGATCTTTATGCTTTGTTAATAGCCACTGATTTTGAAATCGACATATAACCCATACGTGCTTAGGGTGTTGCGTAAATGGATGGTCTTCAAATGATAGCTTAACCTCATTATTATAATAATCATTAAATATCTTCACTTTCACTCAGCTACCTTTTGTCAATTATGAATGTACTGTATTGGAAATTCTCCATCTTTCATCAAATGTTAGCACAAGTTCTATTGTGTATTTTCCATACAAGTCACTTTCATTTGTTTGTATTATTTTCATCTTATTTTCATCTAAATACATCATCTCATATTCTGATTTTTTTTGAAACCATGGCGGAGTTTCCGTTGGTAAAATGTACAGACCATCTTCTTTTTGTTGATAATAAAAGTCGATATATTTCACAGCTACAGTTTTTTCAACAATCGATTCAAAATCTTTGATAAGAGCATCTTTGGTTTGATAATTTTTCACTTTATAGTTCTTGTCCGTTTCTTGAACTAATAGACGCATAAATTGATCAGTTAGTTCAATTATTTCTTCATGGGTTAATTCAACATTTCCTTGATCTTCCTTGTTATTCGAAATTACCTCTTGGTCAGCTTCGACTGTTTTCTTCTGTTCTATTCCTTTGGTTGCTGTTTCATGTGTAGTTATACTCTCTTTACTGGCAGACACGACATCGACATTTGTTGTCTGTGAAGTCATAACTAATAATGGCAAAACAATAATTGTTATCCATTTCAAGATATTTTTCATATCTGTCTACCCCCTTCTATGTTCTTATTATATCTATACCTTTTTTGAATATAAGTTCAAACATTTGTATTAATATTTTGCTTAATTCCAAATAAATACTTACTTTATTAGACGTATGAACAGTAAAAAAGTTTCAAAAACATAAAATTAACCTTATCCATATTATTATTAGGATAAGGTTAATTTGAGACTACATTTTTCCCCCTTGGTCCAAGACTCCCATGCTTTCAATGTGCTCCATTGTACTCTCATCCCCTAGGTCATGGATCATTTGAAAGACTTTTTTTATTCCGTCATCGTATTCATCATTCGATTCATCGTTGTGATATTGCACAAAAGGTACATGCGCTCTCCAAAATGAAACCATGTCAGAATCGTACATTTCTGTTAACTTTTCTCTTAATTGAAAAACTTCTTCATCTGTGGCATGTATTGTAAAATCCTTGTTGTTCCCAACCTCAATTTGGGATATTTCCTGAGTTCCTATGTTTACAAAATACTTTTTCTTTTCCATTTTTCACCCTCCTACCCTTTTATTTTCTCCATTAGATAAGATTTATGAACAACTTTTCATTCTTTTTGCATAAGGTATGTTCAAAGACCACTAAAATTTGAAGGGATGATAAAATGAGATTTGCTGACGATGTACTACAACTATATCTACAACACTTCAATAACAATGAACATGATGATTCATTAGAACTATTTGTACAATCTATACTTGAACAAATGGATCACAATGATTTATTACAACTTGTTCAACGATGTAATAAGGAAGAACTGAATAAGATACTGACTAATTACTTGAGAGAAGACATCGAAGTAAAACTGAAAAATACTTCTTCGACAACTGAGGATTCTGATGGTAATATGACCTGGAAGAAAGTTCAGTGACTCGGGTCTAGTGATCTACAGATGACTTGTTATAGCCCTTAAAAAATATACATTAAGTTGAGTACGGAATTTTACTTTCTTATCCACAAAAAAACCTCACCAACAAGTTGATGAGGTTTAGCATATTTATTTTAATGAGCAGTTGCAGTTTTATATGATTCCGCCACGGCATTTTTAATTAAGCAACGACCTCTACCATGCGGTATACACATTGGAGTTCCAAACATCGGATCATACGTAACATCACACTTCATTTGGAATACATCATGAACCATGTTACAACTGATGACTTCTTCTGGTTTTCCTTGTGCATATACCTTCTTATCCTTTATAGCTACTATGTGATGTGCATATCTGCAGGCAAGATTTAAATCATGCAATACCATGACAACAGTACTACCATTACGCTCATTTAATTCAAATAAAAGATCCAAAATTTCAATTTGATGAGTCATGTCTAAATAGGTAGTTGGTTCATCTAAAAGAATAGTATCTGTCTTTTGAGCAAGTGTCATCGCTATCCATGCACGTTGACGTTGTCCACCGGACAAGGAGTCCACTGATCGTTCTTGTAAATCAATCATATTCGTTGACTTTAAGGCTTCATTAACAGCCTGATCATCTTCTTGAGACCACTTTTTAAACATACTTTTGTATGGATGTCTTCCTTGTTTAACTAGATCATAAACAGTTAAACCCTCTGGACTAACAGGGCTTTGTGGAAGAATAGCAAGTTTTCGAGCTACTTCTTTTGTAGGCATCTTAGCAATATCTTCCCCGTGAAGTACAACGCCACCTTCTTTTGGTTTTAAAAGGCGTGCCATTGATCGAAGCAATGTTGATTTCCCACAACCATTTCCACCAATGAAAACCGTGATTTCTCCTTTGGGAATAGCAATATTGAGATCATCAATAATAATTTCCTCACCGTATCCAAGGGTTAAATCCTTAGCTGTTAATGTCTCCATCTGTACTCTCTCCCCTACAAGCGCCTTAATTCCAACACATTATTTTAAAAATGAGAATCATTCTCATGTCGTTTAATTACTCTGCTTCTAGTTTATTTGGTTTATGTCCTCGCGTCAATGATTTTGATAATCTTTCTCAATAAAGTTTTTTATTTGTGTCTTTTTGCTGTATTATTCAGGATTTTGCTAAGCTTTTTCTACTGAATGGGATTAATTAACACTTTTTAAATAGATGTATTCAAGTTATACTATAATAAAAACGAACGTATGTTCCGCGAGGTGAGTTTACGATGAATTATAATAATTTTCCTCGAAATGATATTCTCTGTATTGATATGAGGTCATTTTATGCCAGTGTAGAATGTGTCAAGAGAGGACTTAATCCTATGCAAACTATGCTAGCTGTTGTTGGCGACAAAAAAAGAGCTGGAAGTATTATCCTTGCCGCTTCACCAGAGCTAAAAAAACGGCACGGTGTCAAAAATATTAGTCGTTTTTTTGAATTACCCGATGATCCTGCCATCCATGTGGTCGAAGCAAAAATGGGGGATTACTTAAAAGTATCTGTAGAGATTACAAAGTTAGTTAATCAATATGTACCGAAAGAAGCCGTCCATCAATATTCTGTCGATGAATTATGGGTAACTGTTAATGGTTTAAAACAACTTTACGGAAGTCGTTGGAATGTTGCTCAACTAATTAAACAAGAACTATACGATACTATGGGACTAAACTGTTCTATTGGGATTGGTGATAATAAATTTTTGGCAAAGGTTGTCATGGACTTGTATGCAAAGAAAGCCGGAATTGCAGAATGTACTTATGAGGATGTAACAGAAAAACTTTGGCCCATCCCTGTCGAAGAGATATGGGGGATTGGCAAGCGAATGATGCAAAACCTTAATCGTATGGGTATTGTTACATTAGGAAGCCTTGCCAACTACCCACTAACTCGGCTCAAGAAAAGGTTTGGCGTTATGGGTGAACAACTCTACTGGCATGCTTGGGGAATCGATCTTAGTCCAGTTCTAGGAGACTTTCAAAAACAAAGTCAAAAAGGATTTGGACATGGGATTACTCTATTGAGAGATTATCAAGGGGATGAAGTTTACGCATGTATTCTAGACCTAGCTGAGGAAGTGTGTCGGCGAGCAAGAACCGCTGCAAAAGCTGGTCGGACGATTCATTTAGGTATTGGTTATTCACAGGAAACAGGTGGCGGTTTTAGCCGATCGAAATCAGTGTATTTACCAATAAACATAACACTCGATGTTTATCATGTTTGCATGCAACTATTTAATCAATTTTACGATGGGCACAGTAAAGTACGCAGAGTATTTGTAACATTAGGTAACTTACATGATGATCAGGACACACAACTTGATTTATTTGAAGATAGAACAAAGAAACAAGACATTGGCTATGCAATGGATCAAATTAGAGACCGATTTGGTTCAACTGCCCTTTTAAGAGCAACTAGTTTCACCGATATTGGGGTAACAATAGATCGAAGTCAAAAAATAGGTGGACATAAGGCATAACTATTTTTCACTTTTTACATAGGAATTAAATAAATGAGTATCTAGTTCCTACTTTTTCCCTGCCATCTAGGTTGCTTTCTAAAAGATTGTTGTTTATGACACAAAATCTATAAAATACGTCGTAACTGTTATGGTGATTTGCGCTCCGGGCAGTCGCTTTCCGCGGGCAACGCTTCAACTTCCTCGGAAGAAAACCGCTTCCTGCGGGATTTTCAGCCGTCGCTTTTCCCGCAGGAGTCGACTGCCCTTCGCTCCAATCATCATATAAGCGGAGTTATTAACATTACTAGCGTTGTAAATACACTAAAACTCATAAAAAAATATAAACCTCTACGCAATGAAATTTTCAAATTAGTAAGTAATAATATTTCACGAAATAAACTTTTCATGGAGTTCAGTTCACTTAAACAGAAGCTATTCTAAGCTGCTGATAAACACTCCCTTTCAATTAGAGCAGTGTCCATGGAAACTTAATGATTATGGGTTTTTACTATCGCTAATCAGAACACCATTACTAGTGGAGGCAGAATACGTAGACTCCTATGGGAACAGCGCGTTCCGAAGACCCCGGAAGAATCGTTCTTTGATTCTGAGGAGGCTGAGGTCGTGCCCATGGAAAGCGAAGTATTCTGCCGAAACGGTAGTATAGCACCGATTTAACTAGTGTAAAAGAAAGCAAATCGATGCAGAAGTTACGACGCTTTTTATATCAACTACGCAATAGCAACAAAACTTACGAAAGAGCCTTTATCTAAGAGTAAGGCTTATCTTCTATGATTCAACTGATTTTTCTGGTATTCATTCTCATTTCTTCAATAAACCTTCTAACTTATACCTTACTAATTTACTCGATGCATTTCTAGGTAAAGAGGGTACAAAGTAGATTTCCTTAGGAATTTTATATTTTGCTAAATGCTTTCTACAATATGTTAGAATCTCTTCTATACTTAGTTCCTTGTTTATACGTACAACAAACGCTACCGGGATTTGCCCCCATTCATCATCTTGTTTACCAATAACTCCTACTTCTTTGATACCAGGTACTGCTGCCAATACACCTTCTATTTCCGCCGGATAAACATTTTCGCCACCAGAAATAATTAAATCTTTACGACGATCGATCACATAAAGAAAGCCTTCTTGGTCTAAATAGCCTAAATCGCCTGTTTTTAGCCAATCATTTTCAAATGTTTTTTGGTTAGCAATTTCGTTATTATAATAACCTCTGGACACCATTGGACCTTTCACTTGAATTTCTCCTACTTCAGACTCAACCGCAATTTTGCCATTCTTCCATATCCGAAGCTGTGCTGGAAACAATGACTTGCCTGCGGAACCGATTTTAGTTAATGCATACTTTTGACTTAGAGTTGCAATTTGCGAGGAGGTTTCTGTCATACCGTAAGTCTGAAAAACTGGAATATCATTTTTTTTCGCTCTTTCTAACAGCGTCTGAGAAGCTGGACCACCACCAAGCAACATACAGCGGAAACTAGCAGGATATTTACTCTCACCTAATTTATCAATTAATCTTTCTAACATAACAGAAACAACAGAAACAATTGTAACTCCGTCAATTTTAATTCCCTGATCTACTTGTTCGACATCAAACTTTTCCATTAAGTAAACAGGCATTCCGTAAATGACACTTTTTATTAAAATAGATAAACCACCAACATGAAATAGTGGTAACGCTACAAGCCATTTATCGTTGTGATCTAAACCGAGATTTAATGCAGAAGAAATGGCACTCCACCAATGATTCCCGTATGTATGTTGAACTCCTTTTGGAAATCCTGTTGTACCAGAGGTATATATAATTGTAAATAACTCATCTAAATTCAGTTCTTTCTTTAAAGAAATAGCTAATTCATTATGCAGGTGAACTTGCTCAAAGGTACATATTTGATATGATTGATTTACGGTTGCAATAAATTGCTTAGCTTCAACGGAAGTCAGCACTAAAGAGACGTTAGCATCCGTTAGCTGATACGTTAGTTCTGTTTCAGATAATCTTGTATTTAATAAAATAGCAACGGCTCCTAAGTAGGAGAGTGCATGTAGTCCTAGAACCATATCGAGAGAATTATTAGAATGAATTGCAACATGATCCCCTTCTGAAACTCCTTTATTTGATAACTTTCTTGCAAAACGTCTAGACTCATCCCTCAACTGGTGAAAGGTAACTACATGTTGGTTTGGAATCTCAATTGCTGTCTCATGCGGTGATAATTCTGCTTGTTTATCTAACCAATGCGGGATGACTTCAACCATAGCTCAGGTCCCCTCCTATCCTTTTTAGCGCTTGATTTCCCAACTATTTTCAACATCCAACATATTCGAAAATAGAACAAAGACCAAAACACAATGGTGTAATGGCCTTTATTTATGCCTTATTTAATTGTGGTGATTATGGGAACCTTGGAAACTGCTTAAAGTCAGGATCGCGCTTTTCTTTGAACGCATCTCGCCCTTCTTTTGCCTCATCCGTTGTATAATAGAGTAGTGTTGCGTCCCCACCCATTTGTTGTAATCCAGCTAGACCATCAGTATCAGCATTAAGTGACGCCTTTAAGAAACGTAGCGCTGTTGGAGATTTTTCTAAAATTTCTTCACACCATTGAACTGTTTCTGCTTCTAACTGGTCAAGAGGAACAACTGTATTAACTAGTCCCATATCTAGCGCCTCTTGGGCACTATACTGACGACATAGGAACCAAATTTCACGAGCCTTTTTGTGTCCAACAATTCGAGCTAAGTAACCAGCACCATATCCCGCATCAAAGCTTCCAACCTTAGGACCTGTTTGTCCAAAAATAGCATTATCTGCAGCAATTGTTAAGTCACAAATTATATGTAATATATGACCTCCACCAATAGCATAACCAGAAACCATAGCAATAACTGGTTTCGGAATCACACGGATTAAGCGTTGTAAATCAAGCACGTTTAAACGTGGAATTTGATCATCCCCAACATAACCACCGTGGCCTCGAACCTTTTGGTCACCTCCAGAACAGAAAGCATCATCTCCTGCTCCTGCGAGTACAATAACCCCAATACCTGAATCATCTCTTGCATACGCAAACGCATCTATTAATTCATTGACCGTTTTTGGGCGGAAAGCATTTCTAACCTCTGGACGATTAATAGTTATTTTTGCAATCCCATCGTTTGTTTCATATAGTATATCTTCATATTTACGTTCGTTGATCCATTCAACTGCCATAATTTTTCCTCCTATTCAATACATTGTTTAATAAATTCATTTACTATTGTACCAAAAATTTGTGATTGTTCCACATGAACTGCATGTCCTGCTTGAGATATAATTCTAAGGGTACTAGTGCCTATATATTTGTCCATTCGTCTAGCTATTCCAACAAACTTTTTATCTAATTCACCTACAACAAGTAAAACAGGGCTAGACAAGGTCGGTAGTTTTTCCCACCATGAAGGCTGTTTCCCAGTTCCCATTCCTCTTAGTGATGAGGCTAAACCAGCAGGAGATTGACTCAATCGCTCTTGCCTAATTGCAAAACGAACAGGATCAGACAAGTTATTTTGACTGGCAAATAAGGGAATGGTCTCCCAGTAATCTACAAATTTCAAAATACCCTGTTCCTCAATTTTCTTTGCTAACACTTCATCCTTAGTCTGTCTTGCCAATTGTTCTTTGGATTCTACCAGACCCGGTGATGCACTTTCTAGAGTTAATGATGCAACCCGTTTGGGATGAGTTAGAGCAAACGAAAGAGCCACACGGCCACCCATTGAATAACCAATAAGGTGAACATTGTCAATGTCCATCAAATCAAGAATAATGTCTAAGTCCTCACAAAATTCTTCTATTCTCACTGGCTCTACTATCTTTGTTTTACCATGCCCAGGCAAATCAACAGCAATAACCTTATAATTATTTTTCCAAGTATTCATATAAGAAGCCCAAGTACTACTACTCCCTGTAAATCCATGTAGGAACACAACTGGTGTTCCTGTTCCACATGATTCTATCCAGTATTCTTTTTTATTTATTATATAATACACAATTTTTCACCCTTCAAACAGTGCAAGTAGTTCCTTCTCTATTTGTATCCATTTTTGTCTATGCCATTCAGCATTCTCAGAACGATTTGTTTGGACTTCAATAACAGACAAACCTGCTTGTTGATGACTTTGAGCAAGTAGCTGTTGAAACTCAGACCATGAGGTTGGATTGGAGTAATTTCCACCATACATCGTGACAATATGCTCAAAATCTATGTCCATGGGTGTCCCAAATAACACTTCAAAATGCTCAGTATTATTAGTTGCTTGAGGAAGAAATGAAAAAATTCCCCCACCATTGTTATTAATTAAAACTACTGTCAGGTTCACTCTATATTGTTTAGCTAAAAGAAGCCCGTTAAAATCATGGAAAAAGGATAAATCGCCAATTATTAATGTGACTTTTTCTCCATGAGCGGCCGCACCAAGCGCACTGGATGTCAGACCATCAATACCATTAGCCCCGCGATTAGCTACAATTTTAAGTTGCTTAGGAGTATTCATAAAAAAGGTATCCATGTCACGTATCGGCATACTATTCCCAACATAAATAATACTTTGATCTGGCACTGATTCAGATAAATATTTAATTATATGCCCCTCTGTAAATACTTGCTCTGATGTCTCTTGTAACAAAGACTGTTTAGTCACTTCATTCATGTTTAACATTGTTTTTAACCAGTTTTGGTCAAAGGAAAGTCGTCCACTGGACATCAAATCCTGACATAGTAGGATCGGATCCGCAAAGATAAATTGAGCTGGTAGACCAACAGGCTCACGATATCCTTCATGGTGTTCTATAACAAAATGTAACGTGTTTTTTTTCTCTTTTAAAAATAATAGATAGGGTTTTGAAACAGGCATAGCACCAAATCGAATAATAAAGTCGGGATTCAACTTGTCCCTAATTTGTTTGCTTTTTAATATGGCATCATAACCTTCAATAACATTTTCTTTATCGTGCTTTCCAGCACGCAACTGTGATAAAGGGTCTGCAAATATTGGTAAACACCAACACTTAGAGAGCTCAATAATTTTTTTTACAAGCCCATCGCTCATTTGAGGACCACAAACAATAATGCCATTTTGATATTCAGCAATCTGCGAAATCAAAAAGTCCAACTGTCCTTCATTCAGTCGACGCTCACCATCAGAATAGTAATGATAGGCTGAAACGTTCTGTTCTCCCCATAAATCGTTAATTGAAAAATCAGGAAGTAGTGGTTCCCTGAATGGAAAGTTAAGATGAACTGGACCAGGGTTGCCGCCAACAGCTGTATTAATCGAGCGAGATGCCTTACCTCTTACATACTCTAATAACGATGGGGTGTCATCTGGCAGAGCCATCTCGTGAAACCACTTAACGTATTCCCCATACATTTTAATTTGTTCTATGGCTTGTGGCGCCCCTACATCACGTAGCTCATGGGGACGATCCGCAGTTAAAACTAGCAATGGCACTCTGCTATAATAAGCTTCAACAATAGCAGGATAGTAGTTAGCAGCTGCAGTACCTGATGTACAAACAATTGCCACAGCTCTATTCTGTTGCTTTGCCATACCCAACGCAAAGAAGGCTGCCGAGCGTTCATCCAAATTAACCCAATGTTGGATATTTGGATGCTCTGCGAATGTCATTGCTAAAGGAGTTGACCTTGAACCAGGGGAAATTACTACATCGGTCAGTCCGCTTCTGTACAACTCATCAACAAAGTTTGCTACATATCTTGTAAGTGCCTCATTGTTCATGTTTATCCTCCTAATACAGACAGCATCGGTGTAAATTTAATATTTGTTTCCTGATATTCGGCTTCTGGATCTGAATCTTTTACTACTCCGCAGCCCGAGAAAAGCGATGCTTCTGTACCTTGGATTAAAGCAGAACGTATGGCAACAGCAAATTCTCCATTTTTGTATGCATCTAACCACCCAATTGGCGCGCCATACCAACCGCGATCTAATTCCTCATTTTCACGTATATACTCAAGAGATTTAACTTTAGGCAACCCTCCGAGTGCAGGGGTGGGGTGTAATCTTTTTACAACATCAATAATCGTGTACTCACTTTTCAACCTTGCTTTCACTGGTGTATATAAATGTTGTAGATTTTTAAGTGGATAAAGCACTGGTTGACTTGGTACATCTACATCAATACAACAAGCAGTAACTGCGTCACGTATCATCTTGACAACAAACTCATGCTCCTCACGATTTTTTACATCGCGTAAAAGATCAAGGCCTATTTGATAATCCTCTTCCTTATTCTTTCCTCTAGGGGCCGTACCAGCAAGACACGTCGATAACAGGTGCTGGTCTTCTACACGTACTAATCGTTCAGGAGTTGCACCTAAAAAGCAACTATCACTATTCTCAAAAGCAAAAATGTAACTATTTGTTTGAGCCTTTGTTAACTTTGACAGGATAGGAGAAATGTTAGCCTTTTTCTCAAATGTAACTCTCATCTCTCTAGCTAATACAATTTTGTCTGCTTTTTCTTCTTTAATATCATTGGTTGCTCTTCTTACTAATTCTTTCCAGCCAACGGGATCTATCTCTATTTTACTGTTTATTACAGGCCCTTCGGGTAAACTAGTATTATTAGCTAGAAGCATCTTTTTATTTTTAGCTATGTTAAATTCCATTTGCTTTTGATGATCTTCTGGACGAACTACCGTATTAATGGTTAAATAAGTTACTCCATCAACAATCGTTAACAAATAAGCCGGGACCCGAAACTGGCTAGCCGGGAATTGTTGCCACATTCTGGTTTTTTCTTTCTCAGGATCAAATGAAAATCCACCTATCGCTATCGGTCCAGTACCTGGAACTCGATATGAATTATAAATTAAGGATTCAGCGAGCATCGCTTTGAACTTCGCTTCAGTTTGATCAAACCTATCCACACTAGAGCATATGTCAAAGGCCTCACCTGCTCCAACAAGGTAGAAGTTTTCAGCTGAGCTTGCCCAAAACACCCTATTTCCTTCAATATGCTTGGCTTGATCAAAAAATAAAAACGGATCTATATAATCAATCATTTCTGTTATACTAAAAAGTTGTGGAATTTGTTTATTTCCAGCAATGGTAATAGCCTCATTGAGAGCTTCATCTAACTTCTTTATTTCTGTTTGAATCATTTCCAAAACCCTCCAATATGGTTAGGGGCATAGCCAATAACGGCTTATATATTATATTATAAATGAAGATATATTGAAATAAATATGTTATAGTAAATAATTCGTTTTGCCCATATCTATTCTATTTTATTCGCTTTTACTAGGATTCTCAACAATTGGAACTAATTCCTTGTAAAACCGAACAAAAGTTAATTGACACTATAGCAACGATTCCATAAACTAAGAATGTTGATTATCGCTATAAGGGAGTTATTAAGGAGAGAACATTTATGCAACCAATAGAGAAAGATGCTTTTAAAATCGCCTTAAATGAAAAGAAAGGCTTTCATGTGTGGTGGAGATTATTAAGACCACATACATTAACAGCCTCGTTTATACCTGTATTTATCGGAACGATGATGGCAACACTTGATCAATCGATTAATTTTCTATTATTTTTAGCAATGTTGCTAGCTTCTATGCTGATCCAATCAGCAACAAATATGTTTAATGAGTACTATGATTTTGTACGTGGTCTTGATAATGAGGAGTCCGTTGGTATCGGTGGAACAATTGTTAGAGATGGTGTCCAACCAAAAACAGTACTTCAATTAGCTTTAATATTTTTTATCGCAGCTATGCTACTTGGAGTTTATATTTGCCTAGAGTCTAGTTGGTGGGTATGTGCGATAGGTCTTGTTTGTATGCTTTTTGGATATTTATATACTGGAGGTCCTTATCCTCTTGCTTACACACCTTTTGGTGAATTATTTGCCGGTTTTTTCATGGGGACCATTATTATAGGAATTAGTTATTATATCCAAACTCTTTCTGTTACAGGTACGGTATTACTAATATCAGTACCAATTTCAATTTTTATCGGAACAATCATGCTATCAAATAACATCCGCGACCTAAAAGGCGATGAAGAAAATGGTCGAAAAACAATCGCAATCCTCATTGGGCATAATAATGCTGTTAACCTGCTAGGGGCTAGTTTTGTAGCAAGTTATCTAATCACTTTTGTTTATATTATCATTGGTATTTTCCCTTTGTGGTCTATGATTGCTTTCTTAAGTATCAAGAAAGCATGGGAAGCATTTAATGGTTTTAAAGGAAAAACTAAAAACATTGAAATGATGTCAGCTATGAAAGCTACCGCCCAAACAAATACTATTTATGGTTTGCTGTTAGGCTTATCATTATTATTACAATTAATATTCTCATTTACATTGTAACGGCAAGCTTATGCTTGTCGTTTTTTATATCAAACTTAACTATGTTCCCCATTAAAATAACTATGCTACATTGTTAAAAACTGGCAAAGGAGAAATACAATGATTTTTGAAAATACATTAATGGAAGCTTTACAAATGGAAACTGTGACACTGACTAAGGATTTTGTGGAAATGAAAATGCCGGTAAATGCTAAGACTCATCAGCCTATGGGGTTCTTACATGGTGGAGCAAGTGTTGCTTTAGCCGAATCTGCTGCAAGTATTGGCGCTTCGTTAAATGTTGATATGAGTAAAGAACAAATTTTCGGAATAGAAATCAATGCTAACCATATAAAAAGCAAACGGGACGGATGGGTTTTTGCAAAAGCCGAACCGATACATATTGGTAGAACTACAATGGTTTGGGAAATAAAAATTGTCGATGAGCATGATCGTTTAGTTTCTATTTCAAGGTGCACAATTGGCATTGTTCCATTAGCTACCACTTAGGAATGGATCAAAAAAAATGCTACCGAATTCGGTAGCATTTCCATTATGATATAGTAGCTCGTTTTTGTTCAAACCAAGGTCTGAGCTTTGTAAACAGCGGTATAAATAAAAGAGCGATAACTATCCCTTTAATTACATTAAAAGGTAAAATCCCTGCCGTTACAATCGTCCATTTAACAGAAGGAATAGCCATGTCTGACATCCCCATAAATAAACTATATGCAGGAAGAATTAGATAATAGTTTAAAATCCCCATGCCAATGGCCATCACAATTGTACTAGTTACTAAACCAGCAATAAGACTCTTAACTCCTTTAAATCTGTGATAAAGAATAGAGACAGGTAAGACAAACATTGTTCCCGCAAGGAAATTAGCAGTAACGCCCACCGGCTCTCCTCCCCCAACTAAAAGGTGAAGTAGATTTTTGAATACCTGAACGATCACTCCAGCAACTGGACTAAATAATAATGCCGCAAGTAATGCTGGCACATCACTAAAGTCAATTGTTAAGTAAGCAAAAGCAGGTAAAACCGGAAAATTCACAAACATTAATAACATAGAGATTGTACCTAGTAAAGATAAAACAATTAATTTTAATAGCTTAGACGATTGCATTTGATTATTTTTCATATTCCTTTTCCTCCTTCATCTTTTATCGATTCTAATCTTTTCGATGAAGGGGAGTATTATCCTGTGTATACAAAAAACCCTAAAACCTATCGGGCTTTAGGGTACATGTGCATCAGGAAATAAAGGTATAAAAATACCTTATCTACTCCTTATCTTCTCCCATCCAGACTATAACTGTCGGTCCCGGATTTGCACCAGGTCCACCGCCAAAGAAAACTAAAGCGGGTCACGGACTAAGAGTGGTTAAACCACTCATCACCGTCGGTCGGGAATTTCACCCTGCCCCGAAGATAGAATCGATATTAAATTATATTCTTATTATACATCTAAAAAAGAAGCTTGTGAAGTCCTTTTGTGAAAATATTCACTAACTTAATCTTCTAATGGATTAAGACTTTCATGTCCTGTTAAATCTTCTATCATTTTGACAAGTAAATCAATTTCTTCATCAATATCTTTAGTACTTGCTGTTTCAACCGGCGAGTGCATATACCTTAAAGGTAAAGAAACTAAGCTTACAGGAACTCCTCTACCAGTTAACCGCATTTTATCTGCGTCGGTACCAGTATTTCTTGGTGTTAACTCATACTGGACATTCATATTTAGTGATCTTGCAGCTTTTTCTAATAGTTTATTCATCTTTAGGTTGATTGGTGCACCCTTAGCCAGTACTGGTCCTTTTTCTAGCCGGATATCTCCGTGCTTATTTTTATTAACGCCCGGGTAGTCTGTAGCAAAAGTAACATCACAGGCGATGGCTACGGTTGGCTCAATTCCCGCTGCTGCGAAATAGGCACCTCCCATGTTTGTTTCTTCATTTACCGTACTAGCCGCATAAACTCCAACATTGATCTTTTTCTCTGAAAGCCTACGAAGTACCTCGGCAACAATAAAAGCACCAGTACGGTTGTCTAACCCTCTTCCTGCTATATACCTATCCATTAGTAGTTCTGGTTCGCGTTTGTAGACAGCTAAATCACCAATTTGAACGTATTTGTCCATTTCCTCTTTGGACTTTGCTCCACAATCAATAAATAAGTCTTCTAAACCAAAGTCATCTTTAATACCACCATGATGCTGAGCATTCACGCCTATAACACCCGTAATCGCACCACTAAAACCTTCAATTATTACTTTCATTCCGATTGCTGCTTTAGGATTAATTCCACCCATCTTGTCAAAATGAAGATACCCCTGTTCATCTATACGGTTAATTACTAAGGCTATTTCGTCACAATGACCAGCCAACAAAACTTTAAAATTAGCATCCTTGTTTAATACACCAATTGCATTACCTGCATTATCTGTTATAATCTCATCTGCAAATGGAGTAACGTAATTTATCCATTTTTTTTGTATTTCCATTTCCATGCTTGATGGTGACGGAGTTCGCAATAACTCCAACAAAAAGTCCTGTCTTATCTGTTCCATATGTAAGTCCTCCTTTAGTTATAAAGTAATCATATCAAAAAGATTGGAAATTACTAAGAAAAGAGCGTATTCATTTACTTACATATGTAAATTCTTTACACTTTTACTACTATAAAATAAAGGAGTGGACGATTTTGGAATTAGAGCAGTGGTTTAAAAAAGGCATTGACCCTGACACATATGTAGAATCAATGCAAACACATAAGGAAAACCTTTTGCATGTTTATGATCAGTTTAATTTACCAAAGGAGGATACAGAGTCTCTCCATAAAATAAAGGAACAGAATTTACGTGTAATTGTTTTAACAGAAGATTGGTGTGGGGACGCAATGTTAAACATTCCTATTTTATTTCGACTTGCCGAGAAAACAAATATTAAAATCAGTCTGTTATTAAGAGATAGCAATTTAGAACTTATGGACGAATACCTAACAAAGGGGAAGGCTAGAGCAATCCCTATCTTTATCTTTATTGACGAAAAAGGAAAAGAAGTTGCCAAATGGGGGCCGCGGGCACCTGAAATTCAAGAGTTTATCGAAGAAGCAACTTCAAAATTACCGACAAAAGAAACAACTGATTTTAAGGAAAAACAAAAAGAAGTTTTCACGTTTGTAACCAAAGCATTTAAAGAAAATAATGAGTTTTGGGATAAAGTATATCAAAATCTAAAGCAAACACTTCTTAAGTCTATTTAAAATTAATTGGATAAAAGAATTTGTAATCATATTTTAAATGTCCTGTTTCTTGTCCATACTGTTAAGAAAAATTGTGTGGTGACAAGTAGTGAATTTATATAAGTTCTGGCAATTTTATTTTCGAATGCCGACCATATTTAGACTATTAGCAACAGTATCTTTAACAATGCTTTCATTTGGTATAGTCATACATTTTGTTGAGCCCAAACATTTCCCCACGATTTTTGATGGAGTTTGGTGGGCATTTGTTACGGGGTCAACAGTAGGGTATGGAGATTATGTTCCACTCAGTACAGTAGGAAGAGTGGTTGCGATTTTATTAATCCTAGCTGGTGGTGGAGTTGTAACCTTTTATATGGCCACTATTTCTGCAGGTACGATTAAACATGAGCAAGAATTATCAAAGGGGACTATTACTTATAAAGGTAGTAATCATATAATATTCGTTGGTTGGAACGAACGAACCAAACAGTTATTAGAAATGTTAAAAGAACGTAACACACATGAACAAATTGTATTAATTGATAAAACGTTAAATAATTTACCTTTTCAAAAGCATTTTCTTCATTTCGTTCGAGGAGATGCAACAGAAGATGAAATATTGCAAAAAGCTAATATTAGTCAAGCAAAGTATGTAGTGATTACATCAGATCCGTCAAAAAAGGAAAGGCAGGCTGATCAAAGCAGTATTCTTACAACTGTTGCGACAAGAGGCAATAATTCCGATGTTTATATTATTACAGAGATTTTAACTAAAGAGCAAGTCACAAACGCAACTCGGGCTGGTGCTAACACGGTTATCCGTTCTAACGATTTCATGAGTACATTATTCTTTCATGAAATTTTCCGAGATGAACCAATTAAACCCTTTGATATTTTACTTAAGGTGCTGGCCAATCAGCAATTCCATCAAATAGATCTCAAACAGCAAATGATCGGTAATACGTTTCTTGAATGCTCTGATCATTATGTTGCCGAAGAACAAATTTTGATTGGCATCATTAGAAAAGGAGAGTTAATACTCAACCCCCCCTTTGATGATAAACTTCAAAAAAATGATACGCTTATCGTTTTATCAAGGCTATAGTAGTAAATGCTCAAGTTGTTCAATTAATCTCTTACCTTTTTCTACATACTTTTCTGGTACTTCAGCATCTTTATCTACCGGTGACTGGAATTGGTTAATCATACCTTGGATCACGCCATTATCAGCATGATCCTCTACACCAGCTTGAAAAACGTGAGTGAGTATAAACGGTTGTCCTAAGCGAACAATTGCACCAGGAGAATCAAGCATTCCTTCTTCGGCTTTAAAAGGAAGCCTAATGAATTGATAGCCATCTTCATCCGACATTCTATAATCAAGGGAACCTTCATTAAAGTCCCAATTCCCACCAATTACATAGCCGAGCGGTTTTAATTGCTTTTCTAGTTCATATAATGGGAAAACCTTGTTTTCTAGATCTGAGGTCACTGGAATCATAAGAGAAACTCCTTTTTAGCTTACTTTTCCCCATTCTTTGAAACTTATGTTTAATAATAGAGGATCCTTATTTATGATAAATAAGGATCCTCCTTTTTTCTTATAATCTTTTTTCTAATTCTTCTTTTTCTTTTTCAAATCCTGGTTTACCTAACAGTGCAAACATGTTCTTTTTATATGCCTCAACACCTGGTTGATCAAAAGGATTCACTCCAAGTAGGTACCCACTAATTGCACATGCCTTTTCAAAGAAGTAAACAATATACCCAAATGTGTAGGCGTCAAGCTTAGGTAAATGCACAATCAGGTTTGGCACTTGTCCATCTGTGTGAGCTAACATCGTCCCTTGGTACGCCTTTTCATTGACAAAATCCATTGTTTTTCCTGCAAGATAATTTAATCCATCAAGGTCCTGTTTATCTTCTTCAATGGTAATATCTGATTTTGGTTCTTCAACATGAAGAACTGTTTCAAATAAATCTCTTCTTCCCTCCTGAACATATTGTCCCATAGAGTGTAAATCAGTCGAAAAGTTCGCGGAGGCAGGGAAAATACCTTTAAAATCTTTTCCTTCACTTTCCCCAAATAACTGCTTCCACCATTCAGAAAAGTATTGAAGTGATGGCTCATAGTTGATTAACATTTCAATAGTTTTGCCTTTATTGTAAAGCACATTTCTAACAGCAGCGTACTGATAAGCAGGATTTTTATAAAGATCTTCCTCACTAAGCTCAGCCTGTGCTTTTTGTGCACCACTCATCATAGCATCAATATCTACACCACTTGCAGCAATTGGAAGTAAACCAACAGCTGTTAGTACAGAATAACGACCACCAACATCATCAGGAATGATAAAACTCTCATAACCCTCTTCAGTTGCAAGTGTTTTTAAGGCTCCTCGTTCTTTATCCGTTGTAGCGTATATTCTACCCTTTGCTTCTTCTACTCCATATTTATCTTCAAGGAACTTTCTAAAAATACGGAATGCTATAGCTGGCTCGGTTGTAGTCCCACTTTTAGAAATAACATTAACAGAAACATCCTTGTCTTTTAGAGTATCGAATAAATCATTAATGTAAGGGGCACTAACACTATTCCCTACGAAGAAAACTTGAGGAGTTTTCCGTTGTTCTTTAGACAATGCATTATAGAAAGAATGATTTAACATCTCAAGAGCAGCACGAGCCCCTAAATAAGAACCGCCGATTCCAACAACTAAAAGTACATCAGAATCTGATTTGATTTTTTCTGCAGACTTTTTAATTCGGCTGAACTCATCTTTATCATATGCTTCAGGTAAGTCTACCCATCCAAGGTATTCATTTCCTGCCCCTGTTTGATTATGTATGGCTTCGTGAGCAAGTTTAACAGGCTCTTTCAAATAATCTAGTTCATGCTGACCAAAGAAAGATAAAGCTTTATCGTATTCAAAACGTACATGAGTCATTATAGAACCTCCATAATATTTTAATATCATCTTCTTAAATTTACCTTAAACAACGCCATTAAATCAAGTAAAGACTTGAATATTCTTTCTAATCCAGAACAAAACTACTACATAATGTATAAATTTCAATGAAAAAGAAAAAATACTAATGAAATAACTCACAAGGAGGTTTAATAAATGAGTACATTACAAAGAATTTCATTACTTTTACTTATTGTCGGAGGAATTAATTGGGGACTTATTGGTTTGTTTCAATTTGATTTAGTTGCTGCTATCTTTGGTGGTGGTGAACAAAGTGGAGCATTTGCTCGTGTAATTTATGCCATCGTAGGTGTTAGTGGCTTAATCTGCCTGTCTTTACTTTTCAAACCGTCAGAAGAACTCGCTGATCGAAGAGAACCAAAAGCAGAGCGTTAAATATACGTCTATCCCCTTAGAATTTCCCAACAATATAAGTAAAACCGAAATAAAGACTTCATTTTTAACATATTGAACATAATTCAGCCTTTCGATCTATCCGAAAGGCTGCTTTTTTCTGTTCAAACTTCATCTTCTTCTTTAAACTAGAATAAAATGGGAGGGGAAATTTATGGTTTTTAGTTACATATCACATTTATATTGTCCAAAATGTTCATCCACCTATGATCACCTTAAAATACAACAGCTATGTATATGCGGCTCACCGTTATTAGTAGAATATAAAATCGATGAATTAAAAAGAAACTTAGCTCCTGAGCAAATACAAAAACGGTCTGCATCTCTGTGGCGATATCATGAACTATTACCAATTTCATCTACAGAGAACGTTGTATCTTTAGGAGAAGGAATGACACCACTTGTAGAACTAAAAAAATTAAGCCAAGAAATGAATATAGAAAACTTGCTTATGAAAGATGAAGGGCTAATTCCAACCGGTTCTTTTAAGGCACGTGGAGCAACAGTCGGAGTTTCAAAAGCGAAAGAATTAGGAATTAAAAAACTTGCGATGCCCACAAATGGAAACGCAGGTGCAGCTTGGTCACTATATTCCGCCCGTGCTGATATAAAAGCTACTATCGTAATGCCAATCGATGCTCCTAAAATAACCCGAGAGGAATGTGCTATTGCTGGCGCGGATCTTTTCCTAGTAAATGGTTTAATTAGTGATGCAGGTAAAATTGTTGGTGAGTGGATAAATAGAAATAACATCTATGATGCATCAACCTTAAAGGAGCCTTACCGAATTGAAGGAAAAAAGACAATGGGATTTGAAATTGCCGAACAACTAGACTGGAAATGTCCAGATGTCATTGTATATCCAACTGGTGGTGGAGTTGGTCTTATTGGCATATATAAAGCATTTAAGGAACTAATTCAGCTTGGTTGGTTAAAGTCTGACAAACTTCCTCGTTTAGTTGCCGTTCAGGCTGACGGGTGTGCCCCAATAGTAAAGGCATGGGAAGAAGGAAAACACAGTTCTGATTTCTGGCCAAACAGCTCGACAAAAGCTTTTGGAATTAATGTCCCAAAAGCAATTGGCGACTTTTTAGTCTTAGATGCCTTATACAACACAGATGGTTACGCAATATCGGTTAGTGATCAGGAATTATTCACTGAACAGCGAACTGTTGCTAGTCTTGAAGGAACATTTATTTGTCCTGAAGGTGCTGCGGCATTTTCGGCAATTAGAAAGTTAAGAGGTAATGGATGGATTAAAGATAAAGACAAAGTAGTTGTTCTTAATACAGGAGCTGGCATCAAATATCCTGATTCAACTGACGTACAAGTTCCAATTTTACAACCCGATGATATATTATCATAAATAAAAAAAAGGACCCAAATTCAAAACCGGGGTCCTTTTTATATTGAAATTCAATTATTTCTTAAAAGTACTTTCTCGCTCTTCAGATTGTTTAATCCAATCGCCAAGTTTGTCTTTTAAAGTATTAAATCCTTCTTGATCATCTTGTTTTTGTGTATATGTTTGTGTTTGCTTAGGCTGCTGAGGTCTCTTAACACTTTGTTTTGGCGCCTCTTCTGTTGCACGAATAGAAAGAGAATATTTATTTTTCGCTTCGTCTATTTGAAGAATTTTCACCTTAACCTGATCACCAAGAGTAAGATGTTCGTTAATGTCTTTTACAAAACCATGTGTTACTTCTGAAATATGAACTAGACCTTGGACTTTATCGTCTAGTGCTACAAATGCTCCATAAGGTTGAATACCTGTTACTTTTCCTTCTAATACTTGACCTACCTCAAAACTATTTTCCATAAAAAACAACTCCCAATTTTTTATCATCGTTATCTTGATGTACTATCTGATAATATACGTATATTTGAAGATTGAATTCACTCAACATTCCAGACATTCACATCGATTAAACAACAATTATTAGCAAAATGAATGAAGAAAAACCCACTAATAAAAGTTTAGCTTTATACACAATTATCTATTTTAGCACAGATAAGTCTTTTACGGCAAAGAATATTAAGAAATAGTAAAAATTATATATTTTTATGTTTAAAACTGTGCAATTTTGGCAATACCTATATATGTAAGACTTTCTCGTATTCCCCCTGTGAGGCAAAGCGATACTATCGCTTTGCTTTTTTTGTGTTCAATTTGAGTGAATGATTTAAATTATCGATAAAAATTTCTTTGTTGGAGCATGATAAGTCATACTAATAATGAAGGTGAAAGGAGTACAACCTTTCATGGAAAACATCAAAGTCAAGAAACAATGGATTACCTATAAAGGAACCAATATATGTTTTCAAGCTTATAAAGAACCACTGGATTCTAATAAACCTTATATGATATTTATCCATGGATTTCTTTCTTCTCAATACAGTTTCAGGAAAATGATTCCTTTACTAATAGAAAAATACAACATTGTAACTATTGATCTTCCACCATTTGGAGATAGTGACAGACTAACAAGATTTAAGTATTCCTATGTCAATTTAGCAAATATTATCATATATTTTATGAATACAAAATCTATTAGCCAAGCCTATCTTGTTGGACATTCAATGGGTGGACAGATCGCCTTAACTTGTGCCTATCACTATCCAGAACGTATAAGAAAACTTATACTACTCGCTCCTTGTAGTTATCTGTCAAAGGCGGACCGATTTAGCTATCTAATTAGTTGGTTACCTTTTTTTCCGTACTTATTAAAAGGACTTCTTTATCGAAAAGGTGTTTATGAAACACTTAGGCAATGTGTTTACAATGAATCCATCATTTCTAAGGGTATGTTGAAAACATATATAAAACCTTTCCTAGATAATGCGATCTATTTGTGTCTAACAAAAATGATTCGAGATCGGGAGGGTGATTTGGATTCAGAGTGTTTAGCAACGATTGAGATTCAATCTTACATTTTTTGGGGAAAAAAAGATGAGATTTTACCGATATCAATCGCATACCATTTAGTACGTGATTTGCCTAGGGCTGAGCTTTGTACCTTTGATTTTGCTGGACATTTGTTACCCGAAGAAGTCCCAAATGTAATTTGCGAAAGAATTCTCGATGAATGCAACTAAGAAAATACACTTAAAATTGTCTACTGAATTCAGGGATTTCTTAAATAAACATTTCCATTCTTTCACAGCATTTACTATAATGTTCATAATGAAAGTACAAGAGGAGGACAAATTTTATGAGTTTCGATTACGTTCATGAAAGAAAAGGAACTCGTTCTGTTAAGTGGGACTTAATCAAAGCTATATATGGATCGGATGAGGTGTTACCCTTGTGGGTTGCGGACATGGATTTTCAAACCCCTCAACCAGTAATTGACTCACTAGTTGATAGATCAAAACATGGGATATTTGGTTATACAATTACAGACACAACAATTAATAATACCATAATAGATTGGCTCTACCGAAGACATGACTGGGAAATCAATAAATCTTGGCTTTTATACAGTCCAGGTGTTGTTTCTACACTACATACTGCAGTACAAGCATTAACAAAGCCCGGAGATTCTATACTAATCCAAACTCCTGTGTATCCCCCATTTTATAACATAGTTAAGAACCATGATCGCAATTTAGTTACCAATTCTTTGAAGCTGGTTAATAATAGTTATGAGATAGATTTCGAAGACTTTGAAGAGAAATTGAGACTAGGTGTGAAAGCATTTATTCTTTGTAATCCCCATAATCCAGCTGGAAGAGTCTGGACAAAAGAAGAGTTAACAAAAATGGGGGAATTGTGCTTAAAATATGATGTTAAAATTTTCTCTGATGAAATTCATGCCGATCTAGTCTATTCTAATCAGAAACATATTCCAATTGGCCTACTCTCAAAAGAGATAAACGAACAAACAATAACTTGTATGTCACCTACAAAAACATTTAATTTAGCTGGTTTGCAAGTATCCTATGCGGTGATACCAAATACGAAAGACAGAGATTTAATTAAAGATTTCTTTAATAGTCAAGGTATTTATATGTTAAACACAATGGGAATATCCGCTTTGGAAGCAGCCTATAAATATGGAGAGTCTTGGCTAGAAGAATTATTGTCCATTTTAGAAGAAAATAGGGACCTTGTCACTCGTTCATTTAAAGATAGAGATGAAATAAATATTATTGAGCCTGAAGGAACTTACTTGGTTTGGATGGACTGTCGGGGACTTGGACTAAAGAACGAAGAATTAAAGAAGTTCATGGCAAATAAAGCAAAAGTTGGTTTAAATGATGGAGTTTCTTTTGGGGAAGAGTCAGATGGATTTATGCGAATGAATATTGCGTGCCCAAAAGCTGTGCTTAAAGATGGAATTGATCGAATTATCACAGCCTTAGACAACTATAACAAATCAAACTAGACGATAGATTGATATAGGAATTTTTTAAAAGTGTACTGTACTTTCTTGAAATTCCTATTTTTTTAGAGTCTTTGGTTATTGAATTAATGATTGAACGACTATTTGTAAGTTATTCTTCCTCTTCATTGGATTCAGTAGGATCTGTTGGAGGCTCGCTTTTATTTTCGTCTAAGGATATCGTCCCACACGCAATTCTTGATCCAGCATCCCCAGCGGGCTGACTAACTCCATCATCCTGCTTTTCGTGTATAATTAAAGCTGTCCCGTCATTTTGAAGGATAGAGTTTTTTTCATCCATCAATGTCGCGCCACTTAGTACCAGTTCTGTTTCAACTGTTCCATCTTCCCCGACTTCTATGTTAGGTAAATCACCTAAATGGGCTCCCTCAGGATGCATTAAACCATGTTCATTACCTTCTGTGTCAAGGTGATTTCCAGCGGACTTAAAATCTGGCCCTTCACATTCTGGAAACTCGTGAACATGGATTCCATGTAAACCAGGCTCCAAGCCTTCAACGGATAATTTAATTTTCACACCATCAGGTTGCTCCGACAAGGTAGCTGTACCAATCGAATCATCATTACCATTGTACATACTCACTTCCAAAGGAGTTCGTTCTTGTTCTTGACAAGAAGTTAACAAAAGAAAGAAAATAACTATACAAATAGAAAAAAATTTCATTGCTTAACTACCTCTCTTTTTACATACTCCAACTAGTATCGCCAAGTTAAATCATCAATATAACCAAAAGAAAAAACCTTCATCGAAGATAAAGGTTTTGGGGTTTAATTATCTATTTATTTGTCTCATCCGTTGTAGACTGATATATTTCGGATTGGTATTTCTCATCTATTCTTCGTTCCTCTTTTTTTGAGGATTTATGAAATAAATACATTGCCACAAATGCACCAATCACGAAAAACAACAAACTAATAATAGCAGGAAAATATAACGATTTATCTTCTGGAAAATAAAGAAACTCCATCATGGTAATCACGTCCTTATTTAAGTATTATACCAAATATCATTTGAAAATTTAAAGCATTTAAAATGTAATCGCTTGTATTACCATTGGTTGTTCTGTCAAAATATATGTAATTACTATCATATAAGGAGTTATTCACATGGATCATGCTAAAATTGGCGAAATAGTAAAAGCTCACTATAAATCAGGTACTTACGTTGGGGAGGTAATTGAGGAACGCGGTAAAGACTATTTAATAAAGGTCTTGGCTGTTGTAAAACACCCGCTGCAAGGTGACTTGCATAACTTTGGTAAAACTGAAGATATTTTCTTTCACCAGCGAAAAGCATTAAGCTATAACGAAAAAATGAATGTATCAAGATCCGCTGTCCATGAATTCAATGAGGAAGTTCCAGACTATCAATTGTCACTTAAACAATCGGTAGAAGTATTAAAAGAAAAGCTTAACGACAAAGAATCAGATTTTAACCAAGCTGCAATGAAGAAGTTAGAGGATTTAGAACAACATTATTTTAAACAAAAGAAAAATTAGGGTTTTGTGCACCAAATAGACACTCTAGGAGTAAATTAAAGTACTGTCATGTAGTTTGACAGTACTTTAATAGTTTTTATTCTCCGGGTACCTTTAAATCCTTTTTCTTAGGCTTCTTTTTACCATAAACCTTATTAGCTATGGCAGGAGCTCTCTCAAATAAAAGCATCCCTAAAAAGGCAGCAGCTACGATATAAATTCCACCCATCACCTTAATCGCTCCAGTAGCAACACTTGCAATAACTACTGAGAATTCACCTCTCGCACATAGTGAAAGTCCTGCCCTCAAGGAAACCTTTTTCGAGAGTCCATACCATCGTCCACCAAGTATTCCAACAATTATTTTAGCTGCAATTGACCATAATAAAAGAACTGCTAAAAATAAAGGCATCGGTATCCCATCTCCAAATGTAATCGATGTACCAAAGTATATAAAAAATGTTGGTAATAAAAGGTCTCTAACCGGATCAACCGCTTGTTCGACTCGTTCAATCTTAGCAATTTCAGCTAACATCATACCTGCTAGAAATGCACCAAGTACTTCTGAAAGACCTAAGTATAATGCAAAACCCCCATAACTTACTGCTATCCCAATTAATAATACGATTTTAAAATCTTCATCTTCGACTTTATCTAGCAAATCGTCAAACTTTTTGAAAAGTGTCTTACCTAAAATAATTGCTAATGCAGCTAAGCCAATGACCTTACCGACGAGCAAGAATAAATCATTCGCTTCAAAGCTACCCCCTGTACTTATACCAATTAATATTGCAATAACTATTGGGGCAATTAAATCCTCAAAAATTAAAATTGCTAGAATAAATTCTGTTTCAGTATTCGCCATCCTACTTTTATCATCTAATAATTTTGCTGTAATCGAAGAGCTAGTTGCGTAAGCAATTCCCCCAATCAAGAAGGCGCTAAACAAATCCATCCCAAACCCTAACGCAATCAGCATGGACACGCCTAAACTTAGGAAGATATCTAATAAACCCGAAGGCCATATTTTTTTGGCAATACCTCCAAGTCTACGCACACTAAATTCAAGACCTAATAAGAAAAAGAGTAATACTATACCTATCTCACTTGCAAAGTGCAATAGTTCATTGTGACTTAATAAGTCTGCAAGTACTACACCAAATAGTATATATAATATAACACTTGGAAAATTTAACTTCAGGCTTAAAAAGCCTAAAAAAAAGATTCCAAGTAACACCAATCCTGCTCCCAGCAATAATGGAAAATCACTTAACAAAATAAGATCATTCCTCTCCTTTACATAACGCATCAAGGCTATCTATTTGTTCTTTTTTTCCAATAGACATAAGTATGTCACCAGGTTCTAATTTTCTAGTTATATCTGGTATGGCAATCATATCATCGCCTTGTACGATGCCTATAATTGTTGCTCCTGTTTTGTTCCTTATTTCAGACTCTTCTAGGGTTTTGTATGCAATTTGGGACTTTTCACTTAACTTGATATAATCCACTACTATTTGCTTTTTAAACATTTTTAGTTGATCAGAATTTACTGGTTGATAGGTAGCACCGAGTAGTTGAGCACCAAGCTCTCTCGTTTCATCTGGGGTTAAATCCATTGCGAAATCTGCCTCGTCACTATCTGCATCATCAAAAAAGTAAAGTTCTCTCTTTCCTGTATGATGAACAATTACCACTAGCATACTTTCTTCTGCTGTTTGCAACGAAATTTTTTGTCCAATTCCAGGTAACTGTGATACGGAAATTTTCATTGATATACACCTCTGAATACACGTTTTTAAATAGTCTTCATACTAGTATAACTTAAATGATATAAAATTGTGCGTGGTCTTTATAAGAAGTTCAAAGTTCGTATGGTTTCAAAACCCTATATGCAAAAAAGCTAGAGCATAAGCATCTCTAGCTTTTGATTAAATTTAAGTATAGTTATTACTCTCCAAGATGCTCTTTAATCGTTTCTTCTACACCTTGTAAAGCTTGTTCCTCATCACTACCGTCAGCTGTAACTACAATCTCTGCACCTTTTGGAACACCTAGAGACATAACACCCATAATAGATTTTAAGTTAACTGTTTTTCCATTATAATGCATTTCAATGTGTGCCTCGTATTGACCTGCTTTATTAACAAGTAAAGTTGCTGGTCTTGCATGGATCCCTGTATCATCTGTAATAGTAAATTTTTTTTCTTTCATTGTAAATCCTCCCTTTGATTTCATTAAAATTTTACATATATTACTATTTAGTATGAAAATCTTACCTATGTGAAATTACTAACTAAATCTATTATATACGAAATGTAAACGTTAAGAAACTAAAAAGAAATTTTGCTATCTATGTATTTTATTATACGATTGGTTTAACAATCTATACATAGCAAGATTTGTGTTCTACCTATCGTTATGATACGTTATTTCTGTAAAACAACAGTTTTTAGGAGGCTATAAAATATGAGTGTCCATATCGGGGCAAAAACAGGTGATATCGCAGACAAAATATTACTACCGGGTGATCCACTTCGTGCCAAGTATATTGCAGAAAACTTCTTAGAAAATGTAACTTGCTACAATGAAGTTAGAGGAATGTATGGATACACAGGTACATATAAAGGGGAAAAGGTATCTGTTCAAGGAACAGGAATGGGTGTTCCTTCCATTTCCATCTACGTAAATGAGTTAATACAAAGCTATGATGTCCAAAAGTTAATCCGAGTTGGTACATGTGGTGCGATACAAAAGGATGTACAAGTTAGAGACGTAATCTTAGCATCAACCTCTACTACTGATTCACAAATGAATCGAATGGTATTCGGAGGTGTTGATTTTGCACCTAATGCCGATTTCCAGTTATTAAAAAATGCATACGACACTGGGATTGAAAAAGGACTTGAACTGAAAGTAGGAAATGTTTTTACGAGCGATAGTTTTTATCGAGACAATGGGCTAGAACTATTCCATTTACTTGCTAAATATAACGTATTAGCGGTTGAAATGGAAACTACAGCTCTCTACACACTGGCCGCGAAGTTTAACCGTCAGGCTCTGTCAGTATTGACTGTTTCTGATCATATTCTTACAGGTGAAGAAACGAGTTCAGAAGAACGACAAACCACTTTCAATGAAATGATTGAGGTATCACTTGAAACTGCTATTAAGTGATAATGAGAAGAACCAGAAGCAACTGCTTTTGGTTCTTTTTAATTTTGGTTTTACTGTTTTTGACACAAAATCCATAGACTCCCTCTGTTAGATTCAATTTACGAGACACCCCTTAAGCTATTTCTCTTGCATGTCAATTGATTCCTTCTACTAAACTCTTATGGTATAATCAAACACAATTACATTAAGCATTTGCTTAAAATTTAGAATAACGAAGAACTAATTTTGTAAGTTTTAACTGAAAATTGAAAGGGAAAACTACATATATTAATTAGTCGCAGAAAGGATGTTCGGTTTTGGAGTTATTTTTAAATTTCCCTCTTTGGGCTGCACTTTTAGGTATTACTTTTGCACAACTTGTGAAAATTCCAATTCATTATATTGCCACAAAGGAATTCAAGCCTGGATTAGCTTTTAGTACTGGTGGAATGCCCAGTAGTCACTCAGCAGCAGTAACAGCAGTAACAACTGGTATTGGTATCGAGCACGGGCTCTCATCAGGCATCTTTGCTGTTTCCTGTGTGTTTAGTATTATTATTATGTTTGATGCCACTGGTGTTAGAAGACAAGCCGGTGAGCAAGCAGTGGTGCTTAATATGCTTGTTAAGGACTTTAACTATTTTATCGAGGAAGCTAAAGTCTGGTCAAAAAAGAAGGAATATGAAAAAAGAGCAGAACTTAAGGAACTATTGGGTCATCAGCCAATCGAAGTATTTTTTGGGGGACTAACCGGAATTATCCTAGCTTTTCTCCTATATCCATTATTTTAAAGCTTGACCAACCAAACTCAACAATTACAGAAACCAATAAAAAACCCCCGAAAAAACATATTTTTTTCGGGGGTTTATAATTTAACTTTTTCGTATTTCTTCACGAAAGACTTGAAGAGCTTCTGTTTTATTTAAGTTTACAAGCACTTCTTCAGTTAACTTTCCTTCGCCTTTTTCTATTACATAAATTTCAACTTGTTTTTTACCCCATTTATCATACACTTCTTTAACAGTAGGGTAATACAAATCAATTTTATTGCCCGTAATTGCTGAACCTTTATCAGCAACTACCCCATAGCCATATCCAGGTACATATAAGATAGTACCAATAGGATATACATTAAGGTCAGCAGCAATAGTTGAATAAAGATCACGTTTTACTTTCACACCAGAGTAAGTAATACCATACTCAGGATGGTCAGGGGTCTTACCTGTTGACTCAACACCCGCAGTGTATCCAGTAGCTGTTACAGATGCAGTTGGGTACTGTTCAAAATCAATTGCTTCTTCCAGTGACTTAGGACCTTCTACTTGTTCACTAGATATATACCTTGTCGTAGCCTTTTGATGATTAAATGACTTTTTCCATAAGGCAATTTCACGAGTTGGTTGGTCTGAAAAAGTAGAATAAATTGCTAAATCACCAGTGCCTCCATATATACCATTCTTGACGTCACTTGCTGAAACATTCGATACTGATGAAATTGTTGTGAAAAATGCTCCCAAAAACAAAACAGTCATTATCAGTCGTCTTAAATACTTATATTTTTTCATTTTATTGATAACACCTCTCTGAGTGTCATCATTTCCAGTAATGGAACATTTTATACATTTCAAAATACTGGGTAAGTATTAAAACATTCTATAACCGTTCTTTCTTAACATTCTTATAACTATTCCGGAGACAATTGTCCCGGTAAAGCCTGCTAATAAAATCACGATATCATATACATTTAAATTAATAAGATTGTACCAAACAGTTGAGAACGCTGAACCCGGATTATTAAAATAATTTGATAGTGGAAACTCATCCACAATAAGCATAATTACTATCGGGTAAACAAACGACATAATCCATGTCTGTCTTAATAACATATTTAGGATAAAGGCTATTCCAAAAAACAAAACAAAAAATAAGACAATTGAAACAATAAACTGTAACATTTCTTCTCTCCCTTAGTTCTTTCTATTGTTGAGACTAGATTTAAAAACTGAACGGTTATCGACAACTATTTTATTATTTATAGTCAAAAAAAGCAAAGACAGTTATTCTGCCTTTGCTTTTTAGAACTTTAAAAGATATTGAATTTACCCTTTTTAAGCACTAAGCCGATTCCACCTATTTTAAATAAAGAACGGTTATCTATAACTTTTTTCATTATTGATGCAGACCATCCAAATATCTTCTTATCACCAAAAACTACGCCCATTGCATCATTATGGCCAAGCGAAGCTACAGTACCCATATTATTAAACTCAAACGATTCAAGCTCGTCTCCACCTTTAACAATAGTAGCTAAATTATGCGCACATACCTCTGCTTCCTGCATAGCAATTTGCGCCGTTGGTGGATAAGGTCTTTCTGTTTCTTTGTTCCAAATTAGAGCACAGTCTCCGACAACAAATACATTTTCATGCGAAGGGGCACGAAGATCAGGTTTGACTTCAACTTTTCCACGGTTATGCTCAAGGCCAGACTGCTCTACAAGACTATTCGCTCTAACACCAGCTGCCCAAACAGTTGTGAAAGTTGGAATTTCTTCTTGTTCTCCGTCCTTTTCTATAACGATACCTTCAGGAGTACAGCCCTTTAATAATGCACCAACTTTAAATTCTACTCCCCTTGCTTCTAACGAGTTCAATGTGTATTCCACTAACTGTGGATCAAACCCCGGTAATATTGTAGGAGCACCTTCAACGTTAATGATACGTACCTTGTCACGATCAATATCATACTCTTTACAAAGCTCTGGAATTCGGTTTGCAAGCTCACCTAAAAATTCGATGCCTGTAAAACCGCCGCCTCCAACAACAATATTTAAACGTTCTTGCTTCTTTTCTATTTCATTGTTATACATGGCGAAATTATAATCAATATGCTCCCTAAGTAAACGAGAAGAGTTAATATTGTTTATCATAAATGCGTTTTCCGATAGTCCCGGAATCCCAAATGTCGCCGCTTCAAAACCTAATGCAACAACAAGATAGTCATATTCTAATTCTCCGTCTTCCAAGATAACTTTATTATCATCTGGTTGAATTGATACTACTGTATCTTGTACAAAATTTACCTTACTTAAATCAACTACATCCTTAATAGCAAAGCGTGCATGGTCTGGACTAATCGTTCCTGCTGCAACCTCGTGAAGCCAGGTTGCTTCATAATGATAATCATGCTTGTTTACTAAGGTGATTTGTGCATCATTCGCGCCTAATTTCTTTTGTAGTTTTACAGTAGTCGTTAAACCACCATATCCTGCTCCAAGTATTACAATGTTTGGTTTTTTCATCTAATTCACTTCCATCTTTATATTTATTATTTCCATTTTATAACCTGCAACCTCGTGATACATTTCACGTATAACTATGTAATGTCACAAATTCGTACTATTTCAACCTATTGCTAATCTTAGACTTTTTTATTATAATTTTCAACCCTTAAGTATATTTATTGAATATTTAGAATTAGCAATTAATTATTTAAATCTGTTCACTATTATACAAACTGAAAAATGTGTTAAAATAAATATCGTTATATTTAATGTTTATCTATTATAGGAGGAATTATCCATGTCCGATAAAATATATGATATTACTATAATTGGTGCTGGCCCTGTTGGTTTATTTACAGCTTTTTATGGAGGGTTACGTCAAGCTAGTGTAAAAATAGTTGAGAGTTTGCCGCATATTGGTGGGCAATTAAGTGCTCTATATCCGGAAAAATATATATATGATATAGCAGGATTTCCGAAAATCAGAGCTCAGAAGTTAGTTGACAACTTAAAGGAGCAAACGGATTTATTTGACCCAACAATCGTACTTAATGAGTCAGTAGAAACTGTTGAACGCCAAGGAGATGGATCTTTAAAGCTTACAACAAATTCAGGAGTACATTACACAAAAGCTGTTATAATTACCGCAGGAAATGGAGCATTCCAACCACGAAAATTAGCTGTTGATAACGCAGAAATGTTTGAGGGTAAAAATCTTCATTATTTTGTGGAAAATATGGAAGTATATAAAGACAAAAGAGTAGTATTGTTTGGTGGTGGAGACTCTGCAGTTGACTGGGCACTAATGTTAGAGCCCATTGCCAAGGAAGTAGTTCTAGTTCATCGTCGTAGTGATTTCAGAGCACACGAACATAGTGTTGAAAATTTAATGCAGTCAAGTGTCAACATCATGACGCCTTATGTCCCAGAGCAACTAATAGGCACAGATAAAATTGAACAAGTTAAACTGAAGGAAGTTAAAGGTGACAATGAAGTGCTGATCGATGTGGATGCAGTCTTAGTCAATTATGGCTTCGTCTCCTCTCTTGGCCCCATTAAAAACTGGGATCTAGAAATAGATAAAAACAGTATCTCTGTTAATTCGAAGATGGAAACAAACATTCCTGGAATTTATGCAGCAGGAGACATTTGTACCTATCCAGGTAAAGTAAATTTAATTGTTGCAGGTTTTGGAGAAGGACCAACAGCTGTTAATAATGCTAAAGCATACATTGACCCAGACGCTAGAGTTCAGCCAAAACATTCTACAAGTATGTTTTAAATTTAAATTATTTGTCCGTATCTGAAATGATTCAGATACGGACTGTTTTTTGGGAAATTCTTTTATTTGATAAAGCGATTCTTACTTCAGAATTGGGAATGCTACCTATGTAAATCCTTTTTTCATGTGGCTTGTAGCATTTGGTTCCAAGTAACTGCTCCTGTTATAGGGGGGATATGGATATCATAATATTGGGGGGATATCATTGGAGAATGAATTCGAAGAAAGAATTTTACCAGTCACTTCAGTCGCTAATCGAATGGGACTCAATGTAGCACCAGATATTTACTGTTACACTGATCAAATCGTTAATTTAGTTTTTATTGGCACAAAAGATAGCTTTGTGCTTGTTGATGCGGGTATGCCTAGATCATCAACAGAAATAATCCAACAGGCCGAAGACCATTTTGGTAACAATGCAAGTCCTAAAGCTATTATATTAACACATGGCCACTTTGATCATGTTGGCTCTATCATTGATTTAGTTAAGACATGGGATGTGCCAGTATTTGCACATGATTTAGAACTCCCATATTTAACTGGTAAAGCCTCCTATCCAGAAGGTGATCCCTCCGTTGATGGTGGACTAGTTGCAAAGATGTCACCTTTTTTTCCTAATCATGGAATAAATTTAGAAAACCATGTCCAACCTTTGCCAAAAGACGGTACAATTCCTGGAATGGATGGATGGCGGTGGATTCATACTCCTGGTCACACTAAAGGTCACGTCTCATTATTTAGAGACGCAGATCGATCATTAATTGTTGGGGACGCTTTTGTTACTGTAAAACAAGAATCATTGTATAAGGTTATTACCCAACAACAAGAAATTAGTGGTCCACCAAAATATTTTACAACAAACTGGGATGCGGCCTGGAACTCCGTGAAAGAGTTAAATAAATTAGAGCCAGAGATTGCCGTTACAGGACATGGTCACCCAATGGAAGGTGTCTTTTTAAGAGAAGAATTGCAAAAACTAGCTGACCACTTTGATACAATCGCTATTCCGGAAAAAGGAAAATTTGTTCATTAACTTACAATTGGCCAGTCAAATAAATAATAAAAAAGAAGCCTTGGTCCTAAATGAATCAAGGCTTCTTTTTATTAACAATTTTCAGGTGTTCCTTCTCTTTCTTTCGCTTTAAACGAAGAACCACACCCACATGATATAACGGCATTCGGATTATCAATCGTAAATCCGCCACCCATCATGTTTTGTTTGAAATCAATTGTTGTTCCATCAATAACAGGAATATCCTGCTTAAATATTATTAAAGGAATATCATTTATATTTTCAACTATGTCTAATTCTTCATTTACATCATAATCAAAACCCATCGAATAGGACAATCCACTACATCCGCCACCTTTTACACCAAAACGCAGACGAACTGTTTCTTGATCTTCTTCTTTCATCATTTCCTTTATTTGTAGGCTTGCATTATCAGTAATATTTAGAACCATTTCGTGTCCTCCTCATCTATTACTATCACAAGTATACTAGGGATAGAGTAAAACATCAAACACAACCAATTAGATATTTCGATTCCATTTGAATTCTCCAGTAACGGTTGTTTCTGCTTTACCTCTCATCCATACATGACCATCTTCAGTCCATTTAATGGTTAAATCTCCTCCACTTAGATGAACAACTACTGAAGTGTTTTTTGGGATATGACCATTTAATACTGATGCTACAACAGCTGCACACGCACCAGTTCCACAGGCTTGTGTAACACCTGAACCGCGTTCCCATACAGAGAAGTTAATTTCTTTATTCGAAACAACCTCTACAAACTCAACATTTACTCCTTCTGGAAAACGTTGATCATTGGAAATCATTGGTCCTAACTCAAATAATGGTGCCTCGTCAATATTCTCGACAAAGAAAATTGCATGAGGGTTTCCCATCGAAACAGCAGTAATTTGCAATGGATGGTGGCTCACTTCAAAGTTTTCCATAACTACTTGTGGAATATCTTCTCCAACCATTGGTATTTCTGAACGTTTTAAGATAGGTTTCCCCATATCGACTGTAACTTCCTCAACAACTTTATTTACCACATGGACTTCAGCGGTAACATTACCTGCCTTTGTTTCAACAGTAAATATCTTTTCATTAACAAGGTCATTCTCAAAAGCAAATTTCGCGACACACCGAACGCCATTCCCGCAATTCTTACCTTCAGATCCATCCTTGTTAAAGATTCTCATACCAACATCAGCTTGCTTAGATGGATGAATTAAAATCAGGCCATCTGAGCCAATGCCAGTATTCACATTTGAAACATCAATGGCTAGTGAACTGAGATCTTTATCTTCCATTTCAAAATTAAATAAATTCAAAAAGATATAGCTGTTACCTAAACCATGCATTTTAGTGAATGGTATTTTCATGAAGTACCCCCGGAATTAGATTTTGCCTCAATCTGAGACCTTATGTTAAATTGACTTAACTTCAATACAATATTGATCATGAGCATACCACGGTTTGACCATTAGATCACCTATGGCATTACTATTAAAATAGGGGATTCTCCTCAATATATTTGTAAACATTTTCAACTAATTCATCAGGGGTATCTGCCATTACAGGCTCACCATCAACAATTGCAAATAAAGTCTGAGAGCATATACCACAAAAACTTGTACAACCATATTCTATAACATCAAGATCTGGGTCTTTTTCCAGTTCTTCTTTAGCTTTTTGAGATCCACTAACAATATTATTTATACAAAATTCAATAACTGGATTCATCATTCTCTCCTCTTACTTAAATGAAGATGAACTCCCCTAAACTCAAGATATAATACATAGGTAAATAAAGCAATCCATTCGTCTTTATTACCTTTGTATTTAGGATTTTTTCTCACAGATTGTTGTTTTTGACACATTAACTATAAACTGCGTCGTAACTTACACCACTTCGGAAATACACTACGCTTTCCGCGGGCGGCTGTTGAGCCTCCTCGTGCTACGCACTGTGGGGTCTCAACTATGCCTTTTTATCCCGCAGGAGTCTCCGTGTATTTCCTCCGTTGGTATAGTTCGGTTGTTAGATTACTACATTAAAACAAGCAACCTTGAAGATTACACAAGACTAGAATTAACTTCCTGAACCAACACTCACGAAGAAAATTGAACTTTATTTTCGAGGAGCCTACATATTCTGCCTACACAGGTAATAGTGTTCTGATTATCAAAGAATAAAACCTATGGTTATATGTGAAAAGGATTTTTATCTTCTTGAATACAAAGCTATTCTAAGATGTGGAACTACACTTTGGTAAGTTTTCCGCTATATCCATCTTTTTTTCATTATTGTTCTATTAAGATGGTGATTGGAGCGTAGGGCAGTCGACTCCAGCGGGAAAAGCGACGGCTGAAAATCCCGCTGGAAGTGGTTTTCTTCCGAGGAAGTTGAAGCGTTGCCCGCGGAAAGCGACTGCCCGGAGCGCGAATCAACAAGTAGTTACGACGCTTTTTATATCAAGTACGAAATTAAAAAGCAACAAATATTGCGAAAAGAGCCTTTATTTAATACCCTTGTTTACCAACGCTTGGTAAACCATCTTAAGTCTTGGGATCCCTTCACCAACAATTTCATCATTTACCAATACTACCGGATAAAATAAATCATCGTTAAGTATCCTTTGAACGATCTGTTTATGCTCAACACTCACTTCTGATTGGTGTACATCGATGTACTCATAATTTATATTTGCACACTCGAATTTTCTTGAGATAGCTGCTTGCAACCACTCATATGTTTCCCTGGAGCCCGGAGCATTAACACAACTAGCACAAATTTGTTCCGCACCATATACGGTTACTTTTACCTCTTGATTCTTCAAAAGAATTCCCCCAATTAGTTTTAGTTATTTATATTTTACAAAAAGACATAATAAAGATAAAATAAAAATAATGAAATATATAATTTAGTAAGTAATTCCGATAGATTTTTTTAAAGAAACAAACTATAATAAGTAGTGTGTATTAGGAAAGGAGAAGATGGATGATGAACGAGCAGGTACAAGAGGTTTTAAACAAACTACGTCCATTTTTACTACGTGATGGTGGAGATGTTGAATTAGTTGATGTAGATGATGGTATTGTACGTCTTCGTCTTATGGGAGCGTGTGGTAATTGCCCTAGTTCTACAATCACATTGAAAGCCGGTATTGAACGTGCACTTATGGCTGAAGTTCCTGGTGTAATTGAAATTGAACAAGTCTTCTAAATTTAAATTATAAACATTAAAAATATATTACACCCCTTCATCAAAGATGAAGGGGTGTTTATTTATTTAGTATATTAATTTAATCTTAATAAGATACATTTAATTTTAAAGCCTTTACGCCTTCATTCTCTACCTTTAATGGCAACCAATCAAATTGGGAATATTGCTTTTTCCATATATGGAGATTTTTTTCTACAACTGAATCATCAACGATTGCTATCATTGTAGGACCTGCTCCACTTAAGAATGTGCCAAAGACTTCACCCTCCAAGAAGTTTTCTAGTTCTTCATAATGCGGTACTAGAGGCTTTCTATAAGGCTGGTGAAATCGATCTTTTTTCATCATCTTACCTAATAATTGCCAATCTTGTTGACAGATAGCAGCCACACTAACATTTGCTATACTGCTTGCTAGAACACTTTCTTGATAGCTAAATTGATTAGGAAGAACGGCTCTTGCTTTATCTGTCATCAACTCAAACTCAGGGATTATTGCCAAAAACGTGATTCCATCAATAGGCACCTTTGTCCAATTCACCTCAAAGTCAAAATGTCCAATTACACATCCACCCATTAGTGAAGGTGCAACATTATCTGGGTGTCCTTCAATAGCAGTCGCAATATCTAATTTTTCTTCCTCAGTAAAGTTAAATTCCAATAACAAATTGGCAAGTTCGATGCCAGCTATTGTAGCTGTCGCACTGCTACCCAAGCCACGTGCTAAAGGTATTTCACTTCTCATTTCAACCCTACATGGAGGCAACTCGTTTATACCAAATTTCTCAGCTGTTATTAAAGCTATTTTATATATTAAGTTTTGCTTATCTGTAGGTGTACCATGCAGCAGTCCTGATACAGGTACAAATTCCCACTCCTCAGAAGGAGTTACTTTTAATTCAAGGTATAAGTTTAAGGCTAGACCTACAGAATCAAATCCAGCTCCGAGATTTGCAGTACTCGATGGGACAGTTATCACCCAACTCATACCAAAACACTACTCATGATTTCTTGAACTACTTTCTTTTCATCATTTGGCAAAACTCGCGGTTTTATTTTAGCATAATCGATCGCTGTATTCGGGTCTTTTAAGCCATTGCCAGTTAAGACTGTAACAATTGTTGAACCGGGCTCTACTTGTTTGTTTTTCAGGGCTTTAAATAAACCAGCAATTGATGCACAAGAGGCGGGCTCTGCAAAAATCCCTTCGTTTGCAGCTAGCCATTGGTATGCTTCAATCATCTCTTCATCAGTTACTTCATCAATTGCCCCACCAGATTCTTCTCTGGCATTAATAGCACCTTGCCAGCTCGCAGGATTTCCAATACGAATAGCAGTGCCTACTGTTTCCGGTTTTTCAAATATACGATTATGCACGATAGCTGCGGCCCCACTAGCTTCATATCCCATCATTTTAGGAAGTCCAGTATTTTGTTTCTCGTGGTTTTCTTTAAACCCTTTCCAGTATGCTGTTATGTTACCTGCATTTCCTACAGGTATAAACAAATAATCTGGAGCTTTACCCAATGTGTCACAGACTTCAAAAGCGGCAGTTTTTTGACCTTCAATACGATAAGGGTTAACTGAATTAACTAAAGTGATATCTTCTTTCTCACTAATTTTTCTTACAATTTTTAGTGCATCGTCAAAATTACCTTCAATTGAAAAGACTTCTGCTCCATACATAACTGCCTGAGCAAGTTTTCCTTGTGCAATCTTCCCTTCTGGTATCACGACAATACATTTTAGACCAGCCCTGGCAGCAAACGCAGCAGCAGAAGCTGATGTGTTTCCGGTCGAAGCACAAATGACCGCTTTGGCACCATCTTCCATTGCTTTAGCGATAGCCAGTACCATACCTCTATCCTTAAAAGAACCGGTAGGATTAGCTCCTTCTACCTTGGCGTACACATTCACCGAAAATTTTTCAGATAATTTTTCCAATTTAATTAGTGGTGTATTTCCTTCTTGTAAAGTTATTTTAGGAGTATTTTCATTCACTGGTAACCGATCTTGATATTCAGATAACAACCCTTGCCATGACATAATTTATTCCTCCCCATCTACGCGGTAATAGCTAATAATATCTTTGACTACAGATAAACCTTTTAACTTATCTAAACTATTCAATAATTGTTGTTTACTTATTTTATGAGTAACCATTACAATTTCTGCTGTTTCCTTTGAACTAGCTGGAAGTTGTAGTATTTTAGCAAAACTAACACTTTCTTCAGAAAAAACGTTGGTGATTTTCTGGAATGTACCAGCTTCATCGTACACTTCCATACGTATGAAACGACTGGTGTACTTCTCTCTATTTTCTTTTAACTGTGTTTTATATTGCGGAGAAACATAAGCATTCCCACTAATCCCTAAACGAATATTCTTAATAACTTCCATCAAATCTGATACTATTGCTGTTGCAGTAGGTAGGCTACCTGCGCCTGGTCCATAGAACATTGTTTCTCCAACAGCTTCTCCATACACATAAACAGCATTATATTCATTTTTAACTAGAGCTAATGGATGGTCTTGTGGTAATAGAGTTGGTTCTACAGTAACCTCTACCTTTCCATTATTAATTGATGCAATACCTATCAATTTAATTGTATAACCTAGACTACTAGCAAATGAAATATCTTCTTGGGTAATGTTACTAATACCTGACACTTCTACATCATCAAGACTAATCTCCATCTTAAATGCTAAGTTAGCTAGGATAGTCATTTTTCTAGCTGCATCTAACCCTTCAACATCAGATGTAGGATCTGCTTCCGCAAAGCCTAATTCCTGTGCTTCTTTCAACACAACCTCGAAGTCTAGTTTTTCGTCTGTCATTTTGGTGAGAATGTAATTCGTTGTACCATTGACAATTCCCATTATCTTTTGAATACGATCAGATGCTAAACCGTCAGACAAGGTGCGAAGAATTGGAATCCCCCCAGCAACGCTCGCATCATAATAAATATCACAATTATTTTCTTTTGCAAGCTTTAGTAGCTTTTGACCATGTACAGCCATTAAATCCTTATTTGCAGTTACAATATGTTTCTTATTCTTTAGTGCCTGCTCTAACAGCACGTTAGTATTTTCAATTCCACCCATAACCTCAATGATTACATCAATTTCCTCGTTATTAACAAGGTCATCGGGATCTGTAGTAAGCCAGTTAGGATCAATTTCTACATCTCTTTGTTTATGTATGTCGCTGACTAGTATTTTTTTAACTGCAATTTCACAACCTAGTTTATATTTTATTTCTTCTTTGTGATTTTTCAATATATTTACTACACCTGTTCCAACTGTCCCTAATCCACATAATCCTAAACTTATTTCTCTCATATTCTATCTTACCCCCTGTATGTTTAAAGAGTACATGTGTTTATCTATAGTGGACATTATACAGTTGAACTACTCTATTATCAAGGTACAAATAACTAATTTTCAAAAATATTAGATTTCTTATTACAGTATTCGATAAAAAACTGTTTCTTATCAGTAGGTCTAAAAAAGAGAAAAACCTTAAAAGTTATTTCCTTTTAAGGTTTGGTTACTTAATATATTTTTACACATCTTTTTTATTATTTTACCAATCCAATACTGGAATGCTAAGAGTCCTTGTATCTACTCCTACCTCATTAAAGAATCTCTTTAGATTCCTTTCATAATTAGATTGCTTTTCAAGTTTTAATTTATATTCATTGTACAGATTTTCAGGTTCATTCCTTACTAATCCACTTTCCAGAAAGTCAAATAAATGAATAGGAAACAGTAGTCTGGCGTAAAGTAATCTCCAGCTAAAAACGGATAGAGGTTGAACCTGTTCGTATTCCTTTAACGCTGTTTTTATTTTGAAAAAAGCTTGATCCTCTTCTAATAGAAAGGGGCGAATGTGTTCTGCTAAATCTCTTACAGGATGATCATGAACCAACTCGTGCGACCAAATTATATCTTTTTGAAGTTGATGTTGATATCTTTGAAAAGTGATAGTTGGGCGGTCACTTTCATGAAACCTTTTGTCTGCTTCTGATTCCTGCAAAAATTGAATCGCATTTTCAGATAGTCCAATTAGATACGGAAAAGTATCTATGAATAGACGGTGATAACTTGACACAGGACGTTTTTGATATAGACTAGCATACATTTGTTCAAAGCTCTCCACTTTACTTGCCCATAAGGTTTTCCACTGTCCGTAACTTGAAACATAGTTTGGCTCATATGGATAATTTGTGCCAAGTTTGTGAAATGAAGCCAGGGTATGGGCAGAGGAAGAAGTTCTACTACTTCTACTAATTCGTCCCATGTAAACAAGGTAGTCTTTACTATCTATACGAGTAGTTAATTGACCTTGTTGACTGAACAACGGTGTTGCTATATTATCCACTCCACTGTTTATAAGGAAATCACTTATTACTTTTTGTTCATAATGTACCTCTTCATTGTTTGGCTCAGGAATGATAAAATAACCAGTATCACCATTTATATATCCATTGAATCCATCTATTGTTGTCCTTGAGCCATAAAAATTCGGCACATATTGTGATAATAATTCATCCAAGACTTTTCTCTCCCTTCGAGATTCCTCACGTAATCTTCTGTGGGTTGTTTAGGCCATAGCTTGCAAATGGTTTATAATCAATCTAGGTTGTTTTTTCTGTTCTAAACACATAATCCCTTCAACTTACTCAAATCCTAGATTAGTGAATTATGCGATTTATTTAATGTAACAACTGTTTTTGTAAAGTCTATGTTCAGAATTATAAAATTGAACCATTTTTTTAGATTCATCATCATCAAGTAAGGGTATAATTAGTAATAGAAAATCTAAAAATAGGGTGTGTAAAAGAATATGGATAAAATTACGAATCAATCAGTACTGGAGACAAAAGCGAGAAATTGGTTAGAGGAACGCGGTGTTACTATTGATGACATTGCAGACCTTGTTTATTATTTGCAAAGTAAATACCATGATAATCTATCCATGGATGATTGCCGTCATCACGTTGATCGTGTCTTAATGAAGCGTGAAGTTCAAAATGCTATTGTAACAGGAATACAGCTTGATGTACTTGCAGAACAAAAAAAACTGGAGCAACCACTTCAAGATACTATTGAAAGAGATGAAAGTTTATATGGAGTCGATGAAATTATTGCCTTTTCAATTGTTAATGTTTACGGTTCAATAGGTTTTACTAACTATGGTTACATTGATAAACAAAAACCCGGAATTCTTGAAAAGTTAAATGATAAGTCAAGTGGAAGTTGCCATACCTTCTTAGATGATATTGTTGGCGCTATAGCGGCAGCTGCTTCGAGTAGATTAGCTCACGGGGCGGCTAACGATAGAGATGTCGATTAAATAGTCAAAATTAGTCATAATAAAAATCCTAAGTCGTCAAGAAGACACTTAGGATTTTTATGTTTCTTCTGAAACATCCGTTGCTTTAAGTGATAATATATAATAAGACACCGCAATAAAAATAATGAGTAAGACAACGGAAATAACAAGACTATTTATAACGAAAAAGATTGAATAAAGTGCGCTTGACCAAAGTATTATTAGGACTTTAACCTTTGTTTTTAATGGAATACCATGACCTTGTTTAAATTGACTAATATATTTACCAAGGATTTTATTATTGTGCAGCCAATTATTTAAAGTGATTGATGACCTGCCATAAAAATAAGCTGCTAGTAGCAAAAACGGAGTAGTAGGGACAAGTGGTAGAATCACGCCAATTACTCCTAAAACTAAGAATAATGTTCCAAAGAAGATAAGTAATGATTTAGATACTTTGTTCATAGATCCTCTCTCCAACTCAACGTACATTCTTTTTATTCCGGAAAGTCCTCGCGGTGGTTTATATTAATAAAAGGATTTTCATCCTCTATATTCGTTAAATACTTAACTTTAGCGTTAGTTAATAATTGATCAAGTGAGCGTTTCCCTTGCTGCAAATTTTCTTCAATTCGATTCCTCAAGCTCTGATGATAGAGCGCAACTAATGGTTGTTTTTTTCCATTTACCACAGGAACAATAGCTTCATAGGAATCATCCAGTTGATAGATTAATTCTTCAATTACCCATTCCTGCATGAAAGGAACATCTATCGGTAAAACCATATACCACTCGTCTGTAACTTTAGTCATCGCTGAAAAAATTCCTGCAAGAGGTCCTTGCCCTTGATATTTCTTAATATCTTGAATCACCTGTACCGCTAGGTTTTCTTGTTTAAACGATTGCTCTAATGAAGAATTCGTAACTAGTACAATACTGGAACAATATTTGTTTAATATCGAGATAGAATAACTATAAAGTGGTTTTCCCTCTAGTTTAGCAAATGCTTTGGGTGAACCAAACCTTCTTGACTGACCCCCGGCAATAATAATACCTGTATATGAAACTGTCACTTTTGGCACTCCTTTTGCTTGCATATCCATTTTTTATATAGACCTCAAAAGAGACTGGTCAAGTTTAGACTCAACTTTTTAGATGTGTCAGTAACCACTCGATAAGAGCCATTTTATGTTCAGAAGTAAACACTTGGTATCGATGTTGGTTTGTAATATGCATATCAGTTACAACTGCTTTAACGTTTGTAAGTGTATCCAATAAATGAAGGTCTTCTTCGGATCGGATCATCACTATTTTCGGGAAATCAAGATTTTTATATCCTTCTATTATTAAAACCTCGGGATTAATAATAGAATAGAAAGCTACGATTTGCTCAATGCTCCATCTTTCTTTTCGAACAGTTAACTGTAGAATATCCTCACCTTGTACACCGGACATCACTGCACCAGCTTGATGGTGTTTGGCACTATCGTTATCTTCCAAGCTTGTTGGCACGCCTCCGTGTCCATGATGTTTAAGTGCTGCAACTTCCAATCCATGTCTAGTTAAATTCTCAATAATAAAACTCGACATCGTTGTTTTACCGCTATTTTTGTATCCAACTACTTGTACAGTTTTCACTATACTTTCACTCCTATTAGAAACGATCGAATTGGTATAATCAATTCTTAATCAGCCACCACTAACTGGTGGTATTAAAGCTACAGTGTCACCGCTATTAATCAGATCATTGTTGAATGCAAATTCTTCATTTATTGCAACCATCACTTGATCCAATTGGGTAAATTTATATCTATCCTCTAACATTTGTTTAAATTCGTCTACTCTCATACCTTCTTCATCTATTTCGAGGCGATCCTGTCCAGCTTCTTCTTGGAGGTGTGCGAATAGAAGTACATTAATCATCTTTTTCATCCTTTATATGTGGTTTTCCATCATGATATGGAACATTCTCTAATTGGTCACCCAACCAAGTTTCTCCATCTTCCCAATGCTCTTTCTTCCATATAGGTACAATTTGTTTGATTCGTTCAATTGCGTATTCATTGGCTTCATAAGCGGCTTTTCTATGCGGAGAAGAAACCGCAATAATAACCGCAACATCTGATATATCCAAATGTCCAATTCGATGAGTGATTGCAACGATCGTATTCGGCCACTTCGATTGTATCTCTTCACCTATGGTTGCTAACATCTTTACAGCCATAGGCTTATAGGCTTGATATTCTAGATAGACTGTTCGTTTTCCCTTCGTCCATTCTCTAACAGTACCTATAAAAGTTGTTATGGCTCCAGCATTCCTACTCTCAACCTTTTTGATTAGGTTTTCTAGTTGAATGGGGTGATCTACGATTTCAAATAGTTCCTCTTTCATAATACGACTCCTTCCCATCCACGTTTAAAGTTAATCAGATAAAAATGATTCCAGTGTAGTACCTGTTTGATCCTCTAATAAGATTACTTTAACATTCATTCCTCGCTTGTAACCTCTTGTTCCTCCAGGTAAAAGAATCAAAACATTTGCCATTCCTAACGAAGACACAACATTGGATTTATCTAAACCAGCTGGAGTAGCGGTTAATTTACCTTCGTCATAAGATAAATATCCTCTCACGAATCTGTCAAAAGGATTTGGCTTAAGAAAATCAGCTCCAAGTGTAGCTGAAACTTTTTGAAGGCACTGGTGGTTTGAATGCAAATAAGTCCGAATAATTGGTCTTGTAAATAATTCAAATCCTACATAGCATGCTGATGGATTACCTGATAAACCAAAAAGTAGCTTCCCATCTTTCTCTGCAATTGTCGTTACACTACCTGGGCGCATCCCGACTTTATTGAACAATACATTGGCACCGAGCATTTGATAGATTTCAGGTAAATAATCATAGTCGCCTACGGAAACACCGCCTGTAGTGATTAAAAAATCCACTTTATTAAGCGCATCTTTTACTTGAGTATAACAAGTTGATAGATCATCACTGAATTGACCTAAATAGACCGGTTGTCCACCTGCACGTTCGATCTGTGAAACAATCATGTATGCATTGCTATTGCGAATTTTCCCTGGTTGTAGTGCCTCATCCACTTCAAGTAATTCACTTCCAGTAGCAATTACCCCTATTTTGGGTTTGCTACTAACAGGAACATCTTTGTAACCAAAAGTTGCTAACAATGCAACGATACCAGGGTTTATATAGGTACCTTTTGTTGCTAGAACAGTGCCACTTTTTGTATCCTCACCCGTAAATGAAATATTGTCCCCTTGATTGAAGCTTCGTTTAATTTCAATATGTGGTTTGCTATCTTTTTCGAACTCCTGCGTTAATTCCAGCATTACTACTGCATCACAACCGGCAGGAATCTGTGCTCCAGTCATAATTCTAACTGTTTGTCCTTCACCTACTGTTTTCTCAAATAAACTACCCGCTCCAATTTCACCAACTACTTCTAAAGTTAACGGGTTGGTATGAGAAGCATTTTTTGTGTCTATTGATCGAATGGCAAAGCCATCATAAGGGGAACGATCAAAAGAAGGAACATCATGATCAGCAACCAGGTCTTCACCTAGAAAATGTCCATACGCTTGTTCAATTGATAGATAACTCACACTACCAGAAACTGCAAATTTCATTACACGGTCCACTGCATCATTTACCTTAATTGGTTTTCTTCTCTCAACCATGATTGTCCTCCCTATCCTACCAGCCTATAATAAACTTTTTTTGCTTGTTCAATTGAATTTGTTCCATGGACAAATGTTCGACCGTCGCGAAAGAACACCACTCGGTAACTATCGTACTGAATAGATAATAGGAAAGGATTTAAATTTATCTTTCCCACACTCTTCAGTCTAGAAGCTAAATCCTCCAATTGAATATCAAGATTAGAGCGTATTTGTACAGTATCTCTTCCACACAATACTTCCGTTTTTGTCTGTGTATCATAATCCAAATATGGAAAAGTTGGATTGGCCCCACAAGAAGGACAATCGATTCTTTTGGCCCGCTCCACATTAATTGTTTGATAGTGGTTATTCCATAAATCAAACATAACGAGGCCTCTTCTCAATGCTTGATGATCCTCTACTAGTAGCTTGAAGGCCTCAGTCATTTGATGTGCGACCACCATTTGAACTGCCGGTGATATAATACCAACGGAGTCACAAGTTGCGCCAGACAAGCTAGTAACATTTAGTAAACAATGGAGACAGGGTGTTTGGCCTGGAAGGATGGTATAGCTCATTCCAGTACTTCCAACACATGATCCAAAAATCCAAGGTATGTTGTGGGACTGAAGCAGATCATTGATTGTAAAACGGATATCAAAGTTATCGGTAGCGTCAATTAGGAGGTCAATGGTGTCTAATAAAGGAGTAAGAGATTGACTTGTTGCATCTATCACATGGGCATCGATGATTACATTCGAATTTATCTCTGCTAACCTTTTTTGGGCAGCTATTGCTTTCGGAATTTGATCAATTGCATCATTCTCAACAAATAATTGCTGCCGTTGGAGGTTACTAAATTCAACATAGTCCCGATCAACAATCGTGAGTTTGCCTATCCCCGCACGGACAAGTGCTTCAGCACTAGCGGATCCTAAAGCACCACAACCAACAATCAACACGTGCTTATTTTCTATTTTGCTTTGCCCTTTGCCACCAATTGGCTTAAATAAAGCTTGACGAGAGTATCGCTCAGTCACTTTTTAAACTCCCTTTCCCGTTCTAACTAGTTCAAATGGGTATTTCTATCCGCCAATATAAGACATTTCTATTTTTTTCCTGTTTTTTGCTGTTTCCTCTGTTCGCTCATCTGAATAGCGATCACTTCTTTTTTTCCATGTAGGTACAATCGCAGCTTTCACTTCTTCATCGCTAGCACCTGAACGAAGTACCTCTTTTAAATCGAATCCACCAGCCGCGAACAAGCACGTGTAGAACTTACCATCAGCAGCAACTCTCGCTCGCGTACAGGTAGAACAAAAAGATTCAGATACTGATGTAATAAAACCTACCTCAGTATTGGTTCCTTTATAGCGGTATCTCTTAGCTACTTCACCAACATAGGCAGGATCCATCGGCTCAAGCTCAAATTCGTTAGACAGTTGATCAAACAGTTCTTTTTTTGTAATAACCTTGTCAAAGTTCCAACCATTATGCTGACCAACATCCATAAACTCTATATAACGTAGTGCAATTCCCTGCTCTTTAAAATATTTAGCCATTGGAACTACCTCATTATCGTTCATGCCTTTTTTCACTACCATGTTGACTTTTACTTCTAATCCAACCTCTTGGGCCTTTTTCATACTTTTCAAGATGCGATCTATACCTACACCACTATCATTTATCGATTTAAACAGGTTATCATCTAAAGCATCTAAGCTAACATTTACCCGCTTTAATCCTGCCTCTTTTAGTTGACCTGCCATTTTTTCAAGCAAGAACCCATTAGTAGTCAAACCTATGTCTTCCAAGCCATCAATTGCTACAAGTTTTTTAATCAAGTCCGGTAAATTTCTCCGTAACAGTGGCTCGCCACCTGTTAATCTGATTTTCTTAACTCCTAGTTCAACAAAAATAGATGCAAGACGTTCAATTTCCTCAAAACTTAACAGATGCTCTTTAGGCATAAACTGAAAATCTTTTCCGAATATTTCCTTAGGCATGCAATACGTGCACCTAAAATTACAACGATCTGTTACTGAAATCCGTAGGTCTTGCAGTGGGCGTCCAAGTTTATCTTGTAAAGGTGAGTTTGCCATGGGATGATCTCTCCTTATTTTTTTCTTATTAAAAAACATATTATTCAATCTATAATTTTTTTGTTTTTAATGTAGTGATAAGATAAAACGCCACCACAAAACTTTTGTAGCAACGTTTTATCCTATCATAACATATTTAAATGTTTGCTATAAATTACTAAATTAGCGTAAGAATTAGTTAATCTCGGGGGATTTCTAAAACAACTGTTGTCCCTTTTCCTGGTATCGATTTGATTTGAAGCTCTCCATCTACAGAACGTGCTCTTTCTTCCATACTAATCAATCCTACACCTGAAGTTAACCGATCCTTAATGAATCCTTTGCCGGCATCCTCAATCATTACTCGAACTACGTTTTCTACTTCTCGGATTGTAACGGAAGCTTGCTGAACCTCAGCATACTTACGCACATTTGTCAGTGATTCTTGAATAATTCGGTAAATTGTTATCTCAATTTGGTTACTCAATCTTCGTTCTAAGAAACATTCAAAAACAACATCAAAATTATAGTTCTCGGAAAAACGATTCAAAAAAGATCGAATCGCTGGAACAAGTCCTAGATCATCTAATACAGAAGGCCTGAGTTCCCAAGAAAAATCTCGGATTTCTTCAATTAATTCTGTTGCTTCTCTAACCATTTGTTCGTGTAGAGGGTGTTCTATCTCGTTAGCTAATCGGTTAATAGTTATCAGATGACTATATAAATTCTGTCCTATCCCATCATGTAGCTCACGGGACAACCTCTTTCGCTCATCTTCTTGAACGTTAATAATTCGAGTCATCGTATGTTTCAATTCTTCTTCCACTTGTTTTCTGTTTGTTATTTCAAACCGTATGGCTAAATATTGATAAGGCTTTCCATTTTCATTAAGAAACGGGACAATTGTCGTATCCACCCAGTAATAAGAACCATCTTTTGCTTTATTTTTAATTTCTCCATGCCAGACATTGCCATTACCAATTGTTTTCCAAAGCTCTTTGAAAAAGGATTTAGGATGGTAGCCCGAATTGATTAAAGTGTGTGAATTTCCAATTAATTCTTCCCTAGAATAGTTAGAAATTTTGACAAATTGATCATTAACATAGGTAATCTTTCCTTGTTGGTCTGTTATTGCTACAATCGAAGACTCATCTAATGCGAATTTAATATCTACTAATTCTTGGATAGACTTTTCTAATTCATTCAAAACACGCTTGTATTCTGTGATTTCTTTTCTAATTGCTAAATACTGGTATGGCTTTCCTTGATTAGTTAAGAAGGGTACGATTGTGGTATCCACCCAGTAATAGGTTCCATCTTTGGCCTTGTTTTTAATCTCACCATGCCATACTTCACCGTTAGCTATTGTTCGCCACAGATTACGGATAAATTCTTTTGAGTGATACCCAGAATTGATAATTCTATGGTCCCGGCCAATTAATTCCTCACTCGAATATTGAGAAATTTCGCAGAATTTATCATTTACATAGGTGATTTTACCGGTTTGGTCTGTGATCGCTACGATTGTTGATTGATCAAGGGCATATTTCATGTCGAGTAATTCGTCTGAGACCCTTTGAGGCTCCATCCCTAAATAAGAATGGTCGTTACTCCTTTGGATAACAATGATTGAATAATGCTCTCCCTTAAGTGAAAAGGTACTTTTACGTACAAATAAAGGAATTGACTTACCCTGTTTATTTTCCGCAAAATGTTGAAAGGTTTTTCCTTCTTTAACCAAGAAAAGATCTAAATCAGGCATAAGATCCTGGATTGCTTCACCAAGAAAATCACTTACTTCAAGATGGAGTAGTTGCATAGCTTTTGGATTAACCGTTTGGATTACGCCAACTTTATCAACGATAATGGTTGCATCTCCAGGAGTTTCACTGTTGTTCAAAATGGTATTAGGATTTGACTTTGTCATAGCTTCAGTTTCTCCTCCTAGCGCCCGAAATAATTGGAAGCTAACAAAGCTTCCACCTTCTGTACTGTTGTTTGCACCTTATCTTTGTCATCTTGACTAAAAGTACGTGAGTCTCGGAAACCGATTAGAAGAGCACCCTTAGGTACCCCTTTAAATTGTAATGGATATGCATAGGCAGATAAGAGCTTTTCGGCTAACATAATTGGGTAATCTGTAGATCTACCAATAATATTATTCGGAAACGATGCTATCGTCATTGGACTTCCGGTTGAAATAACTTTTCCAGCAATACCTTTTCCATAACGAACCGTAAGATATTTGTACTTCTCATTTCTGTTTCCACTAACATATGGCCATACAATATCCAGCTCGTCAGGTTTTTGTATAGCGATTCCAGTAAAATCACAAGAAATGTTTTCTCTCAATAAATTACATTCTAACAAAAACGAGTTTACTAAATCATCATTATTAGGGCTATTCCTTTTACATTCCATAACCTAGCAAGCCTTTCTTTAAAGCGTAGGAAACAAGTTCTGGCCTTGTTTTCATTTGTAATTTATCCATTAGATTACTTTTATGTGTCTCAACTGTTTTCACGCTAATAATCAACTGCTCACCAATATCCTTATTTGAATATCCTTTAGCAATTAAAGTTAATACTTCCTTTTCGCGGTCGGATAATAACTGATAGTTGTCAGACCCGTCATTCTTCACTGACCCCAAATATTCTTCCATTAATCGCTTGGTTGCTGCAGCATGAAGATAGGCATTTCCATTACACACAGATTCAATTGCGTTAATAAGCTCTTCATGTGGAGCACTTTTTAAAACACATCCTGAAGCTCCAGCTTGAATAGCCCTGAATAAATACTCCTCATCATCATGCATCGTCAATATTAAGATGGCTGTTTCCGCTAAACGTTTCTTTAATTCAGAAGTAGCAGACAGTCCATCTTTCCCGTGCGGCATACTTAAATCCATTAATACAACATCGGGTGTTAATTCTAATGCTTTTTCTATACCTTCATTACCTTCAGATGCTTCTCCGACTACTTCCATATCGGGTACAGCGTTTAGTAATACCTTTAGCCCCATCCGAACAACTGCATGGTCATCTACCAATAGGATTTTTATCACTCTACACCCCTCCTAATTCCCGAATAGGCAAAACAATCGTTACCTTTGTTCCCTTGCCTAGACTAGAAGACAGATGACAATCACCACCTGCAATAATCATCCGCTGTTTCATCGCTGCTATGCCCTTAAATAGTTTTCTATCTATCGCTTCTTGTACATCAAAACCCAGCCCAATATCATCAATGACTATCCTTAATGATTCTTCTTCCCATGTAAAAGATAAGTTCGCTTCGGAAGTATCAGCGTATTTAGCTATATTGATCAAAGCCTCTTGACATGTTCTGAATACCGCCAAACTTTTTTCTTCAGATACATTTCGTTCAATACCAACAGTTTTAATATTAATTATGACTCCAAATGTTGAAGTAAACAACTTTATATAGCTTTTAAGAGCAGCACTTAATCCGAGTGTCATTAGTGTAGAAGGATAGAGTTCAACAGACAATAGTCTTACTTCTTTAATCGTTCGATTGACTAATTCTGTTAATTCCCTTGTGTAAGCTTGTATATGTGGCTGCCCTATGCCAGACTGTATAAACTCTAAACCTGTGTATAAGCTATATAGGTTTTGACTAATACCCTCATGGAGCTCAAGAGCAATCCGTTTTATTTCCTCTTCTTGTGACTGAATGATATACGTACTGGCGTGATTTATATCTTTAAGCTCCATAATAGTCTATCCTCCCCCCTTAATGCACTAGCTGGTTTATAAACAATGAACAAACCTGAAAGGAAGTCACTTAGCCCTAAACTGTATGTCAGACTTCCTTCAGTTGTTTTATATAAACGATTGGCAATTTTAATTCACTATTCTTTTTTTTGTATTAGCTTGATGTGATTTAGTTATGCCGTTGCTTTCAGTAATATCGCTAAATACGCCAGCATATTGAATGACTTCTTCCGCATCATCTTTAATAGCATTAATTGTTAACCACTCAAGATAATGCCTACCATCTTTTCTTTTGTTCCAAATTTCACCCTGCCAGTATCCATTATTTTTTAAATTATTCCACATATCTTGATAGAATTCTTTTGATTGTTTCCCTGAGCTAAGCATTTTTGGACTATTTCCTATTGTCTCCTCAGCGTCATAACCAGTAAGTTTGGTGAAAGCTGGATTGATAGTAACAATTTTACCATTTTTGTCCGTAACCATCATCCCTAAAGGAGTTGTCTCCATGACCTGATGTGATAAAGTGAGCTTCTCTTGGTAATACATCCACATCGCAATAATTAAGCTCGCTAGTGCTACCTGAGACAAAGCCATAAATCCAATTGCATAGTGCCCAGTCAAGTCATAAAGAGTAGTTAGTATAAGTGGTGGGAAAAACCCTCCAAGTCCGCCCATTGCAGCTACGATCCCGTTTGCAATTCCTGCTTGTTTATTGAAGTATAACGGCATTAATTTAAAGACTACGCCATTTCCAACACCGGCGCAAACTGCTATCGACAAACAACCAACAGTATATAAAGTAATAGATGGAGCAAATGATAGCAAAATTGCAGCTACAGTAAAGCCACCAAATACATACATAAGTAGAACTAATGGATTAAATCGATCACCAAGCCATCCACCTAGTGGACGTGTGAAAGTAGCAACAGCAATAAACCCTGCAGTTCTTATTCCGGCGTCTACCTTATCTAGATTAAAATTTGTTACAAGGAAATTAGGTAAGTAAACTGTAAACGCAACAAACGAGCCAAATGTTATGAAATAAAACAAACAAAAAATCCATAACTTTTCGTTCTTATAAACACTTTTAATTTGTTGAATTAAAGGTGTCTTTACTTTAACTTCATTTTTGTCACCTAGGAAAATATTAGCTAGTATAAAAATACCAAGTAGAACCATATAAAACTGTACTGTTGCTGACCATCCGAATCTAGCCGCGATTACTGGAGCAGCAAATGCCGTAAGAGCTGTTCCTAGATTACCTACACCATAGATTCCATTTACAAAACCATGACGGTCTTTTGAGTAATACTTAGGTAAAGAGGTTACCCCAACAGAGAATACAGCACCACCGATACCGATAAATAGTCCACCAATAACTAAGTCCAAAAATGAATTGGCAATACTTATATAATAAACGGGCGGAAGTAAAAGAATAAAACTAATAATGAAAACTGTTCTTGCCCCAATTAAATTAGTATAATAGCCAATTGGAATTCGTAGAATGGATCCTAATATTACTGGTATTGCTGTAACCCAAGCAGCTTGCTGTGGGGTAATTTGTATGTCTTCTATAATAAATGATAGTAAAGATGAAAGAATTACCCAAACCATAAAACCTACGGTAAGATTCATTGTTTGCAATGGGAGTTGTATTTTTTTAATCATTCTATTTTCTCCTCACTTCTAATTACATAATATAGTTCTGCATTCTTGTCATAAGCAGACCATTGTTGTTCGTTTTGATCAACTTTACTTTCCAAAGGAACGGCGAAAAAAAAGTGCTTATCAAAATAAATGCGTAAATGAGTCTGATCCGGACAAAGTGCTAACTGACTTATTTGCCTATCAATCCAAGGTGCCCTGTCTTCTCCTTCTTTCCCATGGATACAAACTTGGACAGGAGAATTAATATATTTTTCTAGATCACTTTTCTTAACAGTAGACATAATTAACACCCCTTCATTACAGGAAGTACTTGAAATTGATAACCTTGTAGCATTGACCAAAAATTTTCACTTGCATTTTCCTCTAAATGATCAATAACTTCTTGTTCTGATAACCATCTACTCATGCCCTTGACTTCTGCTACAACTATTTCAGCTTCCATTTCTTCTTTTTCATCTAAATACCAATGGAGACGCTCGTATTTAAAAAGCTGCTCAAATGCCGATTGAACTTCAGTTGCAAGTTGACCTGATTTTTCCCTTATGAAGCAAAAATCCAAGTAAGTCTCACTTTTTTTCATAGTTAGCGCCCCCTTTGTTTTTTTCCTTTTTATAAACAAATATAGCAACAGGAAATAAGATAATGTTACAAGTCATATATATTAGTACGTTTATATAATTTTCGTGGTAATATTGGTGAACTAGTAACTGAGTAAAGACAATATTCATACTTAAAGTAATACAAAGTATAATCACTCCAAAATAACTACGCTTCATAACGTTTCACCCTCACCGCAAATATTGCACCATCCTCCACATGTACTACAATTTCAGGAAGTGCCCTTCTTGGTGGACCAGCAGTTGGAGCACCCGTGTTAACATCAAATACTCCATGATGACAAGGACATACCATTTCCTTTTGTTCCTTCACCCAATAAACAGGGCATCTCAAATGTGTACAAGCATTTTGGTAGGCTACATATTTACTTTCTTCTAAACGAATCAACACAGCACTATCATGTTCACTAGGAAAGTGAAATTCAACCGAATCTCCAACCGCAATATCGTTTACATTTGTTATTTTTTGATGTGGATATTCTTTATCTGCGAGTCCCATTAGTTCCTTAGCGGCTAGTGCCCCCCAAGGAAGGGAGGCTACTGCGAAAACCCCTGCAGCACCCGCTAATGTTTTCATAAATCCTCGTCGATCTAAAGAACGTTCATTATTTCTATTAATATTATGTGTGTAATTGTCATCTTTTTTTGGAACACTATTGTTTTTGTTAGTAGTCACTTGATTATCCCCCTAAAACAGTTTCACTGTCCCTTGTAGTACACCCGGAAGATTAACTGTTACATGTGTTTCACCTTCAAGGTAAGGCATACTTGTTACCCACTTATCGTTACCAACTTCAGTGGCTTGTTTTTTATCTGCAATTTCGTCCTCTGTAAGCCACTGCAACGTGTTTGATGGGCATACACTCGCACACATTGGTGGAATATCATCTTTAGTACGGTCAATGCAAAGATCACATTTGTACATTAGGTTTTCTTCTTCATCAAACTTAGGAATTCCATATGGACAAGCAATCGTACAGTTTTGACAGCCAATACATTTCTCTACCATCGCTGATAAAACAGCACCTGACTCATGGATTTGAATTGCTTGAGCAGGACAGCTTCTTGCACAAGCAGGATCTACACAGTGTAAACACATCAAAGGCATTGTTTGCCTATTTACTAATGGATTGACATCGTAGACATAGTTTCTATTTCTTTCTTCATGTCCGCCACACTGTGTACAGGCAGCAAGACAAGCTCTACAGCCAATACAGTTCTCAAGTTCCATATACAATTTTCTTCTTTTTTGCACATCTTTATCCTTTGGTTCAACAATACTAAAAGTCATTTAGAGCACACTCCCAGATTTAAGTTTGTCTATTTGAGCAGCACAAGCTTTAAACTCGGGCATTTTCGACATTGGATCTAATGCTGCAATTGTTAATAGATTAATTGATTCATCATGTCCAAAGTGGTAAGGGACAAATACAGTATCTTCTCTAATTGCCTCTGTGATTTTCACTTTATAATTAGCTTTTCCTCTACGCGTATAAAGGAGAATAAATTCATCATGCTTGATGTCATATTTCGCAGCTGTAATTGGATGAACTTCAACATATGGGTCTGGACACATATCATTAAGGAACTGAATTCTTCTCGTTTGATTCCCAGATAAATAGTGATAGACTACCCGACCGGTTGTTAACCTTAGTGGATACTTTTCACATGGTTCCTCAGCTGGTGGTCGATATGGAAGTGCACAGATTTTAGCTTTGCCGTCCGGATGATAAAACTTTTTATCAAGAAACATGTGTGGAGTTCCTTTGTCATCTTTATCCTTACAAGGCCAAAACACACCGTCTTGTTCATCGATCTTATCCCAAGTTGCACCATAGTAGTCAGCGTTTCCGCCTTTAGTAGCTAACCTAAATTCATCCGCTACATCCTTAGCTGTTTTTAAGTGAGAGAAATTCTTTCCTTTACCTAGTCTTTCTGCAAGTTCAACCTGCATCAGCCAGTCAGGCTTTGATTCTCCAATAGGTTCTTGTGCTTTGTTAATCTTAATAATTCGACCCTCAAGATTCGTCACTGTCCCCTCATCCTCAGACCAAGAAACAGAAGGTAAAATTACATCTGCATATTCAGCTGATTCAGATAAAAAGAAGTCTCCACATACCATGAAATCTAATTTTTTCAGTGCACCTCTTACAAAGTTCAAGTTTGGCGCCGAAACAGCTGGATTCGAGCAAAGTAAGTACAAGCCTCGAATTGTTTTATTGTCCATAAGTTCAAACATTTCATAAGCAGATACACCTGGCTTTGGCATTTCTTCTGGTTCAATGCCCCAAACCTTACTAACTGCTTTAACAGCCTCAGGATTGGTTATCTTTCTATAGCCTGGAAGTAAGTCAGACTTTTGTCCGTGTTCACGACCACCCTGGCCATTCCCTTGTCCAGTAAAGGTAGCAACACCAGCTTTTGGTCTACCAATCTTCCCTGTAACAAGAGCCATATTGGTGTATGCTGAAACATTATCTACACCTTTTTGTTGTTGTTCAATTCCTCTAGCAAACATAACAATTGCATTTGGAGCTTTTCCGTATATCTCAGCAGCTTTTTCAATTTTTTCAACTGCTACACCTGTGATCATACTTGTGTATTCCGGTGTAAAATCTTTTACAAGCTCTTTAGTTTCTTCAAAACCATTTGTGTGTTGATTAACAAACGATTCGTCTGCATAACCATTTTGAATTAATAGATTCAAAATGCCGTTAGCCAAAGCCAAATCAGTACCAGGGCGCAAATCTAAATGAACATCCGCTCTTCTAGCTATCGGTGTTTCTCTTGGATCAGCGATGATTAGATAGCCACCACGCTCTTGAACAGCCCATATCCTAAACATCGAGGTTGGATGGCATTCCGCTGTGTTACTACCAGCAATGAATAAGCAGTCCGTTTCATGAAGATCTGTCCAAGGTAAGGTTGATCCCCGGTCAACACCAAATGTTCTCAAGAATCCTCCAGCTGCACTCGACATACAAAAACGACCATTATAGTCTATATACCTTGTTCCTAGGGCTACTCTGGCAAATTTACCAGTTAGATAGCATTTTTCATTTGTCATTGATACTCCACTGAAGACTGATAGACTATCCTTACCATAATTCTCTTGTAGTTCACCAAATTTTTTAGCAATCAGATCATACGCTTCATCCCAGCTTGCTTCACGGAATCCTTCCTTAGTTCCTTTCAAAGAAGCATCATCACGAATTAACGGCTTAAGAATTCGGTCATCATGGTTTGTTTGTTGATAAGCGGTAACACCCTTTGGACACATCTTGCCCAGGGTTACTGGCCAGTCATATCTAGGTTCAACACCAATAATTTTATTTGTACTTTTATCTACTCTAAGGTTCATGCCACACTGCATCCCACAGTAACTACAATGAGTTTTAACTAATTCTTCATTAGGATGTTTTACATTTTCTATATCTCGGAAAAATTTATCCTTTTGCATTTTGATTTGCCTCCTTGATTGGTACTTCATGGGTAGCGAAGCCTGAGAATCTAGCAATGCGATATTTCCTTCGACAAGGTAGACATAATTCTGCTAAGTTGAAACCATCTTTCATGTTAAATTCAATTTCATTTGTTCCTAATACATTGATAACATCATTCGATTGCTCTGTTGAAACAAACTCATTTTCGCACACCTTACATTGCTTCATCGATTTTTCGCCATAATGCTCGCGGTAATTTTTTGCAAACACACTAAGCGGTCTAAACGGAATATGAGCAAGCTTACCAAATGGTAGATATATTAATGTAATGACCACCGAGTATTGATGAATTAATGACATCACGTAATGTCCTGCACCGTGGAGGAACACATTGATAAAGGTTAATGCAAGACCAGTAACACTAATAAAAATCAGTAGGTAAAGTGGTAAAAAGTCATACATGAAATTTTGCTCAGCTCTTGCTTGCATATTTTTTAACCTGCGATAAAGCGCCATGCAAACACCCATGATAACCATAATCGCACTAAAGTTAAGAGCGTTGTAGGACATAAAAGCGATAAAACCATCTGCAGGTACCGTCATAATATCCATACCCATACCAACAATCGTGTACATGCCGCTTTCTTCCATCGTAAAGTACATCCAACCAAAAACGAGTGGGAAAGTAACAAGGCACGATATAATAACACCCCACCCAATCAGAAGGTGTTGGGTCCATCGGTAAATTCCCCTATTCCAAATGAATTTATATGTTGCTAAATGATCCACGGATGTTTTTGGGGTGGATTTCCGAAATAACAACTTCATTCCTTTTTTAATAATGATTTTTGTTGGAGGTCTCTCTCCCCAAGCAATAAATCGATAGAAAAACCCACCTAGAAACACGATTGTTCCTACCATATATCCATAAAGATTCCAATCCACGTGAGTAAACATTCTAGTACCAAAAAAGGATAAGATCACTATTCCACATACTGCAATAAACATTGACTTTGCAAATTTTGAAGCAAATGCATCATTTATAGAGTTAGTCTTTTTTTTCATATTTTTCATTGGTTCTTTCAGGCTTATTTCTTCCATTTGAATTCCCCTTTACCAACTTATCTTTGTTAATTTAATTTTAGGCAAATAAATGGTTTTACGTAATAGGGGAACCTCCTCATCTTGTAGGGGAAATTCCCCTATTATTACTTTTTGCCACGTAAAATAAAAAAACACCTCACTTTATGTGGGTGCAACTAGAGAGTGTGGAATAGATATGGCAAGTCAATATCTATTTATCTGCTTTCAAAGTTTTCTTAATAATGATAAAATTCCACTTATGAATGTATCTATAATATCAAGCAAAGAGGGTCAAACACATGAATATAAAACAACGCTTTTATTGGCTTATTCCAGCGATAGGAATACTAATCGCTATTGGATTGTTATTTTACCAAAATCTATCCAATGTAGCTGAAGCTCCAGAAGAAAACTGGAGTAAAGCGTTGCCGATTGGAGAAACCAGCATAAATAAATATCCCTACGTAACTAAAACTGATGAGCTAACTACCGAAATTGTTGAATTTGATAGTGAGACATTAGTTAAGAGAACCTATGGAGACAAGTACACCATAATTGATGAGGAAGAATTCCCCGATATTCCTTTTAACAAATGGACAAAAGTATTTGCGTATAATAATGAATTGTTTTATTTTCAGTATAAAACTATCTATGACGGTGTTACAGGCAAGAAAATAACAGAAGCAGACAGCTTTCATCCCTTAAAGGACTATCTTGTTTACGTAAAAGGAAATACTGTTTTCGAATTGGATCCACAAACGAAAAAATCAAACTCCATTTATAATTTCGACACTACTATTGATGAGCTCGTCGCCTCCCAAACCGAAGGAGGTATTGTTTTTCTCACCTATACAAAAAAACAAGAAGATTTAAATGTTTCCGTCTATGAATATAGCAATGATTCAACAACTAACATACACCAGCAAAGTTTCTCTGTATCTCACAATGAACGAATACAAGATGCATCAGTGGCATACGAAGGCAATCGATTAGCATTTCTCTTTAGAACTGAAAGAAAAGGAGCAGGAGGAACGGCACCGGTAAACACCTTATATCTCTTTGATAACAACAGACCTACACTAAACCAAATAACATTTAATGACCCAAAAGGTTCTGCTAGATTAAATAATGTCAGTGATATTTCACTAGCATTTCACAATCAAAAGATAAAAATACTTTTCTCTGCTAATGGGAAGAGCAAAACAAAGTATAATGCAATGACAGCTTTCAATATTTATGAAGCAATTGAGCAAGATGGCAGTTTTGAAGTTTTTCGAAGAAGTAATACATCATCTTTTTCAGCTAAGCCCCAGTGGATTAATAATAATACTGTAACTTGGATCGATTTGAAGGGTGCTTCTAATAAAATTCTGCTATCGTCCAGTGACGAAGAGTTAATTGAACAAACGAGGACCCCTTCTAATACAGACTTAGTTGTTGCTTTAGGTAAAACTATTGGAATGTTGTCAGTAGCCTTCTTGGCTATATTGTTATCTAGTATATGGTTTATATGGCCACTAATATTGTTAATCATTATCTATTTATCGAGACGTAACCTACTTGACCGTGATCCTAACTGGGTCTACTATGTCGGTTTGGTGAGTTATGCTTTAGCGGTTATCTTGTTTAAACATCGCTTCTTCATTGACACTATCTATATGAAAGCACCAGAATATCTTACTTTCCAATACAGCGATTGGTTATCTATAACAGTTTTTGGAATAATTGCACATTTTTGTGCAACATATGGGGCTATACACAATGAATGGAATGTCCCGGTTAAGCTCGTCTATTTTATGGGAGTACATATTGTGCTATTAGCCTTCTTTTTTGGTCCATATTTTCTATAGTTTTTAAAAAAAGGTATTTTCTTAGTTGATATAAAATGCGACGTAGCTGCTAGTTGATTTGCGCTCCAGGCAGTCACTTTCCGCGGGCAACGCTTCAACTTCCTCGGAAGAAAACCGCTTCCTGCGGGATTTTCAGCCGTCGCTTTTCCCGCTGGGGTCGACTGCCCTCCACTCCAATCACCATCTTATTTGAACAAAAAGTAAAGGGAGACAGATAGGATTAAAACTAGCGTAGTTTAGTTAAACAAATTTTAAATAGCTGTGATTTGAAGAGTTGGAAATTATCTCAACATACAATCATGCACTTTCCCTCTCGTTAATCAGAACACCACACCAGTGTAGTCAGAATACGTAGACTCCTCGAAAATGAAGTTCAATTTTCTTGGTGCGTAGTGATTCAGGAAGATAATTCAAGTCCTATGGGAACAACGCGTGTCCGAAGACCCCGGAAGAAAGAATCGCTTTTTGATTCCGAGGAGGCTGAGGTCGTGCCCATGGAAAGCGAAGTATTCTGACGGAACGGCATATAATCATTCAACTTTAATTAGTGTCAGAGATAGAAGATACTACTTCGTATTTTATCGATTTTAGGTCATAAACAACAAACTTTTATAAAATAGAAAAAGTAAGGAAAGCTCACCGATAGTGTGCCTTCCTTACTTTTTCTTCTCTCCAATCAGAAAGCTACAACAATTTTCCCCGCTAACTATGCATGAAGTTGCAGCTATACTACTATCTTCTAAAAGCTCCTCAAATAAATTGAGTTCTTGCCCACAAATACCTTTATATTCACGAGCAACATTGGAAATAGGACAATTAAATTGTTTTAATGTGTAGGAGCCGTCCGCATTTTCTTGAAGCTCTGTCATATATCCTTTGTCCTCTTGAATTTGAACCAGCTTTTTTATCTTGCCATTATAATCTGGAACATCTTCTAACAATTTCTTATACTCATCGATTGATTTGTCAGTTCTACTGGCTAAAAGTTGATAAACAAAATCTATTCCCTGAATCTCTTCTACTTCCTTCAACAGATCAACGGAAAACTGCTGATACTGGTTAGGGAATAGTTCTCCACCTTTGTCTGTCAGTTGATATACATGATGCGGACGCCCCATCGTCTGTTTCTCTTGGAAGGATTGAATTAGCCCTTCTCGTTCAAGTGTATGGATGTGTCTCCGTAAAGCAATATCTGTAATATGAAATCCTTCCATCAATTGAACAATAGTTAGTCTATTTCCCCGCTTTAATTTGAGTAAGATCTTTTCTTTTACTGAACTTTTTTTAATCATATCGACCCTCATTTCAAGCTAGTCTTACCTTACTGATTCGAAAACGCAGTAGCTACATTTGTTTGATCATCTAGATAACCTCTTATTCGGTTACTAAACTTATCTAGTGAATCATAATTGATATTAATTATATGCAAAATCTTATCATGGTCAATGGTTAAATACTCTTTTACCAGCATTTTTCTAAGATAGATTACTTCTTTATAGCTTTCGGACTCTTCTTCTGGCAAAACCTTTTCATCAACAAGGATATCGATAATATCAGTGAAGCTACCCGGATCTCTCATAATGAATCCATCAATCATCATATTACCTACATCTAGAATAGATTCAATAATCATATGTGCCATTCTTTCCATACTTAATTTCTCTAGGAATGAATTAAAACGGTTTTGCTCCATTTCCCTGAGCAATCCCTCCATATATAACAACGTTTTCTCAATTTCGTTTCTATCAATAAAATACAATCTTAACTCTCCTTTTCTTGGCTTACCTAGTGTGAGTTACATATAGTATTATTCGACCTGTGATATCGGTCAAGGATTAAGTACTTTTATCAGATAGTAAAAACGGTATTGTCGATTTTACTAAGCATATTTTTTAAGCTATATTAATCATAACACATAATAATTATTAGCTTAAGATAAGTTCTGTTTTCTAGTTACCGTGACATTTGTTATGATATAGTTAAAATTACCACAGACTACATTAAATTAAGCTTTTAATATGGAGGAATATTATGAAGGATAATATATTTATAAAGGATACTATCGAAAATACTGAAACAAGATTCGTTAGTTTTAAAGGAAAAAATAGGAGATTTGATATAGCGCTTATTACTACAAATTATTATTCTAACGATAAATTAGTTTTAGATTTTAACGGCAACAGGTTTGCTTTGCTAAATAAGGAAAACATATATGAAAAAGGCCTTTTAGAGCATGCATATATGCTGACACAAATTGAGGCTGAGGATTTACGTGCGTTCTTGTACGATATTATTTAGAAAAAATTTGCACATAGAATCTTAGGATAGTTCATAAATAAATCCTCCTCTAATGGGTTAATATAACCAAAAGAGGAGGATTGTTATGTCTAAAAAGGATAAACAAAAGTATTCAGACTTCTCCAATGTTGAAGACATGAGGAATTATCTTATTCCTGAACAAATGCCTGAAGGTCCTTATGGCTCACCAAGAAATAAAAATGAACCTGTTACTAATAAAAGTTCACCATGGAGGGAAGGTCAAAGGTACCATAGTGCCTTTAATTTTCCTAATAAAGATTTCCATCAAGACCTTCCTAGACAATTGGAAGGAGCACATCCCTTACATGACCATGAAGGGGATGTAAAGCCAGAAGAAGAAGAGTAACTAAACATGAATCCGTAAAGGGGAAAGCTACCGAACTGGTAGCTTTTTAATTAGTAAATACGCTTTATAACAAAATATGCACAGCCAAAATTACAATACTCATATAAATAATCATCTAGTGTACTGATTTTAGTATCAAAAGCGGCTTTTGGATTTTGATCATCATAAAAACCCTTCAAACGTAATTGCTCGTAACCCCAGTCACCTACAATAAAATCATATTTATTTAATATTTCGCTATAACGTTCTGTAAAAGGCTCTTCTTGAAAGCCATCTTTTACATTTTCTATAATTTCATACGTTTTCCCTTCAATTTCAACCATGACAATCCACTCCTTAAACTGTATATAGTGTACCATATTTTTTTATAAATTGAATTCTAATCTTATCCTTATATGGTAAAAATTATAATTATTTGATTATTTTAGCTAGCATGGCTTTAGATAAAAAACTCACACTAAAAATGGGGAAATTTATTAAGTCAGGAGGGTTTTAATGAACACCAAAAAGTTCATTTTGTCATCTCTTTTTGCTAGTACTTTAGTTGTTTCAGGTTGTGCTACTGGTAATCAGGGAGGTCACGATATGGAACGCACCCTAAATGGTAATGACGGCAATCACAATTTACAAGGGGATAATGCTAGAGATGAGTTTCAGGCAGATGAAAAAGATGCCGATCAAGAAATAACGTCGCGTCTTGGCTATGTTAAATATAGCAAAGATGAAATTGATATGGAAGCAGAGAGTAATCATTATGTAGCGATGGATAGATGGGAAATGGCTGATACAATTACTCGTATGATCATTCGATATGATGGGTTTGAAGAAGTGGCAACATTAGTAACTGATAAAGAGGTATTAATCGCTTATAACAAACCAGAGAATATGGAAAGAGAAAAAGCAGCTACAATTGCCCGTAAAACAGGTCTATCACTTCTACCTCGTTTCTATGATGTTTATGTTTCTGACCAATCCGTAACGTTTCGAGACATACAAAGCCTACAAAATTCTCTGACCATCGATGATGAATATGATAATACACTAAATAGCATTATTGAAGAAATGAAGAAAACTCCTCAAGGTGAAGAAGTTTATGAAGAACATACCACCGAAAAGGAAGAAGCCGAGAACATGAATAGATGATGAAATTAAGCCTTTCATACTAGATCTCCATAGTCCAACCAATTAAGAGGTCACTTCCGTATCCCTCACTTAGACTTCGAAGCCTGACGTCTTAAAAGTGTGGGGGGTTACGGATTTTATTAAAAAGGGTGCTATTTCCAATTATCTTTCCAGAAATGTCGTACACACTACTTAGTATCTAAAATTATCTAGGAGGTGCTAATAATTATTCTGACTCGATACCTTAACGTATTGATTTTAATGTTGTTTATACTCGTCTTCCATCCTTCAGAATCAAGTGCTGAAGAAGACAAAGAAATAGACGTTAACAAGGAAAAGTTGGCGTTATACAAAAAGAACGAGGCTGTCACAAACATACCTTGGTTTTATTTGGCCGCGATTGATAAATATGAAAAAAACATAAAAAAAGATGCTGACTCTGAAAATTTAATATCCATTGCTATTCCGGAAATCAAATGGTTTGGTATAGGAAACCCTAGTAAAAACACAACAGCTTCATGGATATCTGCATTCGAAGGTTGGGGAAAAGATGGAAATGGAGATGGAAAAGCTGATCCCAATAATGATGAAGATATTTTATACAGTATGGCCTCCTATATTGAGCAGCAAGGAACCTCAAGAGAAGACATTAAAATTGCTTTATGGAAATATTATCAGCGTGAACTAACTGTACAAACAATAGCGAATATCGCTAAAGTGTATCAAACTTTTAATACCATTGTCCTAGAGGATAATGACTTCCCTTTACCTTTAAATATGAATTATAGCTATCGAAATACTTGGGGAGATGCTCGAGGATTCGGTGGCAGAAGAATCCACGAGGGGACCGACATTTTTGCAAATTATGGTGTTCCAGTGAAATCTACTACTTATGGAGTAGTAGAAATGAAAGGTTGGAATAGATTTGGTGGTTGGAGAATCGGAATACGTGATATTAAAAGTAGATATCATTACTACGCACATTTAAATGGTTATAAAGAAGGGATCAAGGTTGGCGATGTTGTAAAACCCGGGGATATTATTGGTTCTGTAGGAGCAACTGGCTACGGACCACCAGGGACATCCGGAAAATTCCCTCCACATCTTCATTATGGAATGTACAAGGATAATGGTTATAGTGAGTGGTCTTTTGATCCATATCCATACCTTAGCAGGTGGGAACGAGAAGCAAGAAACAAAAAATGAACATAATTCCGTTTATTATCATAAAAAAACCCTTACCTATAGTGGTAAGGGTTTTGTACTTTAATTTTGTTTTGATGACTTAACAGCATATGTGATGCTTGCTGCAAGTCCTCCCCAAATAATTACTACTCCAATAATCATCATTACAATAGCACTAACAGACATTATTGAGCGACCTCCTCGTCCTCGGAATCACTTTTTTCATCAGCTTTATTTGATGGCCATTTTTTGAGTGTAAATAATGCACCTACAAACATTGCACCAATAGCTACTACCCAACCAAAATTAAATAAATATTCTATTGGATACCCACCGTAGTTTTCTAACAATTCACTACGTAGATTTTGTAGCATCATATATCCTAAAACTACTGGTGTAATTATACCAAGACATACTCTCCACCAAAGTCCAAGTTTAATATCTGACACACTGTCTGCGTGACTCTGAAAATCCTTCAGTCCCTTAGCAAACCAAGCTATCGCTACTACTTGGAATAATCCTGAGAGTGCAACACCATAGCTATTTATGAAACGATCTACTGTATCTAATAAATTAAGTCCGCCTTGATTTGCAAAGAATAATGAAAGTACTGCAGCTAGACCGCCACCAAAAGCAACAGCTTTTCCGCGAGAAACATTAAACTTTTCTTGAACTGCAGCAACATATGTTTCAGAAATTGAAATCATAGATGATAATCCTGCAAGTACTAGAGATGCGAAGAATAGGAATCCAAATAGTCCTGCCATTGGCATTTGACTAATAATTTCAGGGAATACCATAAAGGCTAGACCTACACCACCTGCTACTACTTCTGAAACTGCTTCATTAGACTGACTAGCCAAGAAACCTAGTGTCGCGAATACACCAATACCAGCTAATAACTCAAACGACGAGTTGGCGAATCCCGTAATAAAAGCGTTATTTGTGATATCAGATTTTTTTGGTAAATAAGAAGCGTACGTTATCATGATTGCAAATGCAATAGATAAACTAAAGAAAATTTGACCATATGCTGCTACCCATACAGAACCATCTGCAATCATCGACCAGTCAGGTTTAAAGAAAGCATCCAAACCTAGAAGGGCACCTGGTAAAGTAAGAGCACGAACCACAATAATTAAAAAGATTACAACTAAAGTAGGAATAAAAATCTTATTTGCTACCTCAATACCTTTTTTCACTCCTCTTCCTAGGAAGAAAAATACAATTAGCCATACTGCTAATAATGGAAATAGAACCATAGGTACCATAGAACCAAATGTTCCTGGATCTGCTAACTGCAAGTAGTCTGCTACGAAAAATCCTGTTGCATCGCTTCCCCACTGTTGCCCAAAAGAAAAATATGAATACATAATTGCCCATGCAATAATAATTGGGTAATAGGTAGAGATAACGAATGAAACGGCAACTTGCCACCAACCAATCCATTCCATTCCTTTGCTAATCTTGCTGTAAGACTTTGGTGCAGAACCACGATACTTATGTCCTATTGTGTACTCAAGGATAAGTAGCGGAATACCTGCTGTTAATAATGCAAATAAATATGGAAGAAAGAAAGCTCCGCCTCCATTTTCAAATGCTGTAGCTGGGAAACGCCAAATGTTACCTAATCCAATTGCTGAACCCATTGCTGCAAGTAGGAAACCAAGACGTGTTCCCCATTGTGAACGATTTTCCATTAGTTACTCCCCTTTCAAATTTTAACATTCTAATACTAATCAAAAACGATTAAAACAGAGAATGTTTAAAATTTTAAATCTTTTCTGATAATTACTGATTATAACTAGTCCTTTAGTCATTGTCAAAGGTATAATCATCTATTGTAAGAAAAATTTACAAAAAGTCATATCCTTTACCTAGAATGGGGTAAAATATCTACAAAAAAATATAACCCCCCACTTTATAGTGGAGGGTTTTGTAAGATTTAAAAGTAAATATTTAATTTGTGGTTAGTTTTTTTATGATAAGACCAATAAGCACTACTAGAATTAATGTAACTAAAAGAGATAGTAATACTTGACCAGTGAATCCAAGTATTAAATATCCAAATACAGATGCTCCAGCTCCTATAAATGCATATGGTAGCTGAGTGATCACATGGTCAATATGATTCGCCCCGGCACCTGTAGAAGAAAGAATCGATGTATCAGAGATTGGTGAACAGTGATCTCCAAATACAGAACCTGCTAACACTGCCGCAAGTGCAGGTAAAACTAAATTAACATCTGTTACAGCTGCAATTTCTCCAGCTATCGGCAGCATTATTCCAAATGTTCCCCAAGATGTACCAGTAGCAAGAGCCATAAAACTTGCTACTACAAATAGTAGTAACGGAAGTAAAGCTGGATTTAAGGACGTCTGTTCAACAAGATGCGCTAAATATCTACCGGTTCCTAAACTATCTATAATTGATCCAATCATCCATGCTAAGATCAATATATAAATAGCAGGAAGCATCGTTTTTATTCCTTCCCAAATAACCTTTGCTGAGTTAGCCTTTGGTTGTAGTTGAACTAAATATAAGACTAAAGCAATCAAAACAGCTGATAACCCACCTAAAAATAGAGAAAGGTTCACATCTGTATTTTCAAAAATGAGTAATACGGTTGCTTGTCCCTCTGTATTAGCTAATCCGGTTCCAATCATAGCTAGGATAGTCCCTATTATTAATGTGCCAATCGGAACAATCAGATGGTATATTCTTCCATTTTTGTTTTCTTTAAATGATTCCTTCAAGTCTCCAGGAATATTACCCTTTTCAACATCATATAGTTCACCAGAATCTTTTGCCCGTTGTTCGTGCTTTTTCATCGGGCCAAAATCTAAATTAAATAACGCGACGAAGAAAACCAAGAAAATTGCAGCAAATGCATACATGTTTAGTGGAATCATTTTAACAAATGCTTCTAGTGGTTGATAATCGGTGATTTCATTTTCAACTAAAATAAATCCGATTGTACCAATTATATAAGCTCCCCAGCTTGATACTGGTGAAATAACAGTAATTGGTGCGGAAGTAGAATCAATTATATAAGCAAGCTTTGCTCTCGATATTTTGTATCGGTCAGTAACCGGCCGAGCGACTTGTCCAACCGCAAGGCTATTGAAATAATCATCGATAAAAATAATAACGCCTAAAATTGCTGGTAGGATTTGTCCGCCTTTACGTGTTTTAACTTTCTTTATTGCCCAATCTCCGAAAGCTTTACTTCCACCTGATGCGGTCATAAATGCGGTAGTGATTCCCAATAATAGTAAAAATCCAAATAAATACAAATTCCCAGTATTTGCTCCTTCATCTGTTACAAAAACATTTCTAAAAACAAGCCATATTTCGTTTAGGGATCCAAGTAAGTTGAAATTGTGCAGCATGAACGCCCCTACTACAACACCTACGCCTAATGATAGTAAAACACGTCTAGTTACGATAACAAGTATGAGCATCAACAGTGCAGGTATTAAAGAAAAAATCGTGCCTTCCATGGTATAACCTCCATTACTAATTTGTGGAAATGTCAAAAGTTGATAACTACGATCATATAAGCTTAAAAGTTAAATGTGTGATTTTTATTATAACGTCGTAAAACTTTTTTATGTTCACTAATCACAAAGGAGAATCACTATATTAAAAAAGACAGCAATAGAAAGTTACCTATTACTGTCTTTACATAGCATTAATTAGATAAAGTGAAGTTTACGAAATGAAAAAATGATGTACTACTCCTAGATTAGTAACAAATCTAGTAAAGCAATTAAAATTTTGTTAATTTCACCTTCACTTATCCGATCAGACAAGGTTATTCGATTTAATTTCCTAGGATATTATATCAACCAGTTGAATCTATTTCAAGGGATCAATTGGTATTGATAAAGATGGATCGTTATTTCCACCCTTATTATAATACTGTGGAACATCCCCAGGTTCAAAAATTCGGGTAATAGGTATATCCTGTTCTAGCTTTATTGGTGCAGACGCAAAGGGAATCACTACACTAACCTCTACTTCAATATGGACTAGAATATTAATATACGCACCATTTATTCCCGACTCAACAAATTCATCCGTTATTTCTGTTGAAACAATTCCAAGTGTCTTTATGTTTACAGGAACGGTTGGGCCTAAATTTGCAAGTAGCGGAATGCCAAGTACTTGCCCAATTGGAATTTCTAAAAGATTTTGATTTTCCTTAACTTTATCAATTGGCAGTTCTTCTTCTGGTTCTATTTCGACATCTAGGGGTGCCCCTGGGCCTGGAATATCCCCCTTTTCTATACGGTCTAAAAAAGTCTCCACTCGGTAGTGGATATCTCTTTGAATTTGATTTTCAACATCCGTGTTAAATATATAATTTACCACTCTTCCCTCATCATTAGTTTGGCCTTCTACTAAATTCGTGGTATCTAAGTCTTCCGAGATTCTTTTATTTACAGCAATCCCCATCGCTTTATTTGCATATTGTTCGGTTCTCGTTGTAGCAATATCCATCAATACCGGTTTAATCCCTTCATTTATTATTATAATACTGATCACAGTTGCTATTAAAAAGAAAATTACAGTTACCATAAAAATATGCTTCGCTGGAGGCGGAGTTACTCTTCTCTTAATCATCATAGGTCGTCTTCTCAATAAAAAAACCCCCTCAAAAAACAATATGCTTTTTGAGAAAGCCTTAGAATTCATTATTGAATTTTCTTCGCAAAGCCTGTATCACAAGCAGTAATAACAACGTTAAGGTGGGTAGATAAGTCCAATTCATACGGAGCAACATCTTGATCTTGCTCCTTTATGATTCTAACAACAGGTCTTTCATACAGATTTTTGTTTTGTTTTAAAACAATTCCTGTTTTACCATCACTCAACTCTACTGTTAAGCCTTTTGGATAAACAGCAATAGTTTTTCTAAACGTTTCAACTAAACGTTTATCAAATAAAACTCCTGAGCCTGCATATAGGATTTCTAATCCCTCATGTGGAAGCATTGCATCCCGGTAAACCCGATTACTTGTGACAGCATCAAATACATCAGCAACACCCATTAATTTTGCGTAAGGATGTATTTCTTTATCTGTTAATCCCCTAGGATAACCAGAACCATTTAATCGCTCATGATGTTGGAATGCGCAATGAGCAACTAATAGTGGAATATTAGGTGATTTCCTTAATAAATTAAAACCTTCTTCGGTATGAGTTTTGATAATCTCATATTCATGCTTGGATAACTGACCACTCTTTTGCAATATATCTTCAGGTATAAATACCTTACCAACGTCATGAAGCATGGAACCAAGACCAATTTGTTCTATTTCCTTTTTTGGTAGCCCTAATTCCGTTGCAAGTGCTAGTGAATAGATTGTAACATTAATAGAGTGTGCAAATATGTAGTCATCACTAATCAATATATCCGACAGAATAGATAAAACCTCTTCTCGGTTACTGACTTGATCTACAATAACACGAACGATATCTGTCATTTTTTGTCCTGTCTTATCAAAAAGGAAAGAGTTTTTTATTAGTTGATCTTGTTGAAAATGTTTGAAAGAACTTTTAATCATTTGGATTGCTTCAATCCGAACTTCATCAGGAATTGGTGGGTTTACAATGATGTCTTCAGTAAAGGCATCTTTGACATAAACATATGTAATTCCAAATTGTTGAAGGCGCTTTAACATTCTAGGAGTTAGTTTTACATCTCTTTGAACTAAAACTTGTCCATTATCATTATATATTGTTCTAGCAAGCTCTGTACCCTGTGCAATAGATTTTGTAGCAACTAGTCTCATATTTTTCTCCTAACCCCACCATGTTATCAAACGACACCTTGTTTAAATAGTACCAAAAAAATCAAAAACAGGCTACAATTACCTGCAAATATTGCGAAAAAGCGCGTTTTTGTGTCGAATTTAGAAGAATTAACTTTTAAATTAAAGACTCATTTGTTGTTCTTAATATTCCAAGTTGATATAAAATACGACGTAACTGCTACGTTGATTTGCGCTCCGGGCAGTCGCTTTCCGCGGGCAACGCTTCAACTTCCTCGGAAGAAAAACCACTTCCTCCGGGATTTTCAGCCGTCGCTTTTCCCGCAGGAGTCGACTGCCTGCGCTCCAATCACCATCATTTAGTGTAGGTATCTAATCTAATACAACACTATACTAGCGTTGAAAATACACGAAGACTCACAAAAAATGTTAAAAACCTTTGCGTGATGAAAACTTCTAATTAGAGTATTGATATTTCATGAAATAAACGTTTTTTGTGTTGTTCTAACTTGAACAGAAAGCTATTCTAAGCTGCGGAAAAATGCGACACTCCTATGGGAAAGGAACAGTCTGAAGACCCCGCAGTGAGTGTTCTTTACGAGCGAGGAGGCTGAGGCGTTCCCCATGGAAAGGGAGTGTTTTTCCGCAGCGGCGAGATAGCACTATTCCCATAAAGACCGTAAGGAAGTCAGATAGTTACGCCGCAGTCTATGGAGATTTAGTGTCTACCTACTGCTAAAAAATGAATATTATGAGACAAAAAAATCGGGTTACCTTATCCATAAGGCAACCCGAAAAACAATTATTCTGCAATCTTAAGTAAGGCTTCTTTTGCATTTATTCCCTTGTACCAGCCTTTATTTTCTGCTTCATTAGTTACTTTATCTAACGGGGCATCAAGTAGTTGTTCGATTGTTTTCACACCTATTGCTCGTGCAGCGACAATTTTTCTTTCCGCCAATTTATCATTCAATAGATCCACGTCTAGTGCACCGCACATAATGTAGCCAATTTCGTTCGAAACAATAAGCAAATTAGTTTTGGGTAGTTTCACGCTAATTGCTGTAAAAGGATGATTTTCAATCATTAGTGGTTTAACAGAAATCAATCAAATGCACTCCTTTCTCTTTCAATATATGGAGAAGAAAGGCTAATGTGCATAAGATTTTATAATTTTTCTTTTAATGTATGGACAAGTAAATCTCTTAACATTTCAGGCATAAAGTATTTTTTATAGGTTGATCTAGAAACCTCTGGCAATAACTTGCCGAATGTAAACATATCGGCTGTTGCAACTGTATAGATTTTATCCATATCAATTTTATGACTGTCTATCGTTATTTCTTTAACTTGACTATCGTTTTTTTTATTATTAGTAAATTTCACTTCTATTCCGGCAAAAACCATCTTACCAATAATCTCACCTCTAAATCCAAATCCTTTTAACTGTAGTTCCATAAAAGCCTTAGTAAGAGACCCTCGAACAACTTCTAAAAGTTCATCTCCCTTAAGTTCAACAACACAAGGATTAATCGGGTGAGGACAAATGCGATGAACATCTCCATAGGTCACTGCTCCTACCTCTAAACTCTCTAACAAAAGTCCAGAATTTAACATAGCACAATCAGCATTAGTCCAATCCTTTAAAGTCTCAACCAATTTTCTAATGAGCTCAGTCTCCTTAAACCAATCCACCTCTAATGGTTTAGTCAGATGCACAACAGGTTGGTTTAGTAATTGACTCGAACGTTCAGAATGGAGTTCAAGTTGTTGCTGAGTAATACTATCTCTTTTGTTCAAATATTCGATATTAGTTGTGTACGCTTCTTTTTTAACCAACCTTTTATTTTGATGATCCCATGTAAGTATAATTTCTCCCACGTATTTACCATGCTTTCCGGCAGCTGTTAGCAATGTATTGTCAATATATTCACCATCTCGAAACAGATGATGAGTATGTCCTCCGATAATCACATCTATTTGAGGATATCGGCGGGCAATTGCTTCATCTTCATTTATTCCCAAATGTGACAACAACAAAATAACGTCAGTTTCTGCCTCTAGCTCTTTGATATACCGGTCGAGTGCGTCAAAAGGAGAATCTACATGCCAACCCAACAAATTGTAAAAAGCATTGAATGGAGCTGTCAATCCAATTATTCCAATTTTAACTCCATTGATTGATTCCATCGTTGTAAATGGTTTTAACCAACTTGGATTTGTACCTTTAATCGTTTCAAAATTTGCACAAATCAACTCAAAATCAGCCCTATCGTAAAGGTGGTAAAGGTCATCATATTTTAGTGTTATTCCCTCGTTATTCCCAATTGTTGCGACATGGTACTCCGCCTTATTTAACAATTCAACGTTTGTTTTCCCCATAGTGGCTTCAGCAATAGGGTGAAAACGATCAATGTAGTCTCCATTATCAAGTAACCAATACGATTGGTTTGCCTTTGTTCGTTGCTTTTTTTTATCGTTAAAATAGCCCACAATTTTTGACCAGCTTTCAAAATGGCTATGGATATCACTCGTATAATAAAAAAATATCTTTTCTTCCATATGAATTCTCCCTTATCCTATTCCTTGCCATATCAAACGAATACCAATAACAATTAATATAATCCGTAAAACCCATTCTAACGTGCTACTCTTTAACCTTTTGTTCAACATTGCACCAATAGTTCCACCTATCCATGCTCCAGGGATAAATAGCCACACATACTCCCAGGGAATGTGTCCTAAAATTATATGTGTTAGTGAACTAATAAGACTTAGAAAAAATATCATATACATTGATGTTGCGGTTGCAATGTGAGCAGGAAATCCAAATAAAAGCACCATAATGGGTACCATTAAAGATCCACCACCAATTCCAAATAAACCTGATAATGTTCCAACTGCCATGGCAATCACTATAGCAGTTATCGAAGAGAATGAATAAGTTTGTTTAGTCCCATTTAAAAAGACTTCTCTATCCACAGTCCATTTGTTAGGAACTGCTCTCTTTCTTTTTAATATATTAGCCTTAAAGAAAAACATTAAGAAGATAGCGAACATTAGTAAGCCAAAATATAGAGAAAATATTTCTGTATGTAAAAACTGATTTAGCCATGAACCAAAAATCCCACCTGGGACACTTCCTATTACAAAAAGACCACCGCTTTTGTAGTCAATCCTTTTTTCCTTAAAATAACTTATGCTTGATGATAAAGCTGTAAATACCATTACCAACAAAGAAATCCCAACAATATTGTGGGAATTTGCCCAATTGAAACTATCAAATAACTCATATAAAATTAAAAGACTGGGTACAAGAATAACCCCTCCACCTAAGCCAACGAGACTACCAATAAAAGCAGACAAAAAACCAATGATGACGCAAATAAAAAAAACCAAGTTCAATCACTACCGTCCCACAATTTTCTATTTGTCTATTTTAACATGTTTATGGTGAAATTTTACTTTATTTTATTCATAAACATTATCCTTACATAGTTTAAAAACATGAAAATAAAAGAGCCCGAATATCCGGGCTCTTTTATTATTAGTTTTTTGCTATTTCTTATCCAATAGAACCTTCCATTTCGAACTTGATAAGACGGTTCATTTCTACTGCATATTCCATTGGAAGCTCTTTTGTGAATGGCTCAATAAAGCCCATTACGATCATTTCTGTTGCTTCCTGTTCTGAAATACCGCGACTCATTAGATAGAAAAGCTGTTCCTCAGAAACTTTAGAAACTTTAGCCTCATGCTCTAATGAGATATTTTCATTAAAAATTTCATTATAAGGAATCGTATCAGATGTTGATTTATTATCCATAATTAATGTGTCACACTCAATATTTGAGCGAGCGCCATCTGCCTTACGTCCAAAATGAACAATTCCACGGTAGGTTACTTTACCACCATGTTTTGAAATTGATTTGGAAACAATTGTCGATGATGTGTTTGGTGCAAGGTGATGCATTTTAGCACCAGCATCTTGGTGTTGCCCTTTTCCAGCAATAGCAATGGAAAGAGTCATTCCACGAGAACCTTGACCTTTTAAAATAACTGCTGGGTATTTCATGGTCAATTTAGAACCAATGTTACCATCTACCCATTCCATAGTTGCATTTTCATCACATATTGCACGTTTGGTAACAAGATTATAGACATTATTTGCCCAGTTTTGAATTGTCGTGTAACGACAATAAGCATCTTTTTTAATGAAAATTTCAACCACAGCACTGTGCAGAGAATTAGTTGTAAAGACGGGAGCAGTACAACCTTCTACATAGTGTACAGATGCACCTTCATCAACAATAATTAACGTACGTTCAAACTGACCCATGTTTTCCGAGTTAATACGGAAATAAGCTTGTAGTGGAGTATCAACCTTAACACCTTTAGGAACATAGATGAATGATCCTCCAGACCATACAGCTGAATTAAGTGCAGAGAACTTGTTATCAGTTGAAGGTATCACTTTACCGAAATACTCTTTAAATAAATCTTCATTTTCCTTTAGAGCAGTGTCTGTATCTTTAAAAATAATTCCTTTTTCCTCTAAATCTGATTTAAGGCTATGGTACACAACTTCAGACTCATATTGTGCGGAAACACCGGATAAATATTTTTGTTCTGCCTCTGGAATTCCTAATTTATCAAACGTATTTTTAATCTCTTCAGGTACTTCATCCCATGAACGTTCTGTTCTTTCGGACGGTTTTACGTAGTACGTGATCTCATCAAAATTTAATTCCATAAGATCTCCGCCCCATTGTGGCATTGGTTTTTTATAAAACTGCTCCAATGCTTTAAGACGGTAATCAAGCATCCACTGAGGTTCTGATTTCATTCTCGAGATTTCTTCAACGACTTTTTTTGTTAAACCTTTTTCTGTTCGAAAAATAGAAATATCTTTATCATGAAAACCATACTTATATTCTCCAACTTCAGGCGCTTTTTTCGCCATAATTTATACCTCCTATTAGGTTTGCGTTCGTGTCTATCCTATCGACTATTTTCGTCTACTCCCTTTTCCATCGCCTTCCAAGCAAGAGTCGCACATTTAATGCGAGCCGGGAATTTAGAAACACCCTGTAGTGCTTCGATATCACCTAAATCAATATCTTCTTGATCCGTTTCTTCTCCAAGCATCATGTTAGAGAAAATCTTAGACATCTTAAGTGCCTCTTCTACAGGTTTTCCTTTAATAGCCTGTGTCATCATTGAAGCGGAGGATAGACTAATTGAACAACCTTCGCCTTCAAATTTGGCATCTTCCACTATACCGTTATTTACTTGTAAGTGTATTTGAATTCTATCCCCACAAGTCGGGTTATTCATATCAATTGTTAAGGATTCATCAGCTAATGCTCCCTTATTACGAGGATTCTTATAATGGTCCATAATTACTTGTCTGTACAACGTATCAAGGTTATTAAAAGACATCGCCAAAATACTCCTTTGTCTTATTTAATCCGTCTACTAAACGATCGATTTCTTCTTCTGTGTTATACAGATAGAAACTTGCTCTAGCTGTAGCAGTTACATCAAGCCACTTCATTAAAGGTTGTGCACAGTGGTGGCCAGCGCGTACGGCAATTCCCTCTGAATCTAAAACTGTTGCAGTGTCATGTGGATGTACATCATTTAAGTTAAACGTAATTAGACCCGCTCTATCGTCTGGTCCATAAATAGTCAGCCCATCTATTGTTCGAAGTTGCTTCATAGCGTACAGAGCTAGTTTTGATTCATGCTCCTCTATATTTTCTAAACCAATGTCATTTAGAAAATCAATCGCAGCTCCTAGTCCTATCGCACCAGCAATAATTGGTGTTCCACCTTCAAATTTCCAAGGCAACTCTTTCCAAGTCGAATCATATAGGTTTACAAAATCAATCATTTCGCCCCCAAATTCAACTGGTTCCATATTATCTAACAGCTCTCTTTTTCCATATAAAACACCAATACCTGTAGGACCACACATCTTATGTCCAGAGAAAGCATAGAAATCACAATCTAAATCCTGTACATCAACTTTAAGATGCGGAACACCCTGTGCCCCGTCTACAAGCATAACTGCGCCATTCTCATGTGCTATTTGAGCTATTTGCTTAATAGGATTTATCGTACCTAAGACATTTGAAACGTGCATAATAGCAACAATTTTAGTTTTATTTGTTATAGCTTCCTTAACGTCAACTAAATCTATTGTTCCATCAGATTGCAAAGGCAAATACTTTAACGTTGCACCAGTAGCTTTTGCAGTCTGTTGCCATGGAATAATGTTACTATGATGCTCCATTGGTGTAATTAAAATTTCATCGCCTTCAGTCAAATTACTACGTCCATAGCTGTAAGCAACTGTATTAATAGAGGTCGTTGTCCCTCGTGTAAATATTACCTGTGAAGCACTTTCAGCATTAATAAAATTTCTTACTTTTTCTCTAGCACCTTCATACTTATCTGTTGCCCTATTACCCAAAGTATGAACTCCTCGGTGAACGTTGGAGTTATCAAATTTATAATAATCTTCCATTGCCGATATTACAGATAATGGTTTCTGTGAAGTTGCAGATGAGTCTAAATAAACTAATGGATGTCCATTAACATTTTGATTTAAAATAGGAAATTGTTGTCTAATGGCATTTACATCCATTAATGTACTTTCCCTTCAATTACCTGTGTTAACTGATCCCTTACAGCTTTAATTGGTATTTCATTAACAACTGGAGCAAGGAAACCATGTATTATTAGACGTTCTGCTTCAAACCTCGAAATACCACGACTCATTAGATAAAATATTTGCAACGGATCTACGCGACCTACAGATGCTGCATGCCCAGCTGTTACATCATCCTCATCAATAAGTAGAATCGGATTCGCATCACCTCTAGCATTTTTGCTTAACATTAATACACGGGATTCTTGTTCTGCATTTGATTTAGTGGCACCATGTTCAATTTTACCGATACCATTAAATACAGAAGAGGCACTATCTTTCATAACTCCGTGTTGTAAAATATACCCTTCGGAATTCCTACCGAAATGTACGATTTTTGCAGTGAAGTTCTGTGTTTGCTCACCACGACCTACAGTAACTGTTTTCGCATGAGAAACTGAATTATCACCAATCAAGTGTGTAATGTTCTCAGAAACCGTATTACCATCATTCATCTGACCCAATGCCCAATCAATTGTTGCATCACGGTAAGCAACGCCACGACGATTTACATATACTGTTGTACCTGAAGCAAAATTATCAACAGCACCGAATGATACATTAGCATTGTCATGTGCAATTACTTCAGTAACAATATTTGCTACTGCATTTTCAGTTTTATTATGTGAGATATAATTCTCAACATAAGTTAAAGAACTATTCTCTTCCGCAACAACTATAACGTGGTTAAAGGATGCTACTTCCAAATCCTCTTGCCAGAAGATAGCTTGAAGAGGATCTTCTATAACTACATTTTTCGGAACATAGACGAAGACTCCACCATTCATTAATGCAGTGTGCAATGCAGTTAGTCGATTTTCATCAACAGATACAGCATCTTTCATAAAATAGCGTTGAACCAAATCACTATGTTCGTTCATAGCTGAAAAAATATCGGTGAAAATAACACCCTTGGCTTTAAGCTCCGATGATAGTGATTGGTACGCAACGGATTGATTTCGTTGTATAAATAAATTTTGATTTTTATTGTCTAAATCTAACAACACTTTTATTTCATTTGGGAGCTCTTCTAATGATTGTATTGCTTTACCTTCAGCATCATGTTTATAATCTTTGAAATTCCATTTACTTATATTAGTTTTATCCGGCTTAGGCATTGGCAGTGTGTCAACTAGTTCCAATCCTTGAAGGCGCAATGACTTCATCCATTCCGGTTCATTTAGACGTGCTGAATAATTGCTAACATAATCTTTTTCATATGGTAGCTTTGTATCTATAGCCATAATAACCCTCCTTGCTTACGCTTTTTGACCTGCGATTTCATCTTCAATTCCTAATTCCTCTTTGATCCATTCATAGCCCTCAGCTTCTAAACGTTGTGCAAGTTCCGGACCACCTGACTTAACAACACGTCCTTGCATCATAACGTGAACTTTATCAGGAGTAATGTATTCTAATAAACGTTGATAGTGAGTAATAATTAAACAACCGAATGACTCATCACGTAACTTGTTGATTCCTTTTGAAACAACTTTAAGTGCGTCAATATCTAAACCAGAGTCAATTTCATCTAAAATTCCGATTGCAGGTTTGATCATCATTAATTGCAGGATTTCATTACGTTTTTTCTCCCCGCCTGAGAAACCTGTATTAAGATAACGTTGAGCCATGTTTTTATCCATTTCTAAATAATCCATTGCTGCATCCATCTCTTTAATAAATTTCATTAAAGAAATTTCATTACCTTCTTCACGGTGTGCATTAACCGACGAACGTAAAAAGTCAGAAGTTGTTACCCCAGTGATTTCACTTGGGTATTGCATTGCTAGGAATAGACCAGCTTTTGCTCTTTCGTCTACTTCCATTTCTAGTACATCTTCACCATCTAAAAGGATGCTACCTTTAGTAATTACATACTTTGGGTGTCCCATAATTGCCGCAGCAAGTGTAGATTTACCTGTACCATTTGGTCCCATCACCGCATGAAATTCTCCACCAGTAATAGTTAAGTTAACACCTTTTAATATTTCTTGATCCTCGATTGTTACATGAAGATCCTTTATTTCTAATGTAGACCCAGCCATATTTATACCTCCAGAACATTATTATGATAATATTGCAGACATGGATACTTATATCCATTCTCAATTTATTCTCATTACAATCTTATATCATTTCGAAACTATTATCAACAGATTCAACTATCCATCTAATACGTTTTCAAACATAAATGTTAATAAAGTCATTCTTCAACTAAAAAATGGTCTCTTTTAACATTAATTCTCAAATCATTGTATTTTTGTATTGATACGAATACCTTTGCCTTTTTACTGTTATTATTACTCCTTGTTATAGTTATAGTTAAGGCTGTTTTCCTTCTGAGTTCGAAAGTATTACCAACCCACCTTATTTTCACCTAGTTTCTTCTATATTATATATTTTATATTTTAAATTGTTGTAATCATTTCCTATAATGGACTTAACATTGTATTTAAACCTAACCAAGTTAGTCTTATACAAATCAAATCAATCATTCACAATATATTGAAAAATATATTGAAAAACCCCTTACCAGAGTTTGATAAGGGGTTTTAAATTTATTTATGTGCTTTTTTTTCCATTTCTTTAGCGATTTCTAAGCTTTTCTGATAGTCAGCTTCTCTATCTTTTTCAATTTTTAATCGTTTGGTCAATTTTCTGCTATACTCGGCAAATCCTACTCCGCGAGACTGCAGCATCGCTTTTTCCATTTCAGCAGTATAATTTAAACCTAAACCACTATTAATAATGAATCCACCCTTTCATAATGTTGACAAAATTAATTGTACCATTACGTCAATAAATCTGACAAAGCGCATTTAAAAACATTAGAAAGGATGTGCTTTAATGAATTATCCTCACATAAATATAATTCATTTTCTTTTCAGATACGTTAGATTTCTTTCCATTTTGTTCGTTTTTCTAACAATTAACGATTAATTTGATCCACCAACAGGAACAACTTCGCCGTTATAGGTCTCTGTAATAAATGTTTGGATTTCTTCAGATTGAAGAACCTCGACTAATTTATTAAGAGCTTCACTGTCTTCATCTGCAGCTCTGACAGCTATAACATTTACGTACGGAGAGTCAGCACCTTCAACAAATAATGAATCATCTAATGGTGAAAGGCCAGCTTCAATTGCATAGTTAGTATTAATTGCTACTAAAGCATCTTCTTCTCTTTCATAAACTTCCGGTAATACTGCTGCATCTACATCAGGAGAAAATGTTAAGTTCAATGGATTTTCTACAATATCTTCAATTGTAGCACTAGCTTTGTCGACACCTTCTGCAAGAGTAATCAAGCCTTGTGATTCAAATAAAGCGAGAATACGGCCATGATCTGGAACAGAACGACTAATAATTACCTCTGTACCTTCTGGAATATCATCCATACTAGCAATATTTTTTGAATATACACCCATAGGCTCAACATGAATTCCACCTAAATTTACAAAGTCATAACCAAAATCTGCTTTTTGGCTTTCAAGATAAGGAATGTGTTGAAAATAGTTAGCATCTAGAGTTTCATTAGCCAAGTCTTCGTTTGGCAAAATATAATCCTGATATTGTTCGATCACTAAAGAGATACCTTCTGCTTCTAATAAAGGCTTCGCTTCCTCAAGTACTTCAGCGTGAGGAATACTTGTAGCTCCAACAACAATCTCTGTGAGCTCTGCAGTTTCGTTTTCAGCTGATTCATTTTCAGCTGGTGCTGTTTCACTTTCTCCATTGGTATTATCTTCTTCTGAAGTACCACATGCTGCTAAAACCAAAATAAATAATGCTGATAAAAATAAAACTAAAAACTTTTTCATTTTTTTTGTCCCCTTTTTTTCTTTTTTTTATCTTTTATCTAATTTATTGGTAATAAAATCACCAATAAATTGAAAAATAAACACAATGATAACAATAAGCACAGTACATACAAACACAACGTCAAAAGCACGTCTCTGGAAACCATAATAATAAGCAAAGTCTCCTAGCCCACCTGCTCCAATAACTCCGGCTACTGCCGTATAACCAATTAAAGCAATGGCAGTAACTGTTATACCTGATACTAGTGCGGGCATTGACTCAGGTAATAGTACTTTAAAAATAATCGTTCTTGTTTTGGCTCCCATTGATTTCGCAGCTTCAATTACTCCCTTATCAACTTCTCTTAAGCCAATTTCAACCAATCTTCCGTAAAATGGAGCAGATCCTATAATTAAAGCTGGCAGGGCAGCATTAGGTCCTCTAATTGTTCCTACAAGAAAATCAGTAAAAGGAAACAATAGTAATATCAAAATAATAAATGGTATTGCTCTAAATACATTAACAACAGTGGCAACAGACAAATTTAATGACTTACTTTGCCAAAGTCCGCCTTTAGAAGTTAAATAAAGCAATAGGCCTAATAATATCCCTAGGACAAATGTTCCTGTTAGGGCAATCAACGTCATATAGAATGTTTCACCAGTGGCTTCCCATAAGTCGGCTATTTTAACATTTGGAAAAAGTTCATTAAGCATTTGGTGCCACCTCCACTTCTACTGAAGTAGACTTTATAAATTCAATCGCTCTTGCTAATTCATTATTTTCACCATCGATATTAACGACTAGAGTACCATAAGCGCCTTTTTGTGTTTGAGTAATTTTACCTTGCAAGATATTAATCTCTACATCAAATTCCTTTGCCACTCTACTTATCAATGCCTGGTTAGTTGTTTCTCCTATGAAGTGTAACCTGATATTTTTGCCAGTCGTATAACTAGTTGTTAAAAACTCATAAGCATCGTCTTGTTCCTTGTCCCCCATTACCTGCTCAACAAACTTTTTAGTAACTTGTTGTTTAGGGTGTAAAAAGACATCTAGTACATCGCCTTGCTCAACTACTCTTCCATTTTCCATAACCGCAACTCGATGACAGATCTTACGAATAACATGCATTTCATGTGTAATTAATATAATCGTAAGACCTAATTCTTTATTTATATCAATCAATAACTTCAGAATTGAGTCAGTTGTTTCGGGATCCAATGCCGATGTAGCTTCATCACATAACAATACTTTCGGGTTGTTAGCCAGGGCTCTCGCAATTCCAACTCTTTGCTTTTGACCACCACTTAATTCTGATGGGTAAGCATCTTCCCTACCGGACAAACCGACGAGTTTGATTAGCTCTTCTACTCGCTCTAACCTTTCAACCCTTGGTACACCTGCTATTTCAAGTGGCAATGAAATATTATCTCTTACTGTTCTAGACCATAACAGGTTAAAATGTTGAAAAATCATACCAATCTCTTGTCTCGAAAGACGAAGTTCTTTCTGATTTAGGTCAGTTATCTCTTGACCGTCTATCGTTATATTACCGTCAGTTGGTTGCTCCAAACGGTTAATCAGCCTGATAAATGTACTTTTTCCAGCACCACTATATCCAATTACTCCAAATATTTCACCCTTATTTATATTTAGATTTATATCATCTACGGCAATAATCGTATTTGATTTTGTCGTAAATGTTTTCTTTAATCCCTTTATTGTTATCAGAGATTTCCCCTCCTAACTAAACAGTTGCTCTAATTATTTCCCTATTATACTAACCACTTCTAACTATTTTAAGATTGATATCCAAATTAGAAATGGCAAAAAATGAATCTTCTTTTGCACTGTTTTGTGTATTTTTACATTAAAAAAACGCCTCTGTTCAGAGAACAGAAAGACGCAAATAAGTACTTTCGGTTCTCTCATCTGCCAAAGCTTTATGCTTCGCAGGAATTGGCACCATTTTAAACAGTTAACTGTTTAACGGTTGCCGGGCTTCATCGGGCCAGTCCCTCCACCTCTCTCGATAAGAGATTATATATTTAATTATTAGATTATTAACAGCGCTAAGCAAGATTCTAGCATGCACAATCATATAGTGTCAACAGATTTTTTCTTTTTTCGACAAGGTTGTAAAATTATATATAAATGTTGGACTTTTCAAAAATTAAACATTATAAACGGTTATTCGGATAAAAAAATTCTCAAAAAAAAAGATCAGAAACCCTCATTTCTGATCAGAATACGTCTTTATTCGATTATATATGTTAGTGACTGATTCAAAAGCATAAATACTTTCTTGGATTACACCATTTCGAATAATTATCAAACATGGAACACTTTTAATTTCCTTTTTCATCATAAATTCTGGAAATAATGAGGCATTCATCTCGTAGAAAAGATCTGTTTCCCAGATATGTTCTATTGTGTTAAGCATTCGGCGGGCTAACTGACATGTCCCACAAAATGGTGTATGAACAAAAATATATTTATAACTAATACTATTGTCAATCTCAGTTAAGTTTTTAACTTTTAACATTTACCATCAACAGCCTTCTAAATCAAAAATATTGGATTAACTTTAATCCGCCGATTCAATAATGCAATTGCCAATTCAGATTCTGGTGTAGCAGCCACCTCCCTGAAAGTTTTATCAATATATATATGTTCTGCATGTGGAAGTTCTATCGATAACTGCTTGCGTAACTTTTGCCCTGCACTGTCCTCATCAACCAAAATAAAAACATCTTTATTGTCAAGATCGTAATTAATTAGTAACTCTTCCAAACGTTCAACACCTAAAGTTCCATTAGTACAAATAATTTTCACGTTTTCAATTATCAGTTTTTCTATTTGTAACTTATCAGTACGTCCCTCTACAATAATAACCTTTTCTATATTCGTCATATGAGACCACCTGCTCTTATCATATAGATACCATAGTTATAGTACAAGAAAAAATGAAACTGTCGAAATAATCCATTTAAGGGAGCCTTCCTAATTTTACAAGCCTTTATTTAGTTAGTATAACAAAAAATTAATAATAATCCCCTGTTACAAAAAAGTAACAAGGGGATTTATAATTGGTTCCTATTACATTGTATTTTTTTATTGTACTTTTATGTACAGATCCAATAACATTAATTAAATTAATCTTCCTCTTGAATCATTTTTTCATATTGTTCTGCAGTCATCAAATCATCTATCTCAGAAGGATCATTCGGCTCTACAACAATCATCCAAGCTTTTTCATATGGTGACTCGTTAACAAATTCAGGACTTGAATCCAACTCATCATTGACTTCTACTACTTTACCACTTATTGGGGCATAGAGTTCTGAGACAGTTTTTACTGATTCAACACTACCAAACGGTTCATCAGATTCTAAAGTATCTCCTTCTTCTGGCAATTCTACAAAGACAATATCTCCCAATTCAGCCTGAGCATGATCAGTGATTCCAATTCTCACTTTATTTCCTTCGACTTTAACCCATTCATGTTCTTCAGAATAGCGTAACTCTTTTGGTAAACTCATGATAAAACCTCCATTTAAATATATTGCATATATTAATATAAAAGCATTTAACCTTTATTTTCAAACATTTTAACCTTATTTCCAAGTTTGCTCAAAAATCTCTTCTTTAAAACCAATAGTAACTTTTTGTCCATCTGTTACTATTGGCCTTTTTATTAACATGCCATCTGATGTCAGCCAATCCAATTGTTGACTTTCAGTTGCGTCAATAAGTTTATCCTTTAAACCCAATTCCCTATATTTCTTTCCACTGGTGTTAAAAAATTTCTTGAGAGGATAACCACTATTTTCAATAATTGTTTTTAATTCTTTTTTTGACGGAGGGGACTCAACAATATGTATTTCGTTTATTTTAATATCTTTTCTATCAAACCATTTTTTAGCTTGTTGGCATGTACTGCACTTGGGATACCAGTAAAAATTCAAAGCCATTTTCAAACCTCCCTTTTCCACATATTTTATCATATTACCCTTAATATTACTTATTTTAATGCCCTATACAAAACGAATTCCCCTATTGAAAATCAATAGGGGAATTCGGTAAAAGTTATTACACTACATATTTTTCTGCATCAATAATTGTTTTTGCGACTTCTCGCTTTTTACCAATTACATTTGTTGGATCGTGTCTAGTCAGCTTTCTCATTGCTGATAAAGTAATTCTCAATGTATCACCTGACTCACTAGCAATAATCGTTTCTTTTGCATGAGCCTCTATACGATTGAAAGCTTCTTGTACGTAGACTTCAGTGTATAGAACTTTTTGTTTATTCTTCTCTTCGCCATTTTTTGAAATCGCTTTTTCAGTTCTTAGTATTGCCGATTCCATATTGTAGATTTCTGAGACGATATCTGCAATATTAGCTAATATTTCTTGCTCGTGCTCTAGTTTTGGACCAAATTTCTGAGCAGCAATTCCTGCTGACAATAATCCGATTTTTTTAGCATTTCTTAGTAAATACTTTTCTTTTTCTAATGTTTCAGTCCCTACTTCTTCGGGCATTAACATCATTAATTCTTCTTGTAATGCTTGTGCCTTTTGCAAAAGTGGCAAATCACCCTTCATTGCTTTCTTTATCAACGATCCAGTAATCAGTAAACGGTTAATCTCATTGGTACCTTCAAATATTCGTTGAATCCTGGAATCACGATACATACGTTCAACTTCATACTCTTGCATAAATCCGTAACCACCATGGATTTGGACAGATTCATCCGCTACGAAATCAATTAATTCAGATCCGAAAACTTTATTTATTGAACATTCAATTTGATATTCAGCTATTGCCTTGGCAATCTCCTTGCCATCTTTCAACTCTTCATCAGTTAATCTTCCCATCCGTTGTTCAAAGAGGCCAACTGTCCGGTAAACAGCACTCTCGTTTACATACGTATTTGTAGCCATTGTTCCTAGCTTCTCCTGAATAAGAGAAAAGTTAGATATGGCCGTGTTGAATTGCTTTCGTTGATTCGCATATTTTGAAGATAATTCAATCCCTAGTTTGGCTCCACCAATTCCGCCTACAGCTAGTTTATATCTACCAACGTTTAAAATGTTAAATGCAATCACATGCCCTTTTCCGATTTCACCTAACACATTCTCTACAGGGACTTTGGCTTCATCTAAAATCACCGTCCGTGTAGAAGAGCTCTTTATACCCATTTTCTTTTCTTCAGGACCAGTCGAAACACCTGGGAAATCGCGTTCCACGATAAATGCCGTAAATTTATCCCCATCAATTTGTGCATAGACAATAAATAGGTCAGCAAATGCTGCGTTAGTAATCCATTGTTTTTCACCATTTAAAACGTAATGGGTTCCTTCATCATTGAGTTTTGCATTTGTTTTTGCACCAAGAGCATCTGATCCCGAACCAGGCTCAGTTAGTGCATAGGCAGCTAACTTTTCACCAGTAGCTAAATCTGGCAAATATTTTTGTTTTTGTTCTTCATTTCCGAAAAAAACAATTGGTAATGTACCAATTCCAACATGTGCACCATGTGTAACTGAAAATCCACCAGACCTAGAAAATTTCTCTGTAATTAGTGATGAACTAATCTTATCTAAACCTAACCCACCATACTCTTCTGGAATATCAACACCTAACAATCCCAATTCCCCAGCCTCTTTTAATAACTGAACGGAGTGCTCGAATTGATGATCCTCAAGTAAAGGTACTTTTGGAATTACCTTATCAATAACAAAATCCTCGGTTGTTTTAGCTATCATTTTATGCTCTTCAGTAAAATCCTCCGGTGTGATAATATCCTCCGGTGTCAGATCTTCGATAATAAAAGCTCCACCCTTAAATACTTTCTCTTTAGTTTCTCCCATGTTTACGCTTCCTCTCTTATAATAATTCGAATACACCAGCAGCTCCCATACCACCACCAATACACATCGTAACTACTCCAAATTGTTCATTTCTACGTTTCATCTCATGAATCAAGCTTAGTGTTAATTTCGTTCCTGTACAGCCTAATGGATGGCCAAGTGCTATTGCTCCACCATTTACATTTACCTTATCCTCATCAAGATTCAACTCACGAATTACGCGAATTGACTGTGACGCAAAGGCTTCATTTAGCTCAAATAAGCCAATGTCACTTAATGAAAGACCAGCAATTTCTAATGCTTTAGGTATTGCTTTAATGGGACCAACACCCATCACTTCAGGTTCGACACCAGCAACTGCAAAGGAAAGAAATTTGACAAGTGGGGTTAACCCTTCAGACTCAGCCTTTTTTCGATCCATCACCAATACCGAAGCGGCTCCATCACTCATTTGTGATGAGTTGCCAGCGGTTACTGAGCCAGTTCTTGAAAAAGCTGGTCTTAGTTTCGAAAGTATCTGTACATTCGTCTCAGACCTTACACCTTCATCAAATTCAAATAACCTTTTCTTTTCTATTACTTTATTATCAGGACCCATTTCCCTATTAGTAATTTCAACAGGGACTATTTCATTTTGAAATCTCCCGTCTTTTAAAGCCTGAGCCGCTCTTGCATGACTCCTTGCTGCGAAAAAATCTTGATCTTCTCGAGAAATACCAAAACGATTAGCTACTTCTTCTGCTGTGTGACCCATCGTCATATAGTAACCTGGTGCATTTTCCACAAGTTCAATATTCGGTTTGATAACATGCCCACCCATTGGAATCATGCTCATTGATTCTGCACCACCAGCGATGATCGAATTACTATGACCGAGCATAATTCTTTCTGCGGCATAAGCTATGCTCTGTAGTCCAGAAGAACAATATCGATTAATAGTGATACCAGGAACAGTAATCGGCAGTCCTGCTAGGCCAGCAATATTCCTAGCCATATTCATTCCCTGTTCAGCTTCTGGCATCGCACAGCCAATAATGACATCGTCAATATTGCCTTGATAGTCTCCAGCACGCTTCAAAGTTTCCCTAATTGTTAATGCTGCAAGATCATCTGGCCTCACATGTGCTAACGAACCTTTATTCGCTTTGCCTATCGGTGTTCTTGCACCTGCGACAATAACAGCTTCCTTCACATTCCTTCCCCCTCTTTAAACTAAATTAGTTACGTAGCGGTTTTCCTTTTACTAACATGTATTGCATTCGCTCCTGAGTTTTTCGTTCACCTATTAAACTTAAAAACGCTTCACGCTCAATATCCAATAAGTATTGTTCATCAACCAATGACCCTTCCTTAACTCGACCACCAGCTAATACAAATGCTAGTTTTGTTGCAATTTTCACATCATGTTCGGATGCATAACCACTAAATGCTAGTGATTTAGCTCCAAGTAGCATTGTTGCATAACCAGGTTCACCAACCACTGGAATTTTTTCTCTTTTTGGAGATTGATAGCCAGCTTTTGTTAGACTAAGAACCTTTTGCTTTGCGTCATGTATTAAATGGTCCTGATTAACGCTAATACCATCCTGTTTATTCAAATATCCATTTTCTATTGCTTCTTGTGCGGATGTAGATACTTTTGCCATTGCAATTCTTTCAAACACTGTATTTGTTACCTTATGAAGATCTAAATCAACTCCTGGTGGAAGATTTCGTATTTGTTTTAAATATAATTCTTTGTTTCCTCCACCGCCCGGTATTAGACCTACACCAAATTCAACCAAACCCATGTAAGTTTCTTGCGCCGCTTGTATTGCACTTGAAGGTAAACATACCTCAGCACCCCCACCTAGCGTCATTCCAAATGGTGCAGTAACGACTGGTTTATTCGCGTACTTTATATTCATCATGGCCTTTTGAAATTGCTTTATAACCATGTCAATTTCAAAATAGTTACCATCCTGTGCTTCCATCAGCATCAGCGCGACGTTAGCACCAACACAGAAGTTCTTACCTTGATTTCCGATAACAAGACCCTCATAATTTTTTTCTACTTCTTCAATTGACTGATTAATCATTTGAAGAATATCCATACCGATGGCATTGCTCTTTGAATTAAATTCTAAACCCGCTACCCCGTCGCCTAGGTCTATTAAACTCGCACCGGTATTCTTTTTTATTACTCCATTCTTTTCCTTTAATAAATGAAGATTTATGTCTTTAGAGTTATATGTTTGAGTTTTATACTGACCATCTTGATAGTAAGAAACTGAACCATTTTCTTTCTTATAGAATGAGTCATTTCCCTTTTCAAGCATATCTGTTATCCATCTAGGAATGGACTCGCCTTCTTCTACCATTCTTTCAACAGATTTTTTAAATCCGATTGCATCCCACATTTCAAAAGGTCCTAATTGCCATCCAAAACCCCAACGCATCGCTTGGTCAATTGAATTAATATCATCTGCTATTTCACCTACTAAATCAGCCGAGTAGATAAGTACTGGTTTCATAGTTTCCCATAGAAATTCACTCGCAGGATCCCCTTTAACAGATAATAGCGCTTTCATTTTTCTGTTTATGCCTTTCTCCTGTTTTGCTATCTCTGTTGCTTTTGTTTTTAAAGACTTTTGTTCCTTGTATTCTAAAGAATTGTAATCCAACTCGTATATTGAACTACCTGATTCCGTCTTTTTCTTTAAATAAAATCCTTGACCTGTCTTTGCTCCTAACCATTTATTATCAAGCATTGTTTGAATAAAGGAAGGAATTTTAAAAAACTTTTTCTCCATCCCATCGACCTTATCATAGACATTGTTTGCAACATGAACGAATGTATCTAACCCAACTACATCAAGAGTTCTATAGGTTGCACTTTTAGGTCTACCGATTAATGGGCCTGTAATTGAATCTACTTCACCAATACTTAATCCCTTTTCTTGCATTTTTTGGGTCGTAACTAACAACCCATAAGTACCAATTCGATTAGCTATAAAATTGGGGGTATCCTTCGCTTCTACAACACCTTTACCTAATACATCTTCTCCAAACTTTTTCATGAATGTTAGTACTTCTTTATTCGTGCATTTTGTAGGAATTATCTCTAATAACTTTAAATAACGAGGAGGGTTAAAAAAGTGCGTTCCAAGAAAGTGTTCTTTTAAATCTTCGGAGCATTCTTCGACCATCCTCTCAATTGAAATTCCGGATGTATTCGAGCTGACAATCGACCCTTCTTTTCTATGAGTGTCAATTGAACTTAAAACTTTTTTCTTGATTACTAAGTTTTCTACAACCACCTCAATAATCCAATCCACTTCTCCCAAGCGACTAATGTCATCTTCTAAATTACCTACCTCAATTAAATCTAAGCTTTTTTTACTAGTAATTGGTGATGGTTTTTGTTTCAGCAATGCTTTTTTACTTACTGTAGTCAAGCGATTCCGAACCGCCATATCCTTCAATGTCAGTTCTGCATGTTTTTCTTGATCAGTTAATTCTTTGGGTACCATGTCAAGCATCAACGTTTGAATTCCTACGTTTGCAAGATGGGCCGCAATTCCTGCCCCCATAACACCAGATCCTATTACCGCTGCACGCTCAATCCTTCGGACCATACTCTCTCCCCCTATCAATTAATTTGAATGAATACTCATTCATTATAATCCGTAAAAAAGGAAGATAATTACTTATCTTCTTATATCTTAACTATAAAATATTTTCAGATATTTCGCAATCCTTTTTTAATAAATCAAAGGATTGCGAAATATCTAAGTCTAAAGTAGTTTATTTCAAATCACCTTATTTGCTAAAAATACCCTTAATTGCAAATGTTATATTAGCTGGTCGCTCAGCCAACCGTCTCATAAAATATCCATACCAATCATTACCGTACGGTACATAAACTCGCATTTTATATCCTTCATCAACTAATTCCTGTTGAAGCTCGTTACGGAATCCATAAAGCATTTGAAACTCAAATTGTTCTCTTGAAATATTATAGTCTTTCTCAACTTTTTTTGTGTATTCTATCATAGCATCATCATGAGTGGCTACTGCCGTATAATTTCCGTTTAACATATGAATTTTAATTATCTTTTTGTAATTATCATCTACATCTTTCTTTTCTGGAAATGCTACCTTTGGAGACTCCTTATACGCACCTTTAACAAGACGTAAATTAGGTTTAAATTCATTTAAATCTTCAATATCTTCAACAGTACGATATAAATAAGATTGAAGTACTGTGCCTATACCATCATACTCACTTTTTAATTCCTTAAAGATATCAAGAGTAGATTGGCAACGCTCAAAATCCTCCATATCAATTGTTACAAACACATTATGCTTTTTACCAGCCTCTAGAATTTTCCTCATGTTCTCCATTACTAGTTGATGAGAAATATCTAAGCCCATTGAGGTCATTTTTAAGGATAATTGAGAATCCAACTTATTTTCTGCAATTGTTTCAATAGCCTTAACACATTCGTCAGCAGCCTCGCGCGCTTCATCTTCACTATCAATAAATTCACCTAGGTGATCAATGGTTACTGCCAGTCCTTTATCGTTTAATTTCTTAATAATTTTTGCAGCATCCTGAATAGTTTCACCCGCAACAACTGTGCCTGCACCAAATCGAAATCCATATCTTTTTGCTAATTTTGTAAAAAATTTGTTTTTTGATAAGAATAAGAAAAAATTCCGTAATAATCGTTCCATAAGAAATCCCCCTACGCCTCAGCTATTCTGGTAAGTACTAATAATTTCCACTAAATTCACTATTAAACTCAATACCTTGTTCATTAACATTCTATCATCTTTTTATACAAAGAGGTATTAATTCATGTTAAATTCACCAGTCTTTTTGAGAATATTCCTTTATCAATTAATAAGTTGTTGCTAGCATAAGTTCATTTTCTTTGGGAACTATATCATTGATAATAGTTAAGGAGGCCAATAAAATGGAACAACAAAATCAATCTATCGGACAAAACCAGGCTCAGCCGATGCCTCAGCCACCGAATATCGTAAGTTCAAAAGATTTACTGTATCTTACTGATATGCTTTCATGGAACTTAAATGCTTCCAAGAAAGCACACTTTTTCGCTCAACAATGTACAATTCCTGACGTTAAAACAGAGTTAGAGAAAGCATGTCAAATGCACGAAAAGCATTACAACGTTATCCTTCAACATCTAAACCAACAAAGCCAACAATCTATCAATTAGAAGAAAGGAGCCTTACCGATGAATCAACAGCAAAACCAAAAAGTCCAAAACCCAGAAACACAAGTTCCAAAAACACCACAAATGAATGATAAAGACTTCGTAAATGATATCTTAACAACTGAAAAATATATGACTGACTCTTATAGCACTGCACTAAATGAAGCAAGTAATCAGGCTATTTATCAAGATCTTAGTACTATTTTCCAAGAAACACAGGATTGTCAACGAAACCTCTATAACTTGATGTTTAAAAATGGATGGTATAGTGTCGAAGCTGCAGATCAACAAAAAGTTCAACAAGCTTATCAACAATTCACAGGTTATACAAATCAACTTCCACAGCACTAGAAATGAATAAAATACCTAACAAGGCTCTTGTGAGAAGTTCACAAGGGCCTTATTAAATTAATCTAGAGACATACACTTATCATAGGAGGTTTGTAATATCCTTTTTCTAGTACCCACATCTAACCGGGATAACAAGATATCCGAATTAAAACGGAATCGTTCTCATTTACAAATAGGAATGATTACGATAAAATAGAGCAACAGTTACAACCAATAAATCCCGTTTTTATAATGGCTGTTTTCTAAAAGATTGTTGTTTTTGACGCAAAATCTATAAATTTCGACGTAACCTGCTTGTTGATTTCCGCTTCGGGCAGTCGCTTTCCGCGGGCAACGCTTCAACTTCCTCGGAAGAATACCACTTCCTGTGGGATTTTCAGCTGTTGGGACTGCGATTACTCGTCCCATCGAAAACATTTGCTTTTCCCGCAGGAGTCGACTGCCCTTCGCTTCAATCACATCATATAAGTGGAGTTAGTAAGAGTACTAGCGTTCTAAATACACTAAGACTCATAAAAAAATACAAACCTCCACGCAATGAAATTTTCAAGTTAGTAAGTAGTGGTATTTTATGAAATTAACGTTTCTTGGGATAACGTCTTACTTGAACAGAAAGCTATTTTAAGTTTCGGAAAAATACGACACTCCTATGGGAAAGGAACAGCCTGAAGACCCCGCAATGAGCGATTTTTCTCGTGAGGAGGCTGAAGCGTTCCCCATGGAAAGGGAGTGTTTTTCCGAAGCGATGGACGATCACTTATCCTATAAGAATGGGGTACAGTCACGGAAAAGTTAAGACGTATTTTATATCAATAGCAAAAATCTAACAGAAAAGAGCCATTATAATTTACTTAGAAATAAAACACGCATTGAAACGGAGAGTGCATATGTCAAAGCCAATTGTCTCAATGAAACAGGTTAATTATGCCTATGAAAATAAACATGCTTTGAAAAATATTAATTTTGAAATCAAACAAGGTTCATTCATTGGTCTTGTGGGGCCAAACGGTGGTGGTAAAACCACTCTAGTCAAATTGTTACTTGGAATTCTAAAGCCACATCAAGGGTCAATAGATTTATTTGGAACACCTATTCATAAATTCAAGGATTGGAATAAAATTGGCTTTGTTTCACAAAAAGCAAATTCTTTTAACCGCGGCTTTCCTGCAACTGTTCACGAAGTGGTATCCATGGGGTTAACAGCAAAAGTAGGGTATTTTAAATTTTTTACTAAAGAGCATAAACAAAAAATCGCAGATGCAGTTGAACATGTTGGAATGTCAGAATACTTACATGAAAACATTGGAGACTTATCAGGGGGACAGCAGCAACGTATATTTATTGCCCGTTCTTTGGTTAGTGACCCTGAATTGCTAATCTTAGATGAACCTACTGTTGGTGTTGATGCAGAAAATGTTCAGAAGTTTTATGAATTATTACATCATTTAAACAAACACAAAAACATTACTCTATTACTTGTTACACATGATATTGGTACGATGACGCGTAATGCTACTGATATTGTGTGCCTAAACAAAACCTTACATTTTCACGGAAATCCGCTAGAGTTCTCTAATCTATCGGAAAATGATTTATCCGAATTTTATGGTCATCCGTTGAATCTAGTTACACATAACCATTAATCGGAGGAAACAGCATGCTTGCTAATTTTTTTGAATACGAGTTTTTACAAAATACTTTCTATACAGGATTATTAATTGGATTAATCGCACCCTTACTTGGTACATTTATTGTTGTGAGGCGGCTATCACTCATCGCAGATGCACTTTCCCATGTAACGTTAGCAGGGATTGCTTTTGGTTTATTATTAGAGAAAAAATACGCAGTAGGAATCACCCCTTTTTATACAGGAATGGCATTTTCTGTTATTGCATCAGTCTTTGTCGAACAACTGCGACGTGTATATAAAGCCTATCAAGAACTAGCCATCCCTATTATACTATCTGGTGGTGTAGGACTTAGTGTAATCTTTATATCTCTAGCAAATGGATTTAATACCGACTTATATAATTATTTATTTGGTTCAGTTTCCGCAGTTAGTCGCGCAGATATGTGGATGATAATTGGAATCTCAGTTATCGTATTGACTACGCTGTTTTTATTTTATAAAGAATTGTTTATGTTGTCTTTCGATGAAGAACACGCGGTTGTATCTGGCATACACTCAAAAAGAATACACTTTTTATTTATAGTATTAACTGCGCTTGTGATTGCAGCTTCAATACGTATCGTTGGTGTTCTATTAGTCTCGGCCTTAATGACATTGCCAGTCGCGGCCAGTATTCGTATTGCCAAAGGATTTAAGCAAACAATCCTACTATCGATAATATTTGGAGAAACTTCTGTTATTTTAGGTTTAATTTCAGGCTATTATTTTGAAATTCCACCTGGTGGCACAATTGTTGTTATTTCTATTATAATATTATTAATATGTATCTCTGTTAAACGACTCTGGTTTACATTGTCTAGAAAGAAGGCGATACAATGAAGGCACAAGAAGCATTAAAATTATTAAAAGAAAAAGGCTATAAGCATACAGATAAACGGGAAGATATCATCAATTATTTTTCTACCGAAGATAGGTATAGAACAGCCAAAGATCTTCTAAGCTACATGGAACCAAACTATGAAGGAATTAGCTTTGACACCATATACAGAAATCTTCATTTGTTTAATCAAGTGGGGATTTTAGAATCCACTGAATTGAATGGCGAAAAACATTTTCGAATTAAATGTGTTCACCATCACCATCACCATTTTATTTGCAACGAATGTGGTGTTACAAAAGAAATTCGCTCTTGTCCAATGGACGACATACAAGGTGAACTACAAAACTTTGCTATTGAGGGACATAAGTTTGAAATCTATGGTCTCTGTCCACAATGTCAATAATAAAAACTGAGTGGCAGCTATTTATATTAGTTGGAGTGGGTGGAGCTATTGGAGCATCCGCCCGATATGCCATTTCTTTTCTTCCCATCACAAACGGGTTTCCTTTTGCAACACTCATCACGAATTTAATTGGCTGTTTTGTTTTAGCATACCTGCTAAGCAATGTTAGTCTGAAGAGGCTTTTCCCTACAAATATTATAACTGCAATAGGTTCAGGAGTTATAGGTTCATTCACCACATTTTCAGCCTTTGCGTTAGAAACAATCATTTTATGGAACACGAATAACCTACTTGCTATCATCTATGTTTCTAGCAGCATAATTGGGGGGATTTTTTTGTGTTTTCTAGGTAACTTACTCGCTGTTAAAAGAGTGAAGGTCTAAAAAATGGATTTAGTCTTAGTAGCAATCGGTGGGTTTTTCGGAGCTATGGCACGATTTGCAATCGGAATAAAGTTGAACAAACCCAAAACACATATGCCTTATGGCACATGGATAGCTAATGTAAGTGGTTCGATTCTATTAGGTATTTTGTTTGTATTGCTTGACAAAAATATTATTGATCAATGGATATGGCTATTGTTAGGCGTCGGGGTTTGTGGTGCTTTTACTACTTTTTCTACATTTAGTAGTGAAACTTTGTCGATGCTCTTTGCTAAAAAGTTCCGAAGTGCTCTTATCTATGTAGTATCTACCTTACTTGTTAGTCTTATTGTAGTTATCCTAGTTATTATACTATCAAACACCCTTACTAAATAAAATAAGTAAGGGTGTTTCTTTTTAAGCAACTACTTTTTTAATCACTTTTGACTCTTCATGGTCAAGAATATTTAATCCTTTTACTTCGAATACTTTCTTGTTCATATAATGCTCTATATCTTTAGCTTCTTCTTTCTCACCAACAATATAGATACGGTTCCATTGGTGATCTTTTGCAAGTTTATCCATTTTAGGAGCTAAATCCTTATACCAGCGTTTCTGATTTGCTCGGAATCGATCATCAAAGTTGTCCTGTTGGATGTTCTTTCCGGCCATACCAGATGCTGCATCAATCTTTGGAGGACCTGCAAACTGTCTCCAGTCTTCTGTATCAATATCTAATTTATAATGTTTTGTTTCTAAAACTGCACCAAGTTCTGCTTCAATTACTTTTACATTACTTTGCTGAACAAGTACAATTCCTACTTTTGGAAAAATAGTTTGCATTTGATATAACTGTCCAGTTACTGGAGTATCCTGCCAATAAAATTCTGTTTTGACACCCATTTGTAATTTTTCTGCAAACCAAACGGATTCATCTGGACTGGCAAATAAAACAATACTTTTTTGTAAGTTTAATTTGTTATCATAAACGTATCTCTCTACCTTTTCTCGGACTTTCTTAAAATAGTTAAGTTCCTCTTTATCGCCACTTTGCTCTAAATAATTTTCAAAGCTATTCAACCCGTTTTTAAGTTGAATTTTCCATTCTCCACCCTGTTGATCTGGGTCAGATGGATCGGTATTTAGATACATGGACAATACACGATTGGGCTTTTCCAACTTCACGTTTTGCAAATCCTTCAATTTACTTTCAAGTTTCATTCTTTCCCACTCTCCTTTTGATGGATTTGAAATCGTATATATTAGTGTGTATCCTAAATTTGAAAAGACAAAACGTATTTTTTATTATTCGGTTTTTAAATAATTCAAAATCACGGCATAGAAAGCGATGGTAAAATATGGCGAAAAAAATCAGGGGCCAGTTAATTCAATTCGGATTCATCGGTATAAGTAATGCAGTTGTTGATATTGTTACGATAAATGTACTTTTATTTATCTGGCCTACTAAGGACTCATCTTTATTGTTAGTGTTTAACACGATTGCCTACATACTTGCTATTTTAAACAGTTATGTTTGGAATACTAAATATACATTTAGCCATCATGCAACAATCGAATCCAAAGAAATCATGTTATTTATTTTACAAGCTGCTTTAGCTTTAGTAATTAATAACATAGTATTTGTTGGTATGTTTCAATTACTAGAGAATCAAACGGCCTTTCTTTCGCCAACATTTGTCAACCAAAATATTGCTAAAGGAATGGCAATGTTCTTATCCTCTTCCGCAAGCTTTTTTCTAATGAAATATTTTGTGTTTAGAAAGACTCACAAAAAAGAAAAGAAGACATTGAATTAATCTGAAGGTAGTAAAAAGCCATTAAAGATAATTGCAGAATCTTTGATGGCTTTTACGAGTAATTTTTTCATAAATAGTATGATGAATGGTTAATATAAAAGAACTCGGTGAGCATCATTAAAAGAGGTGTAATTGATTTAATAAATCCAAGGAGGTGAAATCATGACTGTAGGAACACAGATGCAACAAGCTATCTCTAGTTGTGAAAGTGTCTTAGCTAGCCTTCACAGTTTTGCTTTAGAAACACAAGACCAAACAGCGAAGCAAATGTTCCAAAATCTTGGTAACCAACAGCAACAGGTTCTAGATAACCTAAAAGCTCGACTCCAATACATTGAGACACAAGAACCACAATATAAAAACCAATAGATTTAAAAAATAACAAAAGGGAACATTTCCCTTTTGTTATTTTACTATCATAACTGGGCAGGTTGCTCGCTTGGCCACTTTATGACTAACACTTCCTAACACCATCTCTTGCAATGAATTTAACCCTCGACTGCCAATAACACAGACATCCATTTTGTTTTCATTAGCATATTTAACAATACTTGGTCCTGGTTCACCATGGACAATTTTAGTTTCATACTTGATATTTGCATGCTTAAATTTCTGTTCGGTTAGAATTAGTTTTTCTTTTCTACTACGATCAACATCGATCGAATTCCAATTATGTAAAACATCTGTTTTTGATTTACTACCATCGACAACATATATGACTGTAATTTCTGCGTTCGGATTATTATTTGCTAGGGTTAAAGCTTTTTCGGCAGCTCTAATAGAGTGTTCAGACCCATCAGACGCTAACAATATTTTATTAAACATAATAAAATCTCCTAACACAAATTTTTTTTAATTATAGCAAACAAAACTATATATAGAAACAACTAGTCAAAACATTTACAAATCAGACAAAATTTTGACTTTTTTAAAAAGTTATTCCCCTATAGGGAAAAATCAACGAAATTACACTTATATTATATTTTTGCTAATAATTACCTCCCTTCTTTTGTCGTTATTTCTTTGGCTTTTGACAAATAATATTTTCAGAAGGAGGACTTCCTATGGATCATGTAAAAGCTCTCGGGATAAAATTTATTGTTATTGCTATTGTATTATTTTCCATATTGGCAATATTCAATAACGCTTCACTAACAAACATATTAATAATAAGCATACTCGTTACTGGAGTATCCTATTTGATAGGAGATCTATTCATTCTCCGTCGCTATGGTAATTTAATTGCTACTGTAGCAGATTTTGGATTAGCTTTCATTTCTGTTTGGCTTTTAAGTACCCTCTTTTTTCAGGTTGAATATGGGATTTTTTCGGCTTCACTATTCATAGCCTTCTTCATAAGTATTAGTGAAGCAATTTTCCACATGTATATGCAAAGAATAGTCTTTAAACAAGATAAGGAAATTTACATTAACAGAAGAGTATTATCTAACAATTTTCAAACTGAATTCTCAGAGGAAAAACTGGATCGAGACATTATTGAACTACGTGATGATAAAAAAGACGATAATTAAAACCTATATTTAAATACCGTCGCCTTAACTATCAAACAACTTCTAGTCCCATAAAGGCAGGAACTTTTCCTTTCCTGTCTTTATGATTTTAAAACTTCCGAAAAGAAATGAATCAAAGATGCAGGTAAGCTTCTGTTGCAAGCATTAGTCCTACTTCCTTATTATCCTTCCATATTTTATCGTAATTTTTTAAAGGGACTGGTCTTGGACCTACAAGTGGCGATATCTCTGGTGTAAATGCTGGTCTTTTCAGAGTGGTTAAAAACCAATCTGTATACCCCCCACCACTAGGATTTGGGCCTGGGTCTACCAATTGATATTCTGTTTTTTCACTAAATATTTCAGCAATTCTTTTAGAAGTTTCTAACAATTCTCCTTTGCATTTATATTTCCAAAATATTTCTTCACCAGATGAGTGGTAAGCTACCGCTAGTTTAAAATCGTGATTTAATGTAAATGTATATACTGTTTTTGATTCCGGCTCACTCAATGGAGTCGGTCCTTTATACATCATTGAAGCTGGATGACCCACGTTATCTTGAATACTATCCCAGTCTGCAGGGTATTGACGGTTAAGGTCAACACCACGTATATTGGCCTTCCAAGTTGAAAAATCGTTCCCATTATTTATTGCTATGACTTCGTCAGGTCTTTTGGCACTATTCACACCTAATTGAACAAGTGACACACCATCTGGATTAACCATAGGAACAAACCAAATTGTAGCCTTGTTCAATAATGTTTTAACATCATAACCACCAATGCTATTATTAGCTTCGTAAGCCTGACTATAATAATCAATCATGTTCATCAATAAGGATGTCGTTAACCATTCTCTAGCATGGTGTGCTCCATTCAAGAAAATTTCCGTTTCACCAAATCCTAGTTTAACTGCATAAATATTTCTATTATCAACAGATTTACCTATAACATCATAGGTAACTAAATTGGGATACACCTGATTTAACTTTTTTAAGTCTTTTACCATTTGTTGATAGGTGTAAATCACCTTAGGGTTTACTATACTTTCCATAGGAAACCTCCTCCTATCATCTTCACACCGTTAGAATGGAAAGTTTAGACGGCATTTGTTCTACACTATTATATTATTAATAAAGTAACCAATGGTGAAGGTGTTAAAATGTATTTACAAAAATAGGCGCCTGGAATCTCCCAGCGCCTAATTCTTATATACTATTTTAATGCACGATTGGCTAACATCTGAATGACCATGTCATCCATCGGTGGATTATGAAGTCCCGCCCTAACATCACGATAATATTGCTCAAATCTTAGTTTTTTAGAAAGACCCCTTCCTCCAACGATTCGCATAGCTAAATCTACCACTTCACTAGCAATATTAGTGGCTGTCGTTTTGACTGCAGCAAGTTCTGGACCAAGATTTTCTCTTTCCTCGACCCGGGTATCCCATTTCTCAGCAACGGCATACATAAAATGCCGAGCCTGAAGAAGCTTAAGATCCATCTCACCTATTTTTTGTTTCACATGAGGTACTTCTGATATTGTTGTACTAAGGCTGTTTGGTTGATAGGTTTTGGCGAATTCAACCGCGTCATTTCTTGCTGCAATAGCTATTCCTAAGTAACATGCAGGTATATGTAATAACCAACCTTTTGGGGAGCGCTTTGGAGTAGCAGTACTAATTTCCACCAATAAATCTTCAGTTAATTTTACATTTTCAAGAACTAAATCATCGCTACCAGTACCTCTCATTCCTAAAGTGTCCCACGTATGTTCTACTTTTACACCCGGATGGTCTTTTTCAATTAGGAAACTTCCAACAGCCTTCTTATCCTCTACAAATGCTGTAACTATATAATAGTCAAGGACACTAGCCATTGTTGTGAATGTTTTTCTTCCGTTTAGAATATAATAATCTCCATCACGTACTGCTCTGGTTTCAGGAATACCACCACGTGTAGGGCTACCTGTTGCCGGCTCTGAAGCAGCGCGATTGATAACCTTCCCCTTTTCACCAATTTCTGAAGCAATCATCTCAAATTTTTCCTGTGTCCATAGTTTTTGCTCGCTTAATTCCATTATTACTCCCATATGCCAACCAATTGACAATGCAGTGGATCCATCACCAACGGCAAGCCTTTCCTGGAGAAGTAAAAATTCGTATAGACTAATTGCTTGGCCCCCATACTTTTCAGGAAGAGGTAAAGTCACATATCCTTCTGATTTTAAATCCTTTAAGTTACTCAACGAGAAGGAAGCATTTTTTTCCATTTCAGGTATTCTTTTTTCCACACGGGTTGCTAACCTTGCTGACATTTCATACAGCTTTCTTTGGCGATCACTTTTAATAAAAGGTGTAAATAAATCGGTCATAGCTTTCACTCCTGTTTAGTTTTTGTAATAGATTAATTATCTATCATGTTACAAAAACTGTTCCATTTAAGCCAATTTAATACATTAGTTCTTTGAAAATTCAATGTTATATTGGCCATTTATAAAACTCTGTGTTTCAATTCAATCAACCCTTTGTTATAGTATGAATGGTGATTGAAACAGTTTAGATATAAGGAAGTGATAACTTGAGGCTTATTCGTCAGGGGTTCCATTTTTATCTGATTGGTATTTTAACCTTAACGTTCGGGATAGCACTAACCATTTTGTCTAGATTGGGTGCTTCTCCTTTTGATGCACTTTTGGTCGGTCTACACAGGACATTTGGATTAACAATTGGCAGTTGGGAAATTGTAGTTGGGTTCTCGATGGTATTATGCAATGCCCTCGCACAGAAAAGTCGACCAGAATACTATGCACTTCTTACTTCCTTAATTACTGGTATTGGTATTGATTTGTGGTTGTTCGTTTTAAGTAACTGGATTAACCCCCTAACGTTAGTTGGTCAATCATTTGCACTTGCATTGGGTATAGTGTTTACTGGAATCGGAGTTGCAACTTATTTACAGTCGAATTTTGCACCGAATCCACTAGATCGATCGATGCTTGTACTATCTGATTTAACAGGGTGGAATGTAACCTATTCTCGTGCACTAATAAGTATTATGCTAGTTATTCTTGCATTCTTTTTCCAAGGAGCCATTGGGATAGGAACATTAATTAATGCCTTGCTTACAGGAGTACTCATTAATTTCTTTATGCCATATATAGCCATAATTAAAAATAAAACAGAGAAACAAAAAGAACATTTCGCTTGAATCAGCAAAAAGCAGTCAGTTATGTTTACTAAAGGAACCCGTTTTAAGGTGCATATCAATAAAATGAGATAAAAAATGACGTGTCAATTTACACGTCATTTTTCCTTATTTAAATAAGGTTTGTTGGACTTTAAATAAAAATTGACATCAAAATGGTTACAGTTTTCCAGTAATGACATTACTTGTAGTACAATAAAAATCTGGTTGTCACTGTCAATTTGATTGTTATTTACGAGGGCAATTATGGAGTTCATCGAAGCAAAGAATAGTTTAGGAAGTAAGTTCATTGGCGTTCGGGCCATACAAAATCAGTTCGTGAAATAACATAATAAACCAGATTATTTTTAGCACCACAAATAACAAACAAAAAAGCTTGGTTTTTATGCTCTAGCGTTCTTTTCTATATTTGTATTGAACGCCAACTATTCACTTTCCATTTTTTCATCTTCTAACGTTCCACTAAAGATAAAAGGAACCATCTTCCCACTAGATAATTCGACCACAACTTGAGTTTCAAATTCTTCTATATCCAAAGCATCATAACTAATATTCATTTCTTTACTATCATATCCAGAAGGTAAACTTATCGTTTCCCCACCTGGCTCCTCTTTTATTTCCTCCCATTCGTATAATTCTTGCCCTGAACCATTTATCGAATAGGCGTTACCCTTCTTATCTTGTAAGTAGTTAGAGTTTTGTAACTCTCCTTCCATTTTAATACCTGGTTCGACGACGATCTTCGCATTTCCACTCGAATTGTTCAATACCAAGAAATTAAAAGTGGTCATATTATATCTTTGCTGCTGAAATTCTTCGACCTTTAAGAGAGTTATTTCTATATTTTCTCTTACTTGTGTATCAGAAAACTGATATTCTTTTGGATAAGTTTCAGATTGGCAACCAATAAGTAAAAAGGTAATTATTACAATTAACACTCGTATTTTATGCAATCTACTCCCTCCCATCTATGCAAATTATAACATTGAACAAAAATTAGCGCCGCATTCCCCTTCAAAATCTTCGATTTAGTGGGGGTTAGGCGCTAAGGTCTTACTTTCCTTGTTCTTCAATATACTTTTAAATACATCTATCGTTGCTCCACCTGTAGTTAATATCATATA
>NZ_WJNG01000017.1 GCF_009649745.1 Aquibacillus halophilus | reverse complement strand
TCTCCATAAAGTTTATGAGCTTGATTGCTCGTTCAAAAAACTAGCTTAATTTCTTACTTCACATACTGGTTGTTTCGTTCAGTTTTCAAGGATCAATAGTTGCGGTCGTTTTTGCGACAGCTTATATATTATATCAAGTTGTTTCGATAAAGTCAACAACTGTTTTTATAATATTTTTTCGTTTCTGCGTTGCCACTTAAATCGGCGACTCAATTAATATACCATGCTTACCGTTTAAATGTCAACATGTTTTCTGAAGTTATTGTCTCGGTAATTGCTGTTCAATTTGTCGCGCCTGTTAAAGCGACGGATATAAATATAGCATGGATCACGATTATCAGTCAACACCTTTTCGTAAATAATTAACGACCACCTTCTATATAGATGATTGTTCCTCAACCAAATAGACTTTGTGGTCGTTAATTCGAGTACATAACTATTAATTACTCAATACCTTCATTGCTACAACTCGTTATTAAACAGACTTCACTTTATACTTTCTATGATATATGTTCCCTTTTGTTTCTATTAAGATAACCTCAAGGATATCCTTATCAGTTAAATACTCTACCATTGAACTCAAGTTCAATGTATAAGCTTCTACTTCGGGGTGTACTTTAAGTTCACCAAAAGACCAAGGTACATCATTACTCTTCATTATATCAATTAAGTGCTTTGAACATAGTTTTGCACGTGAGCTAAGTGCGAACTCAACTGCAATCAACATTAGTTCTACTCGCTTATTTAAATCTTCATCACTCTTTGTAAGTTCTTCAAATAGCTTATATACTTCTGGATCAATTCGTTTCACTTGGTTCCAGACAATTACCTCTGGATGATATCCTTTTTCAATTATAGCTAACCTAGCCAAGTAATGCAGGGAACGAAGTATTTTACTATATGCATCTAAATATTGAGTGCTTTCATATAGATCCTTTGATTCACTATAGCTTTTTGTCAGCTTCGCAAATTCCATCGCTAATTTGTATTCTCTTTTATCTTGAGGGAAATAACTAAGTTCTTCTTTTAAGTTGGCAACATATTCATTTCGATCAAAGATTGTTTTACCATTACTAATCCATTCAACTGCTCTTTGAAATGTGCTAGTATCAATCCAATGATTTAATAGCTCTTTATCAACGATATGCATTGCAGCTGTTTTCCCATCGAATTCATAATGTTTTACATACCATGATGTTTCAGCATCTTTAACAATTATTAATAAAATAACATCGAAGTTATCAGTAATTGGACTAATTGGTTTTTTCTTTTCTATTATTAATACTCCTAATGTGTTGGATTGACTCGCTCGCTCTTGATAGACTGGACGTAATAAATCTTCCATGGTCTCTTCCTCCAATAAACTATTTAAAACTACTATGATTCAATTCGATAAATGTACTTAAAATCCTTTTTTATGCTAGCAGAATTTCATTAAAAAACATACAGTTTTTGATAATAACGAAACCTAACGCTTCATTTTGTGTTTTACAAACCCTGTTAACTTTATTTAATTTTTTCTCATCTAATAGTCTCTGAGTAATCCCTCTATTTAAATTTTATGCTATACTACTTTTTGTAAGATTAAGGAGGAAATAACTTGGCTTTAAACTACTCAAACAAGATAAATAAAATTCGTACGTTTGCATTAAGTTTGATCTTTATTGGATTTGGTGTAATGTATGTAGGAATTATACTCAAAAGCATTGAATGGCTTATGGTCATTTTCTTTATTCTTGGTTTATTGTGTATTATATTTAGTACTGTTGTCTACTTCTGGATTGGTATGTTATCTACTAAGGCAGTACAAATTACGTGTCCTACCTGTGAAAAACCAACCAAAATTTTAGGACGAGTCGATGCTTGTATGCATTGTAAGCAACCAATAACACTAGATAAGAACCTTGAAGGCAAAGAATTTGATGAGAAGTATAATACGAAAGATTATCGTAATTCTTTAAAAAATAATCCGAATAACAAATAAATTATCCGTCCATACTATGGGCGGATTTTTGATTTCAACAGTATGTTAGTTAGTTTAATGTCAACTTCTAAGTTTTAGACCGATAAAGAATGTACTTGCGGACAAACTAAAAGCCCCTCGTCTACTTCGGAAGCAAAAAAGGAGCTTAGTTCATACCATTAAGTTAATGCTGGGTCTTGCATTCTGCACATACTCCATAAATCTCCATCCTATGATGGCTGACATCAAATCCGGTTACCTTCTCAGCAAGAGACTCTACCTCATCTAGGCTTGGATAGTGAAAGTCAACAATTTTACCACAAGAATCACAGATAATATGGTAATGTTTCGATGTATTACAATCAAACCGACTAGAAGAATCACCATATGTTAGTTCACGAACAAGACCTATTTCTCTGAATACACGTAAATTATTATAAACGGTAGCAACACTCATGTTTGGAAACTTTCCTTCTAAAGCCTTATATATATCATCAGCGGTAGGATGAATCTCAGCGTTCAAAAGATATTCTAACACCGCATGACGTTGTGGTGTAATTCTCACTCCAGATTCTTTTAATCGACCTACAGCTTCTTGAAGTTTTACTTCAGCCACCGTCATGCACCTCTCTTTCAATCAATATATTTAGAATATAACTAATTCATCTACTGTTCAAGATTATACTGTTACAATTATTATTTTATAATTCTTATAATTAGTGTAACCGCTTTGTAAACTTCCTGTCAATAAAAGTATATTAAGTACAATTCTATTTTATACTAACTCTCTACTTCTAGTAACACTTCTTCCCCACCGCATTTCATATTTGCATAACGAGCTGCTACAAACAGATAATCAGATAACCGATTTAAATAAGACTTAACTAGCAATAGATCTGTTTCATCCTCAATAGAGACGGCAATGCGTTCAGCTCTTCGGACGATAGTTCTTGCTGCGTGTAATCCGGCAGCAACTGGATGTCCTGATGGTAAAATGAAATTTGTAAGGATTGGTAGCTCGGCATCCCACTGATCAATTTGTGTTTCAAGCTCTTCGATATGCTGTTTCTTCAATTTCCATGCGACTTCTTTATCACTTGGAGTAGCTAATTCCGAACCAACATGAAAAAGTATCGTTTGGATACGATGTAGGTTTTTTCTAAATTGCTCCTTGGATTCCCATTCAACTGATTCCAAGTGACTTAAAGCAAGTCCGATCATTGAGTTTGCTTCGTCACATGTTCCGTAAGCTTCAACCCGCAAATCATTCTTAGCAACTCGTTGTCCATAAATTAAAGATGTCATCCCTTTATCCCCTGATCTAGTATAAATTCTCACCCTTAGTACCCCCTATCTGGTTTTATTTCATTAATGTAATCTGATTTCCCATTCAAATACCTGTTCAAGTTTTGCTCGAATATTTCTATTGCCCTTGTTAAGTATAAAGGGGATTTCCCAGATATATGCGGCGTCAGTGTAACTTTCTCATGACTCCAAAGAGGATGATCCTTCGGTAGTGGCTCTTCCTCAAATACATCTAGCACAGCATGAGTAATTTCCTCATTATCAAGAGCTTGAATCAATAGTTCACTACTTACTGCATCTCCACGTCCCATGTTCAGAAAAACAGCAGTTTTTGGCATTTGCTTAAAGTGATCATATTGAAAATAGTCTTTCGTTTCGTTTGTACTCGGCAAAACCGATACAACAAAGTCTGCCTCTTTTAATGGCACCTCAAGATTACTAGTAGAATATGTCTCATCAAAATATTCTTTTTGTTTCCCACTATGAGAAACACCATATGTCTTCATCCGAAAAGCCTTTGCCAATCTTGCAACTTCTTGACCAATTGCCCCTGTTCCGACAACAACCATAGTTTTCCCTGTAATCTCCATCATCGGCACTTTACGATCCCAATGATGATTTAGTTGATTTAGTGTAACCTCTTTAGCAGAACGGTACACTTGCAGTAGCATTGATATTGCATATTCGGCCATCTGAGTTTTATGTATACCCTTTGAGTTTGTCATCAAAATATTTCTTGTTTTAATTTCTGAAAAGGGCATGAGCTCCATTCCCGCAGATAAAACCATAATCCATTTTAGTTTGCCAGCCCTATCAATTATATCTGGCGTTATGTCTTCTCCATAGGTAAGTATGATTTCCACTTCACTTATATTGTCATTCGCTTCTTCCATTGTTCGATAAAATTGAAACTCAAGAGATGGATATTTTTCTTGTAGATAAGTTCTCAGTTCACTAGTTAATTTCGTTGTGGATAAAGCAAGCATTCCGTATCCTCCTAAAATCCATTTGTTTCTATATTATACTTTTTCCTATTCTGATTTAGCAAAAAATCACAATCACTTTATACATTAGTTCAAAAAAAGGCACAAGGACAAGATCCTTGTGCAAACTATTAATTATAGGGGAGGTTTCAGGGTTATACCTTACTATATGAAATCCACCCCCACCTGTATAGCGATTATGCCTACAATACAGTCAAATTTCTTAATTTAGGCCTTTTACTGTAATGGTCAGATACATATTTGGCAGTTAACTCAGATTCTCACGAATAAAGGACAAAGCATCTTCCACGTGCCCATCTACTTTAACGCTACGATATTCCTTCTGCAGTGTACCTTCTTTATCAATGATAAATGTTGAACGCTCAATTCCATAATATTCTCTATCAGGCTTTTTCTTTAGCTTCCAAACTCCATATTGATCAGCTAGCTTATGATCCTCATCGACCAATAACGAAAATGGGAGATCATGTTTTTCCCGGAATTTTTGATGACTTTCTTCTGAATCTGGACTAACTCCCAGAATCACAGCATCAACATCAGAGAAGCTTTGATGATTATCACGGAAACCGCAAGCTTCTGTTGTACATCCTGGTGTATCATCTTTAGGATAAAAATATAAAACGATATTTTTCCCTTTAAAATCAGAAAGCCTCACTTTCTGCCCATCATTTGCTTTTAATTCGAAATCTGGCACTGTTTGTCCAACCTCAACGCTCATAATTATCCCTCCTGATTTTATCTATCTACACTAAGAATATCCAATACTTATCCATCTTACAAATAATCAAATTTATGTTTTTGCTTTAGTTCTTTTGTTTCTTCCTCTTTTTGTTCATTAGAGTATTGCCATATCTTCAGAAAAAAGGCTGCTGGTAAAATATAGCCTATTAATGCTTCAATCAATGCAAGCAATCTACCCCAGCCAATTGGTGTTATGTCACCATAACCTACAGTCATCAAAGTAACTCCACTAAAATATAGTGAGTGGGCCAGAGATTCTAAGGCACCCACGTCTTGAAGTTTCCCCCCTTCAATTAAAAGAACACCGTTAAAAGAAAGAACAAAATATAGCAACCCAAAACTTGTCAGTACAATAAAATAAACAATGATCATTGTATAGAAAATCTCTCGAGAGAAATAACTCCTTTTATACGACTTTTGATAAAAGAATGAATACAAGCTTCCACCCATTAAAATAACGATAAGTAATACTGTCACTATTGCAATCATGTATCTAACACCTCCGAAAGAACGACATAGCTTTCTACATTTTATGTTTCGATAGAATATTTATTTTACTTTCCAACTATTTTTTAATCGTTGAAAAACGTCCTTCATTTATCATCTGTACTCTCTAGCTATCCCTCGCTTTTTTATATTGTTATAATAATCTTAACTAAAATGAAATTTACGGAGGTTTCACATGAATTTTACTAATTCCGAAAAGCTACATACAGAAGCACAAAAACATATCGTTGGAGGTGTCAACTCCCCTTCACGAGCTTTTAAAGGTGTTGGGGGTGGTACTCCTGTATATATGGAAAAAGCAGAAGGCGCCTATTTTTGGGATGTCGATGGCAACAAATTCATCGATTATTTGGCTGCTTACGGCCCAATTATTACTGGACACGCCCACCCACATATTACAGAGGCCATTATCAAAGCCGCACAAAACGGCGTGTTATATGGGACACCCACTAAGTTAGAAAATACTTTTGCTAAGATGTTAAAGAGTGCAATTCCTTCATTAGAGAAGGTGCGATTTGTTAACTCCGGTACAGAAGCAGTAATGACCACAATACGTGTAGCACGTGCTTATACAAATCGAAATAAAATCATAAAATTTGCTGGATGCTATCACGGACATTCTGACCAAGTATTGGTACAGGCGGGATCCGGTCCCTCTACTTTAGGTAACCCTGACTCTGCAGGAGTAACAAAAGCAACAGCACAAGATGTCATCACGGTACCCTTTAATGATATTGATGCTTATAAGGAAGCAATTAATCGTTGGGGCGATCAAGTAGCTGCTGTGCTAGTTGAACCGATTGTCGGTAATTTCGGTATAGTCGAACCTAAACCTGGCTTTCTTCAACAGGTTAATGATCTAACCCACGATGCTGGTGCGTTAGTTATTTACGACGAAGTAATCACAGCCTTCCGTTTTACCTACGGAAGTGCACAACAGCTAGTAAATGTTGAACCCGATATGACTGCACTAGGAAAAATCATTGGTGGTGGATTACCAATCGGTGCATACGGCGGCAAGAAGGAAATAATGGAACAGGTTGCCCCACTTGGCCCGGCTTATCAAGCTGGTACAATGGCTGGAAATCCAGCTTCGATGTCAGCTGGAATCGCTTGTTTGGAAGTATTAAAAGAAGAAGGAATTTATCAAAGGTTAGACAAGCTAGGGGAAATGCTTGAACAAGGTATTTTACAACACGCGAAAGAAAATAACATTAAGATAACGATAAATCGTTTAAAAGGCGCTTTGACTGTTTATTTTAGTGAAGAAAGAGTAGAAAATTTTGAGCAAGCACAAGCTACCGACGGAGATAAGTTCGGCCAATTTTTCAAACTTATGCTTAATCAAGGGATTAATTTGGCACCCTCGAAATATGAGGCTTGGTTCCTCACAACAGCTCATAGTGAACAGGACATAAAAGATACTATAGATGCCGTAGAGCATACATTTAAAAAGATGAATTTGAATTAATATACAAATGATGGAAGTGCTATTTTTATAGTACTTCCATCATTTTGCAATTATTCCAACTTTTATCTGAAAGCAAATTTGGAAATACAACTTATCGTCTGCTAACCCTTTTTCGCGACTAATACTATATTCACATAAAATAATACGAGGTCTTTTATTATACAACGCTTACATATCCCCTCTTACGGTTTCAACAGAAATCATTTTATTTTTATAGTTAAATATTGTATATATATTGAATTTTGTGAATTTTTATGCTATTATTAGTTTGAAAATTAATAATTTTCAAACTCATGCTTTTGTGTCAGTATAGTTTAAGTTAGTATACGTTGACTTCCCTTCAAGGCATGACGACTTGGCTTCTGCATTTATGCAGAGGTCTTTTTTTGTTATGCTCTATTCCAGTATTGTTGCTTTTTAATTTGTCACACTTGATGTAAAAAGCATCGTGGCGTAGCTACTAGTTGATTTGCGCTTCGGGCAGTCGCTTTCCGCGGGCAACGCTTCAACTTCCTCGGAAGAAAACCACTTCCTCCGGGATTTTCAGCCGTCGCTTCTCCCGCAGGAGTCGACTGCCCTGCGCTTCAATCATCATATAAGTATAGCTATTGTTTTAGTTTATTCTAGTTATCAAACACAACACAAATACTAGCTGAGGAATACACAAAAAACTCATAAATAAGTAGAAACCTTCGTGCGATAAAAATTTCTAATTAATGAGGAGAGTAGTGATATTTCATGAAATAAACGTTCCTTGGAGTTCTTCTAACTCGAAAAGAAAGCTATTCTAAGCTGCGGAAAAATACGACACTCCTATGGGAAAGGAACAGTCTGAAGACCCCGCAACGAGCGTTTTTTCTCGTGAGGAGGCTGAAGCGTTCCCCATGGAAAGGGAGTGTTTTTCCGAAGCGATGGATGATCACTCATCTTATAAAGGACGGTAGGAAATCACCATATTAGTTACGTCGCAATCTATTGTTACTCTGTCAAAACACATCTTTTAGAAATCAACTGTTTGTTAAGATTAGTACCCTAACATTATGTTTTCTTAATATTTCTTACATTTAAAGTTTGTTATAATAGATTTGAGGAATAGAAATAGATATAAGAACTTTAAATTATGAAGGATGAATTAAATGAAATTAGGGGCAAGAATGCTTAAAACTGGACTCGCTGTAGCAATCGCACTATATACCGCAACATTACTTGGTTTCTCTTCTTCTTTCTTTGCTGGTATAGCAGCAGTTTTTGCAATGCAACCATCGATTTACCGTTCGTTTCAAACGATACTAGAGCAAATACAAGCCAATATTATCGGTGTATCGATTGCCATCATAATCTTTTATACATTAGGAAATGATCCATTTGTAATTGGATTTGCGACAATATTAGTAATCGGAATATGTATGAAAATGAAAATGTCTGAAAGCACCATCTCTTTAGCTATAGTTGCTATCATTGCCGTTTTGGCCGTTGTGGATTCAACAGAAATGAGCTTTATGAACTTTGCATTAATGCGCTTTTCTGCTTTAACCTTGGGTATATTTTCAGCTTTTGTTGTTAATCTAGTCTTTTTGCCACCAAAGTATGAGACTAAATTATTTCAGAAAATCGATCGTTCTACAGCAGACATATTACAGTGGCTTCGTGTAACTACTCGACATCTGTCAGATGAACCGGTACTTAAAGGTGAGATTTCACGTATACAGGAAGATATACGAAAAATCGATAATACGTATAAGCTATTTTCCGAGGAACGAACATATCTAAGAAAAAATCATTTCGTTAAAGCTAGAAAACTTGTTATATTTCGGCAACTAATCGACACAACAAAAGAGTCTTTTGAAGTACTGACAGCATTTCAGCAACTGAATGAAAAATCAAACTCGGTCCCCGTTAGCTTTCAATCCGTGTTAGTACAGGAACTGGATAAGGTCATTCATTCACATGAAAAATTGTTGTTAAGCTCAATGGGAAGAATAAAAAAACAAAATACAGAAATGTTACAAAAATTATCCGAACCGGATATCCCTAAACTGATAGATACACTTATCCAAGTTTATCAAGAAGATGAAGAGAATCGTCTAATATTATTACCCTTAGCATCTCAGTTGATGGAATATCACCGTGAGTTACTCCATCTTCAAACTTTATTAAAAAGCTATCAGCAGTATCATCAGGATGAACATCTTGAAGTTCTTCAAAAAGAAGGATAATTCTAAAGCGGCTGAATGTGATTGGTCCCGTTTCAACCGGCTTGTACTCTGCGGATTCGAAGGTAGCATTGCTGAAATTTGCCGTAACAGTTGGTAACAATCAAGTGTCCACGGGCACCAAAATTACAATTTAATATACAAATAAAAAGTCTGTGAACCCAAAATAGGTTCACAGACTTTTTGCAATTTATTATGTTCCTAAATATTCTGGTGCCGGATCATCATCTAACTGTTGTACTTGGTAGAGATTATAATAGTTACCTTTCTTATTCATTAATTGTTGGTGTGAACCTTCCTCTTTTACCAAACCATCTTCGATCAAAATAATTCGATCTGCATGTGTAATAGTAGCTAATCGATGGGCTACTATAAATGTTGTTCGATCTGAAGCTAATTTTTCCAAAGCTTCTTGGATTAAATGTTCACTTTCTAAGTCAAGTGCAGATGTAGCTTCGTCTAAAATGAGTATCGGTGGATTCTTTAAGAAAACTCGAGCAATCGCTATCCGCTGCTTTTGTCCCCCAGATAACTTAACACCACGTTCGCCAACTAATGTGTCATAACCCTTTGATAATTTCGTAATAAATTCATCAGCATTGGCAGCTTTTGCTGCCTCTATTACCTGTTCATCCGTTGCATCAGGATTTCCCATCCGGATATTCATTGCGATTGATTCACTAAATAGGATATTATCCTGGAGGACCATTCCAATCTTATCGCGTAATGACCGAGCCTCTACATCCCTAATATCCATACCATCTATCTTGATGCTTCCACTTGTGACATCATAAAACCTTGGTATTAGGCTGATAATCGTAGATTTTCCTCCACCACTCATGCCTACCAATGCAATTGTTTCTCCTTGTTTCACTTTCAATGAAATGTTGTCTAGAACTAATTCCTCTTCATCCTCATACCTAAAAGAAACCTGATCGAACTCGATGTCTCCATCTAAGTCTTTTAAATGCTTAGCATCTTTTTTATCAGTAATATCATAGTCTTCATCAATAAATTCAAATACCCGGTCCATTGATGCGATTGATTGGACTAGTACGGTCGAAGAACTAATTAGGCGTCTCAGTGGACCATAAACACGATCACTATATCCAACAAAAGCTGCCATCGTACCTATCGTTAGGCCTGAAGTAATTGCTAAATACCCCGCAAATGCAATAACTATTAATGGTGCAATATCTGTTATCGTGTTCATTACAGCAAAAGTCTTTGCGTTCCAAGATGTATGATCAATAGCTTTTGTTAAAAAATTATTATTTTGGCGGTCAAACTGTTCCTGTTCATAATCCTCTAAAGCAAAGCTTCTTGTGACCGGTATTCCTTGAATCCGCTCATGCAAATGTCCTTGAACTTCTGCTAAAGCCTGTGATCGCTTGCCTGTTAGGCTACGTAATTTTCCATAAAAAATCCTTACCGCTATACCATATAACGGGAATAGTGCAATTGCTACAATTGTTAGTGGGATGTTCATCGTAAGCATAATAGCGATAGCAATCAGGATGGTTATTAAATCAAGCCAAATATTCATTAAACCTGTCATGACAAAGTTCTTTGTTTGCTCAACATCATGAATTACTCTTGAGATGATCTCTCCAGTTTTCGTCTGTGAATAATAACGAAGACTTAGTCGCTGAATATGTTCAAATAATTTTTCTCTTATATCATACAAAATTTTGTTACCGGTCCATTGTCCTAAATATTGTCTGTAATATTCAATTGGTGGTCGAAGTACTAAAAATACTACAAATGCTCCTCCCATAAGCCACAGCAACTCACTTAATTTTTCCGTATCACTCAACTGCTGCGCGCCGATTATATCATCAATGACATATTTAACAATCAATGGCATTAATAGTGGAATCCCAAATTTTAAAATTCCAATCAGAACGGTCAGTAGGATTTTCCATTTGTATGGTTTAACAAACTCTAAATACCGCTTGATACTATCCAAGACGTCACTCCCCTTGTTGTCAACTACACAAGTAATTGGTCACCAACTTTATAAAATTCTAATACTTAATGAAACTCATTACCTTAAATACAAAAACCTTGTCACTCAATCGGACAAGGAATTATATACTAACATATAACTGTATAAATTAACGGTAAGTAAGAAATCTTTCATACCATTGATCAATAAACTCTGGTGCAAAAGGTCCCTTTCTTTGCCTAACCCAATATACTAAGTATTGTATGTTATTTTTCAAAATACCATCCAACACACTCGGATAATTCATTTGCTTTCTATGCAATTCGTATTCATCCTCATCCAACAGCGTGTAGGTCATATCCGGAAAAACCTTAATATCCAAATCATAATCGATATATTTAATTACTTTATCTTCAAATACGAACGGGGAGCTTATATTACAATAATAATGAATACCCTCATTACGTAGCATACCGATCACATTAAACCAATATTTTGAGTGGAAGTAACAAATAGCGGGTTCTCTAGTTATCCACGTTCTGCCATCACTTTCCGTAACAACCGTTTTATCATTAGCTCCAATAATCACGTTGCTAGTACCTTTTAAAACCATGCTATTCTCCCAAACGCGATGGAGCTGACCATTGTGCTTATAGCTTTGAATTTGTATTGTGGAACCAGGTTCTGGGCCAGCCATCCTATCTTCCTTTCTATAAATACTAATTATTAATACATTATTCTAACATGTATTATAACTTTTATAATTATTAAATGGAAATGATAGGCCACCATATTAGAAGGATTTAAAAGTATAAGAAAGGAGCACTCCATCGTTTGAGGAGAGCTCCTTTCTTTGAAAATTATTCGGGGGTGTTACTTAGCTTTTCTTTTGTTGAGACTTTTGGTTTTGTTTTCTTACTTCCTGAGCGTTAGTCTCAGAAGCAAATTCTGTTCCAAACTGCTGTTGGCCTTGATTAGCTTGTTGACCTTGAGCAGCCTGTTGATTTTGTTGTCTTACTTTCTGAACGTTAGTTCCTGCAACAGTTTTGTTTGGCTGGTTGTTTTTAGCCATCGCATATCACCTCCGCATACATTAATTTGTCCAACTCAAATGAAGTTATCCAAAATGAAATGCGGAAAATATTTCCTTTTCATCTTACTTATCTTACAGGGAATAAACTTATTAATAATATCCCAAAATAACTAATAGATACACAAAATTATATAAGGTGTTTTAAAATTTTTTGATGAGAAACAGGAAACGGGTAATTGGCCAATTCATTCTTTGGTACTAACACTGCGTTTTTTTCTGATAGATTGCCGCTTACCAAACCCGCCTTGTACACACCTAATTGCCAAATTAAATGTGAAAAGACATGTTTAATTTGCTCTAAATTATTTTCAACAGAAACTTTAATTCCATACTTTTGCTCAATCCAATTAACGCTATGCTCCAAATCTACTTCAAACAAAGGAATCATAGGAAATTGCCACATATTAGCGAGTAGTCCTTCTTCGGGTCGCTGCTCGATAAGGATATTACCCTGATCATCTTGAATAACAAAGACAAGATATGGAATCTCTTTTTGCTTCTTTTTCTTTGTCTTGACTGGCAGCTGTTCTTGAACCCCATTATGATATGCTTTGCAATGCTCTTGAACGGGACATAACATGCAAGAAGGTTTTTTCGGCGTACAAATGAGCGCACCCAATTCCATTAATCCTTGGTTAAAAGCAGATGGATTATCTTGAGAAATCGTCTCACTAACACATTGCTCAAACAAGCGCCTTACACTTTGCTTAGAAATATCATGGTCAATCATAAGTAGGCGAGAAAAAACTCGCATGACATTACCATCAACTGCTGGTTCAGGTATATCATACGCAATACTTAAAATTGCACCCTTAGTGTAAGGTCCTACACCTTTTAATAAGGCGAGTTGCTTGGATTCTTGCGGTATTTTGCTATCATAAGAAGTAACAACTTCACGAACTGCGTTTTGTAAGTTCCTAGCACGGGAATAGTAACCTAAACCCTCCCATGCTTTTAAAACTTCTTGTTCGTTTGCATCTGCAAGGTCAACTAAGGTAGGGAATTTTTCAATAAACTGGTTAAAATAAGGAATGACCGTATCTACCTTCGTTTGTTGAAGCATTATTTCAGAAACCCATATTTTATAAGGATCTTTATCTTGGCGCCAAGGTAGATCACGTTGTTCCTTTTGAAACCAATCGATTAGGTCATGTTGGAACGCTTCTATTTTAAAGTTTTTCAAATAATCATTTAGCGGATTATTTTTCATAATGCTTCATCCTTCGTAATACAATAATTTTATGCCAGAATGTAAATAAAGAAAACTGGCCAATATCAAAAAAAAATTTCTAAAAAAGGAGGACCCACTTGAATGGATACAGGAACCCATATCGTTATGGGGGTTGCTTTAGGTGGAATAGCCACTCTTGATCCCGCAGTTCAAAATGATCCTACTTTATTTAACGCAATAATGATCGGTACAGTGTTGGGTTCACATGCACCTGATTTCGATACCGTTTTAAAACTTAAGAATAACGCTGTTTATTTACGACATCACCGAGGAATTACTCATTCCATGCCAGCTGTAGCACTATGGGGTGTTGGACTAGCAGGAATCATCTATGCTCTGACACCAGAAGTAAGTTTTCTTCACTTATGGCTATGGACGTTCTTAGCAGTTATTTTACATGTGTTAGTTGATGTTTTTAATGCATATGGAACACAGGCATATCGACCCTTTACCCGTAGGTGGGTTGCATATGGTTTCATTAATACGTTTGACCCCTATATCTTTTCGATGCATATAGTCGGTATTATCGCTTGGTTACTGGGAGCTAATCCAGGTTTCACCTGGCTGACAATTTATTTTATTATCCTACTATATTATATCAAGCGATATTTAGATAAACGTGAAATAGTAAAGAAAATTAATCAGCATTTTCCTGATATCGAACAAATTGCAACATCACCAACATTGAGACACAATATATGGCGCTTAGCGATAACAACAACGAATAATTTCTATGTTGGTAGTGCTGATAATGGCCATATTGAAATTGTCGATGAGTTTGAAAGGGTGCCTTTACCAAACAATGAGATCATTGATATGGCAAAAGAAGATAAAAATATATCTGCTTTCCTATCTTTTTCTCCAGTATATCGCTGGGAAATTAATAACTATGACGACTTTACCGAAGTCAGGTTTATTGATCTGAGATATAGATCTAGAGACCATTATCCTTTCGTAGCTGTCGTTCAAATTGATGACAACATGAGGATTATGAGTTCCTATACTGGTTGGATTTTTTCTGAACAGAAGCTTCAAAGTAAACTACTTGTCGACGAAAGTCCTCCACCAGTATAAGTAATAACATAAGGCTGAGCGCTATATGCGCCAGCCTTTTTTAATTTGACTTATTAGTTTTTAATGTAATCGTTTAGCTTTCTCAAATAACTTTTTATACTTTGGATTGTGCTCTGCAAATTGGTGTAAATCTGGCCCATAATGGTCAATCCAACGAAGTACAATTTGCTCGGTAACTTCTTTCCCCGCATATTCATGACCAGCCTTTGCCCTGGTAGTATCAAAATCCTCCCACAATAACTCAACCCATGTTCTAGCTTCATCTATAGTTAACTTTTCATTTGAATTATATAGCCGCTCCGCTAGACGTACAAAAATGTCCTGCATGGCTAATTCACCTCTTTTTTACTTATCTTTAACCAGTAATAAGTTTTTCCTATTTACCAAAAACTTAAATGTCATTGTACCACATATCCATCCGTTTTTCGTAAATCATAAGAAATGCACCACCTAAAGTAGTGCATGTTAAACTGCAGGGAGGTTGGACGAATGCGTAACAAAAAGAAAGGTTTCCCTGAAAAGAATATGGACGGTGAGCCACGCGCTAAGGCGAGATTCAGCCCTCAGCGAGCTGACGGAACTACGAATACTGATCCCCAAGAGCGTATGAAAAAATCTTCCGATCGCTAATTAATTAGGAGGAATCAGCCATGGCAAAAGGAAACCAACAAAAACCATTCTTTGCGAACCTTTATCAAGATCCATTTCAATCACCAAGGGCTAGTCGAAAGCATACTGGTCATCAAGTAAACGGTGAAACGAAGAAAAGCCAAGCAGAAATTATTACAGAAGTCCAAACCAATAAACGTGCATAAACAAGTAGTAAGGTACAGTCCTTTGTTTAGGACTGTACCTTTTTTCCAAAAATAGAAATTGGCATAGCTTCTTCTGTTTCATATTTTTGTCCTAGCAAATTAATCCGATGCCCCCATGCAAACACACCATTTATATAAGTGATTTCAAATGTTTGACCCGGATCTCCGTCAATTTCATATATTTCACCAGTTTTAAATTCTCCGGGGTTCAACATATAGGCGAGTGCCATCTGAACTTTTCTTTCGTAAATAGCGTACTCACTCACATTCCCCATTTGCTCAGCTTTTTGGGCTTTCTCTTTGAGTTTGGCGACCTCTTCTCTCAATTGTTCTACTGATAATTCACTATATCTTATCTCCATTTTAAAAAACTCCTTCATACATTCTTTTTTAGTATCGCTTACAGCCTTTAATCTTTTTTCATTAATGCAGTAAGTGTATAATACAGCTATGTATCTTGTCCAAAGGCTAACTTAAAGGGGTAATTAAATGCTTAAATTATTTGTAACTGATCTTGATGGTACTTTATTAGAAAACCATCATACTGTTAAAGAAGAGAATAAACGTTCAATCCAAACTCTCATTGAAAGTGGAGTGGAATTTGCAGTAGCAACTGGCAGAATGGATCGCGATATTGTTGAAATCCTTAAAATGATGGAACAAACCGGTCATAGAGTCAGCCAAAATGGTGGATTTGTTTTTGATAAAACAGGAAAGCTAATCTTCTCCGAGACCTTCACAGATGATCTTAGTAAAAGAATTCACCAGACACTTTCAACTCATTCCGACTTCTACTCTATTACGACTGCAGATGAAGTTTATGTAACCGAGAGAACACCCCTACTCGAACAATTTGAAAAATTAGCATATTTTCCTATTATAGAATTTAAAGATGTAGCTGATCACTACGGAAGTACTGTATTTCCAGTTAAATTTAATATTATTGGCGAGACAGATCAAATAGTAAAGATTAAAGATATAGTTAATCAGGAACTTGGACAGGAAATGGAAAGTTATTTGTCTGATAAATATTGTGTTGATTTTGTTCCAAAGGGAATTAGTAAAGCACTAGGGCTCACCCATTTAATTGACAAGCTTAATTTAGAAGCAAGTGAAATAGCTGTCATTGGTGACTCACACAATGACATCCCTATGCTGGAAATGACACCACACAGCTACGCGATGTCCAGTGCCCTACCTGAAGTTAAGGCAAAAGCATCTAATGTCGTTGAAAATGTTTATGATGCAATCAATGACTTAAAGCAAAAGGGTCTTTTTTAATTTTTTTAAGTGCGCGCGATATCTTGTCGCGCGCTTACTATTGTAAATACTCATCAATAAACCGATCCATCAATTCGAAATTAAAGCCCTTACGATACAAAGTCGCTTTAACTTTTTGTTTCAGTTCACTTCCTTCAAACTTTTTCTCATATTTTCTTACTAATTTTTCGCCTTGATAGACAATTGCATCCCATTCTTCACTGTCATCTTTCTCATCTTCAATATTAGCTAGAACATCCTTAATAATATCTTGGGTAAATCCTTTTTGCATTAATGTCTGTTGTATGCTTTGAACCTGTTGTCTAAAAGACTTTTTACCACTACTTCTGATCTTTTTCTCTAACCACTTCGTTGCTTTTTCAAATTGATCTTCGTAAGTGTAAAAGGATAGTGCTTCATCTGCAACAGTCATTAATATACCTTTGTCTATTAACTCTTTCTTTACTAACATAGGGCCTTTACTAGTTGTTTGAACTCGAGTACGAACTAACGCCTCAGCAAATTCCTTATCGTTTAGTAACCCTTCTGAAAGTAGCCGTTTGATTACTACCTCTATTTGTTCTTGTTCAACTTCTTTTTTAATTAGATATTCTCTTATTTCCTTCGTTGAGCGCATTCGGTAGCTTAAAAAGTTTATTGTTAGGGAATAAGTCTTATGTATGGAATCTTTTTTGAGGAGTTGTTCGGTCGTTTCCTTGTCCAATTCCAGCCCTTTACGAAGATGAAACTGAATTAAAATATCTTCGTCAACGCTAAAGCCGTAGTCTTCACTCTGGCCATTTTTCAGGAAAATGTTATATCTATGTTTGTTTTTCTTTTGTGTAGTGATTCGGGATATTACTGCCACATTACTCACCCCTTTACTTTTCATTTTAGGCTTTTTTTGTATAGATTGTTTCTATTGCTAAAAAATGCGACGTAATTTTTGCTTAGGATTTCCTTACCATCTGCTGCTACAGCTATACAACCGCTTCGGCAGAATACTTCGCTTTCCGTGGGCACGACCTCAGCCTCCTCAGAAGCAAATGTTTTCGATGGGCCGAGTAACCGCAGGCCCAAAAGAACGCTTCTTCCGGGGTCTTCGGAACGCGCTGTTCCCACAGGACAAGGAATGCTTCGTAGCAATACATCGCACGAAGAAAATCGAACTGTATTTTCGAGGAGTCTACGTATTCTGCCTTCACTAGAAGTGGTGTTCTAATTATCGATACTAGGACCCGTAGTCACTAAGGTTCACGGACATTTCCACCATCGAATAGAAAGCTATTCTAAGCTGCGGAAAAATACGACACTCCTCGAAAATATAAGGCAATTTTCTTCGTGTGTTGCAAATTCACGGATGTCATTTCTGGTCCTATGGGAAAGGAACAGTCTGAAGACCCCACAGTGAGCGCTTTTGGCTCGCGAGGAGGCTGAAGCGTTCCCCATGGAAAGGGAGTATTTTTCCGCAGCGATGAATTACCACTCATCTTATAAAAGATAGTTAGGAAAAAACACGACAGTTACGTCGAGGTTATGAATTGTCAAAAGCAATCTTTTTAGAATACAGCCTTTATTTTAACACGAAAGACTAGCAATATTGATAGAAAACGATTCATCTCTAGATGAAAAAATTTGCTTATAAAATAGTATTGATTTTTAATGAATTTACGGGAGGTTATAAAATGAAAATTGCAATTACAGGAGGCACTGGCTTTGTTGGTAAACAATTGACCGATGAGCTAGTAAAACAAAAACACGATGTCTATATCTTAACTCGTTCACCAGAGCGCCATCAAGACACAAGCCAAGTTAGATATGTTGGTTGGTTAAAGGAAGAATATCATCCAGAGCAAGAACTACCACAATTAGATGCAATAGTTAACCTGGCAGGTGATTCTTTATTTGGCTACTGGACAAAAACTAAAAAGGACCGTATTCTTTCTAGCCGAATCAAAGCCACTGAGAATGTGGTTGATCTTATTAAACAGATGGAAAAAAAGCCACAGGTATTAGTTAACGCATCTGCTATTGGTTACTATGGTACTTCTACAACAGATTCCTTCACAGAAAACACTACTGCTTCAGGAGATGACTTCTTAGCACATGTTACAAAAAAGTGGGAACAAACCGCTAAGGCTGCAGAGTCTTATGGTGTAAGAACGGTATATGCCAGATTCGGAATTATTTTGGGTTCTGAAGGAGCCTTACCAATGATGACAATGCCCTTTAAGTTAATGGTTGGTGGCAAGGTCGGGACAGGACAACAGTGGATGTCATGGATCCATATAAGTGATGTAGTCGGTCTGATCCTTTTTGCTATCAATAATAACCAAATCGAAGGTGCCTTGAATGCCGTAGCACCTAATCCTGTTAGAAACAAGGAATTCAGTCAGATGATTGCAAAGGTAATGCATCGCCCATATTGGTTACCTGCTCCATCATTTGCAATGAAAACTGTGCTTGGTGATATGAGTATGCTAGTACTAAAAGGGCAACATGTTATACCAGAAAAAGCTACCCTACAACACTATTCATTTAACTATCCAACGTTGGAGGATGCACTGGAAAATATTCTGTAAATTCATCATAAAATACCGAGTAGTTGAGTAAGATAAAAAGGCTTTTAAACAGTGAATAAACTTCAGAAAATTCGTGCATATTAGTTAACAAAAATTGTCGAAGTTTTAGTGAAAATTTTTGTTCCCATTTAGCTTACTATTGTGTATTATATGATGTGAAATATTAATTTGAATTCGATGTTTAATCAAGGTTCGATTATAGATATAATTCTATAGCTTATACGATAGATTGTTTTTACGTTTCAGGGAAGGCAAATGGTGCGCCACCAGTTTTACTGGTCCTAGTGGGTTCGATTCCCACCCTGAATTTTTGTTGGTATTTTGATAAAAATTCGAGGGTGAGTATACCACTATGTTCTCATAGTGTCTTCACCCTCCCACTAGGAGGGTTTTTTTATGCTAAAAAAACGTGATTTGCATGACGCACCAGCTCTATTTCAATTGATGATTCATCCAGAAGTCTTCCCATTTGTTCGTCACAAAGCATACTCATCCGATGAATTTTACTTCTTAACAAAAAGTACAATGGAAGCTGAAGAAAATGGTGAACTTATTTCTCGTACAATTATTGATGAATACCATCAACCAATCGGGACGATAAATCTGTTTGACATTGAAGACGGGAAAGGCTTTCTAGCAACTTGGATTGGCCAGCCATACTTTGGCAAAGGATACAATAAAATAGCTAAAGATCATTTCTTTGATGAACTGTTTTTCACTCATGAAATTGAAGCAGTGTTTATTAAAATCAGAAAAACAAACACTCGTTCAATGAAAGCCATTTTAAAACTACCTTTTGTTTCTTTGGGTAATATCCTATTCCCTGAACAGTTCGAACGAATTAATAAAGATTCCCTAGACTCACCTATATATGAGTTATTCGTTATTACTAATGAACAATATATGATTCATAGAGAGCTTATGGACACTGTAAATGATGGAGAAGCTGTGGTATAATTTTCTGAATTTGGGCAATTATAGTATCAACCGGAAACCTGAGTAATCAGGGATGGACGGAAATACTATAAAAGCGAGGGACTAGAAATGAAGAAGAAAGCAAAAGGTATAAAAGAAGCAAGAAGTTCCTTATCTAAAACACAAGAGGTATTATACCAAAAAGAATTCCGAGCAGCTGATCGTATGTACCAATCCACTAAAAATAAAATGTAATAATAACTTTGTGGATAAAGTTATCCACAAAGTTATGCACCGCAGTGGATAACTTTGATTATTCTTTGATCTATCTACATTCTCATTGTTAACAATTCCTTGTGGAAAAATATATTAATGTTTGTGGATACTGTGGATATTTTCATCAACTTCTGTGTATAAAAGGTTTCGAATGTGGATAAAACTGTGGGTAAGTGATTGTTATCTCTGATAGCTTTAATAACCCGATTCCTCCCCTTTTCGGATAGAGTTGGCAATCAATTCAAGGGCTGCATTTAATTGCAGCCCTTTTTGTTTTTTTAGGGAACCAACCATCATCACCCTAAATCAAATCCTCATATTGTTTAATCATTTTTAATTGAACTTCCCTAGTAGCTTCTGGCGTATAGACCCAACCCATTTGTTTCATGATATAACTATATATATTTTGAAATGATGCTTGTTGCATTGCCATTTGGAAGTGTACATGACTAACATTCTCGTCTTTCATTCTTAATGCTGAATTATAATTATCTCCAGCCATATGCATAGATGTTGTTCTTAGATGTGAAGTGAGTGTTTTAAGTTGACTATTATGTGGATCAAGGTTAGAAAACTGTGTCGCTTCAAATTTAGGATTTGTAGTAGCCAAGGTCACCCACTTCTTCCTATCTGGATCCAACAAAAGAAGCATGACTCTTACATGGTCACTCATTACAATGATTTGATCCTTTATTACTTGATTGAGGACCGGAACTTTTATTTTTGTGTGGTAATTGGTTAATTGATTAATAATCCCTTTATGTGCAGAAAGGTGTTCGTTCATTAAGCTTACATCTATTGCAGGTAGTCTCATCCCTTACCGCCTCCTATGTTTAACTATCATTACTATATGAACTAGGATTAGGCATTGTGACTACTTCTACAATTTTCTAAAAAATAAGAGCCACTCATGTAAGTGGCTTAAACTTTCTCCATATGACTTTGTCTGACAATATATTTGCAGCTTGTTTCTCCTTTTGCTAGGCAAGCTACCCTTTCGATATTATCTGTTCCTAGAACATTTTTAAAAAGAGACAATTCACATTCACATGGTTTGTCATACTTATTAGCAACTGCAGAAATCGGACAGTTATATTGCATAAGTTCTAGTTCATTATCATTAATCTCTTTAAACTCAGCCATATATCCACTGTCATTTTGAATATCAGTTAACGCTCTTACTTTTTCTTTAATAGAATCTTCCTGAAAGATTTTTCTAGCATACTTTTTCTGCAATCGTTTTTCTCTATTCTCAAATAACTTATCAATCATATCCATACCACTAATATCTTCTAAGTCGGTTAAAAGTTCCATTGCCATGGTGTCATAATTAGAAGGAAATAGACGATCTCCTGATTCAGAAAGAGAATAAAAGATGACAGGTCTTCCCATTGGCTGTCTCACAGTCTGTGAATTAATCAGGTGCTCACCTTCGAGCTTTATCAAATGCTTTCTAACAGCCATTTCTGTAATATCAAGATAGCTTTTTAATTCACTAACAGAAAGTTTTCTTTGTTTTTTTAGTAATTCAAGTATTGCTTGACGAGTTGTTATTTGCTGTACCATTTACAACACCACCCTTATTTATATTTTAATCAAAAAAGTTTGTGAAGTAAATAACATAATCAATCCAAATCACTAAAATTGTGTCAATAAGTTGACAAATACTTGTAAAAACGATAGCTTTTGTAGGATTCCAATTTTAATTGAGTAATTTTAAGATAATAGTTAATAGTTACTAATAAGAAGGTGATTGATATTGGCATTGTTGTAGTAGAAATATGTGATGGAAATTTAATTCACACCATAGATTTAGAAGGCATAATTGAATCTAAGTATCCAGAAGTAGCGGTAATAACTAATGACTGTTTAAGCTTCTGTGGATTGTGTGCATTAAAGCCTTACGCATTAGTTAATGGTAAAAGAATCTTTGCTAAGAATATCGAGCAATGTTTAGATAAAATAGAAAAAGCTATTGAAGAGGAACTTGCAGTTTATCAATAATTAGGTGTAAGCATCTTTAGCTTGGTTAATATATTTTCAAATTTAAGGGAATACACAAACAAGCGTGTATCTCCTTTTATTTTTGGAATATTTACTCATACATTCCTAATTAGATTTAGGAAAAACTAAAAAAAAGAAAGGTTGATTCTCTCTTGCACACTTACAAACAGGAATGGTTTGGGAATATTAGAGGTGACATACTTGCAGGACTAGTAGTAGCCTTGGCGTTAATACCAGAGGCAATTGCTTTTTCTATCATTGCAGGCGTTGATCCAATGGTAGGATTGTACGCATCGTTCTCAATCGCTGTAGTAATTTCCTTTGTTGGCGGACGCCCAGGCATGATTTCCGCAGCAACAGGTGCAATGGCCTTACTCATGATTACATTGGTTGCAGATTATGGACTAGAATATTTGCTGGCCACTACAATCCTTACTGGTATCCTACAAGTTATATTTGGACTATGTAACCTTGCAAGGTTTATGAAATTCATCCCTCGTTCCGTCATGGTTGGATTTGTTAATGCATTAGCAATTCTCATTTTCACATCCCAACTAGAACATTTTGTTGACGAAGCTTGGATTATGTATGTGCTAGTCGGTATAACTTTAGCAATAATTTACCTTCTTCCATTAATAACAAAGGTTATACCTTCAACATTAATTGCAATAATTGTTGTCACTGCTATGGCAATCTATATGAACACCGGAGTTAGAACCGTTGGTGACATGGGTGAGCTTTCCCAAACACTCCCTTCCTTCTTGTTACCTAACATTCCGTTAAATTTTGAAACACTGATGATAATTTTTCCATATGCATTAGCACTAACGATTGTCGGTCTACTTGAATCATTATTAACAGCTTCCATTGTTGATGATGCTACTGATACAGAAAGCGATAAAAATAAAGAAAGTCGTGGACAAGGTATTGCTAATATCGTAACAGGATTCTTTGGCGGTATGGCTGGTTGTGCCATGATTGGACAGTCGGTAATAAATGTGAAATCAGGTGGATACGGCCGATTATCAACTTTTGTAGCTGGTGTATTCCTAATGTTTCTCATTATTGTTCTCGGTGATATTGTCGTACAGATTCCGATGGCTGCACTTGCAGGTGTAATGATTATGGTTGCTATTAGCACATTTGATTGGGGATCGATTAGACACATGCCAAAAATACCGGTAACAGACACCATCGTTATGGTAATTACCGTTGGGACAGTACTTATAACACATAACTTAGCTTACGGCGTACTTACTGGTGTAGTACTAAGCGCCATTTTCTTTGCAGCTAAAATTTCTAAAGTTGATATTTATTCAGCTACTTCAAGTGACGAAAAAACCAGAGTGTATTTTGTTTACGGCCAGTTGTTTTTTGCTTCTGTAACTGATTTTGTTACACACTTTGAATTCAAAGAAGATTTAGAGGAAGTAGTTATTGATTTAACCCACTCTCATTTATGGGATGACTCCGCAGTAGGTGCATTAGATAAAGTAAAATTAAAATTTGAACAGAACGGCACAAAGGTTAATTACAAAGGATTGAATAGAGAGAGCGCAGATCTCTTTGATAAGATTGGCGGAATCGGGTCGGGGCATTAGACAGAACAATTTTTTAAAAGGAGAGGATACTTTGTTTAAACGAATACTTATTGCAACGGATGGTTCGGAGCATTCCAAACGGTCTCTAGATAAAACAATCGAAATGGTTTCAGTATATAAAGAAGAAGTTTCAATTGATTTATTGTATGTCGTCGCTGGCGAGATGTCTAAATCGGACATATTAAGATATGGAGACTCTGATACGGCCAGTTTAAAACGCAAAAAATTAATGAATGATAATGAAGAGTACCTTAAGTCGGAGGGGATTACCGTTGAGAGTATTGTCTTACACGGTGATCCCGCTCCCACAATCATTGAACATGCCAATGATAATAATTATGATTGCGTAGTTGTGGGTAGTCGTGGCAAGAATCAACTGCAAACAATGGTTCTCGGAAGCGTTAGCCATAAAGCCGTGAAATATGTGAACGCTCCTGTGCTGGTAGTAAAATAACACCTGATAGCTATAGCCTGTTTCTAATAGTTTAAAATTTCATGCAACGGGAAAAGTAAACTATAGAGATAATAACGAAGGGGTGTTAGAATGAAAAAACTATTTTTAGTTACTTTTACAGGATTTCTAATGCTTTCTGGTTGTGGTCTTGAAAACGAGGAAGCACAGAACGAGCAAAATGAAGAGCAACAAAATGAAGAAGAACAACAAAACGACGAAGAGCAAGATAACGAAAACAATCAAGACAATTCTAGTGAGCAAGGTACAAATGAAGAAGAAAATGATAACCAGTCAAATGAAGATTCAACTAACAATAATTCTGATGAGAATCAGAACAATGAAAATAGCGATGACCAATCGGATGAGCAAACATCAGATTCATTTGATAAAGGAAGAGCTGAGGTTGTTCTAACGGAATATAAAGAGGCATTTAACAAAGTAATTAACAACAGAAATGATGACCTGAAACTAAATGAATTTAGCACAAAACAAGAACTTACCGAACATTTTAACCAATTCATGTCTCAGGAACTATCACGAACTATGGTTGATAGGTATTTCCGAGAAGAGGATGATGGACTATATCTAACACCAATGGATGCACCAGTATTTTTACAAGAAGATCAACAATTTACTTTCAATAAAACTGGTGATGGTAGTGCAACTGTTGTACAAGAACGTCAAAACCAATTAATTGGTCACGTAAACATGGAATACAGTCTTACCAAAAAAGATGATTCCTGGATTGTTGAAGATGTTGAACGAACTGAGATTTAATTTAATGAATGAACAGTCTCCTAGGTTATAAAACTAGGAGACTGTTTTTTTTCTGGCCTTAAACTGGCATCAGGTAATTAATAAATAGGACCACCCATTCATCTAAATAAATCTATATCCATATAACTCTCAATTTATTATGAAAAAAGGAATATGCTTAATAAACTTAGAATCTAATCTACAATACCCTTAATCTTTGGGATTCAAATCTTAGGAGGTTTATATTTATGGCAAAAGAAAAGTTGGTAAAAGCAGATAGTATTGTTGTAGCAGAGAATCCAGTCTCATTTTATTTATTCAATAGTACCCGTTCAGCTTGGATTTGGTTAATCATTCGGCTTTATGTCGGCTACACCTGGTTAACTTCTGGATGGGGAAAAGTGACAAACGATGCATGGACTGGTGATGAATCTGGCACAGCATTATCGGGCTATGTTGGAGGTGCTTTAGGTAGAGCAGAAGCTGGTGGTGATGTTTCAGGATGGTATGCTTCTTTTTTAGAGGGATTCGTACTTCCTAATGCCTCTCTATTCTCCTATATGGTTGCCTATGGTGAAGTTCTAGTTGGTCTAGGATTAATTTTAGGGTTACTAACAGGCATTGCTGCATTTTTCGGTAGTATTATGAATGTTAGCTTTCTACTTGCGGGTACACTTAGTTCAAATCCAATCTTGTTTATCCTAGCAACCTGGTTAGTACTAGCGTGGAAGGTAGCAGGTTGGTACGGTTTAGACCGATGGGCATTACCACTCCTAGGCACACCTTGGGGTCGGAAAAATAAGTAGTCATCTAACAAGTAATAGTTAAGTCAGCTCCCGAATATAACTAGAATTAAATGGTGATCCAGTCCGAATTTTAAATATATCTGTACTATAAAAGGAGTTATCTAATTAAACTGTGTTACAATAGAGATGTTGTTAATTAATTTCATACATTGGTAAAACACCTATACACTTTTAGTCCAGCACTATTCACTCGCTAATTACTACTAAAGTGTAAGAGGTGTTTTTTTGTTTCTTTGTGAAATATTATACAAATTAATCACACCAAAGATACGCGGGTAAAATTGATGGGAGAGAAAGTCTAATGAAAGAAACAGCAATTGTTTATTGTGAAGGTAAATTTGGAACTATGGATGGAAAGACAGCTAATGGATTGATTCGAAGTTCAAGGAATTATGAAATTGTTGGTGTTATCGATAGTACAAAAGTAGGTATGGATACAGGTTATTATCTAGAAGAAAAAAACAACGGGATTCCTTTTTTCTCAGATCTTGATAGTGCTTTTGAATATTTACCAAAGATGCCAAGTCAGTTTATTTACGGAATCGCTCCATCTGAAGGGCTTCTTAAAAATGACGAAAGAAACATCGTGTTACAAGCAATTGAAAATGGGCTAAACATTATTAATCCATTACACGAATTTTTTACTGATGATAAAGAATTCATGAAGAATTCCTTAAAATATGGCGTGAAAATTACAGATGTTAGAAAGCCCGCTGAGAAAAAAGACATGCACCTCTTTTCAGGTCGAATTCTGAATATCGACACACCGATAGTTGCGGTACTAGGTACTGACAGCGCAGTTGGTAAGCGGACCACATCCGTTCTATTGGAAGAAGCTTTAATCGATATGGGTTTAAATGTCGCTTTTGTTGCTACTGGCCAGACAGGACTTATTCAGGGTGCGAAATATGGTGTAGCTATCGATGCAATTCCTTCCCAATTTATGACTGGAGAAATAGAACATCAGATTATGAGAGCCTATGAAAATGAGAAGCCAGATATCATTATTGTTGAAGGTCAAGGGGCATTAAGTCACCCTGCTTATATTAGTTCATGTGGTATTATTCGTGGTTCAAGACCAGGATCTGTCATCGTTCAACACCCACCTAAAAGAAAGAATCTAGGCGATTTTGAGTATATGAAAATGCCTACAATAGAAAGCGAAATAGAGCTGATTGAAGGATTCTCGGAAGCAAAGGTAATCGCTATTACCATCAATCACGAGAACATGTCGGATAATGAAATTCAAGATACGATCACTGAGTATGAACAAAAGCTTAGTCTGCCAACTACTGATGTTCTGAAGTTTGGATGCGATAAGCTCATTACAACCTTAATTGAGAAATACCCGGAATTGAAGAATAAGAAAATAGAAGCATTTGTTAATTGAACCTAACCATACACCAAGGATTGAAATTAATCTTGCAAAAATCGGCCACAATGTTAAACAGTTAGTCGAGTTATATGGAAAAAAGGGCATCGAAATAATGGGAGTTACAAAAGCAGTCTGCGGGGATCCAGTGGTCGCTGAAGTACTAATGAATAAAGGAATTCTGATGCTTGCGGACTCCAGAATAACAAATATACAGAGGATGCAAAATGCAAAAATCAAAGCTCAATTTGTTTTATTAAGAACGCCAGCTTTAAGCGAGGCTAATTTGGTTGTAAAATATGCTGATATTAGTATGAATACGGAGCTATCCGTGATCAACGAGCTTTCCATCGCTGCTACTAAGAACAAATCGATCCATAAAATCATCCTAATGGTAGAAATGGGAGATTTAAGGGAAGGAATTATGCCAAAAGATTTAGAAGAAGTTATTCAAGAGATATTAACACTAAAAGGAATTCAACTTGTTGGTATCGGAGCAAACTTTGCTTGTTTTGGAGGTGTCAAACCAAGTAAAGCTAGTATGGATGATCTATCAGTTCTTGCCAGTGGGATTGAGGAGAAATTTTCTATATCTCTCACATGTGTTACAGGTGGAAACTCAGCCAATTATAACTGGTTTGAATCTGTTACGGATACAGGAAAAATAAATAACTTAAGAATTGGTGAATCCATCTACTTAGGTTGTGAAACTCTTGACCGCGAGGCGATTCCAGAATTATTTACAGATGCGTTTACATTAGTTGCAGAAGTAATTGAATCCAAGATTAAACCATCCAAGCCATACGGGGAAATCGGTCAGGATGCATTTGGTAACCATCCAAAGTTTGAGGATCGCGGACAAATGAAAAGAGCAATAGTAAGCATTGGATCACAAGACGTGCATGTTAGTGGTTTAACGCCTAAATTGGAGATTGAAATCCTAGGATCTAGTAGTGATCACACCTTAATAGATGCAAAAAACGTTGACTTGAAGGTTGGAGATGAGGTTAAGTTTAACGTAAGCTATGGGGCACTTCTTTCATTAATGACCTCTCCTTATGTTTCCAAGAAATATATCGGAGAAATTCGTTTAGTCTCAAAGCCAATACCTTTAACCACAAACAGTTAATTCCGGGATGGAAGCCGGGGTTATTTTTTTTGGGCTAAATAAAGCAAAAAGGGTTGATCCTAAGATCAACCCTTTTTCAAGATGGAGCATAGCGGGCTCGAACCGCTGACCTCCACACTGCCAGTGTGGCGCTCTCCCAGCTGAGCTAATGCCCCGATATATTTCTGCTGCAAGAATCATTATATACGATTATTGTTCAATCAACAATATTATTTTATATTTTATATAGATCCAGAAAAATTTTATTCTTTTGAACCTTTTTTGCATTTTGTTCGTACTAATAGTAGTGTATTTTTTTGAACCAGGAGGTGTTAGAAGATGGAAATCGTTGAAGTTTTACCAATTGTTGCTCCAATACTTGTTATTCAGATCATTTTAATGATTGTAGGACTAATTGCGTGGACCAAAACTGACGAAACAAACGGCCCTAAATGGATGTGGCTATTAATTATTCTTTTCTTTAGTGTAATAGGGCCCATTTTATTTTTCATTATTGGAAGGAGGCAACAATAGTGGCAATGATTAAGGTAGATCATTTAACCAAAACTTTTGAGGGCAAAAATGCTGTCAACAATTTATCTTTTGAACTTAGTCCTGGTAAGTGTGTGGCATTGCTCGGACCAAATGGAGCCGGTAAAACAACGACTCTTCGTATGTTATCAGGGTTGTTAAAGCCGTCTAGTGGAACGGTTAGCTTTGAAGGGATGAAAGAAGACGGTGACATTAGGGAGCACATCGGATATTTGCCACAGTATCCAGTTTTTCACAACTGGATGAGTGGAAAAGAATTCCTTGTCTATGTAGGACAACTAGCTAATTTAACTAAGCCACAGGCAATTGAGCAGGCTGAGAAATATTTGGATCGGGTTGGGATAGCTGACGCCAAAAATCGTCGGATTGGTAAATACTCTGGCGGAATGAAACAACGTTTAGGGATTGCCCAAGCAATGATTCACTCCCCTCAACTTCTTATGTTGGATGAGCCAGTATCTTCGCTTGATCCAATTGGACGAAGAGACGTTTTAAATTTAATGGAAGAATTAAAAGCACAAACAACCATTCTATTTTCAACGCATATCCTCAGTGACGCAGAAGAAGTTAGTGATGATCTATTACTCATGCATCAGGGAGAAATGGTCGAATCAGGCTCAATTGAAAGCTTACGAGAAAAGCATCAAACGACAAAAATCCATCTCACTTTTCGCGAGAATGTCGATACATACTTAAATAAATTACGAGAAATACCTTCCATTTCAGAAGGTTACATTGAGCGAAATGAAGTTCAACTCTTAGTTGCAGACATTGATCAAGCACGCATTGATATTCTAGCCAAGGCTTCTAGTGAACAATGGCCCTTGATTAAATTTGAGGTTAGTAGAGTAAGTCTAGAGGAATTATTTATGAAGGTGGTGAATCAATGATGCAATGGAAAACAATCTTCAAAAAAGAGATGCTAGAATATTGGCGGAATTTCAAATGGGTTTGGGTTCCTTTAGTCTTTATTCTCATTGCAATCATGGATCCAATTTCTACTTATTACTTACCAAAAATTTTAGATGCTGTTGGAGGATTACCTGATGGAGCAGTATTTGAAATGCCAGAGATAACACCCGTTGCTGCACTAATGATGAGTTTATCGGAACTTAGTATGTTTGGTGTACTAGTCATTGTGTTAATGTCGATGGGATTAATCGCTGGGGAGAGGAAAAGTGGTGTGGCTGAGCTAGTGCTAGTTAAACCGGTTGGGTACTTCACTTACATCAGCAGTAAATGGGGAGCTACACTACTACTAGTTTGGACGTCACTTATAATCGGTTTATTGACAAGCTGGTATTATGTTAATTTATTGTATGGTGATATCTCTTTTGGCGCCTTAATACAAGTCATCTTCTTCTATGGGCTTTGGTTAACATTAGTAATCAGCATTACAACATTTTTCAATACGTTATTTAAGACTCCTGGCATTGTTGGATTTTTATCGATTGCTACAATTATTGTCATGAGTATTTTCAATCAAATTTTTTCACATAAAATCACTTGGTTCCCAAACAATTTAAGCAGTCATATTGGGGATATGTTGGACTCAGGCAGTACTTCAGGTGAGTTATGGGGAACCGCCCTTGTAACCATCATAATCATTGTAGCATTACTTTTTGCTTCATTATTAGCGTTTCGTGGAAAAGAAATGGCTAACTAAAAAACCGCCCAAACAGGGCGGTTTTTTAATTAGGTGCGATTACACCCTGAGTAGTGGTAACGAACAACAACGGAACGATCCACCTGATTTAATTATCTCGGAATAAGCAACTTCTATAATCTCATATCCTCGATTAGACATCTCCTTGTTAACATGTTCATTTTGAGGCATACTAATTATCTTTTTTTCTCCAATAGACAGTACGTTAGTCCCTAAGGTAAACTGCTCGTCCCCATTTACTTCAATTGTATCAAAGTGGTCATTAATTATATTTAAATCTGTTGTGGAAAAGGCATCAGGGTACACAAGTGCTAGCCCTTCGCCAATAATGTTAAAAGCACAGTCCAAATGTAAAATTCTTTTCTCAATTGGTAGTGGTGTAACATTATATGATGGAATTAAAGCTTGAAGTGCTTTAGTTGCTTTCAATGATGTCCGGTTACTAAGACCAACCCACACCTTGTTGTTATCAATAATAACATCCCCACCTTCAATTGGGGTTTGAACTAAATCCGTATATGGGATACCTTCCTGCCTAAGTCTTCTTATTAATACATCTACCTCTTCTTCTCTAATTCCGCTACCCATGGCTGACACAAATAAGTGATTACCTATACAAAAACCTATGTCTCGAGTAAATACTTGCTCATTCAAATGCTCTTGTGTATCTAGTTCTATGACTTCTACACCGTTTTCTTTTAACACATCAACAAAACGTTGATACTGTTTCATTGCAATAGCTACATCAATATTTTCGGTAACATAGCGTTTTTGAGTTTCATTAATAACTGTACCAATCCTCATATTCTTAGGTGGACATACAATTAACCGCTTTAAAGTGTTATATTCTGTCTGACAATTTAGACGTTCGTCATTTATGGATTCCATGGTTACTTACTCTCCCCCATTTTAAATTTAAGTTTTTATTAGTTAAAATTATAACAAATCATGGGTTAAGTGAGACTTAGTAGTCATTAGCATAAACTTAACTGCTACTTCTATACACAAGCCTCTTTGTACCGGAAACGTCAATTGTATAACTATAACCATTTGTCGTCACCACTATATCTCCTGCTTTTGCTGTTGAATAAATCGTTGCACCTGCTTGTTGCAGGTTTTCAATAATTGTTGGATCAGGATGTCCATAATGATTATCCTTACTATAAGATAATATTGCCTTTTCCGGTTTGACCTTCTCGAGAAATTCCCTAGATGTGGATGTTACTGATCCGTGATGGGCGACTTTTAGGAATTCCGACTGTAAATTAAATGTCTTTATTAGCTTTTTCTCCTGCTTAATTTCAACATCGGCCATTAATAAAAAGTCCATCTGCTTATAATCAAGTGAAAATACTAGCGAGGATTGGTTATTGCTTTCAACCCAATGGAATGTATTTAATACTTGAAATGATACAGCGGAATCCACCTCAATTACTGATCTAGATTTAGCAATTGAAACTGGAATATCTTTGTCTTTAATCTGCTTCAGGTATTCAAAATACGTATCTGTATAATATATTTTCCCACTATCTATAATTTTTTTTACATTCAATTCCTTGATAACTGTAATTAGACCACCGATATGATCAATATCGGGATGGGTTGCTACTAATACATCAATAGAAGTAACCCCTTGTTGTTTTAAATATGTTACTACCTTTTCACCTGCTGAAGGTGGACCACCATCAATTAACATTGTTTTTCCATTCGGAGTTTTCACAAGTGTACTATCTCCCTGGCCAACATTTATAAAATGTACTTCCATTTCTTTTTGGTTTATTCCTTCAGCTTCCCCTGTTCCTCTAGCCAAATGAATAGCGTTAATATCAGCAATAGTGACTGTAAAACAGAAAAATAATGTCATTATTATTAATAATCCATTGTGGTTCATTATCTTTCCTCCGATACATAGGACCTAAAGAGCTAATTCACATAGTCCTAATAACAATTCAATATAATTCTGTGTTTATCTTTGTCATTCTTGTTCCTAATTATTTATGGCTCTTTTCGAATGATCTTCTTATTTTCTAACCTTTGCATTTGATGAAAAATGCGACGTAACTTCTTTCTTTAATCCTTTTTAAGATGAGTATCAGCGCTGTGGAAAAACACTCGCTTTCCATGGGGAACGCCTCAGCCTCCTCACGAGCAAAGAGCACTCGTTGCGGGGTCTTCAGACTGTTCCTTTCCCATAGGAGTCTCGCATTTTTCCACAGCTTAGAGAAGTTTTCTGTTCAAATGAGATGTGACTCCAAAGAACGTGTACATCATGTAATATAACAAAACTCACGAAGAAAATCGGTTGTATTTTTGATGATTCTTTGTGTATCTCTTACGATGGATAATATTGTGTTTGATAAATAAACCAACAGCTATTCACTTATATGATTGTTGATTGGAGCGGAGGGCAGTCGACTCCAGCGGGAAAAGCGACGGCTGAAAATCCCGCAGGAAGCGGTTTTCTTCCGAGGAAGTTGAAGCGTTGCCCGCGGAAAGCGACTGCCCGGAGCGCAAATCAAACATATTAGTTACGACGCAGTTTATAGATATTCTGTCAAAAAAACATTCTTTTAGAAATTAGCCTAAGGATTATACTTTCTATGTACAATAAAGACTAAAGGTCGCTGAATAATCAGCGACCTTTTGCTACTTCTTATTAACTTTAATATCCCCATCAATCAACTCTACAATCATACTAGTTACATCTTCTTCATCTAAAATTAAGTCTGTAATGGCATCTTCCACCTTATCTTGAATAACACGACGGAGTGGACGAGCACCAAATCTAGGATCATAACCGTTTTCAGCCAAATATCTTTTGGCTTCATCAGATACTGTGATAGATAAACCCTTTTCAGCTAAATTTTCTTCTAGCTCAATAATCATAAGATCAACAATTTTAATTAAGTCTTGTTGAACTAACTCATTGAACTGGATAATTGCGTCAAAGCGATTAAGGAATTCTGGTTTAAAATATCCACTTAGAGTTTCTAAAGTAGAAACTGCTTCATTGCTATTTTTCTCAAATCCTACTGTAATATGTTTATCTCCAGTACCAGCATTACTTGTCATAATAATAACAGTTTCCTTGAAGCTTACAGTTCTACCATGGCTATCTGTTAAATGGCCATCCTCCATAATTTGTAGGAACAAGTTTTGCACGTCTGGGTGAGCCTTTTCGATTTCATCTAACAGTATTAAACTATACGGATTACGTCGAACACGTTCTGTTAACTGCCCAGCCTCTTCATGTCCTACATAGCCAGGCGGTGAGCCAATAATTTTTGATACAGAGTGCTTCTCCATATATTCACTCATATCCATACGGATAAGAGATTCTTTTGTGCCGAACAACTCTTCAGCTAACGACTTAGTCAATTCCGTTTTACCGACACCTGTTGGACCAACAAAAAGGAAGGAGCCAATCGGACGGTGTTTGGATTTAAGTCCTGCACGGCTACGACGAACCGCTTTTGCTACTTTTCCGACAGCATTTTCCTGTCCAATAACTCTTGAAGACAGATTTTCGGCTAAATGCTTCATTTTTGCTTGTTCATCCGACTGAATCTTTCTAACAGGGATTCCTGTCTTCTCTTCAATAATTAATTGAATATCCTCGATTGTTACTTCAGCCGTAGGCTCTTCATTTATATCACTTAATTTCTTCTCTAGTTTCAGTTCCTGATGCCTTAAGTTAGCTGCCGATTCATAATCCTCTTTTTCAGCCGCTTCTTGCTTCTCTTTAGCTATCTCATCTAAACGCTTTTGTAAGGACTCCACGTCTGTCTCAGAATTACTTAAATTCAACCTTGAACCAGATTCATCGATAAGGTCGATTGCTTTATCAGGCAAGAAACGATCTTGAAGATAGCGTTTAGACAGGGTTACTGCACCCTCAATTGCTTCTTCTGTATAACTTACTTTATGATAGGCTGCATATCTTGCTTGCAAGCCTTGCAGGATTTGGATTGCTTCCTCAATGGAAGGTTCTTTTACGATGATTGGTTGGAAACGTCGCTCCAAAGCTGCATCCTTCTCGATTTGACGATATTCTTTAAGGGTTGTAGCTCCAACTAATTGTAATTCGCCTCTAGCTAAAGCTGGTTTAAGGATATTTCCTGCATCCATTTGCGAGCTTTCTGCTGTACCCGCTCCAACTAACAAGTGAATTTCATCAACAAAAAGGATGACGTTTTTACGTTCTTGAAGCTCTGAAATCAACTTTTTCATTCGTTCTTCGAATTGACCTCTCATACTTGTATTAGCAACAAGTGAGGCTACATCCAAAATATAGATCTCTTTATTAATCAATTTTGCCGGAACATCGCCTTCAACGATTTTCAATGCTAACCCTTCTGCTATTGCCGTTTTACCAACACCCGGCTCCCCGATTAATACTGGGTTATTTTTATTTCTTCGATTTAATGTTTCAATTACACGTTTAACTTCTTTGTGGCGTCCTATTACAGGGTCGATTAAACCCGCTCTCGCACCATTAGTTAAGTTCCTTCCTAACTCGTCCAATAGTCCGCCTGCTTTTTTGTTGGACTCTTTTTGATCATTTGCTTGAAATCCTGATCCAAATGGTGAATTATTTTGCCCACCGAAAAAGTTATTAGGATCCATTGAACCTTGGTTAGAGAACCCTGTTGGATTCTTTATATTATTATTTATTTCTTGAAAACAAGTTTCACATAAATGCATGTGTTGTGTTTGATCATTAAGTCGAAGGGTAACATTAATACTTGCTTTGCGAGTTCCACAATTTTGGCATTGCATATTCGCTTCCTCCTTCATTATATAAACAATTGGAAGGTCATTTCTTGACTTTGACTATATTTGACCTTTGAATTCATTATAGTTTGACTTTCTTTGACTTTCAAGTATTTTGTTTTATTTTTTAAAAATTTTGTTCTGCTATTACTTAGAACAACTACCTATAAAAAAACTACCAATTCATAAGATGTTATCTTCATGAACTGGTAGTTGATATAAACTATATTCTGCGTTAACAATCTGGAAAGGAATAATTACTAGCCCCAAAACAATTATCAGAATCCAAAATATCTCTTTTAGCACCTTCATCCTATACCTCCTGTATTGTATTCTCTTTATCTATTATTCCCTATCTTAACACATACAAAAAAACAAGATTAGTAATTTTATTTGCCCGTCAAAATACGATATTATCTATTTTCTTTTTAGTTTATTTACGATTCACGTTATACTAGAGAGAAGGGTGCGAAAAGGGGGAACTATGAATAGTAATAAGATAAAAGGATTAATAATACTTGGAATAACGGCAATACTTTTAATAGTTTTCACTCTATATAATCAAGATGCAAAAAGGGTTAATTTAGATGAGACAAAGTTTACAATCTATGATTCAGAAGAAAATCTTATGGCTGAAAAAGAAAACTTACACGCTCCCTTCAGTCTTGCGCGTGAGATTGGTTTTACACAAAAAATTGATAAAAAAATTCCAGTTTTAGAATTGAACAGAACTGTTACATTGGAAGAGGCTTGGCTTGAAGGAACTGGGAGACTTATATTTGTCTACAGCATACAGCTCCATGAAACAGATAATGAAAATGCAGTACCGGAGTTAGAGATTGGTGAAATCACATATAAGAACAAAGATGGCGAGATATTCACAGTCCCTATTGACGAGGATAATCCTGGTTATTTTGAAATGGAAGAAAACACTGTACATAACAATAAACTTTATCGAATGACAATGATGTATCCTCATGATTTACATCGAACCATTAATAATGAAGATATGGCTACTTTTTTTGAAGATATAATAGAAATCAGTTTAGAGGAGATAAGTGTTACTGAAAATGAGGAAACTGCACAGATAGATGACTTTGCTTTTTCAGTTAATCCTAGAAGCAGAGATGATTTTTTCTTGAGCGCACCTGTAAATGAGGAACTAAATTTGGGAACAAATCAAAAGATTGGCTTCGATCAGTTACAAATTGGGTTATTTATGAACCGATTAATACTTACTCCTGACACTTCTAACCAGGTCAGTGGATTTTATTTAAATACCTCCCTTCCAGATAGGGAAATACAATATTTCGAGCCCGTTAGATATACCAAAGAAAATGAACCATTCGTGTCGACTAGTCCATTCAATAAATTACCGAATGAAACTGAAATTAAATTTAGAGCCATTCAATATTCAACAGAAGAAAAAATGGAAGCTACTATCACCAAAGACCAACTCACTAAACTCTTAGATAGCGAGATAGATAGGGTTGAGTTAGCAGAAAAAAATGGTTTCGTCTTATTCCTAGAGCCTCCAGGTAACGAGGGTGGCGATTTAAAACTATCATATGAAGTTCCGGAACTAATTAGTGATTGGGAGTACGTGATACCACTATCAGTTACTACTCAGAGACAGCTGGATGAATGGCTCGCACATGCTTCAAGTGAGGAAAAGAGATGGATTACACGTAGTGAATCCGTGTTTACTGCTTATACTGAAGAGGGGACTGAGTTGGGAATAGGTAACCTCTTTAGAAATTCAGAGCATGGATTTGCGTTGGAATTTAATCCAACAGATTGGCTTGAAGAGGATGTTATTCAGATCCACATAGCTAATCTCCCTCTAATTGAAGAGATAAATAAGGAACTAGTAATTGAAATACCTGAATATAAATAGAAATAAACTTTCACAAAAATATTAGGGTGCAAAACATGTTCAACCATGTTTTGCACCCTAATTATATTATTTACCTTGTTTTTCTTGTTGTCTAAGTTCTATTCGTCGAGTTTTTCCTGAAGACGTTTTCGGCAACTCTTTGATAAACTCTATTTTTCGCGGATATTTATATGGTGCGGTCATGCTCTTCACATGGTCCTGTAATTGTTTGATTAGACTCGGATCTTCAGCGTCCACTGTTTCCTGAAGAACGATAAAGGCTTTTACCACATTACCACGAACTTGATCTGGACTAGCGACTACTGCACATTCTTTTACATATGGATGCTTGACCAACGCATCCTCTACTTCAAACGGTCCAATTGTATAACCAGAGCTTACAATAATGTCATCGCTTCTTCCTTCAAACCAGAAATAACCTTCTTCATCCTTTGAAGCTTGATCGCCAGTAATATAGTAGTTACCACGCTGAGACTGTTTTGTCCGTTCTGGATCCTTATAATATTCCTTGAATAATGCTGGGGTGTCTAGTGGAATGGCAATATCCCCAACTACACCAACAGCTACCGGATTACAGTTCTCATCAATTAGCTCGACATTGTTCCCAGGTGTAGGTTTACCCATCGAACCTGGCTTCACCTTCATGCCTTTTAAAAATCCTAATAACAATGTGTTCTCTGTTTGACCATAACCATCTCTTACCGTTACATCAAAATATTTCCTAAACGTATCAATCACTTCTCGATTTAAAGGTTCACCAGCAGAAACGGCACTGTGTAAATGCGGAAGAGAATAATCAGTAAGATTATCTACCTTGACCATTAGGCGATATTCTGTTGGCGTGCAGCATAAAACATTAATCGATTCACTTTCAAGCAAGCCAAGGTACATTTTCGGATCAAATTTACCGTTATAGACAAATCCTGTTGCACCTGAACCCAATACCGAAAGCAACGGACTCCACACCCATTTTTGCCAGCCTGGTGCTGCAGTAGCCCACACAAGATCCCCTTCATTTATACTCAACCAATTCTCTGGTGCTGTCCGTAGGTGAGCATAACCCCATCCATGCGTGTGCACGACTCCTTTGGGATTCCCTGTCGTACCTGATGTGTATGGAAGGAATGCTATATCATCTCGAGTGGTGTGAGTAATCGCTAAGCTACTTGATGCTCCAGTCATTAGCTTATCCAGATCGTGCCATCCCGGAACTTCTTTTCCTATCGAAAACTTTTTTAAATCCTGAAGCTGGGTTATTTCGCTAAACTGCTCTACGAATGGAAAATAACTTACCACCCCACTTACTTCTCCATGGGTAACCCGATACTGTAAATCCTTTGTTCTTAACATCTCTGAGCTTGGTATTAACACAATCCCCGTTTTCAAAGCAGCAATGTAGACTGCATATGCCTCTATTAAACGAGGTACCATAATTAGTATTTTATCGCCTTTTTTTAGACCATTTTCTAAAAAAGCATTACCAATCTTATTGGCATTGTCTATTAATTCTTTATATGTAATCTCTTTCTTTTCTCCTAAATCATCCTGCCAAATTAACGCTTTACGATTTGGATCTTTCGTTGCGAAGCGCTCGAACTCCATAGCAATATTGTAATCGACTGGAGCAATTAAATCTTCTTTTTCCATAGTATCACCTTCACATTAGTAGTAGGTCTTAACTACTTGTCATTATATCAACCTTTAAAATAGAATTAAAGAAATGAGCCTTAATTGCCTAATATTTTTGGAATACCTAACGGTAGTGTGATTGTAGCGTATCCTCATAAATTGCACAGTTCATCTACTATTATGTTATGATAGAAGAACAAAGAAGGAGGGACTATAATGAACACGTTCCCAATTGCGATCAACAAAAAAAACATTGATTTAAAACCCAATAAACTGGCTATCTACAAGCAAAGCAAGATTATCGAGGCGATAGATTCTGATCAAAAACATTACTATTTACTGTTTTATAAAGATAAATTCCTCAATGGTGTGCAAGATGATAGTATCAAAATAGATTCACATATCCATAGATCCTTTTCCCAAGGCATTGTTTTTGACGGGGACCACCCAATTACTAATGAATTAATTCGCTTCAACCAACCCTTCTCTTTCACTCGCTTTAATCAACTTTATAAAAAAGTGGAACAACATTACTCCCTTATCGAAACAGTTATGATATTCACCTTTTTTAATTCCTTTATCCAAGAATCCGAAATAAAAAGAATGCTTAATAAAGTCTATTATCAATATCGTAGAAACGGTCAAATGCTCGGCGCCTATCAATCATTAAAAATATTTCAACAGTTCGATGGGAACTATCCGTTTGTAACAGATATGTTAAACAACATGCAATTCCAAAAGTATGAAATAATGTATCAGGATCTAGATCAACTAATCACAAAGGATCCTATTTACGTAGAGTTATTAAGCTATAACTATCTTGACCAAGTCGAGTACTTACAAATACTAGTTAACCTGTACCAAAAACAAAGCCGCTGGATGGATGAACTAGCAATTAGAATACATTTACTTGTAAAAGAATTCGCCGAAAAAAACTTTGACCGAATCAATGAAATTATTCAACAGCAGTTTGATTCGTACAACCAAACTGTGATTTTAAATGAAATCGTTAATAAAAACGAAACAAATCCTAAATTTAAGCAATTACTTCTAGACAATCTTATTCAACTAGAACAACACAATGATATAGTCAAATACATTCTTACCACCGATGTACAACCTCAACCTAATCAGATTTCAGCTATACTGCTAAATTTTCAACAGGCAGACACAGAAATTTTCACTCCTTTATTTGACCGACTTAATACTCGTTTAATTGAATTATTTAAACACGATCATAGGGCACTAGAACTCACTACTATACGCTGCATATCTTCATTTTTTGGTGAATACGATTTGAACCAAATTCATAAATGGTTTAAACCATTCCATGATGCCGATATCCATCTTCCAATTGAAAACAAATTGACAAAAATGCAATCATTAGAGGAAGATCCTGACCAGCAATTCGCCCTAGGAGAAATATATTTAGAGTTTCAACAATTTGAAAAATCGGCTGACTGCTTTAAATGGGAAATGGAGTTAAGGCCCAACGATCCAAGGCCAGTTCAATTTCTTAGTCGAATTTATAAAGAATTGGGTAATAAGGACGAGGCGAATGCCTATCAACAATTGTTGATTCAAATGCAAAAACAATAACTAAAAACAAATGAACAAATTTAGTATGAATAAAGAATTAACTCATAAAATACAAACAAGGATAGCGATAGTCTGCTATCCTTGTTTTTTTCCCTAGGCTATTTTCCAAAAGATTGTTGTTATTTACGGATAGTCCATAGACTGCGGCATAACTGCTGTTGATTTCTTCCACTCTTTTTTGAATAAGCCTGCTATGTTGATTTTCGCTCCGGGCAGTCGCTTTCCGCGGGCAACGCTTCAACTTCCTCGGAAGGAAACCGCTTCCTGCGGGATTTTCAGCCGTCGCTTTTCCCGCTGGAGTCGACTGCCCTCCGCTCCAATCAGCATCATTATAAGTAAATAGCAGTTGTTTGGTTTATATTAGTTCAAACACAACACTATAATTGCATAAAAAACACGTAGACTCTTCAAAATATAAGCCGATTTTCTTTTCCTTTGTGCTTATAATTCTTTGTCGAAGAAATTACTTGTCTTCCGGGAGGGAGAGCCCTGTTTCCATAGAGGATACATATTCTGATTAACGAGTAGTGATATTCTTGGAATAAACGTTGTTGGAGTTCATCTCACTTGAACAAAAAGCTATTCTAAGCTTTGGAAAAATGCGACACTCCTCGAAAATATAAGGCAATTTTCTTCGTGTGTTGCAAATTCACGGATGTCATTTCTGGTCCTATGGGAAAGGAACAGTCTGAAGACCCCGCAACGAGCGTTTTTGGGACTGCGATTACTCGCCCCACCGAAAACATTTTCTCGTGAGGAGGCTGAAGCGTTCCCCTTGGAAAGGGAGTGTTTTTCCGGAGCGATGGATGATCACTCATCCTATAAAGGATGGGGTACGGTCACTACAAAGTTACGTCGCAATTATCATCAAGTGCGAAGATAAAGAAGCAACAAAACTTACGAAAAGAGCCTTTTCCTAACTTGTTCCATTATTTGGTGCAACTAATTCTACTTTTATCCTATCGGGATCCTCAAAATACACAGCATAATGGTTCTTCCCACCCGCGTATGGGTGTCGATCATGATAAAGAATGTTGATACCCTTGTATTTTAATTCATTGGTTAACGCGTCTACTTGTTCTTTTGACTTAGCATGGAATGCTAGATGGTTCAAGCCAACACGTGCTCGGTGAAAACCAGCCTTCAGATGTTTTTCTTTTGCTTGGACAAAAACCAAGTAAGTGTCTTGATATTTCCAACTTATTCCTTGATCCCACTCTTGATAGAGCTGATAGCCTAATTCGTTTAATAACCAACCCCAAAACTGTGTAGATTGTTTTAGGTTGGACACATATAACTCCACATGATGTATCAAAAGAATTCCTCTTTTCCATAATTACTTTTAATGGTGGTACCTTTATAATTCTATTGTTTTGACTATTTCCCTTTTATAATCTCCATTCTATTATGACTGTTATGTGACCCATCCTCACTATGCTATAATTGTAAGCAAAATCGAAACGGACAGGTGATTATATGCAAAAAAAATACTACGCCATTGTCGATATCGGATCAAATACCATGCGGCTTGTTATCTATTTACAAGAAAAGGCTGGCAAATTACGTGAGGTTGAAAACGTAAAAGCAGTTGCAAGGCTTCGGAATCATTTAGACGATGAAGGGTTATTGACTAAAACTGGAATAGACATTTTAATATCGACACTTAAAAGTTTCAAAGAAGTCGCCGAAACGTATCATTTAACTAACACTGTCTGTGTGGCAACCGCAACGATTAGACAGGCGAAAAATCAAACAGAAATTCAACAAAAGATTCAAGAAGAGACAGGATATGAAATGAAAATTTTATCAGGTCACGAAGAGGCCTTTTATGGTTATTTAGCTGTTGTCAATTCAACGGCCGTTACTGAAGGAATAACTATTGATATCGGTGGGGGTAGTACGGAGGTTACTTATTTTAAGAGCAGAAATCTTCTCGAATCACATAGCTTCCCTTTTGGCGCCTTAACACTAAATCAATTTTTTAAACATGAACAACCATTAGATGATGAGATAGCTGAGTTACGAGACTTTTTATCCAAACAATTTGATTCCCTTCCATGGCTAAAGTCAAGAGCCGTTCCTTTAATCGGAATAGGTGGAAGTGCACGAAACTTGGTCCAAATTGATCAAAATAAAAAAGCATATCCATTAGCTGGACTACATCAGTATAAGATAACAGAAACTGATATTAAAGAAATTAGTGACTATCTTGGCTCTCTATCTTTGAGTAAGCTCGAAAAGGTAGAAGGTTTATCATCAGATCGAGCTGATATTATTTTTCCAGTGATCGAGGTTTTCCATTCCTTATACCAATATATCGAGGCCGAATCATTTATACTTAGTCGTAAGGGGTTACGTGAAGGAGTCTTTTATGAACAACTCTCGAAAGGATTAGGAACGTTCTTGTTCCCTAATGTCCTTGAAGATAGTATCCAGGAATTAATTAATGATTTCGACTTAAACCCTAAACAGATATTACATGTTCAATTTTTAACTAGAAGATTATTTTTTGAATTCTCGAACCAAGACATTGGATTTTTAACTGATGAAGATTGGATGGATGTGAAAAGAGCAAGCTATGTATTTAATTTGGGTGAATACATTGATTCTGAATCAAGCTCTCAGCACACATTTTATCTATTAGCTAATCGAACAATTGATGGTTTACTACACCTGGACCGATTAAAACTTGCATTAATTGCGTCCTTTAAAAATAAAACGGTTTTCAATCAGTTCATTGACCCATTTAAAGATTGGTTTTCAAAAAATGAACAAAAAAAGCTACGTTTATTAGGATCAATACTAAAGTTCACGTATTGTTTAGATGCAACCAAGAGACAAATTGTCGAGGATATTAAGGTGACTTCTTCGGAGAAGACAGTTAACATCACATTGTATTGCAATCAAACATGGATGCCTGAGGAGTATCAATCCGAAAAACAAAAGAAACACCTTGAGAAGGCAATCAAAAAAAATATCACACTGGAATTTGTAGATACTACAAATTAACCATCCAATGCTACGCCAGCAATATTTTTAAATGTAATAAAATAATTTACCAAATCTTTACACTAATTTAACCTAAAAGCACAAAAAAAGGCGTAGTATATAAGTGGAGAAACTTTGAACAAAGGATGATTGGAATGTCAATTTTGGACACAAAGGATGACTTGGACAATCCACTTTATTACAACAATCGTGAGCTAAGCTGGTTAGCCTTTAATGAACGAGTTCTAGAAGAAGCTCGTGATGATAGCAATCCACTAATAGAACGATTTAAGTTCCTTGCTATTTTCAGTTCAAACCTGGATGAATTTTTCATGGTTCGTGTTGCTGGACTCAAAGATCAAGTTAAAGCGGGATTTAATAAACCAGATAATAAATCTGGACTAACACCTAAGCAACAGCTCCAACGGATTTCTGAAGTCAATCACCTTTTAGTGAAGCGTCAATATGAAACATATCAAAAATTGACTATTCTTTTAAAAAAGGAAAATATTGTTATTAACTCAATGAAGAACTTATCAACTGAGGAAATAAAACAATTAGAAAAATACTTTGATGAACAGGTCTATCCTGTTCTGACACCTTTAGCAGTAGATGCTTATCGGCCATTTCCAATGTTGTTAAATAAATCGGTCAACTTAGCCGTAGTCCTAGAAGACGAATTTTCAGCACCGCATAAGGCAATTGTTCAAGTCCCCGCACTTTTAAATCGCTATATTCGACTAGACTCTACTGATCATCATTATGTCTTATTAGAGGATCTCATTAGCTATTTCACTTACAAATTATTCAAGGGCTTCAACGTAAAATCAATCTTAGAATTTAGAATTACACGCAATGCAGATATGACCATTCATGAAGAGGGTGCACGTGACTTACTAAAAGAAATTGAAAAGGAATTAAAAAAAAGAAAATGGGGCGCTGCCGTTCGATTAGAAGTAAGATCCCGGCAGGATAGTCAATCCATTATTAATTTCTTACTCGAGGTACTAGAGATTCATAAAGGTGATTTATATGAGATTAACGGCCCGCTTGACTTAACGTACATGTTTCGTTTCCATAGTGAATTAGAGAACGATAAAGAACACTTATTTTACAATACATTGATGCCTCAACCTTCACTTGATATAGGAGGTACCGACAATGTGTTTGAAGCGGCTAAAAAAAGAGATATTTTCCTACACCATCCATATGAATCATTTGAACCTGTAATTGACCTCATAACTGGAGCAGTCGACGATCCTGATGTACTCGCAATCAAACAGACCTTGTACCGTGTAAGTGGAGACTCCCCAATCATAGATGGCCTAAAACGAGCCGCGGAAAAAGGAAAACAAGTGACCGTATTAGTTGAGCTAAAAGCAAGGTTTGATGAAGAAAAAAATGTACAATGGGCAAAAGAACTAGAAAAGGCTGGTTGTCATGTAATCTATGGGATGAATTCATTAAAAACTCATAGCAAAATAACCTTAATAATTAAAAAAAAGCTTGGAAAGATAGAGCACTGTGTACACCTTGGAACTGGAAATTATAATGACCAAACAGCTCACATATACACTGACATGGGCATTGTTACTACAAAACGCAAATTCGGAATTGATGCAACTAACTTTTTTAATTTTTTGAGCGGCTATACCGAAAAGCCAACTTTCTACCACCTTTCTATGGCACCTTATGATATGAGAAAGGATTTTATTGCTTATATCGAGAAAGAGATTAGTTTTCATAAACAATCTGGCACTGGTCGAATCATAGCAAAAATGAATTCTTTAACTGACAAAGATCTTATTTATAAATTCTACAAGGCATCACAGGCTGGAGTGAAAATTGATTTAATAGTACGAGGAATTTGTTGTCTACGTCCAGGAATTAAAGGGGTTAGCGAGAATATTCATGTGCGTAGTATTGTAGGCAGATTTCTAGAACATAGTCGAATTTATTACTTTCATCATAATGGTGAAGGGAAGATGTTCCTTTCATCGGCTGACATGATGACTAGAAATATGGTGAAACGGGTGGAACTTTTATTCCCAGTTTTTGATGGAGAGATAAAAAAACGCATTAAAGAAATTTTAGAAATTTCTCTTCAGGATAATGTAAAAGCTCGTCAACAATGTAATGATGGCACTTATGTTTACGTAAAAAAAGACAAAGACGATCCAATAATAGACAGTCAAAAGGTGATATATAACCTTGCATACCAAGTGTTAGATGATGAAGAATAATCGACACAATAAAGCCTCTAAAAAATCAGTTAAACATGATTTTTTAGAGGCTTTTTTAGATACCGAAAATTGGCTTCGGTATCATCTTTTTCATCACTAGATGGTCTAAACTTCGAAAGGTATATCCTTGTTTCCTTAAATCATCTATTAGATGTTCTAATGCATCTGCATTATCCTGTGATACCGTATGAAGGAGAATGACAGCACCAGGATGAATCTGATTGACAACTTGTTGATATGCTTGTTGCCATCCCTTTTGGCTATTTGTGTTCCAATCAACAAAGGCAAGCGACCAAAACATATGAATATAACCGAGCTCGTTTGCCCACTGGATGGACTGCTGAGTAAAAGTTCCTTTTGGTGGTCTTACATACTTCATTTCCTTTTGAACAGTGATATCTCCTACAGCCTTTTCCAGACTATCGAGCTCTTCTTTCATTTTAGCTTTGGAAATAGATGTTAAATCAGGATGGTGATAGGTATGGTTTCCGACAATATGTCCTTCATTTACCATCCGCTTAACGAGACCAGGCTTATCCTTTACATAATGACCTGTGACAAAAAAGGTTGCTGGAACTTGTTTGTCTTTTAGAACATCCAAAACTTTACCTGTGTGGCCTTGTTCATAACCATTGTCAAAGGTTAAGTAAATTTCTTTATCACCTGATCTATCAAGATAATAGCCACCATATCGTTCCAAGATACTTCCATATATACCGACTTGCGGCGGCTGATGATCAGAACTTTTTTTATACCCCCAACCATAGCTTGCTGCTTGGATAGTATTTGGCAAAGACACAAAAATTAAAGTTATGACAATCAACGCTAGTCCTAGCCTTTTCTGCATATTTATCACCCATTTTTTATTCTTATTCTGTCGAAAACCGGATGTCTTTATGCAGATATTCCTCCCATTAGTTTATTTCAAATTCTCTTCCATTTTTTCTACTAAATTAATGAGCTGATCAATATCTTGAAGTGAAGTTTCACTAGGGTCCATTTTTTCTAACCTAGCCATAAATCCATCTAAATGCATTTTCAACTGTGCTACTTTATCTTGTTGGTTCATTTTATCTGCTCCTCTATAGCCTTAATGATTTCATCCTAATAAAAAAATGATACTATGTCCAGGCTAAGAACCTAGTACTAAGATAATGCTATACTATAACTACTCAATATGGTTGGAGGTAATATTTTGAGCTTTTCTAATATCATGGATGTAATTCAATTAATTTTTAACAATATAGCTACTCATATTGTTATAGGTGCCCTTTTTGCGATTATTTTGTATCAAGTATTAAAAAGACTAGTTGGTTCCTTCTTCAAACGCACCGATTTCTTAAATGAAAAAGAAGAAAGTACCCTTGAATCAATGTTTATTTCCATAGTAAAATATGTAGTTACTTTCGGGTTTATTGTGTATGTTTTCTCCCTTTTTGATGTAGAAATAGGAAACATCTTAGCTGGTGCTGGCATTATTGGTATCATAGTAGGTCTCGGTGCTCAGAGTTTAATTAAAGACTTGTTAGCAGGGCTTTTCTTAATCTATGAAAAGCAACTGAACAAAGGAGATTGGGTAAAGGTTAATAATCTCCATTCGGGAGTCGTTGAAGATATAGGTCTTAGGTTCCTTAAGATACGTCAATGGAGTGGCGTTCTGTTAACCATTAGTAACGGACAGGTCCAAACAATTGAAAACTATAATATAGAAAAGATGCGAGTGATAGAGAATATCACAACAAGTTTTCAAGAAGATCCAAAAAAAATTTTTACTCTACTCGAACAGATTTGTGTTCGCCTTAATCAAGAGCTCAGCGACTACTTAAAAACGGATGCTCTTGGTGCACCGATTGAACCATTTGCTGTTTTTGGGATGTCTTCTCTAAATGACCAATATCGAGGTTATCAATATACGATAACTGGACTAAGTGATGATCTTTTCTATTTTACTGCTGCTAAGGAAACCCGTCGGATTATTGCGGAAACTTTATTTGATAACAAGATTCAAATGGCTGAACAGCATATCAATCTTGGAGAGCAAAATAAGTGATCAAAACCATACACAAACTAATTATCAAAGCGCTGCCTTGGAGTTTCTACTGAGAATCTCCTAAGGCAGCTTTTTACTATTTTAATTTAAATGAAAATGATACATGATCCTGAATAGGAATCCAGGCACCAATTCCTTGTTTAGTCACATTCTTCACAACAATCTTCTTTTTAGAACCTTTTAATTGAATATAGACTTCTCCAAATGTCACCTGACCTTTTTCACTAACGGCTGGTGCGAAAGCATCTAGATACCCCATCTTCTTGACCGGTATTGCATAAGAATTATCTTTCTTAGTTCCTTTACCTATAACTGCCTGGAAGGAAAGCGGTAGATCCATGTTCTCTTTGGCATTGAGTAGCATCATTTTCTTAATTTGCTCAGGGCTATCTATTTTGGCTGTTAACCCACCCTTAACGTGCTTTTCCTCTTGTTGATTAAAGCTCATAGTCTTTTGAGCATCACCACCAATATTATTCAATTGGTTTGTATTAATTTGTTGATATTCCCAATTTACATTTGTTTCTGATGATGTATAACTTAATGGCCAGTGCCCCATATAAACCATTCCACGGTATCCAATTGCTATGGGTGAAGGTTTTAAGGATGTTTCATTAAGCATCTTAATTAAATCGGGATTTTCAATCTCATGATCGGCATCTTCAATAAGCTCTTTAACTAAATCACTTGGTTCTAAAATAACCTCATCTTTAGTTGAATTTGGATAGGTGTTTTCTTTAGATATATTTAACACATGACTTGGTATCTTATTATTTTTTTCACTTTTTTCTTTCGTTTCAACTTCCTCTGCATTGATGGAGAAAGGGGAAATCACAGTAATCATAAGAGCAACAATTCCCATTAAAATACTATTTTTCATGTAACCAATCCTTTCTTATTTTTTTTGTAGTATTTTCATGAGAAGTCAATGTTATACAGTCTTTTACTTACCAATAACTCTTTCAACAAAAAAAAAGAGCCCTATGGCCCTTTTTTAACGACTCAGTTCAATCGATTCGAGACTTTCTTCTATCTTTATACTACCCTCGATTGAACGAACCATGGAACAGTTTCTTCTAGAAACATCCAGGTTTTTATATAGTTTTTCATCATCAAGATTGTACCCCTTAATGATATAATGCAGTCGAATTGTCTCAATCCTGTTTGCCTCTTCTGGGTTTCTTTCTACTTCGGCAGTAACCAAAAAATCTTCTACTTCTATTTGTTGTTTTTTGAGAATCTTTTGAAATACAGAAGCACTGCACCCTGCAACGGAAGCTACCATTAGCTGAAATGGCCTAAAACCATATTCCTCATCACCAGAAATGTCTAACTCACCATATGGTAAATTTGTTCGAACACCAAATTCCTTTGAATAAAACTCCACGGTTATCACTCCTTCTTATAGTATAGTACTACCCTTTATTAATGAGTTGTAACACTATTTTTGTTAGCTTCTTAATCTTTACAATCAATCATTTAAAATAACCATATTAGTATCAATACATTGACCTTTTTTATTCTTCATATTAAATTAGAGTATTGTGGTACATAGTTTATCGTCGATAGGGGGTAGGAGAAATGATCTCAACCAATACTAGATTTTGGATTTTGATTAGTTTAGTTGCTATTTCAGGTTTTTCGCAAGGCATGTTATTACCCTTATTGGCTATTATTCTTGAACAAAGTGGCGTTTCCTCCTCTGTTAATGGGTTACATGCTACTGGTCTATATATTGGTGTACTGATTGCTTCTCCTTTTATGGAGAAACCACTGCAAAAGCTCGGGTTTAAGCCAATAATTATGATTGGCGGTTTACTTGTAATTGCTTCACTTGCTTTGTTTCCACTTTGGCACGCTTTATGGTTTTGGTTTGTTTTGAGATTATTAGTGGGAATCGGAGACCACATGCTACACTTTGGGACTCAAACTTGGATTACCTCCACTTCAGGACCTGAACGTAGAGGAAGAAATATCGCATATTATGGATTATTCTTCAGTATTGGTTTCTCACTAGGTCCAATCATGACCCGATTATTAGCTGTCAATCAGAATCTACCTTTTTTCATTGCCGCTGGACTTTGTCTCCTAGTATGGAGTGGAATGTTTTTTGTGCGTAATGAGTGGACAGATGCGGATGGTGAAATTAACACGGTCGGGGCAACGACTTCTATTGGTCGTTTTATAAAGAGTTGGAAGTTAGCATGGGTAGCATTGTTAGCTCCCTTTGCATATGGAATTTTGGAATCTACACTACATGGTATTTTCCCTATTTACGGAATTCGACTTGGCCACGATGTGAATGTTCTTTCTCTCGTTATACCTTGCTTTGCTGCTGCAAGTTTAATCACGCAAATACCACTTGGAATATTGAGTGATAAGATAGGCAGAAGAAAGGTACTAACCTTTGCAATTAGTACTGGAATACTTGTCTTTTACATAGCAGCACAGCTAGAAGACTCTGTTATTTGGCTTTTTATAACATTTGCACTAGCAGGCATGTGTCTTGGTTCTTTATTTTCGCTAGGAATTTCTTATATGGCTGATTTGCTTCCCAAAGCTCTACTCCCTGCTGGTAATATTATGTGTGGAATCGCCTTTAGTTTAGGTAGTATTTCTGGCCCGTTTCTCGGTGGTTTATTCATTGATCTATTCCCGGAAACTTCATTCTTCTACATAATTATATTCATGTTAACAATTGTACTAGTGGCTATCATTGGTAAAGGGAACGTAACAATAGGCAAGCGTAAGCATAGTCAGAGTCTTGGTTAATATAACAGCGGTAGTTTTCTGTTGTTTTAGACACAAAATCTATAAACTACGAAGTAGTATCTTCTATCTCTGACACTAATTAAAGTTGAATGCTTATATGCCGTTCCGGCAGAATACTTCGCTTTCCATGGGCACGGCCTCAGCCTCCTCAGAATCAAAAAGCGATTCTTCCGGGGTCTTCGGACACGCGCTGTTCCCATAGGACAAGGAATGCTACATAGCAATACATCGCACGAAGAAAATTGAACTTTATTTTCGAGGAGTCTACGTATTCTACCTACACTGGTAGTGGTGTTCTGACTATCGAGGGAAAAGTCCGTGGTTGTATGTTGAGAGAATTTCCCCACTCTTGAAATCACAGCTATTTAAAATTTGTTGAACTAAACTACGCTAGTTTTAATCCTATCTGTCTCCCTTTACTTATTGTTGCAAATAAGATGGTGATTGGAGCGCAGGGCAGTCGACTCCTGCGGGAAAAGCGACGGCTGAAAATCCCGCAGGAAGCGGTTTTCTTCCGAGGAAGTTGAAGCGTTGCCCGCGGAAAGCGACTGCCAGGAGCGCAAATCAACTAATAGCTACGCTACGACGCTTTTTTCATCAACTGTGAAGATTAAAAACAACAACACTTACGAAATAAAAAAAAGAAGCTCAGTACCTCTTTGCGAAAGGGGTAATCGAGCTTCTTTTTTTTAATCTTGATGAATTTCGTGATAATAAGGCATGCCTTCTTGTGCACCCATTTTGGAAATAGATATACCCGCTGCTTTCACAGCAAACAATAATGCTTTTTGCAGCGACCACTCTTCTGCTAACCCAAATGCTAGAGCACCATTAAAACAATCACCAGCACCAGTAGTATCGACTATCTTATCCTGATTTCCTGCCGGTATTACTTTCACACTACCGTCTTGTGAATATGCGCAGCCCTTATCTCCTAAGGTAACAATTAATTTACTATCATGCATAGATTCCCATTGCTGGAAAGCTGAGCTTAAATTGTTTTCTATATTTAGATCACTACCTAATAAGGATTGTAGCTCTGTTTGATTTGGTGTAATATAATCTACCAACCTAAGCAGGTCACGACTAAGCTTTTTTGCAGGCGCTGGATTTAAAATGGTCTGTGCACCATGCCGTTTAGCGATGGACAGGGCAAACTCAACTGTCTCGATAGGTATTTCTAACTGGACTAGTAGTATATCCGCTTCAGAAATAATTGATTCTCTGTCCTTAATAACTTCTGGGGTACAATGACCATTCGCACCGGGGATGACAATAATACTATTATCCGTTGGAAGATGAACAATGTTGGCAATTCCTGTTGACTCATTTTCTTTTTCAATGATATTATTCGTAGCTAATCCGAATTCAGAAAACTGTTTTAATATTTTTTTACCGAATAAGTCGTCCCCAATGACACCAATCATATCAATTTCTCCACCCAGTTTTTTTATGGCAACGGCTTGGTTTGCTCCCTTGCCACCAGGTAGATATTCTACCTTTTCACCATGGATTGTTTCACCTAGCCTTGGAGCTTTATTCGCTGCAACGATAATGTCCATATTCAAACTACCAATGACAACAATCTTCTTACTCATTGCCTTCACCACTTCCCTAGTCTATCCTACGAATAGTCTACCACTACACATTGGTCACATGAAGGATTATTTAAGTACGTATCTACTAAAATGTTTCTCAAGTCTTTCTTGGAATGCCGAAATTACAATGCACAACGGCCAGTAAATTAGAGCAATAAGAATATACATTGTCAATGGATCATAAGTTCGTCCACCTACAATTTGAGCCTTTTGAAACAATTCCGGTACTGTAATAACAGCTGCGAGAGATGTAGCCTTTACGATGTCCAAGAATACATTTGTTATAGGAGGAAGTGCGATCCTGGTTGCCTGTGGCAAAACTATCTTCCATAATGTACTCCAATAAGAAAATCCTAATGCTTTTGCAGATTCCCACTGTCCACCCGGAACGCTATTCAATGAAGCCCGGTTTATTTCTGCAATATATGCAGCGCTATTTAACCCAAATCCGATGATAGATGCAGTATAAGCATTAAATTCGATACCGACAACAGGTAAACCAGAGTAAAGGATAAATAAGAAAACTAGAATTGGTGTGCCTCTCATAAATGAAATATATAAGCGAGAAGGATAGCGTAATAACCGATTCTCTGAGCTACGACCAAGTGCTAAAAATAAACCTAGAATTAGACCAATCGCCATCCCTACAAAAGAGACAGCGATAGTCATTGGAAGTCCTCCTAATACGAAAGGAAGGTTTCTTACTGCAAGTTCAACATCAAAAAAACCACCAAAGTCGAAACCATTCACATCTATATCAAACATATCGTTTCACCTTAAAGGTCCAGACCTTCAATTTCTTCAATATCTTCCTCTGGCTTCTGTGAGGCATCCGCACCAAAGAATTGTTCGGATAGTTCGGTAAGAGTTCCATCTTCTCTCATTTCAGCCAACGTTTCGTTAATTTTAGTTGTTAAGGTTTCGGAACCTTTTGGCATAACAATAGCCTGTTCTGTCGGATGGAATTTTATATCAGGATGAAGCACGATATCAAATTCCGTGAATGCTTTTAGTGCTAAACTTTGTAGGTAATAATCGTTAATAACAGTATCCGTCCGTCCATTATCAACATCTCTTAAATAAGTATCGTTCGTTGCATTTCCATAAGTAACTACTTCGGCTCCGTAGTGTTCTGCGATTTGACTAAACACTGTCGTAGCACCACCACCAGCCTTTTTCCCTTCTAAATCTTCAAGAGTTTCAATTCCCGAATGGTCTTCTTCTCTAACAATCATTGTTGTGTACGAGTATTTATATGGATCACTAAAAGAAAACTGCTCTTTTCTTTCGTCCGTTACTTCCATGTCGTTAATGATTAAATCAACTCTACCATTCTTCAATGATGAAAGCATTGTATCTACACCCATTGCTTCAAATGAAATATCTAGGTCAAGTCTGTTTGCAATTTCTCTAATAATTTCAACGTCATAGCCAGTTAATTCTTCTGATCCCTCCGGATAAAATGATGCCGGATACAATGTACCTGAAGTACCTACTACGATTTCTCCTGCTTCTTGAATTTCATCCCACTGCTCAGAGGATGCGTCTTCCCCACAAGCAACTAGCACAAAAATTAACCCGATTAAAACTGCTAATAAAAACCCCTTATTCTTCAACAAAATCCCACCCTTATTTTCTATTGTTATATTAAAAACATACTATAAAAGATAACAGTTTAATACTAATAAATCAATGTAAACGCACTCTGTTACCTAAGTATCATTAAACTGTTACACATGGTTCTTTTATACAAAATTATACGATAATTTTTTTTGATTTTCTACTAATATTATGGCTTTTCCAATCAACTATAACCTTTTTACTATTGAATCAGAGTTTAACGAATTTTTTCATTTCTTTACAATCATACCATCTTGACGACTAATTCTAATGTGTTATGATTAAATTAATCACAGATTATAATTATTATAATTTAATTATTCTCTATAAAAATCACAAAAACCAGAACTAACCCAGGTTCAACCTCAGACCACTAATGATTATCATTATCAATTAGAACGAAGGAGTTGATAACATTGTCCACTTTAATTAAATTAATTACAAATAATGAAACGTTTATTAATAGTAATTCTAATTTTCATAAACAGCTATTATCAATTAAACAGCACGGAGAATTGATTGCAGCGATATTTAGTGGTTTGATTATCCTTACTGCGTGGGTGTTAGAATCCAGTCTTGACCCTCGTACTTGGGTATTTCTTAATGTGTTAGCTTTCATTATTGGTGGTTACGCTAAAGCTAAGGAAGGCATCCTAGAAACAATCTCAACAAAAAAGCTAAACGTTGAAATGCTTATGATATTCGCTGCAATCGGATCTGCTGCAATCGGATTCTGGGCTGAGGGTGCTATCTTAATATTTATATTCGCTTTATCTGGAGCCCTTGAAACCTACACAATGGACAAAAGTGAACGCGAAATTTCTTCCTTAATGAATCTACAGCCAGAGCAGGCAACAAGGATTATTAATCATGCCGAGGAGTTAGTTCACGTTTCGGAATTAACCGTAGGCGATATTGTTCTCATCAAAGCCGGGGAACGTGTACCCGTTGACGGGGTCATTTTGAAAGGAAGCACCTCAATTGACGAAAGTGCAATTACAGGAGAAGCAATGCCAGTTAACAAAGAAAAGGACAACGAGGTTTTCGCTGGTACGATTAATTTGAACGGTAGTTTAACCGTGGAAATCATTAAACCCGCAAGCGAATCGCTATTCCAAAAGATCATAAGTCTTGTGCAAAATGCTCAAAGTGAAAAATCGCCATCCCAATTGTTTATTGAAAAATTCGAAAATAGCTATGTTAATGTTGTTTTAGTTTTAGTCGGTCTGATGATGTTTGTTCCTCACTATCTATTTGGCTGGAGCTGGACGGAGTCTATCTATAGAGCAATGATATTGCTTGTTGTTGCATCCCCTTGTGCCTTAGTAGCATCGATTATGCCCGCAACCCTTTCTGCTATTTCTAACGGGGCACGACAAGGAATTTTATTTAAAGGTGGTGTGCATGTTGAAAACTTATCCAATACTCATGCTATTGCCTTTGATAAAACTGGTACATTAACTAACGGAAAACCAATAGTTACTGACTTCATTCCTAGTTCAATTGATGAGGAAGACTACCTTTTATCTATCATTTCAGCAATAGAAAATGAATCCAACCATCCACTTGCACAAGCAATTGTAAACTTTTGCAGAGAAAGAAGTTCTGCCCTCTCTGCACACGAAGTGACAGACATGCAAAATTATAGTGGCAGTGGTGTCCAAGCAAAAATTGACAATAAAATATGGAAGATTGGTAAGGCAACTTTTGTTGGTGAAGTCGCGGCCCATCAATTCAACAATGGAGTGGCTAAGAAACTTGCCGACCAATCAAAAACACTTGTATTTATAGCCAACGAGGATGAAATTGTCGCTGTTATAGCCTTAAAAGATTCCATTCGTGAAGATAGTAAAAAAGCCATTAATTTACTAAAGAAAAGCGGAATTCATACTGTTATGATTACCGGAGATAATGAAGCAACTGCAAAATCAATAGCCGCTGAAGCAGGTGTGGATCAGTTTATTGCCAATTGCCTGCCTGAAGATAAAGTTACTCACATAAAAGAATTGCGAACAAAATTCGGTCACGTTACTATGATTGGTGATGGCATAAATGATGCTCCTGCACTTGCAACCGCCAATGTCGGAATAGCAATGGGGGCAGGGACTGACGTCGCCTTAGAAACAGCTGATATCGTACTAATGAAGAATGATTTGTCCAAAATTGCGCGTGCCATCCATATTTCCAAGCGGATGAACAAAATAGTAAAACAAAATGTTATATTTTCAATTAGCGTAATATTTCTTTTGATTTTGTCTAACTTTCTACAAGTACTCGACTTGCCTTTAGGAGTAATTGGTCATGAAGGCAGTACCATTCTAGTTATTCTCAATGGAATTAGATTATTAAAGGGATAATTATTTCTAGTTTAGTTTTTTTCACGAAAAATAGTCCAATTACAGGCGTTAAGCATTATGCTTATTTGGTTCTCTGTCAAATGTGGTGGTGTGTTTTTAACTCCACCACCTCTTTTTCTTTCAATCCAGCTATCATTTCATTCATCTTTTTTAAAATACCACGATTCTTCCGGCCTGATTATCTAAATAAATTTTGCGAAATTAGTACAAGTTCTATCAGATAAAAGTTTTAAAAGCCCACATTTTTATTGTCTTTTTTCATACAATTCTCTTAGAGGTGATAAAAGTGGTGAGAGTTAAATATACAGACAGTGATGTTGATTTAATGGCAAGAATGATGAGGGCAGAAGCAGAAGGTGAAGGACGACTGGGGATGCTTATGGTCGGTAATGTTATTGTAAATCGAGAAAAAGCTGATTGTTTGGATTTTAAAGAACTAAGGTCAATTCGGGACGTGATCTTTCAAGTGCAAGGTGGAAATTATTCTTTTGAAGCCGTGCAAAAAGGTAATGTGTTTTATAACAGAGCAAGAGAGGTTGAAAAAAAGTTAGCTAGAGAAACCTTAAAGCATTGGAGACAACATCCTTCCAAGTATGCTCTTTGGTACTTTAATCCATACGCTGAGTGTCCTCCAACATGGTACGGTCAACCATTTACAGGACAATATAAACAACATTGTTATTATGAGCCAATAGCCAACACATGCGAAGGTGCCTATAGATATTGACAATCCCCCCACACATTGTGGGGGTTTTGAGTGTTACTATTAGCTTGTGAAAATATGTCTAATATATTAATATTCATCCATAATCTTTAATACCACAACAATAAAGCAACCGTGGGGAAACTACTTATAATCAAAAATTGTTCTTAATCTATCTTTTCATCTTGCCAAAAACTTTGCACAAATACACCTTTCACCATACCGATAACAGCAAACATGCTAGCCTTTACACCCTTTTTAAACATATTATTGTAATTAGTAACTGGTGAACGTTATATGAATCTAGAATTTTTTCTAGTTACAAGAACAGCTATTATTACTGCACTAATGCCCCCGGCCATTTTCCCAACAATCATTGCAAATACAATTTCTCTATTAACGCCAGCAACGAAACCTAAATGACTTCCTAAAACAAAAGCTCCACTTACAGCAAAGGCAACATTAATTATTTTCCCTCTAGGATCCATGTCCTTAAGTAAGGATAACATTGGAATATTATGAGCCAAAGTTGCCACCATTCCAGCGGTTGATATATCACTAATACCTAATAATTTGCCGATTTTATTGAGTGGTTTTTTTAGAATGATTGATATAAAAGATACCATTGGAAATGCACCTGCAAGAAAAACAGCTATCATTGCGACGATCATAATTCCTTCATCTAGCGGTGTCATATTAGGAATGATTACAAAACCCGTGTAGGTTTCAACACAAATTGCCGCTAAACCAATTATTGCCATAATTTCGATACCTTTTGCAAAAATGGAGAAACCTGCTATCATAGCGTCTGTAAATTTAAACAATCCGATTGAAATTAAAACAGAAAGAAGAATAGTTGGTATCAGGTTTTTCACAATGATCAATATAGATAAGTCCGCAACTAAACCTCCAATTAAACAACCAATAGGAACAGTTATTAATCCTAAAAGAATTCCTTTAGCAAAGTATTTATGATCTTCTTTTTTTATAATGTTTAGTCCAACAGGGATCGTAAATGCTAAGGTTGGTCCCATCATTGTTCCTAAGAAAACCCATGCAAAAAGTTCAGACTCCTCACCTATAGACATCTCAGTAGCTAGTGAGTAACCTCCCATATCTAGCGCCAATAGAGTATTAGCAAATGAAGCCGGATCTGCACCAACCAATCCATATACAGGCGCTATAATAGGTGTTAGAAACCTTGCAAGAACGGGGGCTAATGATATAATTCCAACCATTGCAAGTGTAAGTGACCCCATTGTCTTAAAACCATCTGCAAAACGGGCACCCATTCCCCATTTATTACCCATACATTTATCGATTGCCCCTAAGCAAAAAAAGCCGATTACAATGTACACTATTATATCGTTAATTCCCATTTCTATATCTCCCATAATATAAAGTAAAATCTGACTGCTTTTTTAAAAGTTAACTTGCACGTTATTTCATATGCACACCAATACTATCATAATTTCCAACCTAATCTTGTTGATTTAATACAAAAGAAAAACCGTAGATAAGTTCTACGGTTTTTAAAGGTTTAATTATTAGTAAGCTGCTTGTACTCTTTATTAATTTCTTCGATTGTTGCTGAAAGTTGATCTCCCCAATTATCGTCAACTTTATTAAAAACAACCTCACCATCGGCATCTAACATTCCATACCCTCTGTATGCTGCATCTTCATTTTTCATATTGAATTTATCAATTAATTCCAATTCTGGGTCCGATATGAAAGGAAGACTTACCCCATACCTTTCCTTTAAAGCATCGTACACCACTAATTGTTCTTCTGGGCTATCACCACTAACAATATAAGCATTAGCATCAAAGTCATCTAAGACATTTAAATTTTCATGCAACTGAACCAGTTGCTGTTGACAGTGACTTCAGGTGTAAGTGGTAATGAAAAAGAAAAGGGTCGGTTTCTCTTGAGGAAATGTAACTTTTTCTTTATCTTGATTTAATAAAGTCATCGGTTCACTTGTATTAGCGGAACTACAACCCGCAAGTATGACTGCAGTAATCAGTATAAGTAAGATTGACTTATAATTCATAAAATAGTTCCTTTCTATCCTTTAGGCACAAGAATTCTTTTATTAACTTATAACATTTATGTATGGATGACACAATTAAATTAAACTCTTGCATCGGAATCTACTGTTTTCAAATGTAAAAAGAATACTATTTTATACCGCATTCGAACTTGATTAAAAATGCGACGTAACTGCTATGTTGATTTCCGCTCCAGGTAGTCGCTTCCCGCAGTGGTGTAAGTTACGTCGCAGTATATAGACTTTGTGTCAAAAACAACAATCTTTCAGAAAACAGCCTTTAATTTCCACACGAATACTGAACCTAAACATTAAGTCACTTTATGGTTTGCAGAGGTTGTTATGCCACGATGCTTTAACAAAGCATTTATTTCTCCACCAGTAATAATAATAATTCCTGAAATGTAAAACCAAATCATCAAGACAATTACCCCACCAAGACTTCCGTACATAGCAGAATAATTCCCGATTGTATTAACGTAATAAGAAAATAGTAATGAAACAAGTTGCCAGCATATCGTAGCGAATATTGCTCCAATTGCCACGTTCTTTATGTTCACCTTTTTATTTGGCGCGAGTATATATAATGCAAGTAGGACAAGAAAGAATACTACTGAAGAAATAACCCATCTCAGTGTGTTCCATGTTTGCAAGAACCCTTCGGAAAGGCCAAAGAATGAAAACAAATAAACACCAATTGCCTTACCGAAAATCGGTAATAAGAAGGCAATGATAATAACTATTAGCATTGCTATAGTTAGCACGATCGCTATAAGTCTAGAAATTACAAACGATCGATTTTCCTCAACATTATAAGCAGCATTGAATGCCCGCATAATTGCATTGATTCCATTCGATGCAGACCAAAGAGTACCGATTAGCCCAATAGAAAGCAGGCCACCATTTCTTTCGGTAACTATCATGTTTACATTTTCATTAATGAGTGTAGCAGTCTCAGCCGGAGCGTAGTCTTCGATAAAATTCATAATATCTACCTCTGGTAAAGGCAAAAAACCTAATAGCGTTACTAAGAATAGCATGAATGGAAACAAAGATAACAAAAAGAAATAGGATAGTTGTGCCGATAAGCCAAATACATCGTCATCCATCATTCTTTTAAATAATTGTTTTACGAAGTTAAGTGCTTCTTGCACATCTCTCCTCTCCTCTCCCCTTATATTTATTTATTTTTCAGTCTCTACTATTTGAGTCGGTTGATCAACTGGTAATTTTGTTTTACTCACGGAATCTAAAGTTTCTTGAACCTGAGTCAAGATAGTTAATGCACTATTTATTCCAGTTGTTAAATCAGTTGACATACTTTCATAACAACTACGGATGCTATAAAATGCTGCTGAAGGGTGTTTAACGTAGCTATTTGCCGTTTGACCAGCAGTTTTTAATTTGTTTAAGGTCTCATCTCTGGTGTTTCGATCAAGCATCGTTGCCAATCCACCAATCACTCCTCCTATGACAACCCCTTTTATAAGCTTATGTTTAGCCATTGGATTTCACCCCTTTTAAAGTATGTTCTTGTTTTAATTGTTCTAATAGTTCCTTACATCCTTGGTTAATTAGCTCATAAGTATAGTCAAAATTATTAGTAAAGTAAGGATCAGGAACATTATTTTCTAACGGATTTTCTACGAAATCCATTAGTTTTAAAACCTTGACATTTTTATATTGATTACGACTGGTTTCCAAAGCTTCGATATTACTATCGTCCATTGCAATAATGTAATCAAAATCATCCCAATCATTTTTCTCTATCTGTCTTGCTTTTATTCCTTTATATGAAATGGCCTGTTTATCTAGTATATCTCTAGTACCTTGATGTGGAGGATTTCCACTGTGCCAATGGCCAATTCCTGCTGAATCTACATAGAGTTGTTTGTCCAAATCCTGCTTATGGATTAGATCACGAAATATAGCTTCAGCCATAGGAGACCTACAAATGTTTCCTAAGCATAAAAAAAGTACCTTAATCATATGATCAAACACCTTCCCACATTGTTCTACTTATATATATTATACATATACGAAAGTTAGAAAGAAAACTTAGTGATTGATAAGCGAAACAAAGACTTGAACCTCATCTAGAAGAGGTCAACAATAGATTTACCGTAACTAAGTCAAAGGATATTAACTAACCTGTACTTTTTTAAAATTCTTATTGACTTTTACTTCCAATTTTTAGAAAATTTAAATTAGAAACAATATTAAATCTTTTGAAGGAGGCATTTATTTGGGAGAAGAAAGAACATTATTAGAGGTAGTTAGTCAGATTAGTGGCTATGTATGGGGACCGCCACTTCTAATTCTACTTGTGGGAACTGGACTTTATCTCACTCTTAGACTAGGTTTTCTCCAGGTTAGAGCTTTACCATATGCACTAAAACTTGCTTTTAGCCCTTCAAGGCAAGATAAGAAGTCCAAAGGAGACATCACCCATTATCAAGCTTTGACCACCGCGATGGCCGCCACTATCGGGACAGGGAATATAGCCGGTGTTGCTACCGCAGTAGTTTTAGGTGGACCTGGTGCAGTTCTTTGGATGTGGGTAACAGCATTCTTAGGAATGGCAACTAAATATGCCGAAGCAATTCTTGCAGTTAAGTACCGTGTCACCAATGCTAAAGGTGAAATTTCTGGCGGACCGATGTATTACTTAGAAAAAGGATTAAATGCCAAGTGGCTTGGTATTACTTTTGCAGTGTTTGGTGCTTTCGCTGCATTTGGAATTGGAAATATGGTGCAGTCTAATACAGTTTCCGACGTACTAAATGCTTCTTTTAGCGTACCTAAATGGGGTACAGGAATTGTTTTAGCTGTCCTAGCAGGGCTAGTTATTTTAGGCGGTATTAAAAGTATAGGACGTGTTACTTCGTTCTTTGTTCCTATTATGGCCGCTTTCTATGTACTTGGTGGACTTATTATTATTATTATGAATTTCGAGCTTGTTCCTAGCGCAATTGGACTTATATTTTCAGATGCATTTACCGGAAGTGCCGTTGGCGGCGGTCTCTTAGGTACAGCGATCCGCTATGGTGTGGCACGTGGGGTATTCTCCAATGAAGCTGGTTTAGGTTCGGCGCCAATCGCTGCTGCTGCAGCAAGAACAGATTACCCAGGTCGCCAAGCATTAGTATCTATGACTCAAGTATTTATAGATACTATTATTGTTTGTTCCATCACAGGTATTACTTTAGTAATGGGCAACCTATATGCAGGTGGACTAAACGGAGCTGAATTAACTTCTGCTTCCTTTGCCGTATTTTTAGGTGATACTGGTACTTATATTGTAACGATTGGTACTATTTTCTTCGCATTTTCAACTATCGTTGGCTGGTCTTACTATGGTGAAAAATGCTTTAGCTACCTATTCGATGAGAAATTAATTCCATACTATCGCGCTCTTTTCATCCTACTCGTTTTCTATGGCGCTGTAGAGACTCTAGACGTTATCTGGGGTATAGCTGATATTATGAATGGTTTAATGGCCGTACCGAACTTAATTGGTCTTCTAGGACTATCTGGTGTTGTTGTTGCTGAAACCAGAAAATTTTTAAAGGTTGCGAAAGAGGAAAAAGAACTTTCCAGAAAACAAGTCAGTTCTTAATATTCGCAGTTGATATAAAAAGCGACGTTACGTAGCTACTAGTTGATTTGCGCTCCAGGCAGTCGCTTTCCGCGGGCAACGCTTCAACTTCCTCGGAAGCAACCCACTTCCTGCGGGATTTTCAGCCGTCGCTTTCCCGCAGGAGTTGACTGCCCTCCGCTCCAATCACTATCTTATTTACAACAATAATGAAAGAGAGATGGATAGTCCAAAACTAGCGTAGTTTAGTTCAACAAATTTTAAATAGCTATGATTTCAAGAGTGGGAAATTCTCTCAAGATACAACCAAGATTTTTCCCTCGATAATCAGATCGCTGTTAACAGCGTAGGCAAAAAACGTAGACTCCTGTGGGAACAGCGCGAGTCCGAAGACCCCGCAGTAGCGGTTTTCTACGAGGAGGCTAAGGCCGTGCCCACGGAAAGCGAAGTTTTTTGCCGAAGCGATTGTAGAAAGCTTATATAAATGATGAATAAATAGATGTAAGTTACGTCGGATTCTATTGATTTTGTGTCACAAACAACAATCTTATAGAAATAAGCCATTTAAAACAGAGGCCATTAGGTCTCTGTTTTATTGTTCTTCTATGATGTTAGTGGTTTGATACAGGCTTCATCTTCATTTTTAACGGAGTTCACGATATCACTTACGTTATAAGAGGTTAACTGTTCCATTGATGTATTTATCAAAAATTCGTGAACATCTGCTGGATTCCGTTTGATTGGTTCTATCCATTGATCTTCCTTTTCCTTTGGCAAGATAACCGGCATCCGATCATGGATCGGGCTCATGAATTCATTGGCTTGCTTGGTAAGAATTGTGCATGTGTACAATGATTGTTCGTCACCTTCCCACTTGTCCCATAGTCCAGCGAAAGTAAAAAGCTTTCTGTCGTTTAGGGAAATACGTTTTGGTTGTTTACCGCTTTCGCTTTTTTGCCATTCATAGAAGCTATCCGCAATAATTAAACATCGTTTACTTGCTAATAAATTCTTAAAGCTTGGCTTCTCATGTGCAGTCTCACTTCTTGCATTAATCATTTTATAGCCGATTTTCGGATCTTTAGCCCAAAATGGAACAAGCCCCCATTTTAGAAATCCCGCTCTTCTTTTGTTTCCATCATGGATAATCGCCAAAATGTTTTGACCTGGAGCTATGTTAAACCTAGGTGTATGGGATTGGATTGTGTCTTCTAAGTTATATTCATCTAGAATTTCTAACTCACTTGCATTTAGTGTGAAACGACCACACATTATAGACACTCCTTTAAATCTTTAAGTTTTCGTTACGAGTATATGATTTGGATTTTCACTGCTAAACAGTAAGTTTATCCAAACGGTTTTCTAACGTTTTTCGAAGTGACGTTGCAATCGCTTCGACCTTTAGAATAGTATTAATTCTTTCGATATCATCTTTTAGATGAAAAAGAGTTTGATGAACGAATGAAATACTTATTTCGTTTGGATCCTTTTCAATCAGTTCCAAGTAATCGTTGTTAGTTACAAACCCTTCCCGTAAAACTCTAAAATAATAACCGCTATATCCAGTTTCGGTTACTACAGCGGGAATATCCTTCAACTGGTGAACCTCTGCGATTTTGTAACAAGGGTTTCTCGGTTGACTAACTTGAACGATAGCGTTACCCAATGCAAATATATCTCCTAGGTGAATTTGGTCTTCCGACAGATGGTTTATTGTAACATTCTCACCAAAGGAAGGGACATTAAACTCCCGGTTATATCGTTTTTCCCAATAATTATAATGATGATAACTGTACATAAGCAGCGCCTTGTCCTCACCGCCATGATTTTTCTGATCTGCTTGTCCATCACCTTCGAATCCAATTTTTGACAACCATATGGATTCATCCTGTGACTCCTTTATAAAGCCAGTATGCAATTGTTTACCATTAAAAGAGTAAATTTTTGGAACACCTATGTTTAAAGAGAGCAGTTGACATTTCATCCGATCATCCTCCTTAATTTTCACTGCGAAAAATTTTATGTAACATCCTACATCACATTATATATAATATGGAGGGAAAGTTGAACTTTTGACTTCCATATAAATTTTCACAATGTTACAATGGCTTCTGCATGAAATATTCAATAGATGGAAAGGATGATAGGAATGCATGTAGGAAGCAAAGGTTGGTATGTAGAGGAACTAAAAAATATAGGTGTGCGTCATTTAGAAGGACGCAAAATTGAAAAGTATAAAACGCACATACTTGCAAACCTATTGGATGAAAAAAAAGACTAATTTTATTATTTAATTTACTAAAGCAGGAACTTAAGTGTCCTGCTTTTTTATGAATTAGAAACTTTAGTGATCTTTTTTAGGATTTGTCAACTAAGACAAAATCATTATACTAGAGGAACATTCCCTCGGGAATTTAGCCCGCTTTAATATAAGGAATTCCACACTACAAATTATTTCCCATTTTTTACTAATACCTCTACCCCCATAAAAGTCTGGTAAAATGAGAAATGCTATAAATAGAAAAATTCACATCGATGGAGGAAACTATCACATGTTTTCAAATGCAGAAATAGGTATTGACCTAGGTACAGCAAATATACTTGTCTATACAAAATCAAAAGGAATTGTACTAAATGAACCATCTGTAGTAGCAATAGATATTAGAACGAATCAAGTGGTTGCAGTTGGAAAAGAAGCTAAGGAAATGATTGGGAAAACACCAAGAAATATCGTGCCGATTCGACCTTTAAAAGACGGCGTAATCGCCGATTATGATATTACTGCTCAAATGCTAAAGGAAATTTTAAAAAAGGTTAGCAAAATAGTTGGTGTATCAATGAGAAAGCCTACTGTTGTGGTATGTACACCTTCAGGCAGTACATCAGTAGAACGTAGAGCTATCCATAATGCCGTTAAGAGTTATGGCGCAAAAGAGGTCCATTTAATCGAAGAACCAATTGCAGCTGCAATTGGGGCAGATCTACCTGTTGACGAGCCTACCGCGAATGTTATTGTCGATATTGGGGGAGGAACAAGCGAAGTTGGAATAATCTCCTTTGGTGGCGTTGTATCTTGTAAATCTGTTCGTACAGGTGGAGATAAAATGGACGAAGAAATCATTCATTATATTCGTAAACATTTTAATATTTTAATTGGTGAACGAACAGCTGAAAACATAAAAATAGAGATTGGTTATGCACTGATTGAACATGAAGAACAATCAATGGATGTAAGAGGAAGAGACCTAGTAACTGGTTTACCAAAAACAATCACAGTTACTTCAACTCAAATACAACAAGCTATCAGAGAATCTTTAGAAGCAATCTTAGATACTGTCCGTTCGACTCTGGAAAGCTGTCCCCCAGAACTAAGTGGAGATATTGTAGATCGAGGCGTCACTTTAACTGGTGGCGGTGCACTGCTTAAAGGAATGCAAGAATGGCTAGCTAGTGAAATATTCGTACCAGTTCATCTAGCCCCACACCCTCTAGAATCCGTAGCAATTGGTACTGGAAGATCATTAAAGATGATTCACAAGCTTCAAAAAGCTATCAAATAGGACAAGAGACCTTAACCCATATCAGTTAAGGTCTTTTCTTTTGGGATTAATAGTTGCTGTGTTATTATTTTTTTTATACTAAATTATTAGTCGGTCTAGAGGTTGATTAAGAAAAAATTTCTAGTACTACAGAATTAGAAAATGGACAAACTAGACTACACAATAATTACAGTGAGAGGTTAAACAATGGATACTTCCGAACTAATTTCCTACTTTAAAATAAAACAGATAATTGGGGTATTACCAAAGAAAATCAGTGGAATTTATAACGATTCGCGTGAAGTTAAACAAGGAAGCTTGTTCATTTGTACTCGAGGCTTTACTGTAGATGGACATGATTTTTATCAAGAGGCAATTGAAAAAGGAGCATCTGTGATTGTAGCTGAAAAGCAATTGGATGTTGATTCAACCCAAGCTACATTAATCATAGTCAAAGATACATTTAAAGCAGTTGCTCACCTTGCAGCTAAATATTACAATTATCCTTCATCGAAACTAAGCGTCATTGGTGTTACTGGAACAAACGGAAAAACCACTGTTACAAACCTAATCCATTCTCTTTTGGGCAATATTGGTGAAAAATCGGCTCTGGCAGGGACAATTGGATTAGAGATTGCTGGAGAGCAAATAATTACCGAAAACACAACCTGTGACGTGCTAACTAATCAAAGATTGTTGGATCGAGCTGTAAAACAAAATATAGATCATATGATCATGGAGGTTTCCTCTCACGGTTTATCACAAGGAAGGTTATGGGGAATCGACTTTGATGTAGTTGTTTTTACAAACCTAAGCCAGGATCATTTGGATTACCATGAAACAATGGAACAATACGGGTATGTGAAAGGCCTTCTGTTTGCTCAGTTGGGGCAAGATTTAACACAAGATAAATATTTGGTGTTAAATCAAGATGACCCATGGTACAGAATTTATAGTTATTGGTCACCTTTTGAGGTTATTTCTTATGGATTACAAGAAGGTGCAGACTTTAGAGCAGAGAAAATAACTTACAAAAGAGACCAAACACAATTCACCTTAGAATCACCTGAGGGTACATTTGAAATTAGAATGAGTTTACTGGGTGAATTTAATGTTTATAATATTTTAGCTGCAATGGCAGCCTTATTTGCAAAGGGAACGCCTGTATCACAATTGGTCGACGCCCTAAAAGACCTTAAGCCAATCAACGGTCGCATGGAGAAGGTCGAAATAGATGCTCCCGTAACCATGTACATTGATTACGCACATACACCAGATGCTATTGAAAAATCGATTAATACTGTCCTACCTTTCAAAGATAACAGGCTGATTTTCTTAGTTGGAACTGGTGGTGACAGGGATGCTTTTAAGCGTCCGTTTATGGCAGAAAAAGCATCAGCAGCTGATTACGTCGTGCTAACAATTAATGATCCTCGTCATGAGGATCCCACTGTTATATTAAAGGATATGGAAAAAGGGATGTTGCATGATAACTACACTTTGATGGAAAATCGCAAAGAGGCAATCTCCCATGCAATTGATCTAAGTGAACCAGGAGACATCATAATTTTTGCTGGCAAAGGCCAAGAAGATTATCAAATCGTAGGTAGTGAAAAAGTGCCGCATAGCGACCTGGAAATCGCAAAAGAACATTGCTTAATCAAATATAATGCATAGAAAAAGTCCCTCGCAATGGGGGCCTTCCTCATTTTTTCATTAATCAAACGTTTGTATAGTTTTCTCTGGCCATAGGCTAGTTCTGAAGTTTTTGCAATATTGCTGTTAAATTTTCAACCTCTTCATTTGATAAAGTAATTCCTTTGCCCATTTTTTCGTGATCAGGAGCCCAATCTCTCAAGTCATATTTAGCTTCTCTTCCATTCCAGCTAACCAAATTAAGCTCTTTTTTCCACCCTTTAGCTGATTCTGAAATAACACCTAAAGTTTCTATGATTTCATACTTAAGTTCTGCCATCAACCTACACCCTTTCTTCATTTTGTATTTCATTACGTATGTTCTGTTATACTCATAGTAGGATTTTACTAACCGCGCCGAAGGAGTTTTACCATGAATCAAAAATTCAATCTAAAATCAGTTGATAAGGAAGCTATGATTGAATCAATAAAAGAGTACTTTAAAAGAGAGAGAAATGAAGAATTAGGTGACTTAGCTGCATCTCTGATTCTGGATTTCTTTACTGAAGAACTAGCACCCTTATTTTATAATATTGGGATTGAAGACGCACATACATACATCAATAGTAAGCTTGAGGAAATATTCGAATTACAAAAATAAGTTATCTTACTCAACCTAAGCATCTAAGCCGTAGACCCACAACAATTTACCTTTTCGTTGCACCGTGCTTTTTCGTTCCATTCCAATTTTTTCACTAACTTTTATTGATGCAACGTTAAGTGGATCGATTAAGGAGACAAGCGTAGGCACCTTTAACTTTTCTAAGCCGTAGTGTTTACATGCCTTTGCCGCTTCAGTTGCATACCCATTCCCCCAATGGTCTCGCACGAATAGGTATCCTATCTCCATTTTTACTTCCCCATCAATCTTTTGAGGAACAAGACCACATTGACCTAAGAAATCTCCTGTGATGCGATCCTCGACTATAAACAAACCAACTCCGAACTTCCTATAATTATCTAACGTCCAGTTAATCCATCGTACTGTCTCTTCTTTATTCTTTACTGAAGGATAATATTTCATTGCAATTGGATCTGAAAATATTCTCAGCAAAAAACCAACATCACCCTCATGCATCTTTCTAAAAGACAATCGATTGGTAATCAGGATTTTTTCCATAGAGACACCCCCACCCAAACAACAATTTCTCCCCATATATAGCTATTTTTTTCAACATATGAAAAAATATAGGTAGTCATTACTTACCAATTAAACTTGGGAATAGATAATAGTCTTACCATTATCATATCAATAAACACTAAGAACCTACTAATTTAATTATCTAATCCTAAAGCTGGTGGGCGTCCATAGATATCTTTTTTTAAAAAATTACCCACAAAATTAGAGAGGGGATGTTCTTGATTAACAAACATATACCACGTCATATTGTATCGGTTTGCGCCTACGTAACAAATAAACAAGGTCAGGTATTGCTTGTAAAAACTCACAATCGATCAGATACATGGGAACTGCCTGGTGGACAAGTAGAAGAAGGCGAACCACTAGATAAAGCAGTTAAAAGAGAGTTTTTTGAGGAAACTGGAATTAAAATCAATCCAATAAGTGTTTCGGGCATCTATTACAATGCAACCTCTTCGATTCTATGTGTTGTATTCTGTGCAAATTATATTGAAGGCGAACTTGTCATTCAAAAAGAAGAAATAAAGGATGGTAAATTTATTAATTTAAATGAAGCGACTATTGACCAATTTATTACAAGACCAGATATGAAGTCAAGAACGTTAGATGCGATGAATTCTACTCAGTCTGTCCCTTATGAAACATGGAAGGTAAGGCCAAATCAGCTTATCGCTAGATTAGAATAAACGAGTATGAATAGGAGTGACTTCTGTCGCTTCTTTTCATACTCGGATAAGATCCTACTGCCCATACACCCCATACCATTCCTAATAATAAAACACTTTCCAATAGGTCACCTAATGAAAAACATGTTACTATAGAGAACATCTTGGCTAAATTAGGGAGGGGTTTCAATGCGGAATCCATATATTTTACTAGCATTTGCAATGATGCTTTATGCAGGTAATCTGCTAGTAGGAAAACCAGTATCCCAGGAAATACCGCCGATTACTTTGACATTATTCCGTTATCTGATTGCATTTGTCGCGGTACTTCCATTTGGGTATTTTGAATGGAAACGAAACCAGAAGTTATGGAAAAGAGAATGGAAAGCAATTTTATCACTCGCAATCTCAGGGCTAGTTCTATTTAATATATTAGTATATTTGGCCCTTAACTATACAACGTCTGTTAATGCAGCAATAGTAGAGTCATCTACCCCTGTTTTTGCACTATTACTAGGATTTATTCTCTTTAAGGAAAGGTTTACAAAGGTCCAGTTAATTGGAGTTATCTTATCATTATTAGGGGTCTTTGCAGTTATTACGAAGGGTTCGTTGGAGGTTATTTTGTCTCAATCTTTTAATCCTGGTGACTTAATCATGCTTGGTGCAATGTTAACCTGGTCCATCTATTCCATATTTATCAAGCAGCATACTTGGAAATTCCCATTATATGGCGGGTTATTAGTTATGTGCATCGTTGCAATAGTTATTTTGATCCCTTTATCGGCCACGGAGTATCAACGGATCGATTCGATTAGTTGGTCAACACCCGTTATTCTCGGATTGCTTTATCTAGGTGTGTTTCCTTCACTCGTTGCATTAATGGCTTATAATAAGGGCGTTTCCGAAATAGGGCCGTCTAAGGCATCGATATTTCTTAACTTAATTCCCGTTTTCACGATGATTGGCGCAGTTCTATTTTTGGGAGAAATAATCACTTGGGTTCAAATCGTCGGGGGTTTACTAGTTATTACAGGGGTTGCCATTACCAATAAAAAGAAAATGCATCGCAAAGAAAAAGCAGCAAAAAACGCCTAGTTTTTCGCTGCTTTTTATATATATGTTGTAAAGTTTGAATCTGATTTATCCTGCTTTAAATAGCGTTTCTGCAAGTTTATTTGATTTTTGGTTGAATTACCACTAAATTTGTATTCTGCATCTCTTAGCTTAACAGTAATTAAATCTGTCCGGCAGATTGGACAGATCCACTCTCCAGACTTTCGACTACTAAAAGAGGGTTGGTAACAGTTGTGACAAGTTTTTTTATACACGGTATCTACTCCTCCTTTAAAATACTTGAGATAACCAATAACCGTGCAATAAAAATGTAAATGTGTATAAAATTGAACCCGTAAAAGCTAGTCCTGTTAGTAAATTTGAATTAGGTATCTTTTTATTCACAAAAATTAAGAGTAAAAAGATAGAGAGCCCGAACTTAGTTAAAATAAATAAAAATGGACTAAATTGATAAAAACTGTTCATAATGGGGTTAAATTCCGTTATGTAAGTGTTTTTTAGTCCGTAAAATGTAACCAAGCAATCTAATACATTCAAAACTGCCAAATATAAAAGTAATCCTCTGAACATAACATCACCATTCCAAAGCTTTTAGTAGAATATACTTGTTTAAAAGAGACCTTGATTGTTATATCAGCAATCAAGGTCTCTGCTCTCTTCTTTACAAGTCAATTGGCATTTCCTCAGGATCAAATAAAAAATTCATATTTTTCGCTCCTTATTTACCATTAGTTTCTTTAAACGTTAAGCTTTCTTCTTTGAATCAAATAAAATAGTGAACCAGTTAGTAAAAGAAATAATCCAGAAAGCACTATGTTAAATGCATTTGAAGCTGTATTAGGTAGTCTGTTTCCTTCAGTAATAGAATCAGAGTCATCCTCACTACCTGCTTGCTCATCCTTGTCAGTACTATCCTCAACTGTTGGTTCCTCACCTGACTGTTCCTCTTCAACTGGTGAATCGTCTTCACCTGGCTGCTCACCTTCAACCGGTGAATCGTCTTCACCCGGTTGCTCTTCTTCAATTGGTGAATCATCTTCACCTGGAGGCTCTTCTTCAATTGGTGAATCACCTTCACCTGGAGGCTCTTCTTCAATTGGTGAATCACCTTCACCTGGAGGCTCTTCTTCAATTGGTGAATCACCTTCACCTGGAGGCTCTTCTTCAATTGGTGAATCACCTTCACCTGGAGGCTCTACTGGCGGGTCTGTCACTGGTGGTTCTTCTTGGCTACAATCCCCACTATTTATTGCTTCACTCCAAAGTTCTCCTGTACCAGGGTGCCCTTCTTCTTGATAGGCCTTAAACATATAAACTCCTGTCATTTCAGTAGGCTTATAGGTTAGAGTCGTTTGTTCATCCATACCTAATGCTTTTATAATTCCTTCATGAATAATCTGACCATTTTTGGGTTCACCTTCTTCACTCCAGAAGAGTTCATAAACAACTGTTCCTGTCATCTTTTCTGAATCCTTACCATTTTTCACATATGCAAAGATTCCATCTTTTTCACAACCCTGGCCAACGAATTCAAGAGAACTCTTTCCCCAATCACCATGGTCATTACTAGCACTTACATAATCTGGTACATGGACAAGATTACTTAGACCAACGAGCATAAAAATCAACACTATTGATGCCAGTCTAGTTTTATTCCTTCTTTTCAAGCATTTGCTTACTCTACTGAATTCCACTAAAATACCTCCTCGTTCTGTTTGAAGAACAAAAAATTAAGTAAAATTACATTCCGAAGCAGTTTCGTTCTATTTAACGAACTATTTAAATGGAGTATATGCGATGCTTTTTAAAATTAAAAACCTTAAATATCTTCATTTTTACTTTATTAAGAACACTTTTCGTTCGTTATCTCGTCCTTTCTCTTGTTTTCTTACTATTTTGTATTTTTTAAAATACTTTTTGTGCTATATAATGAACGAAGAGGACCTATGCATTCAACTCATAACTAATTACAGTAAGGGGATAGAACATGATTGGGGAAAGGATGAAAATACAAAGAAAAATAAAAGGATACTCTATTACTAAACTTGCTTCCTTAGCGGGAGTTTCAAAGTCCTATTTAAGCTACATAGAAAGAGGAATACAAAAAAATCCATCCTTACAAATCCTTTCAAAGGTCGCAGTCAGGCTAGATACATCAATTGAATATTTAATGGGAGAACAATCAGATCCATCTGTTAATTTCAAGAGAAAAATAGATAAGGAATGGGAAGATATTTTAAAGCAATCAATTGATGAAGGAATGAGTAAAGAGGATTTTCTTCAGGTTCGAGACTACATAATGTATAAAAATTGGAAAGAAGGATCTTAAAGACCATTACAGGGGGATAATGATGGGGGATAAAGAAGCAAAAGAACTAGATGAGGAATGGATCTCACTTATACTTGTTGCAAAAGAAATGGGTATAACTATTGATGACGTACGTGAATTCTTAAAAGTATAATTTCATAATAAAAAAAGAGAGTGTTCCAAAAGTTGTATTTTGGAAACACCCTCTTTTTAATCTTGGCCAAACACCCACTCAGCAAGCGTCTCTATCGAATAGGTCGGCTTTACATCAATGGCTTTCAAATGTTCTTTTGTTGTAACTCCTGTGTGGACTAGGAGCGAGTCAATACCCGCATTCAAACCCGCCAAAATATCTGTATGATAATTATCTCCTACCATTAAAGTGTCTTCCTTGGATGTACCAAGTACTTCTAATGCCTGTTCAACGATAATTGATTCAGGTTTACCAATAAATTTCGGGTTCACTCCTGTTGTCACCGATAGAACTGAAATTAGTGAACCGGCACCTGGTAGAAATCCTCTTTCAGTTGGTAAGGCTACATCACCATTAGTTGCAATAAAGCTTGCACCATTCCGAATGTTTAAGGCCCCACCAGCAAGTTTTTCGTATGTAATTGCTCGGTCTAATCCCATTACAACAAAATCGGCTCCTGTTTCCACTATATTCAATCCTTCGTCTTCAATGGCTGTGATAAGTCCTTCTTCACCAATCGGATATACATTAGCACCCGGATGCCTTTCCGAAACATACTTTGCTGTCGCCATACTTGTTGTGAAGACATGCTCAGGGGTGGATGGTACCCCCATATCCTCCAAAGTTTCGGATACTTTACTTGGATGTTTGGTAGAATTATTTGTTAAGAATAAGTATGGAAGATTCCTTCGTTCTAGTTCTTTAACAAAGGTTATTGCCTCTTCTATTTTTTCTGTACCACGATATACTGTTCCATCTAAATCAATTAAGAATCCTTTATAATTCTTCATATTAAAATCCTCCTATATTCCCCGTGACATTTAGTTCAACGGAATACCACTTTACATAGTGTATAAGAAATTTTGTTAAAATGAAATAGTGAAAATGTTCACGATTAAGTAAATAATTTTATAAACGTCCCTTATCATGGTATTGTATAATGAGACATATATTTAATTTCTTTCCATGTGTTTTCTTGTATTATTAATGAACATGCTACATATTATGTGTAAACCTATCACGAATATAGAAAGGTAGTTAAGTAATGACAACGAATGCTCCTAAATCAATAATAGTTATCTTCGGTGCAACAGGTGACTTAGCAAACAGAAAATTATATCCCTCCATTTATAGACTGTACCGAAACAAAGAACTTTCGGAAGACTTTGCGGTTATTGGTGTAGCAAGACGTCCTTTAACCAATGATGAGTTCCGTAGTAATGTAAGAAAATCCGTAAATCATTTTGAGGATGAAAAAGTCGATCATGATACTTTTGCTTCTCATTTTCATTATCACCCTTTTGATGTAACGGATCTAAAGTCATACCAGAGACTAAACGACCTAATAAGTACTTTGGACGTTGAGTACCGTACAGAAGGAAACCGCATTTTCTATCTAGCGATGGCACCTAATTTCTTCGGGACAATAGCTGCAAACTTAAAATCAGAAGGTCTAACAACAACAAAGGGTTGGTCTAGGCTTGTAATTGAAAAGCCATTCGGCCATAACTTTGAGTCGGCTAGAGAGTTAAATGATCAAATAAGACAAGCATTTACTGAAGACCAAATTTATCGCATTGACCATTATTTAGGTAAAGAGATGGTACAAAACATTGAAGTGATCCGCTTCGCTAATGCTATATTCGAACCGTTATGGAACAATCAGTTTATCTCTAACATTCAAATTACATCCAGTGAAACACTTGGCGTCGAGGATCGTGGCCGTTATTATGAATCGTCTGGGGCACTCAGAGATATGGTACAAAATCATATCTTGCAAATGATGGCATTGCTTGCGATGGAACCACCGATCAAGCTAACTACAGATGAAATCCGTAGTGAAAAAGTGAAGGTTCTTCGAGCATTAAGATCAATTACCGAAGAAAAAGTCGATAAGTATTTCGTACGAGGACAATATGACCGTGGTACTGTCGATGGCAATGAAATAAATGCTTATCGAGATAGCAACTCCGTTGATCCTCATTCTAATACGGAAACATTTGTTTCAGGTAAATTGTTGATCGATAATTTCAGATGGGCCGGCGTACCTTTTTACATACGCACAGGTAAGCGAATGAAACAAAAATCCACTGAAATTGTAATACAATTTAAAGATCTTCCGATGAACTTATACTATGACAAGGGTGAAAATATTCATCCTAATCTTCTTGTTATTCACATACAACCAGACGAGGGGGTAACTCTACACCTTAATGCCAAAAAAGGAGATTATAGCAGTACATCTACTCCAATCCAGCTTAGCTATAATAACAATAGTAACGATAAGATGAATACACCAGAAGCATATGAGGTGCTGCTTTATGACTGTATGAGAGGTGATTCGACGAACTTTACCCATTGGGATGAAGTCGCTCTCTCTTGGAAATATGTCGACATTATCTCAAATGCTTGGGAGAATAAATCATCAGACCAGTTTCCAAATTATGAATCTGGATCAAACGGTCCTAAAGATTCAGATGACTTATTAGAAAAAGATGGTTTCCATTGGTGGTCTGTTACACGAGACGATTAAACTATGCTTGGAGGAATAAGTATGAAAATGCATGATATTTCGATGTCAGTGTACAAAGGAATGTCGGTATGGGATAATTTGTCTGGTGCACAGCCAGAATTTGCTCGTAGCACTAATGAACATATTACAACAACAAACATCGACATCAACCTTCATACAGGTACCCATATTGATGCTCCTTTACACATGATTAACGATGCAGATACATTTGAAACAATAGCCTTAGAAAGACTGGTAGGCCCAGTTAAAGTTTTTGATTTAACTAATGTTGAGGACGGAATTAGTCGTTCAGACTTAGAAGGCTTAGATATTAAACAAGATGATTTTATCCTATTTAAAACCAAAAATTCATTCCATGAAAAGGACACTTTTGATCCTAACTTTATTTATCTCAAAGAAGACGGTGCTGATTTCTTAATTGAAGCCGGCATTGACGGAGTTGGTATTGACACCCACGGTATCGAGCGAAGTCAGCCAAAGAATCCTACACACAGAAAATTATTTAGCAACGATATCATTATTGTTGAAGGTCTTCGCCTAAAAGAAATTGAAGAGAAAAGTTATTATATGGTTGCTGCACCAATTAAATTAGTTGGAACTGAAGCAGCACCTGCAAGGGTAATACTTTTTGATAATCAGCCTTCTTAACATAAAAAATAAGCGTCCCGCTCAAATTGAGCAGGACGCTTATTTTTTATTTCATCCACTCTGTGTGGAATGTACCTTCTTTATCAATACGTTGGTACGTGTGTGCACCGAAGTAGTCACGTTGAGCCTGGATAAGATTCGCAGGTAACGTTTCAGTACGATAACTATCAAAATAAGCCAATGCGCTTGAGAAGCCTGGAACTGGTATTCCACGTTCAATTGCAATAGCAAGCACCTTACGTAAAGATGACTGATAGTTTTCTACTATATCCTGGAAGTAAGGATCAAGTAGTAAGTTCGTCAAACCAGGATCACGATCGTAAGCCTCTTTAATATTTTGTAAATATTGAGCACGAATAATACATCCACCACGGAAAATCATTGCGATATCTCCATAACGAAGGTTCCAATCGTATTCATCAGAAGCTGCACGCATTTGTGCAAACCCTTGAGCATATGAACAAATCTTAGACATATAAAGAGCTTGTCTAATTGCTTCAACTAACTCGTCTTTATCCCCTTTATATGCAGTTTTTCCAACAGGAGGACCTTGTAGTATCTTACTTGCTTTCACCCGTTCGTCCTTCATTGCTGAAATAAAACGCGCAAATACGGATTCAGTAATAATTGGCAAAGGAACTCCTAAATCAAGAGAACTTTGACTTGTCCATTTTCCAGTTCCTTTTTGAGCAGCAGTATCCAAGATTAAATCAACCATTGGCTTTCCTGTTTCTTCATCTTTTTTAGTGAAAATGTCCGCTGTAATCTCAATTAAATAACTGTCTAGTTCACCTTTATCCCATTCAGCAAATACTTCATGAAGCTCTTCGGCACCAAAACCTAGGACATGCTTCATAATAAAGTAAGCTTCTGAAATTAATTGCATATCACCATATTCAATCCCGTTATGTACCATCTTTACATAATGACCTGCGCCGTTTGGTCCAATATAGGTAGAACATGGCTCTCCATCTACCTTAGCCGAAATAGCATCCAAAATTGGCTTAACTAAATCATATGCTTCCTTTTGACCACCAGGCATGATAGAAGGTCCTTTTAATGCCCCTTCTTCGCCACCAGAAACACCAGTACCAATGAAGTGAATTCCTGATTCTTCTAGTTCTTTGTTACGTCTCATCGTATCTTGGTAGAATGTATTTCCACCATCAATTAGGATATCTCCTTTTTCCAAATACGGTCTTAGCTGTTCGATTGTGGCATCTGTTGGAACACCTGCTTTAACCATTAGCATTATTTTACGTGGTTTTTCAAGTGAATTTACAAAATCTTCTATTGATTCTGCTCCAAAAAAATTCTTTCCAGCAGCTTCATTAGCTAAGAAATCTTCTGTTTTTTCATATGAACGGTTAAATACAGAAACCGAATTACCTCGGCTTTCAATATTTAATGCCAGGTTTTTACCCATTACCGCTAGACCAATTACACCCATTTGTTGTTGTTTTGCCATATTAAACTATCGCTCCCTCTTCATTCATTCCTCTACCCATCATACGTTTTAGTATTGATAACTGCAACACGAGTAAGGTATTCTATTCCTACCTAATCTACATAACTTGCTATATTTTTAGAAATCTTCTCTATATAAATTTATTACAAGCCACAGTGACCTGCAAGTAAAATACCTTTTTTGTTGAAAAAACTTCGGGAACTAAAGCACCCAATTGCGGATTGCTTTAGCAACTCCGTCCTCTGTATGTTTACTTGTTACCCAATCCGCGACATCTTTCACATCCGTTTGAGCATTACCCATTGCAATACCCAAACCCGCTTCTTCAATCATTTTAATATCATTTAAACTATCGCCAATCGCCATCACCTGATCCATAGTTATCCCTAAATGATGACAGACTTTCTCAACTGCTCTAGCCTTATTAATTCCAGCTGCATTAACCTCAATATTAGTGAGACTAGAGTTGCTCAGTTCAAAAGATTCATTGATTTCCAACTCATCCATAACTAATTTCATCACTTGCTCATCTTCTATGTCAAAACCGAATTTTAGCCATTGGTGAGCATCTAGGTTATCTGGTACTTCTCCCCTCCAGACCTTTTCGGTAGAGATCATCCACACTGACGTATTATGCTTTTTATGTAGGTCAACAAGCAACTGAATTAATGAGAGATCTAACAATTGACGATCTACTAATTCGCCCGATGCGGTCCATATTTCACTTCCATTGACAGTAATTAAATAAGACGATAATCCTAACTCTTTGGCGTATTCATTACAAGTACTATAATGCCTCCCGGTTGAGAGTATCACCTCAACTCCTTTATTCCTCGCTTCGGTAATTGCTTTCTTGTTTTCATCGGATACCCTATGATCAGCGTCTAACAAAGTTCCATCCATATCTAAAGCAATTAATCGGATATCATGGTTTTTTTGATTAATTTTCATTCGAATTTCTCCCTTCTTAAGAGTTAAGCTACTATTGGTATGAACCTAGAACTTGTGACTTAACTGGTTTCTTAGCTATTAATGCGCAAATTGCTCCGATAACAGGAAAGATAAGCGTGATAAGTAAGATTGGTGAATAGCTGTTGAACAAATCATAACCAACACCAAAAGGTAATGGACCAAATGCCGATCCAATTACACCTACAGTTGCACCAACACCATTTATACTTCCTATATATTTTCTTCCAAAGTAATTTGGCCAAATGATGTTTAAACCAATTCTCTCAATTCCATGAGCAACCCCCCATAATGTCCCAAAAAAAACTGCCATTATGAAGTTAGTTGTCACTAGTAGCATCAGTAGTAATAACACTTCTATCCCGAAAATACATAATAATAAGTAATTCGTTTTAATTCTATCTGTAATATATCCCGATACTAGTGATATCGGTATTCCAACAATAGCCATTAAACTCAGAACCATTGCCGCTATTTCTGGCGACAATTGATTTGTACCAAAGATTGAAATGATATGAAAGGTAATCCCAGTATTAATCATACCAGGTATTCCAACACAGACTAAAATAGCCCAAAAGGCTTTGGATTTCATTGCCTCTTTTAAAGTCCAATCTTCTTCTGCTACAGATATTGGTGTTCCTATCATAGGATTGGATTTGCTGTTAGTTTTCTTAGAAAGGTCTCCATCGGGCTTTAATCCCATATCCTCAGGTCTATTTCTAACACCCACTAATACCAGTGGTATAAAGATAATAAGTATTAGCGCTCCCCAAAATCGCCAAGCCGTTTGCCAACTCCATGTTTGGATTAACCAGGTATTTAGGATAGGAAAAAGGGTTGCGCTGGCAAAACTACCCAAAGTCATAATGCTTAAAGCCAAGCCTCTTTTCTTTATAAACCACTGTGCTACAAGTGTATTCGGTATAAGTGACATGCTCCCTTGACCAAACAAGCGAATCATAAAAAAACCAAATCCTAGCATCCAAATACTTGAAACCCAGCTATTATAGAAGCAGGCAAAAGCTAAGACGGACCCTACTAACACCATCATAAAACGTTGTCCAAGCCTATCAATAAATCGTCCGACAAACATCATACATATACCTGCTATAAGGGTCGCCAACGAATAAAGACCAGAAACTTGAGAACGAGACCAGCCAAAATCATTAATATATTGATCAATAAATGCTGAGTTGGAATAGGTTTGTCCTGGCCCCGAGAAAAAAGCACCCATTGCTGCTATAAACACAATTACCCATCCGTAATATATATTTTTAAATTTTATTATTTTAGTCACACTCCTTTTCGTTGAAAAAAACAAAAGGAATTACTGTAGAAGTAGGAGGAAAAAGAGGAATTTTATATCCATAGACTGTTTCTAAAAGATTGTTATTTTTGATACATCAACTATAGATTGCGGCGTAACTTTTGCTTGGTATTTACTTTTTACCTTCTGTCTTTAAACAGATGCTATACACCGTTTCGGCAGAATACTTCGCTTTCCGTGGGCACGACCTCAGCCTCCTCAGAAGCACAGAACGCTTCTGAGGGGTCTTCGGAGCGCACTGTTCCCACAGGAGTCTACGTATTCTGCCTACACTTGTTATAGCGTTCTGATTAATTAAGGATAAAGACTAAAGCCCATATTCCTATGTGAGGAGGTTTTTCCTTCTTAAACATAAAGCTATTCTAAGCTACGGAACTACACTACGTTAGCTTTCAAACTATATCCATCTCTCTTTCATTTGTTGTAAATAAGATGGTGATTGGAGCGTAGGGCAGTCGACTCCTACGGGAAAAGCGACGGCTGAAAATCCCGCAGGAAGTGGTTTTCTTCCGAGGAAGTTGTTTTCTTCCGAGGAAGTGGTTTTCTTCCGAGGAAGTTGAAGCGTTGCCCGCGGAAAGCGACTGCCCGAAGCGCAAATTAACTAGTAGCTACGATACGACGCATTTTCCATCAAATGCGACACTTCACAATAATTACGAAAAGAGCCTACACATAAGAAACTATACCATTGTTCCTTATCTTTTCAATTGATAACCATCCATTTTGAAAATATTATCATTATCAAATTCATACCTTGACATTATATTTAATAGATGAGATAATACATAATCTACTTCGCCATAGAAGTAACTTGTAATGGAAATGTAAAGATTACTGGCATTCTGCCAAGAGTTTTATAGAAAAACTTCAGCTTTTCGCACCAATCTAGCGAAAGCATGTTTTTCTCATACTATCGTTTGACTAAAAACTTAACTAATAATTTTTGATAGTATAGCAAGACTTATTCACACTGGATCGACTTCGGAGTCGTAAGGATGTAAGAGAGGTAGGGCTTACATCGTATAGGTTAAAACCACCAGGTGGAAATTGTACCGCGGCAATTTATACAATTGAAAAAATAAATTTAATTTTTACACTTGTTAACTAAACAAGTTACATTACAGAGGGTGCCCTTTTACAGGGCACCCTTTTCCAATTAATTTGATTCCAACGTCTTCCCCATTGCCCTGAATAAATTTGTCTAAAATGTGAACGAAATGTTTGACAATTTTGTGAACAAATGTGAAAATAAATTTCAAAGGGGATGGGTAAAGTGAGCAAAGAGTTAAGATTTATGTTACATATTAAAAGAATTACAACCTTTGGGTTATTACTAGGTTTTATCGTGTTCATGTCTAGCTTTTTTGCGAGCGGTATCAGTTCAGATTATTTACTATCGATTGGTCTAGGGATTTTAGTAGCCTCAATGATGACTTTTGGGTGTAGTTTATGCCTAAACTTGATGCAGGATATTACTGAAAGCCCTAATAACTATAGTCAACTTAAACAAACTACGCATGAATTTAAAACCCAATAAAACAATTAAAGAAAACAAAAATCCGGCTAAAAATAGCCGGATTTTTCTAATTCAACCGCTTATTAGTGTGCAGCATGTCCAGATGTTAGCACCCATACAGATCCTACAACAACAACTACCGCCACAAACACTCCATAAGCGATGTTAATAATATTCGTTTTACCATCTTCTCCTTCAGTCATATGCATGAACATGAATAACTGAAGACCTGCCTGAATCACTGCTAAAGAACCAATAATCCACATGATCGCTTTAAAAGATAATGATGTTTTTAGAGCAATCACCGCTGCGATAAAAGTTAAAGCCAATGAAGCTAGAAACCCAATTACATGACTTACCGGAAATCTTTTTACTTCTTTTTCCATTTACCCCACCATCCCTTTCAAATAAACGAAAGTGAAGATAAAGATCCACACTACATCTAAAAAGTGCCAGTACAGACCGATTATAAATATTTTACGAGCGGTCACTGGTGTTAGACCTCTTTTAATCAGTTGAATAATAACTATTATCGCCCAACCAATACCTAATGTGACGTGGGCACCGTGAGTACCCAACAAAACAAAGAAACTGGATAAGAACGCACTTGTTTGCATGGTTGCTCCTTCATGGATGTAATGAATAAATTCGTTAATCTCCATAAATAGGAAGCCTGCCCCGAGCAATAAGGTAATGACTAGCCAGCTTATTAAACCTTTGACGTTATTACGACGCATCTCATAGATAGCTAGACCACAAGTAAAACTACTTGTTAATAGAAGAAGTGTTTGGATCATAACTTCTTTAATCATAATAATGTCTTGATGAGTCGGGCCACCTGCATAGTTTTGGTAAAGTACAGCATAAACAGCGAAGAGCGTGGCAAATAGAACGATCTCAGCTCCTAAGAATATCCAAAAACCAAGGATATTCATTCGACTTTGATGTGTCTGATATTCCAAAGGTAAAGAAGTGTTCACATTAGCCGACATGTTTATGCACCTCCCCTTTCTCATTTCTCCAAGTACTTTCAGTTTTTGAGATTTCTTCAACAGGTATGTGATATCCATCGTTATAATCAAACGAACGATAGATTAATCCAACGATAATCCCTACAGAAGCTATGGCAGCAGGGATAAACCATTCAAACACGAGGAAGAACCCAACAACACCGAAAATAACACACATCATGAAAGGCTGGCCTGAGTTACTAGGCATGTGAATCTCCTCAATTTCGCTATCTTTCAACGTTAATCCTTCATTATTTTTTTTCATTTGCCAGAATGCATCGAACGATTTAACTTCAGGAAGCTTAGCAAAATTGTAATGCTGAACTGGTGAAGCTGTCGCCCATTCTAGTGTTCTAGCATCCCAAGGGTCACTTGAAATGTTGCGGTCAGCGTAGCGAATGCTCCAATAAATGTTATAACAGAAAACTGCAAAGCCTGCTGCTAAAATAACTGATCCAATTGCTGAAAGAAGGAATAACGGCGCGAATCCTGACTCTGCAGAGTACGTGTAAGAACGTCGGACGGCACCATTCAATCCCAAGAAGAACATTGGCATAAATGTTACGTTAAAACCTATATTAAATAACCAAAAATGCCATTTTCCAAGGCGCTCGTTAAGCATATGACCAAACATCTTAGGCCACCAATAATACAAGCCTGCAAACACCGCAAATACTACACCTGGTATAAGAACATAGTGAAAGTGTGCTACCAAGAAAAGTGTATTGTGATATTGGAAGTCAGCTGCACCCATCGCTAGCATTACTCCCGTTACACCACCAATAGTAAAAGTAGGAATGAATGCCAACGCCCACAGCATTGCTGAAGACAATTTTATCCTTCCTTTTCTCATCGTGAAAAGCCAGTTGAATATTTTAATACCTGTTGGTACAGCAATTAGCATTGTTGTTAAAGAGAAGAAAGAGTTAACACCCGGACCAGATCCCATTGTATAGAAATGGTGAACCCAGACAACCATGCTCAATAATGCAATTCCTACAGTTGCATATACCATCGATTTATACCCGAATAATTGTTTACGTGAAAACGTCGCAATTACTTCTGAGAATATACCAAAGGCAGGTAGTGCTACAATATAAACTTCTGGATGTCCCCACAGCCAAAATAAGTTAGCCCATAGCATATCCGAACCACCACTAGAAACAGTGAAAAAATGAGTTCCAAATAAACGGTCAAATTTCATTAATGCTAGTGCTACTGTAAAGATCGGGAAAGCAGCGACAATAATACCTGAAGTAACTAAAGCAGTCCATGTGAACATCGGCATTCTCATTAATGTCATACCTTTTGTTCTCATCTTTAAAATAGTGACAATGAAGTTAATCCCCGTCATTAGGGTACCAATTCCCGCAATCTGTAAGGCAATCGCATAGTAATTATTTGCAATGCTAGGACTAAACTCTTTCCCTGCAAGCGGGAAATAAGATGTCCACCCAGCATCAGGAGAGCCGCCAATCACAAAAGAGATATTGAAAAGCATTGCCCCACTAAAGAATAACCAAAAACTTAATGCATTTAATTGTGGGAACGCTACATCTCTTGCTCCAATTTGCAATGGAATAACTACGTTCATTAAACCAATTAGAAATGGCATAGCCATAAACAAGATCATGATTACACCATGAGTAGTAAATATCTCATTATAGTGTTGAGAGCTTAACAACCCCATTTCAGGTCTAGAGGTTTGTGCTTTCATTAATAATCCATCAATACCACCACGGAAAAACATCAATATAGCTGCAATAATATACATGATTCCGATTCGTTTATGATCAACTGTTGTAATCCATTCTCTCCAAATCCATTTCCATTTCTTAAGGTATGTTAATCCAAATAAAACACCTAACATCGTAAGAGCAATAGAAACTTGAGCTCCTAAAATAAGTGGATCACCGGTAATAAAAAACTCGTCCCATTTAATGTTGCCCATGATCGTCACCTCCATGATTACCATGATCATCATGATTTTCTTCATGATGATGGTCACCTGATTCTGTTTCGCTATTTTCGTTCATATAATTATCTTCTTCTTCAAAGGTCTTCCCTTGGTATCCGTTATAACGATACAATTCAGGATTTGTATATGTCTGTGCATCCTCATCTGCATGATTTACCCAAGCTAAATGAGTATTTTTAAATGTTAATCGGCCAAGGTGAGTTGGTTTTAACATTTCTTCATATTTCTCCTCTGTTAATACAGGTGCCGTATTCTTCACATCGGCTATCCACTGATTAAAATCTTGCTGTGTTTGAGCAAGAACTTCAAATTCCATGCCAGTATAGCCACGACCATTAAAATTGGAATTCTTACCAACATATGAACCAGGATTCTCTGCAACTAAAATAAGCTGCGTTTCCATTTTAGCCATTGCATATTTTTGCCCAGCTAGTGCTGGCACCCAAAATGATTGCATGGTGCCTGCAGAAGTCAATTTAAAGTTAACCGGTCTATCCTCAGGGATATTCACATAATTTACTGTCTCAATTCCTTGCTCGGGATAACTAAAAATCCATTTCCAATCAGCTGCTGTCACATGAACCGTTAATGGTTCTTCATTTTCATAACCTTCAGGTACTTCCTCCAGTGCGTAAAGAGTTTTAACTGTAGGAATAATTAATGCAATAACAATTAGAATTGGAATTGCAGTCCAAATAATCTCAAATAATGTGTTTCCGTGTTCTTCCGGAGGCTCATAATTCATATTTTCTTTTCTCTCTCTGTATTTCCACACAATAAAACCAAACATTGCAAATACTACTACGACCACTAGTAGCATCCACATAAGAGACCAATTGATAAGTTCCATAATACTTCTAGCTACCGGACCTTGTGGTTCGAAAACAACCATATTTGTTTCACAACCAGTGAGAAGTAAGACTGGGATAACTGCGAATAGAGCGACAAACAACTTAATATACTTCAACACTTTCATCTCCTTTTAAAGTAAAACTCTGTTTATCATTCAGAGTTAATTTAAAAACAACAAAAAGCTTTAACAGAGTCTAAAATCAAAATCAAAAACTTGGGGGGTGCAGAAACTCTGGAGTAAAATTTTTTTACAACATCGAAGTATGAAACACGACTTCTAAATCCCAGATTGACCTAGATATTTTTTAGACTTTTTTAACACTTAAGTTTGTAAACTATACAATTAAAATAATTCTAATCTAGGTAGTGATAATATCACATTTTCATATTTGCAATTGTTACGAATTATGTAAGGAATTAATTGGTAACATTTATTTTTTAAAAAATGCTTCAAAACCCTTTAATTAAAGCCCTTGTACCACAAAGTTACCAATTCGTAATTTTGAACATTTTGTTACAACTAGGTATTAACTCCTTTTCATATAGAAACATCCATTAAAGTTTTGACTACATGTTTTTAAATTTAAAACTAAGAATCTTAATCAAAAACTAAGTCTCTGGTCTTAGTAAAAATACATCTCTGGTTCATTATGAAGCACTATCAATAAGGATAAGATAATAAATGGATAAAGGAAATTAGTGGAAATTTAATTCATTTAAAGAAGAACGGAGAATTTTTATGAATTTAGTGAAATTTATTGTACAAAAGAAGATTTTGATTGGACTTTTAGCTGTATTGATTGTTATTGTTGGCAGTTATGCTGTATTAAAGTTAGACAAAGAATTGATGCCATCCTTGGTTTTTGACGGTGCATATGTGTCAATTAATGCTGGAGAGATGTCTGCAATCGAAGTGGAACGAACAATTACAACACCACTGGAACAAAGCATACTATCCATTGATGGTGTAGAAGGTATTCAATCGACTACTAATATAGGTAGAAGTTCACTACAAGTAACTCTTGAACGCGGGAAAGGTGATGAAGTCTATAAAGAGGTAGAATCGATTGTTCACTCTTCGACCTCTGGGATTACTGGGATTAAAGGGGTTGAAACTGGTCAAATTGGAACTAGCCAGAAGTATGAGTTTTATATGGACGTATCTGGTGGAGAGATGGACGAAATGACTAGCTTTGCAAAAGAGACCCTAAAACCACGGCTAGAAGAACTACCTGAAGTACGTGATGTATCATTAGTTGGTGCTGTTGAGAACGAAATGGTAATCGAATTTAACCGTGAAAAAGTATATCAACAGGGATTAGATGTATCCCAAGTAGTAACTTCCATCCAACAATCCAATAGTGAGGCTACCATCGGAGAAATTAACGATGGGAATGAATTAACTTCGCTTCGATGGAACACTAAACTATCTAATGCTAAAGATATTGAAAATATTCAAATTCCCACTGTTTCGGGTGAATTCATCACGTTAGATGAAATTGCTGATGTAACATTACAACCAATGGAAAGCTCCTCCTATGTGTGGAAAGATGGCAGCAAGGATTTAGTTTTTGTTCAAATTGGACGTACTTCTGATGTTACACAATTAGATATGGCTGAAGCCGTGCGGAAAGAAATTAACAGTATTCGAAGTGAAGGATTGGTTGGAAATTTCGAATTAAACGAGATGGTAGCGCAAGCAGATTATGTCAAAGAATCGATAGATGGGGTTTCAAGTAACATAATTATTGGAAGTATTATAGCTATCGTTATTCTATTACTATTTTTACGCAATATCCGAGCAACATTGATTGTAGGATTAGCTATTCCTACTTCAGTACTCTTGACATTCACTGCCATGTGGATGTTTGATTACAGCTTGAACATTTTAACATTAATTGGACTTGGGCTTGGGATTGGGATGATGGTCGATTCCTCTATCGTTATTCTTGAATCCATTTATCGCAAGAAAGAACAAGGACTTGAACGGTTTAGTGCTGTAATTGAAGGGACAAAAGAGGTTGCTACAGCAGTAATCGCCTCTATGTTAACGACAATAGTAGTTTTCCTTCCGATTGGAATGCTAGGTGGAGAAATGGGTCAAATCATGATCATGCTTTCTGTTGTGGTGGCAATCACTCTGATTAGTTCTGTCATCGTCTCATTTTCATTAATACCTGCTCTTTCAGAAAAATTTCTAAAACTTAAAACGAACACTAAACAAGACAAACCCAGTAAGATGCTTAGTGGATACAGCAAGCTTGTTTCATGGACTGTAAAGAAAAAACGCCGCAGTTTTGGAGTTTTAGGACTATTCCTATTGATGTTTGTCAGTTCCTTATTTTTAGTAACAAAAATTCCGATGACGATCATGCCTGATGTATTTAATAGGTATGCTGAAATAATGGTAGATCTTGAAACAGGACTTTCCTCTGAAGAAAAGGAACAGCTTGTCCAGAAAATGAACGAAGAGCTTAGCTTAATTCAGGACGTTGAAACGAACTATGTAATGGACAACGGAGGGATGTTTTACACGATCATCAATATGACAAAAGAAGAAGGGATTACTCGAGAACAAGCAGATATAAATGAAGAGATATTCAGATCATTACGAGACCTTCAAGAAAATTATCCGATTGAAAATGTCCAAAGTCCTATGAGTGCTGGTGGTGGCAATCCAGTTCGGGTAAATATTAAGGGATCTGATTTTGAAGAGTTACAAGCGCTAGGTGATGATTTTATTGGAGAGCTTAGTGCTATTGAAGGGATTGTTGGGGCAACTAGTTCGATGAAACGTACCACTCAAGAACAAGTAATTGAACTAGATCAAAATGCAATGGACAAAGCCGGTATAACTCAACCTCAAATAAAACAGTATCTCGAGCAAGCATTTCTAGACATGCCAATAACAGAAGTAATTGTTGAAGATGAAAATCTGCCTGTTACTGTCAGATGGGACCAAAAAACTGAAACACAATCAGACCTTTTCAATATCAAGGTACCTAGTGGCGATGGCGAGAAAAATCTATCCGAGTTTATCTCATTAACTAACGTGAATACACCAAACGAAATTAATCACGTAGATGGCGAACGCTATATGTCAGTATCAGCAGATATTGAGGACAAAGATTTAGGAGCAATCAATCGTGATGTTCAAGCATTAATTGATGATTTTGAAACACCTTCAGACTATACTGTTTCTGTTGCTGGAGATTTAGAGCAACAACAACAATTGATTCAAGACATGATTATTGTGTTAGCAATTGCGATATTTTTGGTGTATTTGGTAATGGCCGTCCAATTTAATCACTTAGTTCAACCACTTATAGTCATGTCTGTTATACCAATGACTATAGTCGGAGTCATTGTAGGACTTTTCTTAACTCAACGTGAACTTAGTGCCATGTCAGGAATGGGTATTGTCATGTTAATTGGAATTGTCTTAAACAACGCAATACTCTTAATGGATCGTACCAACCAGCTTCGTAATGAGGGATATGCTGTTGAAGATGCTTTAGTTGTAGCTGGAAAAGACCGAATTCGACCAATTTTTATGACAACCCTAACAACGGTTGGGGGCATGCTTCCATTAGCTTTAGCGTCTGGCACATCAGGGAACTATCAAGCACCGATGGCAACAGTTATTATATCAGGATTACTTTTTGCTACCTTAATCACATTGTTGCTTATTCCAGCTGTTTATCGAATTTTCACAAAGAAGAGCAAAGGGAAACAAAAATTGACTGATTCAATAGATACAAAAGTAGCCAAACTCAATAAGATAATAGGTTAATAACAAGTTCTGCAACGATTGATGATACGTTGCAGAACTTGTTTTATTGCTTAATAATAGATGTTTCTGACAACTGAAGTGGGTGAAGACCATTTGTTTTGTCAATATAGATAAATGCATCATATCGATTCGACATTACTGATGGAACGTAATTTCCATAGGATTCATATGCAGGATTATAGACCACTCCGATTGCTCGATGACCAATTAGCTCACTAAATATGCGTTTATTTTCTTCATTAAAAATTAAAAATTGATTAAATGCTCCCGCTCGATGCATTATGTCTTCCCAAGATCCACGCTGGGCTGGAGGGATTAGCATTTGCTCTAAGTTTACTCCCCATTCATCAGCAGCTGTTACCGTGCCACTATGTGTACCGAATCCTATAATATAAACATCCTCAGCCTTATTTTGCTCTCGAACAAGTTGACCTACATTTATCATGCCTTCTTGTTTCATATCTGTTGCTGACGCATCACCTACATGTGTATTGTGCTCCCATACAATCACTTTAGAATCATCTCCATAATAGCTTCTAATTTCGTTCAATGCTTCGACCATATGCCTATCACGAATGTTCCATGATTCTGAATCACTTTTTACCATCGCACGATAATAGTTTTCTGCATTTCTTGCAACAATTGCGTTCACTTTTATATTTAAATCACTTTCCTGTTGGACCTGGAAATTCTTTTGTTCCGAACGGATTGAAGCTAATAACTTAGATACTTCCTCCACACACCCCTCCGAGAAAAATGAAGAGGAAATAGCGTATTGATCCTCTTGCCTGTTAAATGGCTCAAAACAAGCAATAGCTTTACGGGCTAGTTCTATATTGGATCCTTTTGGTTCTGTTTTCTCAAGATAATTCATAATTTCATCTAAAGATTCCCATAAGCTATAAACATCAATACCATAAAAACCAATCTTCTGAGTTAGATCTGATTCATTATTATAATCCCTTAGCCAATCAATCAACTCTGCTATTTCTTCATTCGCCCACATCCAAGTCGGCCAGCGTTTAAATTCCTTTAAAACTTCATGAGTAGAACTGGCATTACTATAGTTTTTTATGTACCGGTTAACATGCTGACACGAAGGCCAGTCTCCTTCCACTGCAATAACTGAAAAGCCTTTTTCCATAATTAGTCTTTTGGAAAGCTCAGACCTGACAGAATAAAATTCCGACGTACCATGACTTGACTCACCCAACAGCACTATTTTTGCATCACCAATCTGGTCAATTAATGGGGTTAGATCTTCTGAATTTTGAAAAGGTTTAGCATATTTTTGAACTGCTTGAATTATCTTTTTTACCATTTGGTTAGCTACCTCCGTGTTTTCATTGTTTATATTCAGCCTGGTATGAATTTTCTCCAGCATGCACAGCTAGCAACGTATCCGCATAGCCAACAAGTCGGTTAACTAGTTCATCACATATTGCGTATACAATAGGATGAATCTCTGCTTTATATAAAGCAGGATCATCAAATATAATCGTAGTATTTATGAAGATATCGCGATTACCATAAAGATTATAATGAACAATTACTTTGGCAGCTGCTCCGCCATTTTTTGGTTCTTTGTAGCTAGGTAAGAAAACATACCATTCCTCTGCCGTAGCAGATCTGAAATTTTTCGTTATTACTAAACCTTTTATTTCTTGTTCTATTTGGTTTGTAAGCTTTGTATTTGTTACTTCAACTATCTTGTTATCCATACCTATTCTCCTTTATCCAATACATTTCCCAAATGTTGATAGGATTATCACAATACAAAAAAGATGAAGGTGAGTAGTGTTACTCGCCTTCATCTCTTATTCGGACTTTCTTGATGACTAGATCAACCTAGTTTCGCAATTTTCTTTTTGCTAACTGGGTCCTTAACAACTCCACCTGCACGGACCTCATTGATATTTAACTTCATCATAATCGCGGTAGCAAGTGCTACAACCAGTGATATTCCAAAAATATAAAACGTTGCATTATAGCTATTAGTGGCATCATAGATTGAGGCTACAATCATCGGACCTGCAATACCTGCACTCGACCACGCCGTAAGAATATATCCATGGATAGCTCCTAATTGTTTTGTACCGAATAAGTCACCAATAAATGCTGGAAGGGACGAAAATCCTCCACCGTACATGGTAAGAATAATAAAGATACAGATTTGAAAAACAATTACATTTGATATGCTCGGAAGCATGAAAAACAGAACTAGTTGGACTGAAAAGAAGATAATAAATATATTGCTTCTTCCTATATAGTCGGAAAAAGAAGACCATAAAATTCGACCCGCACCATTAAATAGTCCCATTAATCCAACCATGGATGCTGCAGCAACAACCGTCATACCGACTTTGTCTTGCGCCATTGGTGATGCAACCGAAATCAACATAATTCCACTCGAAATATTTATGAACATCATAATCCATAACAACCAGAATCTTTTTGTTTTAACTGCTTCATTAGCAGTTAACTGTGCCAGATCTTCCTGACGACGTTTGGTTTTGCCAGTAATGGCTGCTGCTGAATCTTCTTGCATTGACTTTGGCATCCAGCCTTCTGGTGGCTTTGCAATATATGATGCACCACTTATCATTAAAACGAAATAAGAGATACCAAGAATGTAGAAGGTTGTTGAAATACCTACAGATTGAATGAAATAGGCAGCAACTGGACTTGCGATTAAGGCACCAGCACCAAATCCCATTACAGCCATTCCAGTGGCAAGACCTCGACGATCAGGGAACCATTTTACAAGTGTTGAAACCGGAGATATATAACCGATTCCAAGACCCATTCCCCCTATCACTCCATAACCAACGTAATACAATAGCAACGACTCCAACTGAATAGCTAATCCAGAAATTAAAAGACCAGCTGAAAAAAGAAATGCAGCAATTGTTGCTGATTTACGCGGACCCCATTTCTCCACAAACCTTCCAAAAACTGCAGCAGATAATCCAAGAAAAAGAATGGCAATAGTGAATGATAATGTTACTTCTTTGCTATTCCAGCCTAATAAGTCAGATAAGGGATTTTTAAAGACACTATACGCGTAGGCAGAACCTATAGATAAATGGATTGCTATTGCAGATAAAGCGATAAGCCAACGATTTTTATTCAAAGTAATCACCTCTTGTTTTTTATACTTTAACTATAACAAAAACAATTAGTAATTAGATTGAACGTTATGTGAAAAGTTGAGCATTGAACTCTAAAATGTTCACAGAAATGAAAAAATATAAGTATTCCATTTTTAAATAAAATATGTTTTATAGATAAATTAGTAAGTTAAGTCCTACGATAGCAGTAATCCAAAAGAGCCGTGGATCCGTCCTCTGCTTGAACAATAAACTAATAAATGTTTCTGAAAGTACTTTTAAAAAACTGACGAGACAGGAATTGTAATTATAAGTGTAGGTTATACAAAACAAGTTTAAGGAGTGAAGCATTAGTATGGATATATCAATTATAGTAGGGATAAGTATAATATCCCTTGTTTTAGCCTTTCTCGTTCATTTCCTACAGAAGAAAACTGGATTAAAAAGAAAAACCTTTTACATTATATTTATTAGTTTGTTATCAATAGCTATTGTGTTGCTAATATCTAGTTACATCGTTGGAGGGTGGACTGGACTTGGTTTAGGGGCTTTAAGTATTTATATAGGTGTTCCATCTATCACAACGTTATTAGTATTAAAGATTATGGAAAAAAGCTAGGTTGAATTACTACTTTCCTCCCAAAAAATCTCATTCAACCAATTCAAAAGGTTGCAAGTGCCCATGACGTTAATTATGTAACGTCATGGGCACTTGTAGCTAAAATGTACTAAAGTATTATTCAGAATTAATCTATATAATGACACACGAACCGTTCCTGTGGTATTTTACAGATTCATTTCCTTATCTCTTTTATTAAATATGTTTTAATTCTTCTATTAAATGTCGTTCAATATTCGACGTATCCTCCGGATGAAAGACATGGCCGGACTTATCCATCCATATAATCCGCTTCCCTTTAACTGCGTCTAATTGAGTATAGTATGATTGAAGTAACTCACCAAATACATGTATATCTTTTGTACCATGGATAAAGGTTACAGGTATATCTATCTTTTTCGTTGTTTCGCAAAAATTAATCGTTTGTATTTCCTTAATAAAATCATCCGAATATACGAGTTTAAACCCTTTATAAAAGGTATGATACATATCTTTTAATGAATAGTCTTTTGACTTTAACATTGAAATAGTAATAGAAAATAAACTAGGTCCTTTTATTAAATCATCAGAATAGATAATAGTTCCGAATCTTTGCTGCCATTTACGTAAAACACCCCACTGTTTAAAGTTTTTGTCAAATGGCGGTTCACCTACTGAATTTAATTGACGAATTGCCTTTTTATTATTTCGTCTTTTTGATTCATTTTTGGCCCATAATAGTCCTAATCGATCGTTCTCTGTCCAACTTACAATTTGTGATAATCCAATATACGAATAAAATTTATCTGCATACTCACTGACTGCCTTTAATCCTATAAGAGATCCCCATGAATGACCGACTAAGAAGATCTTTTCTTTATCAAATCGATTTCTTAAATAGTCCGTTAACTCAACTGTATCTGAGACAAATTGACTGAATGTCATCGAATGCTTTGGTATAGATTTATGATAAGACTTCCCCGTACCCCTCTGATCCCAAAATACAACAATAAAGTGCTTTACAAGTTCTTTTGTATCCGTAACAATCGTATAATTACTCCCTCTACTTGATACACCTGGTAATGGTAACGATGGCCCCCCATGTAAAAATAAGAGTACAGGCTTAGTAAGATTTTCTCCTTGAATAAGAATTGATTGATTAATACCACCAATCTTAATAGAGTTAATTTCGCTTATTCCATTTTCAATAACAAAATCATCTTTCTTTGAAACCATAAAAACCACTTCCATTCATTCAGATGTGTGTAAAAAGGACTATCAAATTTAATATAATTATAGCTTAAAACTGATTTATTTCTATAAAATTAAAAATCCCCCGAACCATTGGTCCGAGGGACATAATACACATATTAAATTCCAACAAAATCCACCAAATCTATTGTTTTAAACTATTTGGTCGACTTCGTTAATTATCATTAGTTTTAACAGGACATTAATTTAGGCTTACACTTTCAAAACAACCTCTGCAACTGCTTCAATATGTCCCGTTTGAGGAAACATATCAACTGGTTGTACTTGTTTCGTTTCATAGCCACCGTCTTCTAAGAAACGAAGATCCCTGGCTAATGTTGATGGGTTACATGAGACATAGACAATCTTTTTTGGCTTCATCGTTAGCATTGCATCCAATAATGCCTCGTCACAGCCTTTTCGAGGTGGGTCGACAACAATGACGTCAGGTCTTAATCCTTGCGCAGTCCACCAAGGCATAATTTTTTCTGCTTCACCTACATAGAATTCCGTGTTTTCAATTCCGTTTAGTTTTGCATTCATTTTGGCGTCTGAAATGGCTTCAGGTACTATTTCGACTCCATAAACCTTCTTCGCTTTTTGGGCCAAAAATAACGAAATGGTGCCAATCCCGCAATAGGCGTCAATTACTATTTCATCACCTGAAAGATCAGCGTACTCTAATGCCTTGTCGTACAATTTTTTAGTTTGAGGTGGATTTATTTGATAAAAAGATTTAGGCGAGATCGCAAATTTTATGTCACCGATTGTGTCATTAATGTATTCTTCTCCCCAAAGAACCTTTGTTTTCTTACCTAGAATCACATTCGTTTTTTCTTTATTTACATTTTGTATAATCGACTTTATTTGTGGATAAGTTTCATGAAGCTCTTTCACAAGTTCTTCCTCGTAAGGCAGTTGTTCTGTTCTCGTAACAATAACTATCATCGTCTCACCGGTCTCTTGGCCAGTACGCACCATAATATGGCGGAGTACTCCCTTATGAGACTGTTCATCATAAGCTGTAATACCAAGACGATCAGCCATCCGTCGTACTGCCTCGACCATACGATCATTAATTTCAGCAGTAATTACACAACGATCCATACCCTCAATAATTTCATGACTTCTTTTACGGTAGAATCCGGTGATTAATTCACCGTGTCGATGCGCAACAGGAATTTGTACTTTATTGCGATATCTCCAAGGATCCTCCATACCTATCGTAGGGTGAATGGGAATACCTTCTATATGACCAATTTTCTTTAGAGCACTTTTCACCTGATTATGTTTCATATCAAGTTGTAGATCATAACTCATATGCTGTAACTGGCAGCCACCACACTGAATATAAACATCACAGGGAGGTTCGACACGCTCTGGACTCACTTTTTCTATCTCTAATAATTTACCAATGGCGAAATTCTTTTTAACTTTAATAACTTTAACCTTGGCTGTTTCCCCTGGAAGCGCATAAGGAACAAATAGTGGATAGCCATTGATTTTACCAACTCCATCACCTTCATGAGTTAAGTCTACAAAGGTCAGGTCTATGGTTTCATTTTTTTGAACAGGTGGTTTTTGCTTTTCCATATATCATCGTCCTTTTATGTATGTCAAATCCTTGCTAAAAATTTAGTCATACTGTTTTTGTAAATAAATGGATTGTCAATCCGCGAAATTTCCCGGGAAATATGCGTGAACTTATTGACTTTTTAGCGAATTATATCACATGGCTTGTCCAAACTTAAAATTATGTAGACAAGTTAGTAATATCTTTCCTTAGCTCCATCAATCAATACCCGTTTCGACATTGTTTATCTTTTGCCTAGGCAATCACTATAAAAGAAAAAGAAGATTGCCATTACTAGCTATCTTCCTTTTCTACAGTTTTATCTGGTATAAAATATTCTATGTGCCGATAAAGATTCACAAATTCACCGGGTAATACTCCACCAAATTCACCGTCTACATTCAACTGAATCTTTTCATCTGAATGTACCTTAATTCTGTTTGCCCTAGTATAGAATATATGCGAATCCTCTAAGTGAGCACCCCTTAGTGCTAACGTGGCGATCCTGACAAATTCAGCAAGGTTTGTCTTTCTTAAAATTAGCAAGTCAAACAGACCATCATCCATTAACGCTTCTGGAGCTAATTTTTCAAAGCCTCCAACCGAGTTCGTGTTTGACACTAAAAACAGCATGATCTCATCTTCGAACATTTTACCATCATATTCAATTTGAACTTTGGTAGGCCTTAGGGATGGAAGCATTTCAATCCCTTTAAGATAATACGCTAACTGTCCTAGCATTGTTTTTAACTTACTAGGTACATCATAAGTTAATTCTGTCAACTTGCCGCCTCCGGCTATATTCATAAAATATTGGTCATTTACTTTACCAATATCCAATGCTTTTGTTTTGTTTTCCAAAATGACATCAACTGCTTTTTGAATATTTCTTGGAATGGCTAACGCTCTAGCAAAATCGTTGGTTGTCCCCACTGGGATTATTCCTAGTTTCGGTCGATTATCTTTTTCTGCTATCCCATTTATTACCTCGTTAATAGTTCCATCCCCGCCAGCTGCAACAATCACATCAAATTCTCTCTCAATTGCAATTCTAGCTGCTTTTGTTGCATCACCTACGCCAGTAGTTGCATGGGCTGAAGTTTCGTAACCTGCTTCTTCAAAACGTCGCAAAACGTCGGGTAATTCTTTTTTAAACAATTCACGCCCTGATGTAGGATTATAGATAATACGTGCACGATTCATAGGTCTCCCCCAATCAGACTTCCATTTATTTTTAATTACTGTACCATTATTCAGATATGTAGGCCGTCCTATTCAGACAGCCCCCTATATCTAAACTTATCTTTTATCCATTTCTTCTACTATTATCTTATTGACCATAGGAGGATTCGCTTGTCCTTTAGTCTGCTTCATAACTTGACCAACAAGGAAACCTAGTGCACGATCTTTCCCATTTTTATAGTCAATAATGGACTGTTCATTTTCATTTAGAATAGCTATAATAATCTCTGTCAATTGACCTTCATCTGAGATCTGAACAAGTCCTTTTTCTTTAACAATTTTACCAGGGTCTCCACCTTTTTCAACAAGTTCTGAGAACACCTTTTTAGCAATTTTAGAAGAAATTGTCCCGTCTTCGATTAGTTTAATCATTTTTGCTAAACCATCCGGTGTTAGTGCAAGATCCTCCAACTCTTTTTGCTCCTTATTCATATAAGCTGAAACCTCACCCATCAACCAATTTGACGCCTGCTTTACATCTGCGCCCTGTGCAATTGTCGATTCAAAGAAATCAGACATTTCCTTTGTACTTGTAAGGACCATCGCATCATAGGCTGGTAAATCTAACTCAGTGATGTAACGTTGTTTACGGACATCCGGTAAATCAGGAATCTCTAAGCGAATCCGCTCTTTCCAAGCATCGTCAATATGCAGAGGTACTAAATCAGGTTCAGGGAAATAGCGGTAATCATCCGAGCCCTCTTTTACCCTCATTAATAAAGTTTCTTTTGTTTGTTCATCATAACGCCTAGTCTCCTGAAGAATCTCTCCACCGGACAGTAGTACTTTTTGTTGTCGGATTTCTTCAAATTCTAGTCCCTTTTGAACAAATGAAAAGGAGTTTAAGTTTTTCAGTTCTGCTTTTACACCAAATTCCTCTTGTCCAATTGGGCGAAGAGAAATGTTTGCATCACATCTCAAGGATCCTTCTTCCATTTTACAATCAGATACACCGGTATATTGAATAATATTTTTAAGTTTTTCTAAATATGCATATGCTTCTTCGGGTGAACGCAAATCCGGTTCTGATACTATTTCAATTAATGGTGTACCCTGTCGATTATAGTCAACCAACGAATAGCCATCATTGCTATGTGTTAATTTACCAGCATCTTCTTCTAAATGGAGTCTGGTAATACCTATTCTTTTCTTTCTACCTTGAACTTCAATTTCAATCCAACCATGTTCCCCTATAGGCTGGTCAAATTGAGAAATCTGATATGCTTTTGGATTATCTGGATAAAAATAGTTTTTACGATCAAATTTTGTATCCGTAGCAATTTCACAATTCAATGCCATAGCTGCTTTCATTGCAAAATTTACAGCTTCTTCATTTAAGACAGGCAATACGCCTGGATAACCCAAATCAATTGGGTTAACATTTGAATTCGGCTCAGCTCCAAAGTGGTTGAAGCTTGGACTAAATATTTTTGAATCTGTTTTTAATTCTACGTGAACCTCAAGCCCGATAATTGTTTCAAAGTTCATTACCTGTCACCTCCTAATACTGGTTGCTTTTTATGGTGATCAGTCGCTTGTTCAAATGCATAGGCAGCTCGATATAATGTACTTTCATCAAAGTGTTTTCCAATTAATTGAAGGCCAATCGGTAACCCTTCACTAGAAAATCCACATGGAATTGACATTCCCGGTACACCAGCTAAGTTTACCGGAATAGTTAAGATATCGTTTGCGTACATTGTTAATGGATCATCGATTTTTTCTCCTACTTTAAAAGCAGGTGTTGGTGTAGTTGGACCAACAATAACATCGTAATCCTCGAATACTTTATCAAAATCATTCTTTATTAATGTACGTACTTTTTGTGCTTTCTTATAGTATGCATCGTAATAGCCTGAGCTAAGCGCAAAGGTTCCCAACATAATTCTTCGCTTTACTTCATCTCCAAATCCTTCACTACGAGACAATTTGTACATGTCTAACATGTTTTCAGCTTTTTCAGAACGGACTCCGTAGCGAACTCCATCAAAGCGCGCTAAGTTAGCCGAAGCTTCAGAGGACGAAAGTAAATAATAAGCAGCAACAGCGTACTTAGAGTGAGGTAAAGAAACCTCTTCCCATGTAGCACCAAGGTCTTTATAAACTTCTAAGGCATTTAAGACAGCTTCTCTAACCTCTGGAGCAACTCCCTCTTGCAGATACTCAGATGGTACAGCAATTTTCAATCCTTTTACATCCTGACTAAGTGCATCACTATAATTTGGTATTTCAACGTTTGCAGAAGTGGTATCCATTTCATCATGCCCAACAATAGCCTGTAATAAATGAGCATTATCTTCTACAGTTCGTGTTACAGGGCCAATTTGATCTAATGATGAAGCAAAAGCAACTAAACCAAATCTTGAAACAAGTCCATAAGTCGGTTTTAATCCAACAACACCACAAAATGCAGCTGGTTGACGGATAGAACCACCAGTGTCAGATCCCAGGGAAAAGAACACTTCTTTTGCTGCAACAGCTGCCGCAGAACCACCACTCGATCCGCCAGGTACATAATCTGTATTCCAAGGGTTTCTTGTCGTAAAGTAACTTGAATTTTCATTCGATGATCCCATCGCGAACTCATCCATATTCAACTTACCAATTGTTACAGTATTTTCGGATTGAAGCTTTTGCACGACAGTTGCATTATATAGTGGATCCTCAAAATTAGACAAAAACTGGCTACCACACGTTGTTCTTAGGCCTTTTGTGACAATATTATCCTTCACCCCAAGTGGAATTCCATATAAAAATGAGTTACTAGTACTCTGTCCCTCATCTAATTCCTTTGCCTTCGATTTCGCAGCTTCTTCATTTAATGTTAAAAAAGCTTTCACTTGTCCATCTACTTCTTTAATTCGGTTATACGATTCAGATACCAAATCACTAACAGTTATTTCTTTCTTATGTAGCTTATCTTGCAGTTCTTTCAATGTATAATCAAAAAGCGACATGCTTTAACCCTCCTATTCTAATATGGACGGAACACGGAACTGTCCATTCTTTTTATCTGGTGCATTGTTTAATGCATCCTCTTTTTCAATCCATTTTCTTGGTTCATCTTTTCGCATCACATTTTTTAGATCTAGTACGTGTGTAGTCGGCTTTACATTATCCGTATCTAAGTCATTCAAAAGCTCTGCATATTTAATAATATCTCCAAGCTGTTTTGTCATTTTTTCTACTTCATCATCCGTAATAGCTAAACGGGCAAGATGTGCTACGTGCTTTACTTGTTCTTTAGAAATCTCAGCCATTATATTCACCTCCAAATTTTATCACTTACTATGTATCAGCCATTGAAATAGCATGTTGAACTGGTGACACCTATAATTCCAAAGTCTTAACAACTACTTTACATTTTTACTAACAATACTTATGATAATAGCAAAAATTAAGGGGAATTGGCAACTTGTACTAATTTTCATTCTTTACTATTCTATCATGTTTTAATTACTAATCGAACTAGTTCTACTTAAACCCATTTGCCTATTTTTTATTTACTATGATAAAGTCTAGCCTAGTCCTTATAATTCCATAAGAAAAAATTACGTCAAAGCAAAAAAGAGTTCTTCCCATATTGAGAAGAACTCTTTTTATTATTACTATTACTTATAACTTACTAACAGCTTCGTCGAACTCTGCTTCAATTTCAGGTGCTGGTTTTCCACCCATGTTACTTACTACTACTGCAACAATTAAGTTAAGTAGGAAAGCAGGAACGATTTCATAAAGATCAAAGATTCCTCCTGAAAGGAAATCTCCCCATATGATAACAGTTAGGGCACCAACAATGATACCTGCTAATGCACCATTTCTAGTAATTCCTTTCCAGAATAGTGATAGGATCACTATTGGACCAAAGGCACCACCGAAACCAGCCCATGCGTAACTAACTAGTTCTAAAACAGAGCTATCAGGATTTGTGGCTAGAAGTGTTGCAATTAATGCGATAACAGCAACTGCTCCACGACCTACCCATACTAATTCACGCTCTGAAGCATTCTTTCTTAAGATAGCTTTATAGAAATCCTCTGCTACTGCAGAAGATGATACTAACAACTGAGAGTCAATTGTACTCATGATGGCAGACAAAATAGCTGCTAATAAAATACCTGCGATAATTGGATCAAACAAGATCTGTGAAAAGGCAATGAAAATTTTCTCTGGATCAGCAAGCATCTGTACGCCAGCATCATTTGTGGAAACTTCAACACCAAATTGAGCTAACATGCCTACGTCTTGTGTACTAATGAAAGCAAGACCAGCAAGACCTACAAATACTGCTCCATAAAGTCCTAAGATCATCCAAGTCATACCAATAAAACGTGCTTTTGGTACATCTTTAGCTGAACGTAAAGCCATAAAACGAGTAAGGATATGAGGCTGACCAAAATAACCTAGCCCCCATGCTAATGATGATAGTATACCTATTGCACCAACACCTGCAACCATGTTCAAGTGTCCTGGTGAAATGTTACCAACTGCATCAATGGTTGCATCCCAGCCACCAACGATCATAATAGCTCGAATTGGAACAACTATAAGTGCTAAGAACATTAAAATACCTTGGATAAAGTCTGTCCAACTTACTGCTAAGAACCCGCCAAGGAATGTATAAGATACGATAACTATTGCACCAATCCATAGTGCTTGACTATATGTTAGGCCAAATGACGCTTCAAATAATTTCGCGCCACCAACCATACCTGATGAAGTATAAAAAGTGAAGAATACCAAAATTACAATTGCAGAAATAACTCTTAATAAGTGAGATGTATCACGGAAACGATTTTCTAAGAAATCCGGGATAGTAATTGAGTTATTAGATACTTCAGTATAAACTCTTAAACGCTTAGCAACGAATTGCCAGTTTAAGTAAGCACCAATTGAAAGTCCAACTGCGATCCAAGCTCCTCCTAAGCCAGAAGCATAAATGGCACCTGGTAAACCTAGTAGTAACCAACTACTCATATCTGATGCGCCAGCACTTAATGCCGCAACACCTGGTCCTAATCTTCTTCCACCAAGAACATAATCTGATAAGTTATTCGTTAAACGATAAGATATAACCCCGATGGCGAGCATACCTAATAAATATACTATAAACGTTATTAATGTAGCTGTTTCCATGGTTTACTTTCCTCTCCCTTCAGTGAATAATGAAATAGCTGATAAAATAATTAAGATTGGCATTGGCACAAACAACCAAAACCAGGTAGCACCGGTGAGTGCAAAGTCTTCCATGTGATAACCCCCTTTTATTCATTTTGTATGCATATATTTTCATCCAATTACTAGAGAGTAATAGGAAAAAAATCTCACATAACATAAATACTATAACACAACTTGAATAGTTAGAACATTCAAATACTTGTGCACAATATCACAATTGCATAATTATGCAATATATGATGTATATTTATGCTTTTTCCTTGTAATAGATTATAAGTATTCATAAAAACTTATAAAATTAAATCTAACATTTTTCACTAAAACAACAATTTTAGATTGTATTTTTAAAGCGCTTACAAACAGTATATAATAAAAAAGACTGAACATGTTAAAATTTCAGTCTTTTTTTAAGCACTTTGCACATAGATTGTTTCTATTGATGGAAATTGCGACGTAACTTATCACTCTCTCACCGCTACGGAAATACATACGTTTTCCGCGGGTGGCTGCTGAGTCTCCTCGTGCTACGCACTGGCGGGGTCTCATCTAGGCCTTTCCTCCCGCAGGAGTCTCCGTGTATTTCCTCCGTTAGTATAGTGTTGTGTCTTATAACTACATTAAACCAACCAGAGCTAAATACTTATAATGGTTGATTATGGTGTAGGCAATCGTTTTCATGCAATGAGTAACTGCAGGACTAGAATTATCTACCTAAATCAACACCACACAAAGAAAAACTGTTTGTATTTTCAAGATGTCTATGGATTCCGCCTACGCTATTAGTAGTGTTTTTTTATTTAAGAAAAAACACATGAATTTATTGTCTCAAGGACTTTATCCGCCCTTGAACAGTGAGCTACTCGAAGCGGAGGAAAAATACGAGACTCCTGTGGGAAAGGAACAGTCTGAAGACCCCACAGTGAGTGTTCTTTACGAGCGAGGAGGCTGAAGCGTTCCCCACGGAAAGCGAGTGTTTTTCCGCAGCGGCGAGGTAGCGCACACACTTTAAAAACCGTAAGGAAGTCAGATAGTTACGTCGGAGTCTATGGATTTTACGTCACTATATTGAAAACAGCTTTAAATATTAAATCAAATACGCCAAATGATGGCCTTAATTATCTATATTTGAATCAATTGTCCGTATGCATTATTAGATAATTTGTAGTAATGGGTAGCAAATTTATATTTCTTTGCTTGTTCAAAATACCATCCCATTAAGGTACCATAAGTCACTATACTACCGATATCATTTTGTTTCTGTAAATAAGGGATGAGCTCCTCAATAACGAGACTTTCAAATTTATCAAACTTTTCCGTTAGTAAATAGAAATGAGCATGCAGTTTCATATGAAAATAGCGGTATTTATCACCACTTGCTTCCAATTTTGTTAATAGCTTCAAGCCCTGGTCGATCACCGTTCTCTTTTTATCTAGTTCATTTGTATAATAATATTCCTCAGCAAGACTAGTTATAGCAATTAATAAATCCTTATTAGTCGCTTCCTTATCCTCTAACACTAACTCAAAGTAACTGACTGCTTTCTTCGATTCTCGTTTAGATGCATATAGATAACCCAAGTTAATGTTTACCAACCGTTTTAACTCTTGATTATTGTTTATTTTAGATATCTCATCAGCCAGATTATAGTTCTCTATTGCTTTATCAAACATTCGGATTCTCCTGTAAGAGATTCCTAGTAATATGTGGCCTTGACCACACCTTGTTAAATGATAATTTTTTCTATAGAATTTCAAAGCCTTAGTTATGTAATCTATTACCTTCAATGTGTCCCTAAGCTTACTATATGTTACAGCAATAGTATAATTTAGATCCGCTGATTCTGATTCATCTAAATCTAGTAGCTCCAATTTCTCTTCTGCTAATTTATAAAAGCGCATCGCCAGATTAAATTCTTCCGTATAAGAATGGTAATTCCCAACAAATTTATACCAAAAGAATAATTCTACTTCATTAAATGAATCTCTTAATTCCTTTAACATAAGTAGTTGCTCCAAAGATTTTGATTGATCATCAATCAATAAATAGTAACGAACTTTAAATATTTCAAACTGTGTTTGTATATCTGTATAGCACAGGCTAATTAAGCCCTCGAGCTCGTCATACCTTCTTCTTAGCTCTTCTTTATCCGTTGTACCAAACAGCATTTTGAACCATTCATTACATTTTTCTTTAATGTATACATCCTCATTATCACTGTTACCTACGCCTAAACGTCTGAATAACATTTGAATAACTTTGGAACTGGCATTTGTCTTTTGGTTTTCTATTTTTGACAAGTAAGACTCCGATACAATCCCTTTCGCTAAATCCTCTTGTTTCATATTCTGTTTTATTCTTTGTAGTTTAATAAAAGGACCTACATCCATTTGCCTGTCCACCTCAAAAAGTGCATTTATTTTCAAGTATTTGTAGCTACTTTAACTTATGTATTGTTTATATAATAACACATTTGTCCTTTAAAAAAGAACTTTAGGAAAACGCATTATTTCGTTCTTACTTATAATAAAAACGCCCCCTCTTTCACATAGAATGAGGGGGCGGAGCTATTAAAGCATTTCAGATGTAGTTTTACCTTGCATATGGTGAACCAAGTAATCAGGGCCACCGGCTTTAGAGTCAGTTCCTGACATATTGAAACCACCAAATGGATGGTAACCAACGATAGCCGCCGTACATCCTCGGTTAAAGTATAGGTTTCCAACATGGAAATCTTCACGAGCTTTTTCTAAGTTAGCACGGTTATTTGTGAATACCGCACCAGTCAAGCCATAGTCAGTATTATTAGCAAATTCAATCGCTTGATCAAAATCTTTTGCTTTTGAAAAGCCGACTACTGGTCCAAATATTTCTTCTTGCATAATTGTTGAATCATGCTCAAGATCAGCAAATACTGTTGGATTAACGAACCAACCCTTAGAATTGTCGCCTGTTCCGCCAACCATTAGTTTACCTTCTTTTTTGCCTGTCTCTGCATAATCCAGAATTTTATTATAGGCTTTTTCATCAATAACTGGACCCATGTACGTATCATGGTTTGTAGGGTCTGAGACATTTATTTCTTTTGTTAATTCAACTACACGAGCTAATAAATCATCATATACATCTTCATGAGCAATTACACGTGAACATGCAGAACATTTTTGACCTGAGAAACCAAATGCTGAGTAAGTGATTGACTCTGCAGCAAGTTCAAGATCAGAACCTTTATCTACAACAATTGTGTCCTTACCACCCATTTCTATGATGGTACGTTTTAGCCACTTTTGTCCTTCGTGTACAATACCCGCACGTTCAAAGATACGTGTACCAACTTCTCTTGAACCAGTGAAGCTGATTAGACGTGTACGAGGGTGATCTACTAGGTAATCTCCTACTTCAGCACCACTACCTGGGATGAAGTTTACGACACCAGCTGGCATACCAGCCTCTTCTAATACTTCCATTAACTTATAGCTAATTACCGGAGTGGTACTAGCTGGTTTTAATAATACAGTGTTACCAGTTACTAGAGGTGCTAATGTAGTACCTGCCATAATCGCAAACAAGAAGTTCCACGGAGAAATAACAACTGTTACTCCCAACGGTATATAATTATAGCGATTATTTTCAATTTCACGGCTATTAATTTCAACGCCATCTTTTAGCTTAAGCATTTGGCGACCATAATATTCCATGAAATCAATTGCTTCTGCTGTATCTGCATCAGCTTCTTTCCACGGTTTACCACCTTCTAACACTAAGTGAGCAGTAAATTCGTGTTTACGACGGCGAACGATTGCTGCAGCACGGAATAAAATGTCTGCGCGCATTTCTGGTTTAGTTTTGCGCCACCATTGGAATGTCTCATCAGCAACTTGCATTGCTTTTTCAGCTAATTCTTTATTTGCTTTAGAAACATAACCAACAACCTGATCCTTTTTGGCAGGGTTGTATGAAATAATTTTTTCATCCGTAGTAATACGTTCTCCACCAATAATAAGTGGATAGTCTTTACCTAAGTTCTTTTCAGCTTTCTTCAATTCCGCTTCTAACGCTTTACGATTTTCATCAACTGTATAATCTGTGAAGGGTTCGTGCTTGTAAGGTGTTACCATGAAATGACCTCCTTTTTTATTTCGGACAATTTGCCTTTGTACTAACTTAATAGACTACTAAGGCTTAGCCACTAATAATTCTAACCTATAGTCTTTAACACTTCAAATAATCTAGTTCAGAGTTAGTGATAAATATGAACTGTAGGTTCGTCTTCCCCTATTTTCCGGGAAATTAAACCCTCTTGGCGATCATTTGATGTAATATTAATTTCTAATGCATAATGTGATTGAAAACCATCCATGACTAACCCATATACATACTGTGTGAAGCCTACTATTTCAGCTTTTCCATTAAATGAAACTGGTATTTCTATCGTAAGTTTTTGAAGCTGTTCATCTGCATAAAATCCTTTACCAATCACACTAGTATAATTAGGAAAATAGTCGGCTACATCCTGTTCAAAATCGGCTAAATTTGCTGAAGTATCAGGATAATTTTCTTTGGCAGTTGTCGTTGGAAACAGGACATACTCTTCGTCAATAGACTCCCATTCATTAATTGAAGAACCTTCTGATACCACTGTTTTTGAGATGAAACTTCCTGGAACAATTGAGTCATAGGATTCCTCACGATAAAGGGCAATCATCACTGGTACCGTTTCTAATTCAGCTATTTGTCGGATTCGTTCCAATACTTCTTGGGCAATTCCATTCGCTTCTTCTAACATTTCATCCTCTGAAATATCCTCATAGTAATATGGGCCACCGATTTCAGTTTGGAATCGATAAGTTGATTTTAATGCAATCCCGATGGAGATTCCGCCAAGCTGTACTACGTTTTCGTCTGTTTTAGTTAAATAATTCTGTTCTAGTATGTGAGATAAATACTTAGGATTTTCCTCTTCTTGATCTATTAATTCTTCTGTATAATCAGGATCGTTTTCGTCCAATTCAATGTTCAGCTCTGGGTTAAGACCAAGTTCATCTTCTCCCTCTTCATACCTTTCTAGCCAACCATATACCATATCTTGTGTAATGTACTGTCCCTCTTGAAAAAAATAGTTATCCGGTTCAAACGCATCTTTGGAATGGCGCATTAAACCTTCCTCAAATTCATCAATGTCCAGGCGATTTGCAACTTGGTTAACAATAACGCCTCTCGCCTTACTTATTTTATAAGGTAGTAAAACTCTATAATTTTCATCTGATATATTGTAGCTAGGAATAATCGCTGTTTCTTGCCGTGACTCATCCTGATTTTCTTCAATTACCTCATCTTGCTTATTAAAAGATGGTGCACAACTAGCTAATATTAGGAGTATCATTATCATCAAAAAAACTTTTAATCTCACCATATTCACTCCTTATTCCCCTAAGGCTTCTGTCAACTGTTGCTCATCCCATATGCTAATACCAAGTGATTTTGCCTTATCTAGTTTTGAACCAGCATCAATTCCAGCAACAAGTATATCTGTTTTTTTGCTAACACTTCCAGTCACTTTTCCACCGTAAGCTTCAATTTTTTCAATTGCCTCTTGTCTTGATAATACTTCCAATTTACCTGTAAGCACAACCGTTTTATTCATAAAAACAGAATCCTCCGGCTGCTCAGATTTCCTTGGACCTTTATACTCCATGTTTAAACCCAAAGAGCTTAATTCTCCAATTAGTTCCTTTACTTGTTCTTCGTCAAAGTACCGTACAATAGAATCAGCCATTTTCTCACCAATTTCGTAGACGGAAATGTAATCCTCAAATGTTGCTTCAACTAGACGATCCATGGTTTCAAAATTCTCGGCTAGCGTCTTAGCCCCTTTTGAACCAACATAACGTATTCCTAAACCAAACAATAACCGTTCCAATGAATTGTCTTTGGATACATCTATTGCATGAAGTAAATTATCCGCAGATTTTTCACCCATTCGTTCCAATTTTAGCAGTTCTTCTCTTTCTAACTTATACAAATCAGCAATGGTATGAATGAGCTTTTCGTCAAACAACTGTTCAATTACCTTCTCACCTAGTCCGTCTATGTTCATTGCATTCCGCGATACAAAGTGAATTAACCCTTCTTTTAGCTGTGCAGGACAACTAGGATTGATGCACCTGAGGGCTACTTCTTCTTCAAGTCGAACTAGTTCACTTCCGCAAGCAGGGCATTCCTTGGGCATATGGAAAGCTTGTTCTAGACCTGTGCGTTGATCAGTAAGCACCCGAACAACCTCTGGAATAATATCTCCTGCCTTTTTTATTACTACTGTGTCGTTAATACGTATGTCTTTCTCACGTATGAGGTCTTCATTATGCAAAGAAGCCCGCTGTACGGTGGTTCCCGCTACCTTTACCGGCTCGAGTAGTGCAGTTGGCGTGACTACTCCGGTTCTACCTACACTAAGTTCGATATCATATAGTTTAGTAGTAGCTTCTTCAGCTGGAAATTTGTAGGCAATAGCCCAACGCGGGCTTTTTGCTGTAAATCCTAATGTATCTTGATAGTCTAAGCGATCTACCTTTATAACAATTCCGTCGATATCATAGCTTAAGTTAGGACGTTTTTCTACCCAACTGTTTACATAGTCAATCACAGTCTCCATCCGATCAAAGACTCTCCACTCTGGATTTGTTTTAAATCCAAGTTCTTTCAAGTACTTTAATCGCTCACTATGAGAAGTTAATGTCCCCGCTTCCCATTGCCCCACTGCATAAAGAAAAATGTCTAAATTTCTTTTCGCGGCAATTTTAGGATCCAATTGACGCAAAGAACCTGCAGCAGCGTTACGTGGATTGGCAAAGGCTTCTTCACCGTTATCCTCTTTTTGCTTGTTTAATCCAAGAAATGATTTTTGTGGCATAAATGCTTCTCCACGGACTTCAATCGTATCTCCCTGATCAATACGCAAAGGGATGCTACGAATGGTTCTCAAATTGTTTGTAATATCTTCTCCAGTAGAACCGTCCCCACGTGTTGCTCCTTGGACGAACACTCCATTTTCGTAACGTAATGAAACGGCTAATCCATCAATCTTTAACTCACAAACATAAGAAACCTGTTCCACACCTAATCCTTCACGAACACGTCGGTCAAAGCTTATTAAATCTTCTTGATTAAAGGCATTTCCTAAGCTTAGCATTGGAACTGTATGTTGTACCTTTTCAAATCCATCTAACGGCTGGCCACCTATTCGCTGTGATGGAGAGTCAGACGTTATTAACTCGGGAAACTCTGTTTCAATCCGAATAAGCTCGTTCATCTTTTGATCATATTCATAATCAGAAACCGTTGGATTATCTTCTACATGATATTGATAATTGTACTTATTAATTTCCGTTCGTAATTGTTCAATCTGGTTTTTGGCTTGTTCTTGATCCATACCCGGACACCTCTATTATTCTTCTTTAGTAATTGGGGCAAATTTGGCTAATAGTCGTTTTATACCAGTTGGGGCTGGAAATGCAATATCTAATTCCATCGCTTCACCTTCACCATTAACCCTAACAACAGTCCCTTGACCCCATTTTTTATGGTTAGCTTTATCACCCGGTTGCCATCCAATAGATTCTCCACCTGTTGTAGCTTTTACTTTTTTCGTCATCCGCTTTGGAGGTGCTGCAAAAGGATTGGGTTTTTGTTGAGAAATTGCAGATCCGAACGTCGTCTGCTTCTCTTCCTCCATACCTTCTAACAACTCACCTGGTATCTCATTTATAAATCGACTAACGGAATTCATATTCGTTCTACCGTACAATGTTCTCATTTTTGCATGAGTAAGATGTAAATGCTTCTCTGCCCTAGTAATGCCAACGTAAGCTAATCTTCTTTCTTCTTCCATTTCTTCATCATCCATCATCGACCTGCTATGAGGAAAGACATTTTCTTCCATACCTATTAAAAAAACAACAGGGAATTCTAATCCTTTAGCCGAATGCAATGTCATCAACGTTACTTTATCGTCAGCCATTGGGTCATCATCGACTTGATCTATATCAGCAATAAGTGCTAAGTCAGTTAGAAAAGAAACTAAACTCGTCTCTTCACTGTTTTCCTCAAAGTGTTTTGTTACAGTCTTAAATTCCTCTAAGTTTTCCAAGCGGCTTTGTGATTCAATACTTCTTTCATTGATTAACATTTCTTCATAGCCTGTCCGTTTTAAAACTTCCTCAACCATATCAGTTGCTGACAAAAAGTCCTGCTGATCAATCCAGTTTTTTATTAATGCACCGAACTCAGCTAATGATTTTGCCGCTTTACCACTAACACCTGCAAAATCAACCTCTTGTACGGCAGTGTATAGGGAAATATCGTGATCGGCAGCATAGGCTTGTAATTTTTCTAACGACGTTTTACCAACGCCCCTTTTTGGTTCATTAGCAACCCTCGCAAAACTTAAATCATCATCAGGATTCGCAATCAATCTTAAGTAAGCGAGCATGTCCTTTATTTCTTTTCGATCGTAGAATTTTGTTCCACCTATAATCTGATAAGGAATATTAGCCTTAACAAATGTTTCTTCTATCGAACGGGATTGAGCATTTGTTCGATATAATATTGCGATGTCCTTATAGCTAAAAGTCTTGGATGATACTAACTCATCTAGTTTATTCGCAACAAATAGACCTTCCTCTTGTTCGGTTCCCGCTTGGAAATAATTAATCTTTGCACCTTCATCATTATTCGTCCATAAATTCTTCGGCTTACGTCCTGAGTTTTTCTCAATAACTGTATTAGCTGCTTGAAGAATCGATTTAGTCGAACGATAATTTTGCTCGAGCATGACAACAGAAGCATTAGGATAGTCTTTTTCAAAAGAAAGGATGTTTTTAATATCCGCACCTCTCCAACGATAGATCGATTGATCTGAATCACCAACGACGCAAAGGTTTTGGTAACGATTGGCCATTTGCTTCACAAGATAGTACTGGGCATGGTTCGTATCTTGATACTCATCAACATGAATGTATTGAAAACGACGTTGATAATACTCTAGTACCTCTGGAACACGGTCGAATAGATTAATTGTTTGCATGATCAGGTCATCAAAATCTAGTGACTGATTTTTTCTTAATCTTTTCTGATAACTCTCATAGACCTTCGCTATTTGCTGATCGTAAAAGTCCCCTGCCTGTTTACTATATTCCTCAGGTGTAATAAGTTCGTTTTTAGCAGAACTAATTGCACCAAGCATTGCTCTTGGCTCAAATTTCTTAGGGTCGATATTCAAGTCTTTAAGGATATTTTTAATAACTGATAATTGATCCCCACCATCCAAAATCGAGAAGTTACTGTTGTACCCAATTCGGTCAATATCTCGCCTTAGTATCCTTACACACATCGAGTGAAAGGTAGAAACCCATATACTTGAGCCTTCAGAACCAACTAGTCTATATACTCTCTCTCTCATTTCTCTTGCCGCTTTATTTGTAAAAGTGATAGCTAAAATACTACGAGGGGAAATTTCTTTTTCTCCCAATAAGTACGCGATTCGATGTGTTAGTACCCTAGTCTTTCCACTACCTGCCCCTGCCATTATTAAGAGCGGTCCCTCTGTATGTTTCACTGCTTCTATTTGTCTATTATTTAATCCTTTTAATAAATCATCCATTGTTCGACTCATAATGAACCACCTTTACTTTTTTCCTTTTACTGCTTCAACAGTCGTTAATCCATTTTTAAAATCATCGTATAGTACATCTCCAACGACAATTACATCTGCATGTTTTCCCATCTCTTGCGCTTGTTTAGCTGATCTAATTCCACCACCGTAGAATAATAATGTATTCGAAAGATTTCTTTTCACTTGTTCTGCAAGAGTAGGATCACCATAAACGCCACTATACTCTAAGTAAAAGATTGGTGTATGCAACATATTCTCAGCCATTTGCGCATATGCAATGACATCCTCTTTTTCAGGCAGATAACAATCTGTATGCTGAAATGCTTTTGCTTGTTGATTCATAATACAATAACCTTCAACGAAAAGTTCATTCCAGTTAATTATATTTCCAAACTCTTTGATCGCTTGGTGTTGTACATCTAACATCCACTTTTTGTCCTTGCTATTGAACACCATTGGAATAAAGTAGAAATCAAACCCAGGGGTTATTGCATCTAAATTGGAGATCTCGAGGACACAAGGAACAGTAAATCTACGAATACGACTTAATAACTGTAAAACATCCTCAAGTGTAACATTGTCTGTACCTCCAACAATGACAGCGTCGGTGCCAGATTCACAGACCTGCTCTAATTGTCCTTCTGAAATTTCTTTATTGGGGTCTAACTTAAAAACATGCTTCCATTCCTTCATGTTATACACAATAAACCTCCCGTATATTGTAAACCGACTAAAACGTCGAAGTTTAGTATAAATTGAATAGCAATAGTAACTCTATTTCCTTCTATAAACGATGATCATGATACTAATTAATTTTTCTGTAACTAATGATATAGTTAGCACTAGTTATCCATTGATTCATTATATCAAAAAGTAATACCATAGTTGAATGGATTAAGGAAGATTCTTAAAATCGTTATCAAAGTGCTACTTCTAATTACAGAAAAAAACTAGTCCTCATTACATAAGGACTAGCCAAACTAGTTAGACTTTAGATTGATCTGCAGGGAATACGACTCCCATTTGCTTACGCGCTTGTTCTAAAACAATTGCTATATTTAGGGAGTTTTCAAAAGTATTAATCAACGACTCTGTTTGATTGTTCATAATTAATTCAATAAAGGCCTTTGCTTCATAATACATGGTATTGCTTTTCTGATTTTGAGTTAAGTCTTCCGTAGAGCCGTCTTTGTACTTAATTTCCACGTGGGTTGGTTCACTAATACTATCTAATAGAATAGAACCTTTTTCTCCCTGAATCTCCGATTGAACATAGGAATTTGAAATTTTTGAAAACATAACAACTCCATTTAAATTTTCATAATCAAATATGACACTACCCTGCCCATCAACACCGGATTTTAACATCAAACCATTTGCGCTTAACTTGGTTGGTTTACCAAATAAATTAATCATAGGATAAATACAATAAATACCTATATCCATTAATGAACCATTGGAAAACTCTGGCTTAAATGCATTTAAAACAGTTCCTTCTTTATATGAATCATAACGTGAAGAGTATTGACAGTAGCTTGCAAAATAGCGTCGTACTGTACCAATCTTATGTAGATTATCTTTAATTGCTTTATAATTAGGCACGTGTGTAGTCTTCAAAGCTTCCATTAATAATACATTGTTCTGTTTCGCAGTTTCAATCATTAGCTTAACTTCTTCAGAATTTGAAGCTAACGCTTTTTCAACGATAACGTGTTTTCCACCCTTCATACATGCAATAGCATGTTCCGCATGGAAGGAAGTAGGACTAGCAATATAAACAGCATCTACATCATCACTTTGAACAAATTCAGCTAAACTCGTATATGTTCTATCTACGTTAAATTTGTCTGCGAATTCAGTTGCTCTTTCTTGTGTTCTTGAATAAATAGCTGTCAATGAAAAATCATCAACCTCAGAGGCTGCATTGATAAATTTTTCCGTTATCCAGTTTGTTCCTATTATGCCAAAGCGAACCATCGATACACCTCTTTTAAAGATTTGGGAGTAATCACGATTTAGAATTAGTTACTTTCCTTTTTCTTTATCTTTTAGACCACTATTATCGATGCGATCTAACACCATTTGATAGCCGTCATTCCCATAGTTTAGACATCGTTTCACACGTGAAATCGTTGTAGTAGAAGCGCTAGACTCTTGAACGATAGCTTGATAAGTACGACCTTCTCTAAGCATTTTTGCTACTTGTAATCGTTGGGCAAACGACTGAATTTCACTCATTGTTGCAATGTCGTCGAAGTAACGGTAACATTCCTCTCTATCCTGTAGCGTTAGAATTGCATCAAACAATTGATCTAATTGTTCCCCGCGCAACTTATCAATTTGCATTCCGATCACCTCTCTTTATACTGGACATATTACTGAATGGAGGCACCTTCTAAACCTGTACTTGTAGGTATCACATTAATCCATGTTTTACCCGGTACAAAACCTACCGGCTCGCCATTTTGAACTGGTATAATTTGTCCATCTATGTTTTGCCACTCTAATGATTGAACTTTACCCTTTTGAAATAGATAAGCATTTCCGCCGGAACTAAAGTCTATTTCTCGTCTTCCCGCACTATCAACTACTTCGTGATAAGTTTCTACAAAGAAAACATTATCAAGTTGAATCGGTTCCCCTGTTTCAAGATCTGTAGTTTGTTCTTCTCCATTGAACCGAAAGTACTTTTCGCTTTCAGTATCATAGGTGTATCTTACTGGAGTCGCCTCATAATTAAAACTAATTTCATTAGCAACTTCTCCTGAAATTGCCATTATCTCTTCTTCATTTAAAAATGGTATGGCTTTGTGATCCTCTTCCACTTCATACCCTTTACCCTGTGCAACTTCATAGACAGCATCAAATATTAAATATGAGTTATGAGGAGCAACTCGGAAATCCTCACGTTTAAAAAGATGACGGTCATTATCATAAAACATACCTTCTAAATGATCAGCAGCTCCTGCCTTCAGCATATCTAAAATAAATCCAGCTGCACCGTGGTGAACATAGATAGCACCATAATCATCGGCTATATTAAAGTAATAAGGACGCGCACTTCTTACTGGTCCAACAACATCCGGTTTCTCACTTTGAAATATCGCCATCAATCTAGTAATATTTCCTTCCGCTAATATTTCAAAGACAATATCCGCTTTGTTAAGTCCAGTCTGTGGTCTAGCTTGTGGATGATTATTAACCATCACTGCTACAGCACGATCGTTTACCTCATCATTTGTCGGTTCTCCACTAAACGGATACATGTTTTTAAAAGCAGGTTCTTCTGGTTCCGGTTCCTCCGGTTCTTCGATTGGTTCTGGGTCCTCTACTTCATTATTCGGATTAGGTTCTGCCACTTGTTCCTCTTTTGAACATGCTACTATTACAGTCATAATTAAAAAAATTAAGATCAAAGATTTCCAATAATAGTTTCTCATTTATCCCCGTACACCCCTTCTATCATACATTATAGTGAAATTTCTCTTTTTTTGATTATAACAAACTTACCTCATGATAGCAGGAAATAATATCTCTTTCTTTTTAACATCAACAATCCCTTGAGGGGTAATACGAATAAAGGGTAAATGAATCGATGATAAAAACAACAAGTTATAAGGGGGATCATTATACATATATCCATATTGTTTCAGTGTGTTATTTAATTGCTTATCCTTCTCAATTAACTTTTCCATACTACCTTCATACATTAAACCTGACAGTGTTAAAGGAAGTTCAAAAATAATCTCCCCTTTATCGGCAAGAACAATTCCACCACCCAGTTCTTTCATTCTGTTAAAAGCTATTGTTAAATCATGTTTACTTTTTCCAATAAGCACGATATCACCAGTTGTCGAATATGAACTTACTAGTCCACCGAGGTTGGTAGTGAACCCCTTAATTAGTGTATTTACACGCCATTTACCTTTTCGATCAATAAGCATTAAAAATGATTCATCATGATTTCGATCTATTTCTTCTACATTTCCGTCTATCGAGACTGCATATGGTTTAATAATGACATCATTTACCATCCGCAAGCCAATTGGCAGTGAAAATTGCAGATCTGATTCCTCTAAATCCCAGTCTAGCTCTAACGGTTGGATTCCATAGCTTCTCCAGTCAATCTTTACTTTATCATTGCTGAATTGCCCATCCTTTTTCATCCATTGACCCTTAGCTATTACTGACGTTGGGGTTGGATTTTCCTTCGATTCCAATATATTAAGATGGGCTACTCTACCCGGAGCAATACTTCCTAAACGTTCATGCATATTAAAATGTTTAGCTGCGTTAAAACTAGCCATCATGTAAGCATCTATGATTGGAACGCCTTGTTGTATTGCTATTTCAATACACTGATTCATCAATCCCTTTTCGTAAAAAGCAGGTGTAGAGCCATCTGTCGTCATTGTCAACGCATCGAAGTTATTCATCCCCAATTGTTTGAGTTCAGATAAAATTCTTGGTAAATCTGGACGGATGGAAGAATACCTTAAACCAACCTGATAGCCAAGACTAATACGTTTAAACACTTCTTCCCCTGTCATTGACTCGTGATCAGCGCTGGCTCCAAGTAATTTCATTTTAGTTAATGTACTCTCAGAAGCTCCAGGAAAGTGACCTTCGATTGGTTTCCCTAGTCGGATAGCTTCTTGCATCCAATAAAGAATGTGGTCATCATCCGCTAAGACTTGTGGCCAAGAAGTTAACTCTCCTCCTTGTATCACAGCTTTATGGTTAAGCCAGGCTAAAATATTTGAATCATGAAATATTTCATGTTCATTTTGAAGCAAGGTTTGTGAATCAAAGCGAGTCCACCAGTACATAGAAATCGGTAATGTCATGAAATCATCCAATAGTGTAAACGCTTTCTTTTGAGTGATTAGATTCATCCACAACAAATTATCATTCACCAGAGTTGTGGTACCAGTTTTTGATGCATATTCTGCCAGTTGTAGGGGATTATATAGTTGAAAAGGATGTGCATGTGGTTCAATATAGCCTGGTACAATGTATTTTTTCTCACAGTTAACTATTTCCGTATTTAATGTATTCGTCGGGAAATTGTCTCCCACATATACAATTCTATCTTTGTATATCCATATATGTGCCTTAATCCATTGTTTTAAAAAAACATTTAAGTAAATTGCATTTTTAAGAACCAAGGTTGGTGCAAGTGTTCCATCAACAACAGATACATGCTCTCTTAACTCTTTATTTCTCCAACGATAAAGATGCTCATTCATGGAAATCTCCCCAAATTCTCTTGTTTTTTTTATAGTAACACACCGTTAAATACAACGCACTAAGTTATGAAAGGATGGAAAGAAATGATTCGACAAAATATCGGTATATTGAATGCACTAGTAAGAATTACATGTGGTTTTACTCTTTTGACCTATGCTAGCGTTAAAATGATGCGTCGTCCTTATCATCAAGGATCGATGGTTTTAGTGGTTTTAGCTGCAATGAAAATCGCTGAGGGAATCGTCCGGTACTGCCCTGTAACCGCTGTTATTACTAACTATATGAACAATAGTGATACTGAAGATAGTGAGGACAGTGAGGATGTACCAAAAGAAGAGGATTTAGAAGAAGCTATTAATCCATCCTAAAACAATGGCGTGTGGGGGTTATATCCCACACGCCATTTGTATTAGGGTTATTGTCACTAAAATGTCACATTTAATTAGACCTGCGTAACAGAAAAAGCATAATGTAGGATATTACAATGATTGAAAGAACCCAAGCCCATGCCAATGACATTTGATTCGACTCAAAAGCTACATAGATAGCTGTCGGGATTGTTTGAGTCCTTCCAGGGATATTTCCAGCAAACATGATTGTTGCACCAAATTCACCCAATGCTCTAGCGAAGCTTAATGTTACACCCGCTACGAGTGACTTATAGCATAGTGGAACTGATATATATCTTAAGATTTCCCGTTCATTTGCACCATCAATTCGGGCCGCTTCATGAATATCTTTTCCGATTGATTGAAACCCTGTTTTAGCTGATTGGTACATTAAAGGAAATGAAACAACAATCGCAGCGATGATCGCGGCCCAAACTGTAAATAAAATAGATTGATTGAAAAGTGAATGAATTAGTTCACCAACTGGCCCATTTCTACCAAATAAAATGACTAGCAAAAAGCCAATGACTGTTGGTGGTAACACAATAGGTAATAGCATTATTGTTTCTATTGCCGTTTTCCCTTTAAATTTTTTTCTGGACATAAACCAACCAATAACCGTACCACTAAAGGCAACAATAATTGCTGCACAAGTAGCAACTAGTAGTGATAATTGAATTGGTTCCCAAAATTGACTTGTTAGCATCAAGAATCCCTCACAGGCACAAACCCATACTCTTCAAAAATTTTTAAAGACTTCTCGCTCGTTATGTAATTAAAAAATAAAATAGCTGCTTCTTTTTGTTGAGATTGTTTTAGGACCCCAATCGGATAATTAATAGGAGAGTGACTCTCTTTGCTCGCAGTCTCAACGATTCGAACTAAATTAGAGCTTAATGCATCTGTTCGATAAACAATTCCTGCCCGAGTATTACCTGTCTCTACATAATTTAATACCTGACGTACATCTTTTGTAGGAATCAACTTTTCCTGAAGTAGATCATATAGCTCTAAATTTTCTAGTAATTCCTTTGCATAGTAACCTGCCGGAACGGTTTCTGGCGTCCCAATGGCGATAGTCTGAACTTCTTCTCCCAGCAAATCATCAAAAGACATCATTTTATTATCCTGATGGGTTGGTTCAATTAAGACAAGTTCATTTTCTACAATAGTTGTATAGTAGTTATCTACTATCATTCCTTGGTCAAGCAAAGGGTGAAACTTATCCTCTGCAGCTGAGATAAATATGTCCACCGGTGCACCATGAGCTATTTGTTGTTGCAAGGATCCGGATGAGCCGAAGTTAAATGAAACATTAATTGTGTTGTTTTCTTGTTCAAAATTTGTACGAAGCTCTTCTAGGACCTCTACCATACTAGAGGCTGCCGAAATAGTTAAATCTATATTTTCTTCTTGATTCTCATTTGGAGTTGAATTCATTGAACATGCGGATAATAAAATAATTATACCAATTAAGAACAGATGGTAATGTCTACTTTTTTTCATCGATGACCGACCTTTCACAATACTTACATACCAATTCTATCAATAGCATAAGTATAGGTCTACTAGGAGTAAATACTTTACCTACTTTTTTGTTATAATGTAGGATACGATTAACAAAAGTAATATTGAGGTGATGAATTTGTCAGAATTTACACATATGAACGAACAAGGTCGAGCAAAGATGGTCGACATTACAGAGAAATCAGCAACATTCCGAAAAGCAATCGCCCATTCAAGCATCTTCGTTAATAAAAAAATATACCAACAAATCACTAATCATAAAGTTGGTAAAGGAGACGTATTAGCTGTTGCCCAAGTTGCTGGTATTATGGCAGCCAAACAAACCTCTACAATCATTCCCATGTGCCACCCGCTTCCACTTAGCGGAGTTGACATAACTTTTGATTGGCAGTTACATGAGCATGAAAATCAGGAGTTATTAATAACGGTAGAGGTCAAAACTAAGGGGAATACAGGTGTTGAAATGGAAGCACTTACCGCGGCTTCTGTTACTGCTCTAACCATATACGATATGTGTAAGGCAGTTGACAAAGGCATGGTTATTGGACAAACATACTTACAAGAAAAAACTGGCGGAAAAAGTGGCGATTACAAACGAGACAACAATTAATCATAATTAGTCAATTTCATAATACTAATTTTCTAAATTGTCATCACACATAATTGGGCCAAATCGTACTCAAATTATAGGGAGTTGCAAATTGCTGTGTAAGGTGATTATGAAATTGACTCGAATGCCAACTTTTCAGTTATCTTTCTCTACTTCCATTACAATATGACCTAATTCAGGTAGGATTAGGTCATTCATTGCTAAACGAACAGCACCAGAAGATCCCGGGATTGAAAAGACAGCCGTATTGTTTATCACCCCTGCAATTGCACGTGATAGAAGTGCAGCTGACCCGATATCCTTTTGATAGCTTAACATTCGAAAGAGTTCTCCAAACCCGGGAATTTCCTTGTCTAATGATGATTGAACTACCTCGATCGTCACGTCTCTTTTTGCTATACCTGTTCCTCCGTTTAATATAACCGCAGCTACTCCCGAATCTTCAGTTGCCTTTTCGAGCGCTCGATTAATCTCATCTTGTTCATCATGTACAATTGTATAATCTGATATGACATGTCCTTGTTCAGTTAACAGTTTTTTAATCAACTGCCCACTTTTATCATTCTCCTCTGTTCTAGTGTCACTAACAGTGATAATAGTACAGTTAACAGATTTAGCTGATACTTTTCGGTGTTTTTCTAACATATTTTAACCCCTCTATTAAAATTTCAAGATCTAATAAATTCTTTCTCACACTCCAATTTGTTGAGCAAAAAAATGGACTGTGAGAAAGTTATAAAAAACTATTTCTTGTAGAAGCTCTCCGTTAACCATTCATTAAATAATCCGTAATCCTCTTCCACACGGTTTTTATAAAACTTTGACCACATAACCATTTCTTTTACAAATCCACTATTGTCTCCGTCGATTGCCTTTAGGATTTCCTGTTCACTATGATAATTAAGAATTCCATGCTCAATATCCGTGTCAGCTCGCGAGTGAATTTTTGCCGTTATTTTACCCATCGTCTTTAATGTTCGTTTTACTTCCTTCCACTCCTGAAGATGCTTGGGTTTTAAATCCTTCTCATAAGGAGAGCGTTCACGGACATAGAATTCCCGATTATTGATGGTAAAGTAACCCAAATACGGGTCCGCTTTGTGATGCATTGCTTGTTGAGTTGTTATTACGCGCTTTCCTTGATGTTTATTTGCATTCCAAAATGCTTCATTATAGGGAAAGAAGTACGTTGGAATAGGCGCACGTGCTTCCTTTACCTCTAAAATGATGTCATCATGATGTACATTATCCTGTTGTCCTTCTATCAATATATAAAACCGTTTTAATCCAGTCGAACCAATGCCCGAACCTTTTTTCTTAACAATGTCCTTAATTTGATAGTGTTCTTCATTTAGAAAGGATTCTTCAGTTAAGCTTTCGAGATATTGGTTCCAGTTCTTCATGATTCCCTTGTACTCATTATTCGATATGGATTCCAACTTTATGCTCTCTCGAGTAAATATTCTGTTGCCATTTTCATCGATAGTTGTTTGTTTATGAAGTTCATGAGTTGCTTTACGGTCTTCTAGTTTTGTTAACATCTTCTTGATACGGCCCTTTGTATTTTCAGTTGTAAATTGTGTTGTAACCGGGTCAGCTTCCCCTTCTGCAAACTTCTTTAGTTTCTTGCAATAGGATTTTAAATACACTTCCACAAATTTGTCTTGGTCTGCTTCGGAAAAACCTTGCTGTTCCGTGAACAAGCGAATACTGACTACCATGCGTAAGACATCAAATAAATAGGAACCGAGATAACCTTCATCAAAATCATCAACATCAAATACAATCTGTTCATCTTCGTTTTGAAAGCCGCTGTAATTATCAAAATGAAGGTCACCCATCACCCATGTCGGTTTATCTTCAGGTGTATGATAGGAAAATGGAATATTCGTCACATCATAATAAAATAAATAAGCACTTCCTCGGAAAAAGCTATAAGCGTCTACCTTCATCTTGTCATATTTAATGCGACGTTCTGTCTGACTAAGGCCCATTAAATTACCATCAAATTGTTCTAGAATTGTATTTAGTGTTTGTTTTCTTAAGTAACTTTTAGTAGTTTTAATTTGTTCTTTTACATTTTGAATCATTTAGTATTACCCCCTATTTTATCAAACTAGCATCATCACTTAAATTACCCACATATCTATGGATCAAAGGATTAAAAAATCACTATCTCGCGTTCTGTTCATGAAAATATAAGTCTAACAATCTCCAGTTTTCTTAATAGTCTATCACTTAGATAGACCGACAGCAAAATTATATTTTTAAAAATTATATAAAGCATTAGGACATTCCAGAGGTATCCGCTCCTCTTATTTGTTTTATTCAAAACAAAAGGTTAACTAAACGAATAGTTAACCTTAAAGCAGTTCTCTTAATTTTTTTGGTAATTTCTTATTCTCTTACTCGTTATAAAGACCCGGTAACGACCCAAAATTTGATGGCATTTGATTCCAAGCTCCATTGTTTAAGCCTTGCTGGTTAGATGGCGTCTGGTTCCAGTTTGCGTTGTTGGGACCTGGTAACGGGCCTTCAAAGTTTGGCGGGTATGGCTGCTGATTCCATCCTCCTCCGCCTGGGCCTGGTAACGGGCCTTCAAAGTTTGGTGGGTATGGCTGCTGATTCCAGCCTCCTCCACCTGGGCCTGGTAATGGGCCTTCAAAGTTTGGCGGGTATGGTTGCTGATTCCAGTCTCCTCCACCTGGGCCTGGTAATGGGCCTTCAAAGTTTGGCGGGTATGGCTGCTGATTCCAGCCTCCTCCACCTGGGCCTGGTAACGGGCCTTCAAAGTTTGGCGGATATGGCTGCTGATTCCAACCTCCTCCACCTGGGCCTGGTAACGGGCCTTCAAAGTTTGGCGGGTATGGCTGCTGATTCCAACCTCCTCCACCTGGGCCTGGTAACGGGCCTTCAAAGTTTGGCGGGTATGGCTGCTGATTCCAGCCTCCTCCGCCTGGGCCTGGTAACGGGCCTTCAAAGTTTGGTGGATATGGTTGTTGATCCCAATTCATTTGATTTCCATATGGATTAGAACCATTATTTCCTCTTTTTGGCATTATGAACTGTTCCTCCCTCTAAATTCAATCTACATGATTAACCTATTCATTTATTATCATTTCCGCTACCACCCAAGGCAATAATGGGCATAAATCTATTGAGGAGTTTTTGAGAGTTATAGCCTATCTGGCGTATGAAAAGATGTTTTTTTATAAGACCATTGTTGTGACAGAATATCCATAGACTACGTCGTAGTATCTTTTATCTCTGACAGTAATTAAAGTTGAATGCTTACATGCCGTTCCGGCAGAATACTTCGCTTTCCATGGGCACGGCCTCAGCCTCCTCAGAATCAAAAAGCGATTCTTCCGGGGTCTTCGGACACGCGCTGTTCCCATAGG